>NZ_CP150302.1:0-647430 GCF_038051945.1 Paenibacillus sp. FSL H3-0469
CGTAGCGCGCTTCACCTCCGGTTCATCCCCAGATTCTTTTGACAAAAACTGCTGTAACGCTTACCATTCAATATAGAAAGAAAGGAGAGGGTCGCCTTGAATTGGCTCGGATCTTTGCAGCAGTTGGGCAGAGCCATTATGCTTCCTACCATGGTGCTTCCGGCGGCAGCTATCCTGCTGAGTCTGGGCAGCTTACCGTGGTCTGCATGGGGACTTTCTTCGCTATCCGAAGTGACGACGTACGCGGGGCAAGGAATATTCTATTTCATGCCTTATTTGTTTGCTGTCGGTGTGGCGTGGGGGTTGTCCAATCAGGCCGGACCGGCGGGACTGGCCGCACTCGCAGGGATGTTCACTTATGACCGGATTGTGTCCAACATGGGAGACGGGGCTGTACAGCCTGCAACATTAATTGGTATTATCCTTGGGATTGTAGCCGGTGTAGCGCATAACCGGTTTAAGAATATCAAGCTGCCGGAGGCGATCCAGTTTTTTGGAGGGTCGCGTTTTGTTTTGCTGTTCATGGGCTTATTCTCGGCGCTGTTCGCCTGGATCATGCTCGGTGTGTCTCCGCTCTTGCAGGAGCTGCTCAACGAGCTGTTCAGGGTAGTGCAGCTGACCGGCGGCTATGGAGTGTTTGTGTACGGGGTGCTATACAGGGTGCTGACGGCCTTTGGCCTGCACCATATTCTGAATAATGTGTTCTGGTTTCAATTGGGCTCCTTTACGACGCCTGACGGCAGTGCGGTCGTACAGGGGGATTTGCCGCGCTTTTTTGCCGGTGACCCTACAGCGGGTGTGTTCATGGCCGGGCTATTCCCGATTATGATGTTCGCCCTGCCCGCAATTGCCTTTGCGATCATTCAGGAAGCGCGCGAGGACCTCAAGCCCAAGATCAAGAAGACGTTTTTACGTGCAGCTTTGGTGTGCTTTCTGACCGGAGTGTCGGAGCAGATTGAATTTGCCTTCCTGTTCGCGTCGCCGTATTTGTTTGCACTGCATGTGGTCATGTCCGGGCTTGCGATGGTGCTGACCTACTCGCTCGGGATTCATCATGGCTTCTCCTATTCGGCGGGGACCATCGACTTCTTCCTCAATATGCATCTGTCCCAGCGGGCCTGGCTGCTGATTCCAATCGGGATCGGCTATGGCATTGTATATTATAACGTGTTCCGCTGGGCGATCCGCCGGTTCCAGATTCCTACGCCGGGCCGCGAGGAAGGCTCTGAGCTGGGCGACTGGGCGGGCAATATCCCGTATCAGGCTCCGCTGATTCTGGAGGCACTGGGCGGCAAGGAGAATATTGTGCAGGTTCAGGCCTGCATCACCCGGCTGAGATTAACGGTGCATAATGACCGCTTCATAGATACAGGGGCACTGAAGGGGCTGGGCTCCGCAGGCATTATCAAGCTGGGCGGGGGCAATGTGCAGGTCGTCTTCGGTACATATTCGGAGCTGATCCGTGAGGAGATTGACAAGCTGATGCTGCGCGATCTGCCGCAGGTGCTGTTCAGTGCGCCGATCCAGGGACGGATGATGCCGATTGAAGAGGTGCCGGATCATATTTTTGCCGCGAAGCTGGTTGGGGATGGGGTGGCCTTTGTCCCGGAAAAGGGAGAGCTGGTCTCGCCCGTATTCGGCAAAGTGATGCACGTATACCCTACGATGCACGCAGTGGGCATTGCTACGCCCGAAGGGCTCGAGGTGCTCATGCATATCGGGATCGATACTTCGCAGCTTAAGGGCCCGTTTGAGGCGCTTGTACAGGAAGGTGACAGTGTGGAGCCGGGGCAGCTGCTGGTCAAGTTTGATCTGGCCTACTTGAAGGAGCATGCCGCTTCGCTGGCGACACCGATGGTGATTACCAACCCGGACCGGGTCAAATCCTGGAGCTATGCGCCATTCAAAAACGTGAAAAAGGGGCAGTCTTCCGTCATGTCCGTGGTACTACATGAAAGCAATGTTGGAGGGATCGAAGCATGATACAAGGCATAGGCGCCGCAGCAGGTGTTGCCATCGGGAAGGCCTTTGTCCTGCCGAACTGGGAATGGAGTCTGCCGGACACCCAGGTGAATCCGGTGGATCTGGCGAAGGAGTTCGAACGGTTGTACGAAGGCATTCGGACCTCCAAGGACGAAATCGAGTTTATTAAAAAAGAATTCCGCGAGGTCGTCGGACCGGAGGAATCGAGTATTTTCGATGCCCATCTGGCGATCCTGGATGATCCGGTGTTCATGAGCGAAATCCGCGGCATTATCGAACGCCAATACAAGGCAGCCGAGGTGGCGGTCAAGGAAGCGATCGACCACTTCGTGGCGATGTTCGATTTGCTCGACGATGAATATATGAAGGAGCGTGCGGTGGATATCAAGGATGTCGGCAACCGCCTGCTGAAGCATCTCCTGGGTGCGCCTGAGGTTACACTGCCGTCGGATACCCAGCCGTACATCCTGGTAGCGAAGGAGCTGTCCCCCTCACAGCTGGCGCATTTGAATCCGGCGTATGTGCTGGGCATAGCGACGATGATGGGCGGCAAAACCTCGCATTCCTCCATCATGGCCCGTGCGCTCGGCATTCCGCTGGTGGCGGGCCTGGAGAACAAGATCCTGACTCCTATCCAGACAGGGGACATGCTGGTGCTCGATGGGGAGACCGGGGCGGTCATGATTCATCCGGATGAATCCACACTGCTTGATTTCAACACCAGACGTGCGAAGCAGCAGCGGAAGCGGGAGCAATTGGAGCTGCTGGCAACTGTCGAAGCGGTCACGAAGGATGGCGTGTCTCTGCGGCTGGCCGGCAATATCAGTTCCGTGAAGGAGCTGAATATGGCGCTGAAATACGGGGCCGAGGGAGTAGGGCTGTTCCGCACAGAGTTCCTGTATATGGACCGCAGTTCTTTTCCGACAGAAGAGGAGCAGTTCGAAGTTTATAAGCTGGTCGCGGAAAAAGTCGGCAAGGAGTCCGTGGTCATCCGTACGCTTGATATCGGGGGAGACAAGCACCTGGATTACTTCCAGCTGCCGGAGGAGCAGAACCCGTTCCTTGGCTACCGGGCCATCCGGATCAGCCTGGACCGCAAGGATATGTTCAAAACCCAGATTACAGCCATTCTGCGGGCCAGTCATTACGGCAATGTGCGGATGATGTTCCCGATGATCTCTTCGGTCGAAGAGGTGCAGGCGGCCAAAGCGGTGCTGAACGAGGTGAAAAGCGAGCTGGACAGCCGGGGAGTACCGTATAACCGCGAGATGAAGGTAGGTATAATGATTGAGGTTCCGGCCGCAGTGATGATTGCCGACCTGCTGGCGGAGGAAGTGGACTTCTTCAGTATCGGCACGAATGATCTGGTGCAGTATGTACTGGCTGTGGACCGGATGAATGAGCAGATTGCCCATATGTATCATCCGTACCATCCGGGAGTGCTGCGCATGATCCGCATGACGGTGGATGCGGCACGCAGCGTAGGCATCGATGTCAGTGTATGCGGCGAGATGGCCGCAGACGAGCGCTCACTGCCGCTCTGGCTGGAGCTGGGGATCAGTGTGCTGAGCATGTCGCCGCAAGCCTTGCTGAAGGTGAAGCACCGTACGCTGAACACCCTGGCTTCTGAAGCCAGAGAGATTGCGAAGGTCTGCTTCCGCAACCGCACCAGCTCGGAGACAGAGGAGCAGCTTACAGCTTTTGTAGGACGGAGCGGATTTCCGCTGGGCGCCGGCGGAGATTCCAAAGAGAAGACGTCATAGCCTTCTTGCGGCATAGAGTTATCAGCATGACAAGGACAAGTTGAACAAGAACATCGATATTAAGTCCGGGGTGAGGGTCAAGGGGGCCATACACACCGGGCTTTTTCAATGATTTTATATGTTTTGGGGTCCCCGCAAAGTATCTGAGTCATCATTGAAGCTAAGCCCCATTTTATGGGGTTATTTTGCTTTTGCAATCACTGGGAACAAGTGCGCTGTCAAAAAAGTAAAACCGTTTGGGCTGCGGGACAGTCAGTATATACAGAAGTCAAAAAAGAAAGGGGAGACTAAGCCTGGATGGAACATACGTGGGAAGGTGAGCAGGTGCGCCACTTGAATGAACAGGAGCAGCTGTTTATCAGCCGGGTACTGGAGCAGAAAAAAATACTCTACAGCATTGCTTACAGCTACTTGCGCAGTGAAGCGGAGTCACTTGAGATGGTTCAGGAAACTACATACCGGGCCTGGGTGAAGCGCGGGAGCCTGAAGGATGAGGACCGGTTCGCACCCTGGCTGACCCGGATTCTGATCAACTGCTGCAAGGATGAACTGAAGCGGAGGAAGCGGCTGGCTGCTCCTGTCCCGGAACCGGCAAGCGCTGGACTACAGGAGATGACCAGTGACCGTAAGCTGGATATGGAGCAGGCCCTGGAAGCGGTAAAACCGAAATACCGTCAGGTGCTTGTGCTGAAGTACTACCGGGATATGACGCTGACAGAAATTGCCGAGGTGCTGGGTAAGCCGGAAGGAACGGTCAAGACCTGGCTGAACAAGGGACTTAAGCAGTTGCGCGACAAAATGAGAATCAAAGGGGGACTATAGCATGGTCAAGACCGAAGAAGAGCTGCTGAAGGAGTACTACCACAGTCTGTCGGCAGAAGCGGATGAGGTTACAGAGATGAAGCTGAATACGGCAATCCGTAAAGGCATAACGCTTTCACGCAGAAGCTCTATGTCATTAAGGAAGCGTTATGCTCTGGCTACAGCGGCGGCAGTGCTGGGGATTGTGCTGTTATTCTCCTTTCCCCGGGCGGGTGAGGTGTTGAAGACCCAAGGGGCAGCTCCCGATCAGGCAGCAATATATCAGAGCTATGGACCCTTTGAAAAGTACATTCCAGCTGCGATGACCACAAACGCCGTATCTTCGGCAATCGAGGCTGGCCTTGTACAGCGCATTACGGGTGTTACTGCGGAGCAGAATGGATTTGTCCTGACTGTAGACGGAATTGCTGCAGATCAGAAGGGGATTATCATTTTGTATTCCTTGCAGAATAAGACTGATGAGAAGGCCAAAGTAGCACATATTCAGTTAACATCAGCTGTTTCAAATCCTTTGCATACATCCCTGGGGCCTGAGAACTCAATTTCCCCAAATCGTATAACCTATGGTTATGAAGTAAGGCAGTGGGAGAGTGACGGAGGCGCTCTTCCGGATCAATTTACACTGGAATTGGAACTTGGTAAGTACAAACAGTTCACGTCAGCTTCAGCAGATAGCTCTATTGCTAAATTGTCTGTAGCTCTTCCGCTAGACCGGGAGGAGATTGCTAAGGCAGGAGAAACCATACATGTAGACAAAACACTGGAAATAGAAGGTCAGAAAATTAAAATTAATCAGGTCTATCTGGCCGCCTCCGGCATTTATATGGATTATACTTCCGACCCGCTGAACTCCAAACAGATCTTCTCCATGTACAAACCGGGGCTCTTAGCAGGCGGTAGCGGTGATTTTACGTATCTGGCTTTACGCGCTGCCAGCTTTACGGACAGTGGGGGCAGACTGATATTTGCCAACGACAGGAGCTCGGCACAATCGCTCCAGCTGCAAATCAATGGAATTCTGGCGCTGGATAAGAAGGCAACCCAATTAATTGTAGATACGGATAAGCAACAAATTATCAAGGCTCCAGATCAGAATTTGCAAATGTCTGTCCACAACACGGAAAGGGGCTCTACGATGGTGCTGGAATATGATTCTCAGGCACAGAATAACAGTATCTACAATGACTTTAGGCTGGGGCCAACATTTACCGATGGAGCAGGTACAGTTCATTCAACAGATCAGTTTGATATCGATATTCCGCAACGCACGGAGCCGGAGAAAGCGAAGTCAATCCCTCACATGTATTACCTTGGTTTGGGGGGCAATATATATCCGCAGCCGCTGACGTTCGCCATTAAGGCATATCCTGCCCTGATCAAAGAGAAGCTGTCCGTTCCAATCCGGTAACCATCTGGTGAATTAGAACAAGCCCTGAACCTCATCGAAAGATAAGGCAGGGCTTGTTTGTGGCCGTTCCGGCATTAGTCTGCTATTCCAATTCTATTCCGCCTATTCACCAGCAAGCGCATCGCAGAACGCTTTGCCGTAAGGCGGCAGGTCCGGCGGGCGGCGGGCGGAGATGATATGGCCGTCAGTGACGACAGGCTCGTCCTTCCAGATGGCTCCAGCGTTCTCCATATCGTCACGGATGCCCGGTGTGGAGGTGACGGTTACGCCCTCTAGTATCTTCGCGGATATCAGTACCCATCCGGCATGGCAGATCTGGCCAATCGGCTTCTTCGCACTATTGAAATCCTGCACCAGCTTCAGCACTGCGCTGTACCGGCGGATTTTGTCGGGTGCCCAGCCTCCGGGAACGAGGATACCGTCATAATCGGCAGCGTTCAACTCGTCCCAGCTGTATTCAGCAGTGGCAGGTACGCCATACTTACCGACATACGTCTTTCCCTTCTCAAGGCCGGCCAAATGAACCTCGGCCCCTTCCTCGCGTACGCGGTATACGGGATACCACAGCTCGAGGTCTTCAAATTCATCGTCCACCAGCGCAATGACTTTTTTACCTGAAAGTCTCATTCTGTTCAGCTCCCTTCGGCTTAACTTCCTGATATCTATGTCATTCTATCAAAAGAGAGACTTGAAGTCACTTTTCGATATGGAAAATCCTAAAACTATTGCCAATTAAAACATGATATGCAAACTTGCAGGGATTCAGGGGAATAAGGTCGAATAGTAGATAGGGAAAAGGCAGAACTATGCGTTTTTAAAAGATCATTCTGAGGTGTGGGAGATGTATAAGGAACAATTAATGAAGAAGTCTTGTGGCTGCGGCGGGATCATGACCATACATATGCATACGCTGATTTATAGTGCGAAGATCAAAATTACTCATGTCCCTGTATATACCTGCGGGCAATGCGCCCGTTATGAGCCCTTGCCGGTTATTAAGCGTGACCTGGGTCTGCTGATCCGGGAGCTTGGAGAGCGCCCTGCGGGCAAGCTTCATCTATCCTTTGCGGACCGCAATGAGTGGGCCAGTGTGCTGAAGGATACGCTTTCTGCGGGCCTGTTTGCCGGCGGCCTGCCGGAACTGGAGGAGGCTATCCGCAAGGCTATGCAGAGCCGGATTGATCTGCTGCTGGATGTATACCGCACGGCGGCGGATCTATCCGACAAGAAGTGGATGGAAGAGATTGGCTTGCGGCTCTCCCAGTTGACTGCTCAATCGGCAGAAAGTGCCAAATAAAGAGCATTTTTTGACATTTTGAAAAAAAGTCTGCAAAAACAATGAAAAAGTTTCAACGAATGTTGGATTTTTCACGCGCTTTTTGATACGATAGAGAAAGCATACGGAATTCTTGAAATTTTAAGGGCTTTCAACTGGAAGCTATTGGAGAATCAGGAATTGGCGGAAGGCGTTAAAGCCGCGCCAGGACTGACGTTTCAACCTTTGAAAGAAATTTTGAAAGGAAAATGAAGCGTTATCATTGCACAATTGTACAAAGTGTCGTATCATAATTTTAATTAGTCGAACGATAAAATTTATCGCAATGGAGAGAGTAATTTGACGGTAACCATTTACGATGTAGCTCGAGAAGCAGGCGTATCTATGGCTACGGTATCACGGGTTGTGAATAATAACCCCAACGTGAAACCGCAGACCCGGAAGAAGGTTTTTGAAGCGATTGAGCGTTTGGGCTATCGTCCGAATGCTGTGGCGAGAGGTCTCGCCAGCAAGAAAACGACAACCGTAGGGGTTGTTATCCCAGATATCTCAAACTCGATTTTTGCGGAAATTGCACGCGGGATTGAAGATATTGCCAATATGTATCACTACAACATTATTCTCTGTAACGCTGACAAGCGCAAAGAGAAAGAGATTCGTGTCATTAACACACTGCTCGAGAAGCAGGTGGACGGGCTGCTGTTCATGGGCGGAACCGTTACGGAAGAGCATATTCAGGCGTTCCAGACCTCTGCTGTGCCTATCGTACTCTGTGCGACCCGCGATGAGAAGGGAACGTATCCTTCCGTGGATATCGACCACGAGACGGCTGCATTTGATGCAGTGAATACGCTGATCCGCCACGGACACCGTGAGATCGCCATGATCAGCGGTACGCTGCAGGATCCTGCGAACGGATATGCCCGGTTCCATGGCTACAAGAAGGCGCTGGAAGCGGCAGGTATCGAGTATCAGGAGGATCTGGTACGCATCGGTAACTATCGTTACGAATCCGGTGTCGAAGCCATGAAGTACTTCCTGGGTCTGAAGAAGAAGCCTACAGCTATCTTTGCCGCTACTGATGAGATGGCAATTGGCGCCATTCACAGTATTCAGGATGAAGGTCTCAAGGTGCCGGACGACTTCTCGATTATCAGTGTAGACAACATCCGGATGGCTTCAATGGTTCGTCCGCTCCTCACTACTGTAGCACAGCCGATGTATGATCTCGGTGCTGTGGCGATGAGACTGCTGACGAAGCTGATGAAGAAGGAGACGGTTGAGAATCCGCGGGTTATTTTGCCGCATGAGACCATTCTTCGTCTGTCTGTCAACCATGTCAACAAATAAGATCAGTCGCGTGAACATAGGTTTCATAAGAAGCTCCTTCGGGAGCTTTTTATGTTTGCGGGCAGAAAGTTCAAGGGGGATATGAAATGAGCGGAGTGCTGGGACTGATTGGCGCAATGGATGAAGAAATCAAGCTGCTGCTGGAAGAGATGGAGGACCGGCAGACCACGGTGAAGGCCGGCATTACCTTTTATGCAGGGAAGGTATTCGGGAAGGCGGCTGTAGTCTGCAAATCAGGGGTAGGGAAGGTGAACGCCGCCGTAACCACCCAGATTCTGCTGGACAGCTTCGACGTAGAGCAGGTGCTGTTCACCGGAGTGGCCGGAGCGCTGCATCCTGAGCTGAACATCGGGGATATTGTTATTTCGTCCTCCTGCATTCAGCATGATATGGATGTTACAGCGCTCGGTTATGCCAGAGGCGTGATCCCTTATCAGGAGATCTCTGCCTTCCAGGCAGATCCTCTGCTGGTGAAGTTAGCAGAAGAGGCTTGTCATGAGCTCAAGCAGAAGTCTGTAACAGGTATTGTGCTGTCCGGGGATCAATTCATTGCCAGCAGGGCCTCAGTAGCTATGCTGCGTGAGCAGCTGGACGGAGCCTGTGCAGAGATGGAGGGTGCGGCGGTCGCCCAGGTCTGCCATATGAACGGGATACCTTTTGTAATCGTACGCTCCATGTCAGACAAAGCAGACGGCTCAGCCCATGTGAATTACAGTGAGTTCACCGTAACGGCCTCGCAGCATTCGCATGCCATTCTGGAGCATATGCTTAAGGCTATGTAACCTGCCGGCAGGCCGCCTGCATTAATACATAAACCGCTGTCTGAAGCGCACCCGGTCGAAGGTCTCGCGGGAGGACAGCGGTACTTCCCGGCCCATGCGGACCATGAGGCAGTTGGCCGGATGCGAGCAGATCTCCGGATCATCGGTGGCATACCACACCATATCTACCGTCTTCATCAGCTTCTCCATCATCTGGCGGTACTCCCATACGGTAAGGCCGCTCCCCTTGAGGTCCCAGTGCCAATAATATTCGGTTGTGAATACAATACAGTTCTCCAGTTGTCCCTCTTCAAAAGCACTTGAAACCAGCAGCTTCGCAAGTCCGCTCCCGCGATACTCGTCAGCCACTTCGATCGCTCCCAGCTCAATCAGATCTTCCATCCCGCCCTGGGACCATAACTCCAATTCATCCGGATAATGAAAGGTGACATAACCCACGATAGCGCCTGAGACCACCGCTGCCACGATGCGTCCTTCAGGTAAGGCCGATATCTCTATCAGTGCTTCAAGCTGCTCCTGCGGCTTACGGAAGGCGTCCAGATCGCGGTGGATGCTTAAGGTCTGAAGTGTTTCGGGCGATAGGGGGCCACGGACAGAAATCAGCCGGCCTTGATGCTCTATCGTATGGGATACAGGAATTTTAAGATGCTCCATGCTTGGGCTCCCTCCGGTTCACTATAATATGGAATGTAACCGCTTCCTGTGATATACTGATTCCGACACGGAATATTCACATTTAGAGCGTTGACGGAATTACTAGAAGTAGATGGTACCCTTAAAGCTTAAAGCAAACCAGTAGGGGAGGCAAGAGTAATGGGGCAAGTTCGAGGTGAAATTTTGCCGGGCCGGGTGCAGCATTCGAATATGGAGGATTATTCCCGGGCAGTTGATGAATTCCGGTGGGAGGATGTCGAGCGCAGCTTCTCCTGGCATGGGACCGGCAAGGTGAATATGGCACATGAAGCGATAGACCGTCATGTCGAGGAGGGGCGGGGGGCTGCTACGGCACTGATCTACAGCGATGCGGTGCGTGAGGAGAGGTACACCTTCGCCGACTTACGGGAACGGTCGAATAAGTTCGGTAATGTACTACGCAAATACGGAATCGGCAAAGGAGACCGGGTGTTCATCTTCATGCCGCGTACCCCGGAGCTGTATTTCAGCCTGCTCGGCATTCTGAAGACGGGAGCAGTGGCAGGTCCGCTATTCGAGGCGTTCATGGAGACGGCGGTCAAGGACCGTCTGGAGGATAGCGGAGCAGTGGCGTTAGTAACCACACCGGAGCTATTGCACCGGGTGAAGCGGGAGCAGCTCCCGGGACTGCGCCATATCTTTGTGGTAGGAGCTTCTGCTGCTGAAGATTCGGGGCTGCTGAATTATGAAGCGGAAATGGCTGAAGCGTCGGCCGAGCTGGAACCGGAATGGCTGAGCCTTACGGACGGTCTGATTATGCATTATACCTCCGGTTCCACCGGGAAGCCCAAAGGTATCTACCATGTGCAGAAAGCCATGATTCAGCACTATTATACAGGCAAGGTAGTTCTGGACCTGCGGCCGGACGATGTATACTGGTGCACGGCCGATCCGGGTTGGGTAACCGGAACCTCTTATGGGATCTTTGCCCCTTGGCTCAATGGGGTAGCGAATGTAGTCCGGGGAGGACGTTTCAGTCCGCTGGATTGGTATAAGACGATTGAGCGCTTCGGGGTGAGCGTATGGTATAGTGCACCTACGGCGTTCCGCATGCTGATGGGGGCTGGCAAGGAGACTCTGGAGGGGGTCGATCTGAGCAGTCTCCGTCATGTGCTGTCTGTAGGCGAACCGCTGAATCCGGAGGTCGTGCGTTGGGGCGACAAAATCTATCAGCAGCGGATTCATGATACGTGGTGGATGACCGAGACGGGAGCGCAGCTCATCTGCAACTACCCGGGAATGGACATCAAGCCTGGTTCCATGGGCCGGCCGCTGCCGGGGATTGAAGCAGCTATCCTTGATGACCGCGGCAATGTACTGCCGCCGTATTCTATGGGTAATTTGGCCATCCGCACTCCCTGGCCGTCTATGATGGCCAAGGTATGGAATAACCAGGCTAAATACGATGAATACTTCCGGATTCCCGGATGGTATATCTCTGGGGACTCGGCGTACATGGATGAAGACGGCTATTTCTGGTTTCAAGGCCGGATTGATGATGTGATCAATTCCTCCGGGGAGCGGATCGGACCCTTCGAGGTTGAGAGCAAGCTGGTGGAGCATCCGGCTGTGGCGGAGGCTGGTGTAATCGGCAAGCCGGATGTCATGCGCGGAGAGATCATCAAGGCCTTCATCTCGCTGCGGGATGGATACAGTCCAACCGCTGAACTGAAGGAAGAGATCGCGGCATTTGTCAAAGCAGGCCTGTCTGCCCATGCGGCACCGCGTGAAATCGAGTTCAAGGATAAGCTGCCCAAGACCCGTTCCGGTAAAATTATGCGCCGTGTACTGAAGGCCTGGGAGCTGCATCTTCCAGCAGGCGATTTGTCTACCATCGAAGACTAGGCAGAGCTGGAGTACGTTGAAAAAAGCCCGTTCCCCTTATCCCGGGGAACGGGCTTTTGAGCTTATATTGAAGTCTGCCTGTTCAGCTTAACGTCCAGAGTTGCCTGTTGCGTTAGTGGTGGTACTGCCTCCGGCATTCCCACCCGTATTCCCGCCGGCATTGCCTGCAGGCTTCCCGCTGTTATTACCTGTGGCATTTCCGCCGCTGTTCCCGCCGGCTGCATTGGTTCCGCCTAACGGAGTTGAAGTATCCGCAGCAGGCGGTTGAACAATGATCATGCCAGGGTCTTCTGTACTGTCCGGGATGATTCCGGCATCCGGTGTCGGCTCTGCATCCGGCGTCTGTTCCGGAGTAGGCGTAGGCTCCGGTGTCGGCTTAATGCCGCCAGCCACACTGCCGGAAGCAGTCTCATGTCCGGCTACGTCTACAGCAGCCACATAGAAGGTAGCATTAGCGCCTGCTGGAGTACCCGGCCTGAAGACGGTGCTCTCTCCAGCCGCGAGAACGGCCTGCTTCTGGAAAGATCCGCCGTTCAGGGAACGGTAGAGGCGGTAGCCGACAACATCCGGCGAACCGCTTGGAGTGAACGTAACTACAGCCTTGCCTGTACTGTAGGAAACCATGACTTCACCGGGAGCACTTGGCCCGTTGCCGTCATCGACCCGCGGATCGACCTCAGTCGGATAGTCGGTCTTGGCATCCTGCGGCATGTAGTACGCCAGGGACTCATGTGATTTCATTGCCGGGAAGGCGGCCAGCAGCTCTTTAACCAGCTCCTGAATCGGCTTCTCACGCTTGACTACAATCTTCTCCTTCAGGAAATCCTCAGGAGTTCCTTCCAGAGGGATGTAGTTCACCCCGTTATAAGTGATATATTTGGCATTGGAGATTCCGTCGTCGCTCTCCTTAGGAACAAATTTCGCGTTGAACAGGTCCGTTGTGAATCTGTCCGTCAGCTTGGAAGGCTTCTTGCCGCTGTATGCCGAGACTGTCGCCTTGACGATACCCTCCGGCTGGGCGAATTGCTTCGTGGTGAACAGCTCGGGACGTTTGTCAATCACTGTATTCATTACCTTGGTCCACAGGGTCTGCGCCTGACGCTTCTGCGTATCCCCCTGAAGGGTATTGACCTGCTCTTTGTAGCCCACCCAAATTCCAAGGGTGACATCCGGCGAATAGCCCATGAACCAGACATCTCCATAGTTCTGGGTGGAGCCGGTTTTGCCGACAATCGGAACTTCCTTGAAATGCTTGTAGTTCCTCTTCACTGTAGTTGCTGTTCCGTCAGTAATTACGGTGCGCAGCATATCCGTCATCAGATAAGCGGTCTGCTTGGAGAAGACCTGCTCCGGGTTAACTTTATGCTGGTAGACGATTTTACCCTGACTATCCACGATCTTCTCGATCATATAAGCATCATTGAAGGCACCACCGTTACCGATGGAGGAATAAGCATTGGTCAATTCTTCCACGGATACCCCGTAACGCAGCCCCCCGATAACCCCGGTCTGAGCGCTATAGTCATTGTCCTGGATGGTGGTAATTCCCAGCTTCTTGGAGAAGGCCCAGGCCTTCTCAATACCCACCTTGTCGTTGAACAGCTTCAAGGCGGGCAGGTTCAGGGATTTGTTCAGGGCATAACGGGCGGTTACCAGACCCTGATAACGGTTGTTGGCGTTCTTGGGAATGTGGTAGCCTTTGCCCCCGTCCTTCATGACAATCGGCGCATCATCCAGAATACCCGCAGGCTGAATGAGACCTGCATCCAGTGCAGGCAGGTATGCTGCAATCGGCTTCATGGTGGAACCGGGCTGGCGGATCATCTGGGTGGCGTAGTTCATCTGCTCGATGTTGAAATCGCGCCCTTCAATCATGCCGAGAATCGCGCCGGTCTTGTTGTTGATCATCATACCGGCCGTCTGTTCCTTGCCTCTGGCTTTGCTGTCCTTGGTGAAATTACTGCTGTCATCCGAGATGCTGTGCATCGCACTGTACACTTTCTTGTCAATGGTGGTGTACACCCGGTAGCCGCCGGTCATTAACTGCTGGCGTGCTTCCTCCAGCGCTTGGGCGGAATCGGCAGCAGAGGCCGCCTTGTCTGCCGTATCCTGGTTCAGCTTCAGCAGGATCTCGGACGCTTTGCGTTCGGTCTCCATCATGAGATAAGGGAAGGTGGCATAGGCCTTCTTGGTATGCGGTGCAAGAGAGCTCTTGATGTCGAAGAGCAGGGCCTCGTCGTACTGGGATGTAGTAATTTTGTTCTCCTCCAGCATCCGCCGTAAGACCAGCTTCTGGCGGTCCATTGCCCGGCCGAAGGCCGTTTCGTTGAATTCGCCTACGCCGTTGAACGCAGAATACTTGGAGGGGAGCTGCGGCAAGCCGGCGAGATACGCCGCCTGGGCCACGTTCAGCTTCTCCAGATCATCCAGGCCGAAGATGCCTTTGGCGGCGGCCTTGATACCGAATACATTATAGCCGTTGGAACCGTTCCCGAAAGGAACCTTATTTAAATAAGCTGTTAAAATTTCCTGCTTGGACAAGAAACGTTCCAGCCGCAGGGACAGCAGAATTTCCTTCACCTTGCGGTCTTCCGTGCGGTCCAGGTTCAGGAACACGCGCCGTGCAAGCTGCTGGGTCAGGGTGCTGCCCCCGGTCTGAACAGATTCATTCAGTACCTTTTGCTTAACGGCCCGCAGGGTGCCGCTGAAATCCACCCCTTTATGATTGTAGAAATTATTGTCCTCTATAGCGAGAACGGCATCAATCACAAGCTGCGGAATATCGTTGAATTCAATAAGTCTGCGGTCTTCTTCTGTGCGGAGCTGGCCGATCGGCTGTCCGTCACTGAAATAGGCAAAGCCGGTAATGGCGTTCAGCCCAACCTGCTGCTGGATTAATTCTTCGGGCCGTACCGGATCGTCCTTCACTATTGAAGTGACGTAGCCGGCTACAGCGCCGCCGGCGAACAGGCAGCCGAGTATACCGAGTATGAACATCCACTTCACAACTGAACCGAACCTGCGGAGCCAGGATCTGCGCGGTGGACGCTGTTTTGCGGTCTTCTTTTTCTTCTCCTCAACCATCGACGATAATCCTCCTTTTAACGGAACTATTATAGCACAATTTGGCGATTTTGAATGCGCTTCTGCCGCAGAGGATTTTTAAAATAACCCCACCAAGCGGGGACTTCAGCTTCGATGATGACTCGGATTCATAAAAAAAGCTCCCGGATAGAAATCCGGGAGCTTTGATCAGATTCCGCTGTAAGCGAATCTTAACGGTTGTAGAATTCGACGATTTGCTTCTCATCGATATCCTGGGACAGCTCGGCACGTTCTGGCAGACGAAGGAATTTACCTTCGAATGATCCGTCAGCATATTCCAGGTAAGCCGGAAGGTGGTTGCGGTTCTCGAGAGCTTCCTTGATCGAAGTCATAGCACGGCTTCTTTCGCGAAGTCCGATAACGTCGCCAATGCTTACACGGAAAGAAGCGATGTCGACTTTTTTACCGTTAACGGTTACGTGGCCATGGGATACCAACTGGCGTGCGCCTGCACGGGAGTTAGCGAATCCAAGACGGTAAACCAGGTTGTCCAGACGGCTTTCGAGCAGGAACATGAAGTTTTCGCCCGCAATACCCTGGAGCTTTTGTGCCTTAGTGAAAAGAGTTTTAAACTGCTTTTCGCCCAGGCCGTACATGTGGCGCAGTTTTTGTTTTTCCAAAAGCTGCATTCCGTAGTTACTTACTTTTCTGCGTTGGTTAGCGCCGTGCTGTCCTGGTGGGAATGGGCGTTTCAGGTCTTTGCCTGTACCGCTAAGGGAAATGCCCAGACGGCGGCTGAGTTTGAATTTAGGTCCGGTGTAACGTGCCATATTATAGTAGACTCCTTTTAATGAAAAAAATTTATTGTAGGGCCTATTTGCGCCGCAATTCGTATCCGTGAAAGCGTTAAATGGTTTCACACTGCCGAGGGAAGTTCAGCCGCTGCCCTGGCAGTAACGAAATGCGTAGAGGGTGACACAACGTTACGCCCAATAAGACTTGTTACAGTCTTGTTCAACAATAAATATTATATGAAAATGGCAGGCAAAGTCAAGCGCAACTTAAAAGAGTTTTTGTCTATCTTTGTCGTTAGTTCTTTGGTCCTAAAAAAAATCCCGGTTTTGCGGAAAATATAATGCAATACCGCAAGAAAGGGAGTAAAATATAACTAATTGGATGTTATCGGAAAACTGTGATTTCAAAATATCCTGACTATATTTACGCTGGATTGGTAATGTCTCTACTATAGAATCAGGGGCCTACTCCGGTCTGGCCTGATTGAAGATGCAAAGGAGGTCCTCTTTATGTCAGAGCAGGAGGCATACGGCCATAAGGATCGGGACGGTCGTATGCTGTTACAGGACATGAGGCAATCCGGCGGAGAGTATGAAGATCCCGCCGCCTGGCTGAAGGAGACGGATATCGTGTCTCACGATTTCCCCTACGCCGCCAGCTTGATTGCCGAGAGTTTCAGGGAATGGCAAGGACAGGGAGTCCCCTCCTTCGCGAAGACCTGGAGCTGGTGTGTGCTGAATTATGAAGGTGATTGGATTGAGCCCGGCTCTGAACTCCGGCAGGGGCGCTGGAGTTCAGAGTGGGAAGAAGCGGCGGGAATCTGCCTGCAGACAGGCGGGATGTATGCTGCCGAGGTTCTGGAGGAAGGACAAGCCTATACCCATCTGGCTTTGCCGGTATTTACGCGCGGGCACCGGGAAATATTTGCCGTGCTTGGCTGCAGAATGCCTGCGGAGCAGTATGAGTCGGGAGGGAAGCATACGGCTGAAGCCATGTCGATGCATTTCCAGACCTGCTTTTATCACCGGTTTGAGCATGTGTTTGTCTCGGATCTTGCGGGGATTCATCTGCATGCCGAGCGTGAGGGCAGCCGCCGTTCGCTGCTTTTTCAGATTGTCCAGCGCATGCATGACAACATTGATGTAGACGCCGTACTGACGGAAGTCATTGACAGTATCGCTGCGATGTATCCGGGAGCACGGCTTGATTTGTTCATGTCCCAGGACCATCGCAGCACGCATCCTCAGGTCAAGCCGCTTCCGCTGACATGGGCAAATAATGATGTCTGTGCCCGGGCCTTCAAGGATGGGCGGGTTACGCTTCATACCGGGAGGGAAGAGAACGGGACTGTGGAGGTAGGGCTTCCGCTGGGCGGCAAGCAGGGGGTATACGGCGTGTTTCACATGATTATGGACAAGGCGTCCTTCCATGAGCTGGATCTTAGCTTCCTGACCATGGTCGCGGATACCGCTGGTACAGCCTTCGAGAATGCGAAGCTGTACGAACGCTCCAACCAGCTGATCAGGGAGCTGCGCATGAGCAATGAGCTTACGCAGCGGCTGAATCAGAGCCTCAGGCTCGGCGATATTTTCCAGTTTGCTTTTGAAGAGCTGCTGGACATGTTCGAGGCGGATTATTGCTGTATTCTCCATATGAATGAAGAACGCGGCGGGCTTGAGGTGATAGCCTGCAATTATCTGCCGCTGCTGGGTGAAATATTGGATCGCAACCAGGGACTCGGCAGTAAGGTTTACGCTACGGGAGAGCCGCTGCTGCTCTCCGATTACAAGTATGCTGTAGGGCAGACTTCAACGCTGATGGATGCTACCGGCTCAGAGTCGCTCATTGCTACTCCGCTGAATGTGGGCGGGGAGGTGCGGGGAGCCATTATGCTGGCGCATAAGCAGGCCCACTTTTTCTCCTATGACAGCTACAGGCTGCTGCAGGCGATGGCCGGTCATATCGGGCTGGCTGTCGGAAATGCGAGGCTTCATGCGGAGGTGCGCCGCCTGGCGAACCGGGATACGCTGACCGGACTTTTCGCCCGCCACTATCTCGATGAAGAGATTAAGCAGCGGCAGTCCAGTGATTTTTGCGGAACCCTGATTGTGGTGGATATTGACCAGTTCAAGATGGTGAACGACACCTATGGACATCAGAAGGGGGACAAAATCCTGAAGCAGGTCAGCGACATCGTGAAGACCTCGATCCGTCAGGGGGATGTCGCCGCCAGATGGGGCGGGGAAGAGCTTGCGGTCTATCTGCCTCAGCTTGGAGTGCAGCAGGCCGTATTCGTAGGGGAGCGTATCCGCAAGCGTGTGATGGGAGAGACAGAGCCGCGTGTGACCGTGTCCTGCGGGGTCGCCGAGTGGAGCTGGACCGATGACCGGGTCAGTGTCGAATCTCTCTTTTACCGGGCGGACATGGCACTCTACGAAGCCAAGAACAACGGGCGAAACCAGGTAGTGATCGATAACAAAAACGTTGAGAACAATTCGAAGAATCCTTGGGCTTAGGCCTTAAGGATTTTTCTTTTGAATGGACATCGAAGCTTAAGCGTCACCTTGTAGGGGTGTTTTGCATCATCCGGCGTATAAGCCCAGCATTCAGGGAGACCCTAGGTAGAATACAGCTGCACTCTACTTTTTGCGGAAAGGGCATGATGGCCATGATGAACTTACGACGCGTCCGCACGGAATTTCTTGCACTGCTAATGCTATCTAGTCTTGTATTTAGCGGGTGCACAGTGATGAAGGACAAACCGGCTGCGGAGGATTTGAATCTGGTAATGGCGGGGATGGATGGCACTGATGGGGTGTCCTTCGAAGGAGCGGCTGCGCTGCTGATCGACGGAAAGACGGTCCCGGAATCTTCGCTCTACTATGGAGGGAAGACCATGGATCACAACCAGATCAGCCTCTATTCTCTCCTGCCTGACGGCGGACAACCAGCTCCTGCAGCGGAGTCCGGTCCGCATTCTCTGAAGCAGGGCACAGGTGATGCGCCAGTCTACTATACTCGGATGGTGAAGGAAGACGGGAAATGGACGATGAAGCAGGCCTCTCCGGCCCTTGGCGGCAGCAATCCGCTGGAGGCGCTGAATCCGCTGCGTCAGCTGGAGGAGCTGGAGAAGATGGGCAAGAAGGTGACGGAGGAAGCGGGCAGCGCCAGAGGGACCCGGGTCCTGCGGATTGAATTAACGGCAGAGGAGGCGCGCAGACAGCTCTCGGCAGAGCTTGCACAGAAGATGCAGGCTATTAAACCGGTTGCCAGAATAGACGCTGCTGCGCCTGCTGACACTCACGCTAAGGCACTTGCGGCTAAGAGCGCACTTTGGGAACAGAAGCAGACAGAGCTGCAGCAGAGGCTGAACCAGGCGGATATCCGCACGGTATATTATCTTAAGGTCGACCCGAAGCGGAATCTGCCTACCCGGCTGACCTCGAACCGTACCCTCACCTATCCCGGCAAGGCCGGAGCGACCACGGAAGAGACCTATATTACACAGGTGGATTTCTACGGTTATAAGTGAGCGGTTCTCTTCCCGCAGATGGCTTGCGCTCTATGGCAGGCGTGCTACAATATAACGGTATGTTTATTTTCAGTAAGAGGAAGGAAGAGAGAGACAGATGAATGATCCCCGGATTCAAAAGCTTGCGGCGAACCTTGTTGGTTACTCCGTAAACGTACGGCCTGGCGAGAACGTGCTCGTCGAAATGATCGGCAGTGAACGAGATTTGATCAAAGCCGTTGTGGAGGAAGTGGGGAAGGCCGGAGGCCGTGCATTTGTGCAGCTGACTGACCGCACTGTTCTGCGCAGTATGCTCAAATATGCAACACCTGAAGGAATCAAGACCTGGGCGGAGATCGACCTGAACCGTATGAAACAGATGGACTGCTATATCGGCATCCGTGCCGGTGAGAATGTCAATGATCTGTCCGATGTGCCGGAAGAGAACATGAAGCTCTACAACTCCCTGTATTCCCACCCTGTACATAGCGAGCAGCGCGTCAAGCACACCAAATGGGTGGTGCTGCGTTATCCTAACGCCAGTATGGCCCAGCTCGCCAACACGAGCACAGAGGCCTTTGAGGACTTTTACTTCGAAGTCTGCAACCTGGATTATGCCAAAATGGACAAAGCCCAGGATTCGCTGGCTGAGCTTATGCGCAGAACCGACAAGGTGCGTATATTAGGTCCCGGAACAGACCTTACATTCTCCATCAAGGGAATCGGGGCGGAGAAATGCTCCGGCCAGAAAAATATTCCGGACGGAGAAGTGTACAGCGCGCCTGTCCGCGATTCCGTGAATGGAACGATCAGCTATAATGCCGCATCAATCTATAACGGGGTTACCTTCGAGAATGTGAAGTTCACATTCGAGAACGGCCGGATCGTAGAGGCTACCAGCAATGATACCGCACGCCTGAATGAAATTCTGGATTCCGACGACGGCGCGCGCCATATCGGTGAGTTCGCCATCGGCTTCAACCCTTATATTCTGCATCCGATGAAGGATATTCTGTTTGATGAGAAAATTGCCGGCAGTCTGCACTTCACACCGGGCCAGGCGTATGATGTGACGGACAACGGCAACCGTTCGTCCATTCACTGGGACCTCGTGCTGATTCAGCGTCCTGATTACGGCGGCGGCGAAATTTACTTCGACGATGTGCTGATCCGTAAGGATGGAATTTTTGTGGTGCCGGAGCTGGAAGGTCTGAATCCGGAGAACCTGAAATAAAATGATACAAAAGCGGTGATTCCAAAAGCACGTAATGCCTGTTTCCAAGAAACACCTTGCGTGAGTAAGCGGATTCAATGTATCATGGAATTGGTAACAAGTGAACATAAGTTTATAATCAAGTTGCGGAGGGATTCCTATGTCCAACAATGCGGCAATCGTGGATATTGCACAGACAGCAAGCCAATTTAATTCATCTATCGTTCTTCAAGCGGACAACAAGTACATTGATGTTAAGAGCATCCTTGGCTTGTTCACTACTCTGGTATCCAGCCAAAGCTACGAGCTGCATGTACATGGCACAGATGCCGAGGAAGCTAAGAAAGCCATGAGCGAAGTTTTTGCCAAACACAATCTGAATTTTACAGTAGTAGCAGAGTAATTCCAGTTTCTTCTCAGACGTCCGGCCTTGCGGCTGGGCGTCTTTGCTGTGCAGCGGGGTGATTTTGCAGGAACTTCAGGAATAACCCAAACTGAAATCTTGTATTAGGTCCTAATTTCGACTAATATTAAGAATAATAAGCAATCGCTGCTGTAACTTTTGGACATGGGGGGGAAAATGCATGACTTCATCGGATTTGCAGGAACAGCTCAATATCAAAGCAATCAATCTTCTTCAAGAAGATGCCGATAAAATTCAGAAGCTCATTGAAGTACAGATGGAGAATTTGGCAACCCGTTACTGCCCTCTCTATGAGGAAGTGCTGGATACCCAGATGTACGGCTTCTCCAGAGAGGTCGATTTTGCGGTCAGAGCGGGGCTCGTGCCGGAGCTTACCGGTAAGCAGGTGCTGAGCAAGCTGGAACGTAATTTGGCCGTACTATACGAGGCACTGAACAAGAAGGCTGAGGAACGGGAGATGTAAGTCCCGCTCATTCATAGAAAACGCACATGAAAGACCCGGGGGTCGATCATGTGCGTTTTTTTATAAAAATATAAGAATGTATAAGCTGTGCGGCTGCTTCACACCAGATAGAACGATACGCCGAGAATCATGTAAACCGCCAGCAGCAGGAGACCTTCGTACCAGTTGGTTGCGCCGTCCTGAATAATCGATTTGGCGATGAACACAGATACGGCAATCGCTACAATCTCAATCGTGGTGAAGACAATCGACATGGTGTTGCCCATGAAGTAACTGGCGAAGATCAGCACAGGGGCGACGAACAGGGCAATCTGCAGACTGCTGCCTACGGCAATCTCGACTGCGGCTCCGATCTTGTTCTTCATGGCGAGCATAATGGCAGCGCTGTGTTCTGCGGCGTTACCGATAATCGCTACAAGGAATGCCCCGACGAACAGCTCGCTGAAGCCGAAGCGTTCGGTGAGCGTCTCCAGCGTTCCGACCAGCCATTCACTGACGAAGGCGACCATCACGGTGGCAAGGACGAGATAGAGGATTGAACGGTTCCGGGACCAGACTGGAGCATGCTCATTCGGCAGCTCTTCCGCCGTATCGTCCGTAACATCTGCCAGATACTTCTTGTGTGTGATCATGGAGAAGACCAGCCAGGCGAGGTAGGCGGCAATCAGCAGGCCGGCGACGACAAGACTAAGCACATTGGTGTCTTTCTCGGTGATGGAATGCGTGTTGAAGAACATGGCCGGGACGAACAAGGCGATGACCGCAACGATCATCAGCGAGCCGTTCAGACCGGCGAGCGTGACATTGAAGTTCTGAACCTTGAACTTCATGCCCCCGGCAAATATACTTAATCCGAGGACGAGTAGCAGGTTACCGATGATGGAGCCGGTCAGACTCGCTTTGACCATGTCAAACAGTCCTTCCTTGACCAGGAAGAAGGCGATGATCAGTTCGGCTGCATTGCCGAAGGTTGCGTTCAGGAACCCTCCAAGCCGCTGCCCGGCGTAGTGGGCTACACTCTCGGTGGCCCGGCCGAGGAAGCCGGCCACGAAGATGACCGAAATCGCAGACAATATGAACTGAAGCGTATGATCCCAGTTCGCGTAATGCCCGATGGCGCTGAGGATGAAGCTGATGACCAGCAGCGCCGGTGAGATCCATTTTTTCAAGGGTAAGCACTCTCCAGTCTCTATATGTAGGTTGAATTCATAATCAATATACCCAAATTGTTCCTGGCTGTAAACGGGGGTGAGAGAAAGTCATTTGCTTTTTAGCCTGCTTTGGAATTACAATAATTGATAATGAGAGTAGGGGGGATATGGCATGGCAGAACAGCTTCAACTGGAATTGGGTAATATACGGATATCGAATGACGTTGTCTCAAAAATTGCCGGCCTGGCCGCGCTTGAGACTCCCGGAATTGCAGCCATGTCTGGCGGTTTGTCAGAGGGCTGGGCAAAGCGCCTGAGCGGCAAGAACGTGCAGAAGGGTGTTACTGTCGAAGTTGGCCAATTGGAAGCTGCAGTAGACTTACGCATCATCGTACTGTACGAAACGCCGATTCATGAAGTGTGCCGCATGCTTCAGCAGAATGTCCGCGAGGCTGTGGAGAGTATGACCGGGCTTCACATCGTAGAGGTTAACGTGAAGGTCGAAGGCGTAGCCTTCAAGAACGACGAAATTTCTTAAGCACAATTAACTTAGGCATCCATGCAAAAGGCAGTCCGGATTTATTCCGGACTGCCTTTCTATTTGGCTCAACCTTCATCTGTATGCAGGTTGCCTCTTAGCGTGCGCGTGTGCCTGCGCTTCTGTTGTTCCGCACCTGTCTGACCGTAGTCACAGACTTCACCACTTCCTCTTTGGCTGGACGGTTGGTCTCCCGTGAGATGCTGAGCATAATCCCCATGCAGAGCATCGTGACGAGCAGGGAGGAGCCACCGTAGCTGATGAAGGGCAGCGTAACGCCTGTAAGCGGAATCGTATTGGTCACACCACCGATGTTGATGAAGGCTTGAATGGCGATCAGGCCCATGATTCCGATACCGACCAGTGTACCGAAGGGATCGGTGCACCGCAGTGAAATCAAAATCCCTCTCCAGATGAAATACAGATAAAGCAGCAGGAACAAGGCGGTTCCGACAAAGCCGAGCTCCTCACCAATGACCGCGAAGATAAAGTCAGTATAAGGGTACCGCAGATAATGTAGCTTCTGAATACTCTGCCCGAACCCGGAGCCTTGTGTTCCACCTTCACCGAGGGCGATCAGGGACTGCATAATATTATATCCGCTGCCCTCGGAATTGGCCTGCGGGTCGAGGAAGGCTTCAATACGGCCCTGTCTGTAATCCTTCTGAAACTCTGCCTTCTCGGTTGGCGGGGACAAGGAGTCGATGGCGGCCTTTGCGCCTATGACGAGGGCCACCCCGAGAATCAGCAGACCGATCGATCCCATGATATGCTTCATGCTGGCGCCGCCGGCATAGATGACAAGACCGCTGGTCGCTACAAGAATGAGGCAGGAACCCAGATCGGGCTGCATCATAATCAGTCCGGCGACAATTCCGACGATAATCATGACCGGGATATACCCTGTCCGCAAATCGCGCAGGCGTTCGCCTTTTTTGGTGATCAGGGCAGCCAGGTAGAGAATGATAGAGATCTTGGCCAGCTCGGTGGGCTGAATCCCAAGGGTCCCGATGCTCATCCAGCTCTTGGCGCCGTTAATTCCCTCGGTGGTTGCTACGAACAGCAGCAGGACGAGGGTAATCACGAAGATCGGAGCATACCACTTCTTGAACTTGCTGTAGTGGATATTCATTACGACGAACATGATGAAGCTGCCCAGCATGGCCCAGACCAATTGTCTTTTTACGAAAAAAAACGCATCATTGCTGAATTTGCCGCTGGCCAGGGTTAAGCTGGAGCTGGAGCTGAATACCATAAGCAGGCCGAAGCCTACGAACAGCAGGGTGAGAATGAGTAACTGGAAATCGGGCGTTCCTCTTTTGGGCGGGCTGGCCTTGGCGGCCGTCTTTCCCTTCGCGGTACTCAAGCTTCCAGCAGCGCTTTCAAATCACCGATATGCTTCCGGGCTGCCTCAAGCACAGGCTGAGGCACCGGAGATTCATATTCCAGTCCGTGGGGGAATGTGGCCTTGCCGAGATAGACGGCTTCAATCGCCAGCACCGCGTCTGACTTCTCCAGCTTCCCCTCCACAGCACGGGTATTGATGCGCAGGAAGTATTCTCCGCCATCCTTGCGGTCTTCTATCTTGCAGTCATAGGTCGCGCGGTAGTATTCCCATTGCCATCTGATGAATCCTGCCTTTGCTGCACTTTCGTCGAGATAAAGAAGGTCGCTCTTTAATCCTTCGAGACCCGTGTTCTCAAATATCATAGCGCACAACTCCCCTTAATGAAGTATAATGATTCATTTGTAATTAAAATTTGTTATTGTTCTTCCTCATGATAGTCTGTTTCCCGGGGTTGTGCAAGGTAGAACGGGCTGATCGATACCCACTTTTTTGTGTTTCTGCTACAATAAAAGAAAGTTGGCAGGCTGCAGAGCGGGCAGAGCTTACGGGCTTGTCCTGATGGCTATCCGCAGGATGCTGCCAGAGAAGGGAATGGAGAGTTATGGAGAGGTTAGAGACCAGGGAGCTGTTCCCGGAAATGGTCAAATGGCGCCGCCATCTGCACCGTCATCCGGAGCTGTCCTATCAGGAGAAGGAGACCTCCGCTTATGTCGGGGCAAGGCTCACGGAGCTGGGGATTGAGGTCCGGCGGAGTGCAGCAGGCTACGGATTGACAGGCATACTTAAGGGCCGGGAGTCCGGCAAAACGGTAGTCCTGCGTGCCGATATGGACGCGCTGAATATTACGGAGGAGAGCGGCCGGGAATATGCTTCACAGCATTCCGGTGTCATGCACGCCTGCGGGCATGACGGGCATACCGCCATGCTGCTGGCTGCGGCGGCGTATTACAGCTCCCGCCGGGAGGAGCTGAAGGGGGAGATCCGCTTTCTGTTCCAGCCGGCGGAAGAGGTCTGTCCCGGCGGCGCAGTGGGCATGATTGCGGAAGGTGTGCTTGCGGGTGCGGATGCCGTCTACGGGCTGCATCTGTGGACGCCGTTCCCGCTCGGGACGGTAGGCAGTGCTCCGGGGCCGCTGATGGCTTCGGCCGATGAGTTCTTCATTGATCTGACCGGCCAGGGAGGACACGGCGGCATGCCGCACCGCACAGCAGACAGCATTGTGGCCGGTGCGGCACTGGTCACCGGGCTGCAGACGATTGTCAGCCGCAACGTTGATCCGCTGCGTCCGGCCGTAGTCAGCGTGGGGACGATTCAAGGCGGTTCGGCCCAGA
The DNA here is from genome assembly GCF_038051945.1 of Paenibacillus sp. FSL H3-0469. Classification (NCBI taxonomy): domain Bacteria; kingdom Bacillati; phylum Bacillota; class Bacilli; order Caryophanales; family Paenibacillaceae; genus Paenibacillus; species Paenibacillus sp. FSL H3-0469. Next base: position 25,742 of record NZ_CP150302.1, read on the forward strand.
ATATCATTGCCGAGCGCTGCCGGATTACCGGGACGGTGCGGGCATTTGATGAAGAGACACGTCATCTGATCCGCCGCCGCATTGAAGAGTTGGCGGCGTCTATAGCCGCAGCCTATGGTACGGAGGCGAAGGTGGACTATCTGATGGGGTACCCGCCGCTGGTGAATGACGAGGCGGAATATGAACGTTTTGCCCGTGTTGCCCCTAAGGCGCTTGGGACAGATGCCGATGTGATGCTGATGGAGAAGATTATGCCGGCGGAGGACTTTTCCTATTATGTTCAGGAGATTCCCGGCTGCTTCATCTTCGTCGGTGCGGGCAATGCGGCCAAGGATGCTGTATATCCGCATCATCACAGCAAATTTGATTTCGATGAGGATGCCATGCTCTATGGCTTGAAGCTGCTGGTAGGTATGGCCGACTCCTGTCTGAATGAGTCAATTTCCGTATAAATGTTACCGTTACAGGAAAAACTACTCTCAAATGCCACGCTAACGTGGACAGGAGGGTTCATTCTTGAAGACTGTCAAAGAAGTGATGACCGCGCAGCCGGTGTCGGTTACTCTGCTGGACAATATCTATGAGGTTGCCGTCGCTATGAGAGATAGCGGGACGGGCTTCATTCCGGTGGTAGATTCGGCTGACGGGGCAACGCTGATTGGTGTGATTACAGACCGCGATCTGGTCATCCGCGGGTACGCAGCCAAGCACCCCGGCTCAACAGCCGTGGAGACTGTCATGAGCCGGGAGGTCCTATCCATTGAGGAGTCCGCCTCTGTGGAGGAAGCGGCAGAGCTGATGGCCTCCGCGCAGATCCGTCGCATTCCGGTAACGCAGGGCAAGAAGCTGACCGGAGTAGTCTCTTTAGGTGATTTGGCAGACAAGAGAATGTTCGCAGATGAGGCTGCTGAGGCGCTTCATGAAATCTCGCAGCGCCAGCAGCTGCATTAATAGAATGACGAATGGCTCATATCCGGTTAGGCGGAGGTGGGCTTTTTCGTTGTAGGGAGAATGTGGATGCTGGCAGCGGGATGGAAGGTGAAAAGAGAGGGATAAATCCCTTTGGTTCGGATGAGTATAGCCCGATTGAGTTCACCAAGCAAGGGTCGAATGAGCAAATGAGGGGCAGTTGTGCTCCTAGTATACTGGATGCCAACAGAAGTAGGGCAATAGAGATTAGATACAAGGAGGGAACAGGATGAGCGGAGCAGGGGCGGGGCCATGTATCATTCGGAATGACCGGACAATTCTGCTGGAATGCGGACATCCAGGATTTGAGGAGGCGCGGACGGTTCTAAGCGGATGCGCCGAGCTTGTCAAAAGTCCCCCAGCTTACCATACTTACCGGATCACACCGTTGTCCCTATGGAACGCCGCAGCCGGGGGACAGACAGCGGCAGAGGTCATTGAAGGCCTCCGCAGGCTGTCCAGGTGGGGCATTCCTTCCGAAGTCGAGGGGGAGATGGAACTGCTGATGTCCCGTTACGGAAGCTTGCACCTGCATGCGGATGAGACTGATTCACAGCTTGTCAGGTTAACCGCTGACCGGACGAGTCTGCTGGATGAACTGGACGATTCTCAGGAACTGAAGGAGCTGGGCCTGTGCCGGGCCGGGGAGCTGCATAGCCATTGTCCGAAGATGAACCGGGGGCTGCTGAAGCAGGAATTGACCAGACTGGGTTATCCGGTCCTTGATTATGCCGGGTATCGGGACGGGCAGAAGCTGAAGTTAGCCTGGCGGGAGTCTCTGGGGAACAACATCCAAGAAGGCAGCAGCAGTGGGTTCGAGCTCCGGGATTATCAACAGGAGGCTGTCCGAAAGTTCCAGGGGACTGGAGGACATGGCGGGAGCGGAGTGGTCGTGCTGCCCTGCGGGGCAGGCAAGACTGTTGTGGGCCTTGCGGTGCTGGAGCAGCTGCAGTGTGAGACGCTGATCCTTACTTCGAGCACGACTTCTGTAGAGCAGTGGCGCGGGGAGCTGCTGCTGCGGACCTCGCTGAGCGAAGATGAGGTCGGGGAATACACGGGAGAGCACCGGGAGGTGCGTCCTGTAACCGTTGCAACCTATCAGATGCTCACTCATAGGCGCTCTAAAGGAGGAGCGTTTGTCCACATGAATCTGTTCCATGAACGGAACTGGGGTCTGATTATCTATGACGAGGTCCATCTGCTTCCGGCACCTGTCTTCCGTGCGACCGCAGATATTCAGGCTACGCGGCGGCTGGGGCTGACAGCAACGCTGGTCCGGGAGGACGGTCGGGAGGGTGATGTGTTCTCCCTGATCGGCCCGAGATGCTATGACCTGCCCTGGAAGGTGCTGGAGCGGCAGGGATGGATTGCAGCTGTCGATTGCGTTGAGGTCATCGTCCCGATGAACCAGAAGCTGCGGCAGCAATATCTGTATGCCGGGGCGAAGGAGCAATTCCGGCTGGCGGCGGGCAATCAGGCCAAGGCGCAGGCGGCAGCACAGATTGTTGAAGCGCATCCCGCAGCGGCGATACTGGTGATCGGCCATTATCTGGACCAGTTAGAGCAGTTGGCGGCGCTGCTTGCGGCCCCGCTGATCACGGGCAAGACTCCACAGAAGGAGCGGAACGCGCTTTACGCTGCGTTCAATGAAGGCAAGCTTCCGGTACTGATCGTCTCCAAGGTGGCGAACTTTGCTGTGAATCTGCCGGATGCCTCAGTGGCAATTGAGGTATCCGGCGCCTTCGGCTCCCGCCAGGAGGAGGCTCAGCGTCTGGGCCGCATTCTTCGTCCGAAGCCGGGGGATAACCGGGCGTATTTCTATACGCTGGTCACGGGAAACAGCCGGGAGCAGGATTTCGCTCTGCGCCGCCGGATGTTTCTGACGGAGCAAGGCTACGAATACGGGGTCCGGATGCTGGACCCGGCGGAAGGAGCTGTTTTCTGATGGAACTGAATCCCGCAGATCATATTAGCAGACTATCTTCGGACGCCTGTGAAGTACTGCTGCGGATAGCGGCAGAGCATGCGGCTTCGCCGTGTACAGCAGATTCTATAGAGCGTCTGCGGCCTGAATTCCTGTGCCGGGCCGAGCAGATGCTGGCCCTGGACGAATTGCTTCATGCAGGGATGCTGGAGCTGCGGCAGAAGGTGTGGGGCGAGCGGCTGTATCAGGTTCCTCAGCAGCAGTATCCCTTAATCCTGCAGAGCTTCTGGGCGGGTTGCCCGCAGGTACAGGCAGAGGGGACGGTGCGGATTGAGCATGCGGCGTGTTCAGAACTGGCAGGGGAGTTATTTCAAAGCCTGCTGTTCATAGCCCGGGAAGGCCTGCCGCTGACTTCTAAGGGAGTGATACATAAGAAGCAGCTCAGCAGGTTAGCCGGAAGGTTGTCCATACCGGAGGAGTCTCTTGCCCTGCTTGAGTCCTCCGCCGGTCACCAGAACTATCCGCTGCCGGTTACATTAATCATTGATCTGCTGAGCGCACTGGGGCTGATTACCCGCGACAATAGCGGGTATGCAATAGACAGACCTATGCTGCAAAGCTGGCTGACCCTTACTGCACAAGAGATGACGGATACGCTCTATACCTTGATCATCAGCCGGTACGGTGCTCCGCTGCCTGAAGAGCAGCATTTCAGACACTTGCTCTCGGCAACGGAGTTTTGTCCGGACGAGTGGTTTTCGGTAGAGCCTGTTCTGAGCTGGATGAGACAGAATGGTCTTGCCGGGGAGCAACCTGTACCGGGGAAGGCAGGGACAGACTCAGGGCTTAAGCAGGCAGCACTCGCCTGGATTCGCCTTCTGGCAGCCTTCGGCTGGTGTGAGCTAGGGTCTTCAGCGGAAGGGGAGGAATGCTTCCGCTGGAAGGCACTGAAGCCGCAGCTAACGGAGCGTAGCCTAGGAATAACCCAGCAGAATCAAGGGGGGACAGAGGAAGCAGATAGTGACGCAGAAACAAGCAGCAGCCCTAGAATATTTGTAAGCAGCTCAAGCACAGCGGAAAGCACCCCAAATACCGCTGCCAGCGGCACCAAACCACAAGATAGAGTCCAAACAACAGTATGCAGAAACCTAGGGCCAGTAGACTGTGACATAGAACCAGCAGGCAACAGCTCAGAACTTGCAGACCTAGACAGCGCCTCCGAAGCTCAAGACACCGTCCTTAGCCCGCAGAGTCCTGTAGCAGCTGAAACTGCGCAGAAGCCGCTGCCGCAAGCAAAGGCTTCTGCATCTCCCGGCTTCATTGTCCAGCCGGATTTCGAGGTGCTGGTTCCGCCCGAGGTCCCTTATACGGTGCGCTGGACGTTGGCCGGATGCGCAGAGCTGCTGCACCACGAGGATATCTGGAGCTTCCGGCTGACCCGGGAGCGGCTGGAAGCGGCAGCGGACCAGGGCTTCGCTCCGGGTGAGGTGATCTCCTGGCTGAACGCCCATGCCGCCGGAGAATTACCGGAGCAGATCGAACTGGCGCTCCGGCAGTGGGCCAGTTCGATCGGACGGACGGAGCTGGCGGAGGTTCTTCTGCTGTCCTGCGCCGGAGAGCAGGAGGGCGAGGATATCGCTGCCCATCCCCGGCTGCAGGATATCGTTACCCGGATCGGCCCGCTCCACTTCATCGTCCGGCCGGAGGCTGCCGGGCAGCTGCGTAAGGAGCTTGCCGCCGCCGGTCTCGCGCCGTCCGTGAGGGCAGGGAACCTGGACGGGCCTGCTCCCCATACCCAGCTGTTTGAACTGTCCGAGCCAGCGCAGCGTTACCTGCTTCCTGCCGCAGCCGGAGAACGGGGCTTGCTGGGAACAGGCCCGCCCCCGAAGCTCCTGCCGCTTGACAGCGGCGGCCCCCCGAAGCTGGAGCTGCCGGGTGAAGAGACCGTGCCGCAGATGTGGTTCAATCAGTGGAGGCAGTATCATGTCACCACAGCGCAAAAGGTAATGGAGCAGGCTCTAAGCTGGGGAATCAAGGTCCGGCTCTCCTATGGCGGCAAGGCGGCGGATTTCATTCCAGAGCGGATCAACGGACGTCCATGGCAGGTGCGGGGCATTCTGCTGCTTCCGGGGACGGAGACGGCAGAGGAGACAGAGCTTGCAGCGGAAGACTGGCAGGAAATTCAGCTGCTGCATCCGCTAAAGGGCAGAAATTCTTCTTCTGCTGAGGCGGGCGGATATGTTATGATAAGGTAGTCTATCGCTGCGGTAGAACATTAAATGCAGAAAAGAGTTGAAGTTCATGAGCGTAGCGGAATTAAATACGGTCGATATGGCCGAAGTGCTGACATACGCCTATGAATTAGGCGATATGATTAATCAATCCGCAGAAGTGTCGGATTACCTATACTGGAAGGGACAGGTGGATAACCATCCCGAAATCCAGGCCATGATCAAGCGGCTGCAAAGCAAGAAGGAGCTGTTTGACGAGACACAGCGGTTTGGTCATTTTCACCCGAACTATCACTCTGCCAAGGATGAGGTTGAGGCCGTAGAGCGGGAGCTGGAGCAGTTCGAAGCAGTGGTCCGGTTCAAGAATGCGGAGAAGACGCTGGATGATATTCTTCATTCCATGTCAGAGGCGATCGCATTCTCGGTCTCGGACAGCATTAAGGTTCCCAGTAACGACCCGTCCCCCAAAGGCGGATGCGGCAGCGGCGGCAAATGCTCCTGCGGATAAGCTGACCCGTGAGGAGATAGAGAAAGAGAGGCGGATGAGCTTATGTTTGCGGAACGGACAGGTTATATTGTATGGGTTAGCGACGTCAAGGCGGCGCGCAACCTGGAGAAGTACGGCACACTGCACTACGTTTCCCGTAAAATGCATTATGCGGTAATGTACGTCAATGCGGAGCGCGCCGAGGAAGTCATGAAGAATGTCCGCAGACTTTCTTATGTGCGCAAGATTGAGCGTTCGTACCGCAATGAACTGAAGACGGAATATACCAGCAACGGACCGGACAAGTCCAAGTACTACGGTCTGTAGTTCAGGGATAAAGGTTATTTAGACAGACGCCGCTGGCGTCTGTTTTTTTAAGGGGGACCCGCAATGAACAAAGAGGAACAGGTCTTAACAGCTTTCCGGGAATTATTCAATAAGATGAACTGGCTGAACAAGTCGAAGATGGAGAACAGTCTTAAGGGGAATAAACCCTCCGAGGTACACTGTATTGAATACATCGGAACACATGCAGACGCCAACGTGACCAAGCTTGCAGAGGCCTTGTACATGACCAGGGGGGCGATCAGCAAGATTACACGGAAGCTCCTGCACAAGGGGCTTATTGAGAGCTACCAGAAGCCGGACAATCAGAAGGAAATCTATTTCAGGCTTACTGTTCAAGGGATGGCTGTATATCAGATTCATGATGAATTGCACCGTGAGTTCCGGGAGCGGGACAGACCTGTGTTTGAGCAGGTGACCGACAGCCAGTATGCCGGTATGCTCAGCTTCATGGAGAAGTACAATAAGCATTTGGATGAAGAGATTAAGAAGCAGGAGCCGGACAATAGCACGGAAGAAGAATAATTTCCCCTCTATGCTCAGGCAGAATAGTTCATCACAGTTACCTTCACCCGGCAGGGTGTTTTTTTATGTTAAATATTTTGTTTCCTTGGAATCAAAAGTGTGTTAGGATGATATTGTTTCTTAGGAAACAAATCACAAGCTCTAAGGAGAGAAGATACATGTCTACATCCAAACCTGCTCACCATCAAGATCAATCTTCAGAATCAAAGGTAGATAAGCACGCGCTTATATTCGGTCTAATCTCTGTATTTTTATGCGGAATAGGCTTCAGTATCATCGCTCCTGTGGTTCCGTTTCTCGTCCAGCCTTACATTAGCGATCCCGAAAAACAAGCGGTGATGGTTACCCTGCTGACTTCAGCTTATGCGGCCTGCCTGTTCTGCGCGGCGCCTGTGCTGGGTGCGCTGAGTGATAAATACGGACGGCGTCCGCTGCTGCTCCTGTGCCTGTTGGGTTCTGCTGCCGGTTACTTCATATTTGGCCTTGGAGGGGCATTGTGGGTGCTGTTCGCCGGGCGGATCATTGAAGGGATCACAGGCGGGAGCATCGGTACGATCTTCGCTTATTTTGCAGACATCCTTCCGCCGGAGCAGCGGACCAAGTACTTCGGCTGGGTGAGTGCTGTGGTCGGAGCCGGGACGATTATCGGCCCGTCATTGGGCGGGCTGCTGGCCAAGTTCGGGTATTCGGTGCCCATGTATGCTGGCGCAGCCGTAACACTGCTGAATGTGGGTTATGGCTTTCTGTTCATGCCGGAGAGTCTGGAGAAAAGCAAGAGACTGAAGGTCATCCCCCTAGTCAGGCTGAATCCCTTCTCGCAGCTTGCGAACCTGCTGTCCATGAAGAACCTTAACAGGCTGTTTGTCTCCGCGTTCCTGCTGTGGATACCGAATGGATCATTCCAGGCTATTTTTTCACAGTTCACGTTGGATAATTTCAGCTGGAAGCCGGTTATCATTGGAGTGATGTTCTCCATCATGGGCTTGCAGGATATCCTGTCCCAAGGATTCATTATGCCGAAGCTCCTGAAAAGATACACTGACAGGCAAATCGCTCTCCTTGGAATGGGCTCCGAAATTGTTGGCTACATTCTGTTTGCGTTGTCGGCTTTGCTCGCCTTTTATCCTCTTTTTATCGCAGGGATGTTTATCTTCGGCTTCGGTGATTCGGTCTTCGGGCCTTCGTTCAACGGAATGCTGTCCAAATCTGCCGCTGCGGGCGAGCAGGGACGGGTTCAAGGGGGCAGCCAGTCGATTCAGGCACTTGCGAGAATGATCGGGCCTCTGGTTGGAGGACAGCTCTACGTGTCCCTTGGACCGGCTGCACCTGCGTTCATGGGGGTAATCCTCATTGGAGCGGCGATCCCTGTGCTCTATACGATCAACCGGGCAGAAGTACTGTCGAAATAAGTCGTTAATGTGAAAAAAATGCGCAGAAGGCCATGCCCCGTCCCGAAGTTTATCCCTGCTTAATAATTCCAATCTATGCTGAGGAGAGTGTTATTGAATTCACGAAGACAAGCAGACGGGGGATTAGATGAATAAGACAGGAACCCTGTCCCGCAAGCTTGCGGCATTGCCGCAATATCTGAGGTATATGAGCGGGAGAGTCAGGGATGAGGTTCAGGAGCTGGGCAGATTAGCTGTGCTGCTGGATATTATGGAGCATGAATTGCTGGATACGTATTTTCAGCCCATTCTGCATTTGCGGACCGGGGAGACGCTGGGACATGAGGCGCTGAACCGTCCGCCCGCTTCGCCGCAGTTTCCGAGCACGGAGCATTTTTATGATTTTGCCGGACGGACGGATCAGATGTTCCGCTTCGAGCAGTACTGCCGGAGAATGTCACTGTCCCGGTACATGGAGCGGCTGCCGGAGGCAGAGTCCGGGAAAGGTGAATTGTTGTTGTTCGTGAACGTGCAGCCTGGTGTGCTGTATGACCCCCGCCACAAGAGCGGAGAGACGCTGGCCTATCTGAAGGAGCTAGGGCTTGCGCCGGAGCGGATCGTCTTCGAGCTGACAGAGCGTCAGGCGGTGCAGGATTATGTCCGGTTTGAAAAGGTTCTGTCCCATTACCGCGAGCAGGGCTTCCGCATTGCTGTGGATGATGCCGGCTCCGGCTATAACAGTCTCAAGACGCTGGTCTATCTGAAGCCGGAATTCATCAAGCTGGACAAGTCCCTCATCCGGGGAATTCATACCAGCCGGGAGCAGCAGGAACTGCTGGGACTGGTCCGGGAATATGCCGACCGTTCCTCTACCCGGGTGATAGCCGAGGGGATTGAGACTGCGCCGGAGCTGCATTTTTTACAGATGGCGGGGGTGGAATATGGTCAGGGCTTTGCGCTCGGGAGACCGGCTCACCGGCCTGAGCGTGGAGCGCTTCCGTCTCCGGTGCTTCCGTATCCAGTCAAGGGAGGGTGTAAGCATGTTTCTTCAGATCGGTGAAATCGCTGAACAAATCCCGGACATTTCGATTCATCACAAATGCGGGTTTGTGGACCAGATTTTTAAAAGCAATCCCCAGCTCCAAGGCGTAGTCGTCACGGAAAACGGGCGGACTGCCGGATTGATTATGAGGATCAGCTTTTATCAGAAGATAGGCACACTATACGGATATACGCTCTATATGGGCAGACCTGTAGAGCTGGTGATGGACAAAAATCCGCTGGTGGTGGACTATAACACGCCTATTATCGAGGTAAGCAGGCAGGCGATGTCGAGGCAGGAAGAGAATCTGTACGACTATGTGATCGTGACTCACGAGAAGGCTCTGTTCGGTGCGGTTAGCGTACGGGATCTGCTGCTTAATTTCGCGGAGATACAGGCGGTGGCCGCCAGCTTCCTGAATCCGTTAACGGGACTGCCGGGGAATATCAGCATTACCGAGTGGATGGTGAAGACGCTGCTGCAGGATGAATTCAGTGTACTCTACATCGATCTTGACCATTTCAAGGCGTACAACGACACCTACGGTTTCAAGGAAGGCGACCGGATGATTCAGGCTACTGCGGAGCTGCTGAAGCATGAGGCGCTGCGGATGAACGGATTCCTGGGGCATATCGGCGGGGATGATTTTATTATTTTCATCAGCAATTATCACTACGAGGAATGCTGCAGAAATATTATCGCGGCGTTCGATACGACAGTTAAGGATTTCTATCATGCCGGGCATCTGGCCCAGAAATACGTGCTGACCGAGAGCCGTTCGGGACAACTGGAGGAGATCCCGCTGGTCTCGATCTCGATTGCCGTGGTTACGAACCGCAGCCGCCGGTTTGCTTCCATTGAAGAGCTGTCGGTAGAGGCGGCCCGCTTCAAAAAAAGCTGCAAAATGATCAGAGGCAGCAGCTACGTCGATGACAGTGATATCAGTATACATAGGACGGGCAGCTGACGTTTCTCACTGCAAGACTCCCGGGGAGAGCGGTATGCTTGAACAACGGTCGTAAGTGCGGTAAGATTGACAACAATAAGAGCATGCCAAGACCCTTTTTACGTGGAGTGTGATGACTATGCAGGGCAAGGGGATGGACTGGTGGGGCGAGCACGAACCCTTCCATATCATGCTGAATAACTACGGGATTGCCGACATCGTGCTGACCCGGCATGCCAGGAGCCGTTATGCGGAACGGGTAGCTGCTGAGGACAGCGGGAATGTGGAGGTGACCGCCTGGATCTGGCAAGCCTTGAAGCAGAACCGGCTGAGGCCTTACTCTAACAGTGATTATAATGCCTATCTGATAGATAATGATACGGTGATCGTGGTTAATTTCAGGCTGCTTGAGGGCGTCACGGCCCTCTCCGGAGAGCCGCTGTATGTCATGGTGATCGTGTCTTTTCTGGGCAAAATATCGTTGACTCCGCAGCTCAGGGATCTCAAGAGATACTATTCCTGGCTGCGTCATTCCCGGCGGATGAAGCTGTCCAAGAAACGCCGCAGGCGCAAGTAGGGTACTTGAAACGAGTGAGGCATGCGGCTTAGGGCTGCGTGCCTTTTTTGCTCTACACTCTACAACTGTAATTAGTGAAGGAGCCAGTAACGTATGAATTTTCATCAGCTTCATATTTTCTATACTGTGTCTGAACGGGGCAGCTTCTCGGCGGCGGCACAGACTCTGCATATGACCCAGCCTGCGGTGACGATGCAGATTCAGGCGCTGGAGGATTATTTCGGAACCAAGCTGTTCGACCGCTCCACCAAAAAAATCATACTCACCGAGGCCGGCCTGACGCTGATGCCGTTCGCGGTGCGCAGCATGCAGCTGATGCGCGAGACGGATCAGGCGATGTCAGCCTTCACCCACATGCTGGAGGGCCGCCTGATGCTCGGAGCCAGCCTGACCATCGGCGAATATGTGCTTCCCCGCATGCTGGGGCCCTTCGGCAAGGAATATCCGAATATCTCGATTATGATGAAGGTGATGAACACTTCTCAGATTATGGATGAGATCCATAAGCATCAGCTCAATTTCGGGCTGATTGAAGCGCCGGTCTCCCATCCGGACATGGTCATTGAACCGGTAATGGGCGATGAGCTGAAGCTGATCGTTCCAGGGGAGCATCCGCTGGCCGGCCAGGTGGAAGTGACGCTGGCGCAAGCGCTCGCCTACCCATTCGTGCTGCGTGAACGCGGTTCGGGCACACGGCGGGTGATGGAGGAGCAGCTTGAGGCTAACGGACTTGATCCAGCGGCGATGCAGATTGTGATGGAGCTGGGCAGTACGGGAGCGGTGAAGTCGGCGGTAGAGGCGGGGCTGGGGATTACGATCATCTCGACCTCCTCGGTCAAGCATGAAGTGGCGCTCGGCCTGCTGAAAATTGTTAATCTGACGGATGCCTCCTTCAAGCGGCAATTCTACGCCATTCATCTGAAATCGACCTTGCTGCCGATCTCGGCGGTAACCTTCCTGAGCTTCCTGCGCCAGCATGCCGGCGGACAGTAACGGATAGGAACAACTGCGTATTTGCATAGGAAAGCGCGTGAACTTTAATTGAATGAACGGAGGAATTCCATGACAGAACACAAAAGTCATAGCGGTCAATCTGAGGCAGAGATAGTTACAGCGGGTTTTGCTGATACAGCCGGCAGATGCGACCTGCACACTCATACCCAGGCCTCGGACGGCATGCAGCCGCCTGCTGAGAATGTACGGCTTGGCTATGAGGCGGGATTGGCAGCGCTAGCTATTACTGACCATGATACGGTCAGCGGTGTAGCGGAAGCGCTGGAAGCAGGTAAGCGGTATGGGATTACTGTAGTTCCCGGTGTTGAGATCAGCACACGGCAAGGCGGGAAGGAGATCCACGTCCTCGGTTACTATATCGACATAGAGCAGGAGCTGCTGCTGTCCCGCCTGGAGGAGCAGCGGGGAACCCGGCTAGGGCGGAATGAAGCGATTCTTGAGAAGCTGCGCGGACTGGGCATTGCGATCACTCTGGATCAGGTAGTGGCCGGGCTGGGCCGCGAGCTGAAGCCTGATGAGAGCATCGGCCGGCCGCACATCGCGGATGAGCTGGTGCGGCTGGGTGCAGCCGCGGATATGCGGAATGCCTTCGACAAGTATCTGGGCGAAGGGGCGGCGGCTTATGTCTTGCCTCCGCGCATTACACCAGTGACAGCCTGCGAGTGGATTCGTGAAGCAGGCGGTGCAGCGGTGCTGGCCCATCCGGGAATCTATGGGGATGACGCTCTGGTCCGGAGCATTGTGGAGCAATGTGATCTGGACGGCATCGAGGTGTATCATTCCGACCATGGCCCGGCAGAGCATGAGCGCTACCTTGCACTGGCTGCGGAATTCGGCCTGCGGGTAACCGGCGGCTCCGATTTCCATGGTGCACGGCAGGGCGTTGTTTTCCACGGGGATATCGGCAGTGTGAGTGTGCCTGCCGCTGTGCTGGAGCAGCTTAAGGCTGCTAGAGGCTGACCGCAACACGCAGAGCAAAGGGCATAGGATACAGGATACAAAAAACAGACACAAGGCACCAAACCATGGGACACCAAAAACCCAAAAACCCAAAAACCCAAAAACCCAAAAACCTCCCTCCCTTAGCGCAGGCGCTACAGGAGGGAGGTTTTTGGGTAGGAGCAATCCTTACTGTAAGTAGAGCGCATGTCAGTAAGAGGAAACCACCTGCTATTGTGTTCGGTTTTCCGCATACATTGGGCCCATGCGCTTTGAGCGAGCCTGATGTATGTTGTTTTCCGCACACATTGGGCCCATGCGCCTTCACTCGAACCCATTGTATGCTGTTTTGCGCATACAATATGCAGACTACCTTCGCGCGAGCCCGATTTGTTAGCACACTACTTGAGCCTTAACTCCGCAGCACATTCGGCAGCTGCTTGACCCGCTCTTCATCCGGCGTTACGAACAGTGTGCGCTGATGATCGTAGATGACGAAGCCCGGTTTGGCTCCGCTTGGCTTGCGAACGTAACGGATCAGGGTGCAGTCCACCGGCACGCTGCTGGATTGCTTGGCCTGGCTGAAGTAGGCGGCGAGCTGAGCGGCTTCCTCCAGGGTGGCATCGCCGAATTCCTCACTGCGGATGACCACGTGCGAGCCGGGAATATCCTTGGTATGCAGCCAGGTATCGTTCGGCGCGGCGAGCCGGTTGGTGACATATTCGTTCTGCAGATTATTTTTGCCGACATAGATGTCCACCCCTTCAGAGGAAGTGAAGACCTGCAGCGTGGGTCTGGCAGCTTTCTTTTTCTTCTTGCCTTTCTTGCTGCGGTCGCGCAGATAGCCTTGGCTGACCAGCTCCTCACGGATCTCCTCGATGTCATTCAGTGAGGCATGGGCCAACTGCTGGAGCAGCAGCTCCATGTAGGCGATCTCTTCGTGTGTCTTCTTAACCTGCTCACCGATCACCCGCAGGCTGTTTTTGTACTTGTTATATTTCTTGAAATACCGCTGTGCATTGTCCGTTGGGCTTAGCAGCGGGTCAAGCGGAACGGTAATCTCCGCCTGATTCTCATCATAGTAGTTTACTAGTTTTGCTTGCTTGTCGCCTTTGCTCACAGTGTGCAGGGAAGCGAACAGCAGCTCGCCCCAGATGCGGAACTGGTCTGCATCCTCGGCTTCGTTCAGATCCTTTTGCAGGTTGGCCAGCTTCTTGATGTTCTTGCTGCGCTCGTTGCTGAGGAAGCGGATCAGGTCGCTGACCCGCTGCTTAACGGTGTCCTTCTCCGCCTTGTCCCCGTAATAATCCTCCAGGCACAGGCTAATGGAGCTGTAATGCTTCACATTCCCGCTCATCAGCTTCAGCGGAATGGCTGAGAAGACCGGCTTGCCCTTGGCATTCCAGCCAGTGACCGGAGCGAATTCCTGCTTGCTTACAGGCTCCATGACAGAATGGAAGGCTTCCCAGAGCTGTTCGGGCTTATCCATCCCGCTGCTGTAACCTTCAGCTTCGCCGCTGATCTCTTTGTACCGGTATAGAATCTCCCCGGCGATCAGCGGACTCAGTCCGCTGAAGGCGTGGACCAGCCATCCGGCCGGATCGGCTGAAGGGGCCGGGCCGCCGGAGCCGTCAGCCTGCGGGGACTCAAGCGAGGCCAGCAAGGCTGCGATCTCGCCCTCGATCAACTCCTCCTCCGGCTCCTGCGGATGCTCGGCAGCGTAGCGGGCCGCTTCCTCTGCCGAGGCCAGCAGGGTCAGGAAATCGGGCTGGCTGATCTGCAGGGGATTCAGCTTATGCTGCTGCGGCGGCTGGGTATACGCCGCACCCGGCATAACGACCCGGTAACTGCTGATCGACGGGGTAACATGATGAATGCCGTCGATAATCGTCCCCGTGGCCAGCTCGGTCAGAATGATGTTGCTGTGGCGCCCCATCAGCTCGATGATGATTTTTTTGGCGGAGACATCCCCCAGCTCATCCCGGGTTCTGACGGTGATATGAATAATCCGCTCAAGCCCCACCTGGGTAATGCTCTCGATGGTGCCGCCTTCACAATGCTTGCGCATCAGCATGCAGAACATCGGTGCTTCCGCCGGGTTGATGCTGCTTCTCTCGGTCAGGTGCAGCCGGGGGTAGGTCGGGTTTGCCGACAGCAGCAGCTTGCCGCCGCCGCCCGCACCGCGCAGGGTGAAGATGAGGTCATGTGTGCTGGGTTGATATATTTTGCCGATGCGTGCACCGATGAAGGGCTGAAGCTCATGCACGATCGCTTGGGTAACAATGCCGTCTAATGCCATGATAAGGTTCTCCTGTCGCCTGATAATGAAGTACTCCCTCTATGATGCCACACTTTTACCGTTTCGCGCAAAAGGAGAAACCCAGATGCGGTGATATTTTGGGACGACCATGAATACACTTGGACATGAACAGGTGGAAAAGCTGTGCGCCGCCGGAAGTCAAGAAACGACCGGGAGGGGAAAGATTAGTTATGGAACAAAAAAGCTGGCACCGGCTCGGTGCAGAGGAGCTGCAGGAGATGTTCGGCGTTCAGCCGGGAACGGGGCTAAGCGCCGAGGACGCCGCCGCAAGACGTAAAGAGAGCGGGTACAATGAGCTGTCTGAGGGCAAAAAGGTTTCACCTTTTACGCTGCTGCTCAATCAGTTCAAGGATTTCATGGTACTGGTGCTGATGGGGGCGACACTGGTATCCGGCCTGCTCGGCGAATACTTAGACGCCGTTACGATTATCGCAATTATTCTGCTTAACGGGGTACTCGGATTCGTGCAGGAGTTCCGCGCCGAGCGTTCGTTAAGAGCACTGAAGCAGCTCTCCGCGCCTACGGCCAAAGTGATGCGCGGCGGGAAGCAGGAGGTGCTTCCCGCCAGAATGCTGGTTCCCGGAGATATAGTCCTGCTGGAGAGCGGGGACCGGATACCGGCAGATGTCCGCTGGCTCCAGTGCAGCAGCATCTATGCCGAAGAGTCGGCGCTGACAGGGGAGTCGCTGCCGGTCTCCAAGCATGCCTCGGCGATCTATGCTGAAGATATCCCGCTGGGCGATCAGAAGAATATCGGCTTCATGGGTACGATGGTGACCCGGGGAACCGGCCGGGCCGTGGTCATCCGCACAGGTATGGCGACGGAGATGGGCAAGATTGCTGATCTGATCCAGAATACGGAATCTCAGGAGACCCCGCTGCAGCACCGCCTGGAACAGCTCGGCAAGATTCTGATCTACGTCTCACTGGGACTGACCATTGTTGTGGTCCTGGCAGGAATTATGCATGGTCAGCCTGCTACGGCGATGTTCCTGGCCGGGGTGAGTCTGGCGGTGGCAGCTATTCCCGAAGGACTTCCGGCCATTGTGACGATTGCGCTCGCGCTGGGTGTCCAGCGGATGATCAAGCGCAAGGCGATTGTCCGCAAGCTGCCTTCGGTAGAGACGCTGGGCTGCGCCTCCGTGATCTGCTCGGATAAGACAGGAACGCTGACGCAGAACAAAATGACCGTCACCCAGCTCTGGAACGCCGGACGGACCCTTGAGGTATCTGGGGAAGGCTATGCTCCGGTTGGCAGTGTGCTCCAGAAGGGCCGGCCCGTTGATCTGAAGAATGACCAGAGTCTCCGGCGCATGCTTCAGGTGGGTGCATTATGCAGCAACGCAGAGATTTATGAGAGCTTCCCCGACACGCGCAGTAAAAAGAAAGGCAAAGGCGCAGAGGCCGATAAAGGGGCTAACGCCCAGCCGGTCTGGGAACTGAAGGGCGATCCTACGGAAGGTGCGCTGGTTGCTTTGTCTGCCAAAATGGGACTAACTGCCCAGGCACTTGCCGTAACCTATACCCGGGAGACAGAGTTTCCGTTCGATTCCGAACGAAAGCTGATGTCAGTGGTTGTGAATCACCCCGGCGGCCGGATGATCTGCACCAAAGGCGCACCTGACGTGCTGCTGAATTGCTGCACGTATATGCTCTGGGAGGGCGGAGTCGTGCCGTGTACTCCGACCTTGCGCCAGAAGGTGCTGGATGCCAATGAACAGATGGCTTCGGGCGCGCTGCGTGTGCTCGGGATGGCGTACCGCGATCTGCGGAGCGGAGAAACGGCCGGCAGCGAGAAGGAAGCGGAGAGCCAGCTTGTCTTCGTGGGTCTGGCCGGGATGATCGATCCGCCGCGCAAGGAAGTGCGCGATGCAATCAGCGTGACCCGCCGGGCAGGCATCAAGACAGTCATGATAACCGGCGACCATGGGACAACGGCAGAGGCTATTGCCCATCAGCTCGGCATTCTGCAGCGCGGCGGCACGGTCCTGACGGGCAGCCAGCTTAGCCGGATGGACGATGATGCACTGGATAAGGTCTCCGATAATGTCTTCGTCTACGCCCGTGTATCTCCGGAGCATAAGCTGCGGATCGTCAAGTCGCTGCAGCGCCATGGCCATGTCGTAGCGATGACTGGCGATGGAGTAAACGATGCGCCTGCAATTAAGGCCGCTGATATCGGGATCTCGATGGGAATCACCGGTACGGATGTGACGAAGGAGGCTTCGGCCCTGGTCCTCGGGGACGATAACTTTTCGACCATCGTGGCCGCCATTGAAGAGGGGCGGAATATCTACGAGAATATCCGCAAGTTCATCCGGTACCTGCTGGCCTCGAATGTCGGCGAGATTCTGACCATGTTCTTCGCCATGATGCTCGGGTTGCCGCTGCCGCTGGTGCCAATCCAGATTCTGTGGGTCAATCTGGTTACAGACGGTTTGCCTGCAATGGCACTGGGCGTAGACCAGCCGGAGAAGGATCTGATGGAGCACAAGCCGCGCGGTGCGAAAGAAAACATCTTTGCCCGGCGGCTGGGCTGGAAGATTGTCAGCCGCGGGCTGCTGATCGGTCTCTGCACGCTGGCCGCCTTCTGGCTCACGCTGCGGATTGATCCAGGCAGTGCGCAGCAGCTGATCCGCGCGCAGTCGGTTGCTTTTGCCACCCTTGTGATGGCCCAGCTCATTCATGTGTTCGACTGCCGCAGCTCACGCTCGGTCTTCTACCGGAATCCGTTCCAGAACAGATATCTGGTCCTGGCGGTCCTGTCCTCTGTCCTCTTAATGCTAGCTGTAATGTACCTCCCTGTGCTCCAGCCGGTGTTCAAGACTGTTCCGCTGAGCTTCCGTGAATGGTGCCTGGTGCTGGTGATGTCCGGAATCCCGACCTTCCTGATGGGAGCGGGCAGCGTCTGGGGCGGCAAGAAGAACCGCAGCCGCAGCGGCGGACGCCAGATGATAAAAAGTACAAAGTTTTCAGCATAAAATCAATAGCCTCACTCCACTCCTATAAGGTATGCTGGTTTCACTGAGAAGCTTGGTTTATGATGAATCAGGAATGTGAAAGTAGCTGAGATTACTTATAGGAGTGGACCTGACAATGGAATTTACTAAAATGCACGGTTTGGGCAATGATTTTATTATCGTATTCGGTGAGGATGAGCTGCCTGGCAATGCCCCGGAGCTGGCAGTTAAGCTGTGCAACCGGTTCTTCGGCATCGGCGCAGACGGACTGGTCTACATTCTCCCTTCGCAGCGCGGCGATTACATGATGCGTATCATGAACTCTGACGGCTCCGAGGCTGAACAATGCGGCAATGCGATCCGCTGTGTATCCAAATATGTATATGAGCATGGTCTGGTGGAATCGGAGCAGATTGTCATTGAGACGATTGGCGCCGGAGAACAGAAGGTCTCCCTGAAGGTGAAGGACGGGATCGTGGAGAGCGTAACGGTGGATATGGGCGAGCCGGTCCTGTCCGGACTGCAGATTCCTGTTGCGATTGACGCGGAGCCTGTACTGGACCAGCCGATTGAAGCGGACGGCGCAGCGTTCAGATTCACCGCAGTCTCTATGGGGAATCCGCATGCGGTCATTTATGTGGACGATGCAGTATCGTTCGATCTCGCTACCTGGGGACCGAAGCTGGAGGTGCACCCGCTCTTCCCGCGTAAAGTGAATGTGGAATTCGCCACTGTCGTAAACCGCAGCCACGTGGATATGCGCGTCTGGGAACGCGGAGCCGGTCCTACCCTGGCCTGTGGAACAGGAGCCTGCGCTACCCTGGTCTCCTCCGTGCTGAACGGAGTGACGGACCGCTCGGCGGTCATCAGTCTCAAGGGCGGCGACTTGTTCATCGAATGGAACGAGCAAGACAATCATGTCTATATGACCGGCCCTGCCCAGGTGGTATACACCGGCTCAGTGGATATCTGATATCTGATTTCCATATCACTATTTGCAAACCTCTGCATACCGGATGCAGGGGTTTTTTATGTAATTCAGAGCCAGTATGAAGCTGGAGTGCGAAAGGAAAGCCGAATAATGGCAGGCATATCCGCGAATAATACAACTCTGCATAGAATCAGGGAGGAGGAGCGGAGATGAAGTCAGGGTCCAACCGAAAGGCACAGAAGGCGGGTACAGAGACTGCACCCGGACCGGGACGGCCGCAAGGAGATGTTCCCTTAGGCCTCACAGATACGGTCGCCCAAAGTCTGCTCCACATTCAGACGGAGCTTGGCGACAGCCCGGATCTCCTGATCCGCAGAATCCAGATCGGGGGAGCACGCCGCCTGGAAGCAGCCGCTGTTCATCTGAGCGGGCTGGCGGACTCAGCGTCCGTGAATGAATTCGTGCTGGGCTCGCTGCTGAATCATACAGAGGAGCTGTTCCCCGGCAGCACGGCTGGCGGCGCTGACGGCCCACGGGAGCAAGCTTCGCTCCCGCAGCAGATTCTTAGCCGGGCTATGGAGATAGGTGACGCGGAGCTCCAGGAGGATTGGAAGGAGATCATGCTTGCAATTCTCTCCGGGGACACAGCAATTCTGCTGGAGGGCTGCCGGGCAGCGATTCTGTGCGGGACCAGGGGCGGGGAGCAGCGGGCGGTCAGTGAGCCTTCCTCCCAGCTCGTGGTCCGGGGGCCGAAGGACGGGTTCGTCGAGTCGGTAGCCACGAACATCTCGCTGATCCGCCGCAGAATCAAATCTGCCAAGCTGCGTCTGGAAGTCATGAAGATCGGTTCCGAGACCCATACTCATGTGGCGCTGATGTACATGGAAGGGATTGCAGGGGAGGATCTGATCCGCGAAGCCAGAGACCGGCTGAACAAGATTGTCATCAATGAGATTCTGGAATCCGGATATATTGAGGAATTAATTCAGGACAAGACCTTCACACCGTTTCCGACGATCTACAATACGGAACGGCCGGATGTGGCTGCAGGCAATCTGCTCGAAGGCCGGGTGGTTATTATTGTGGACGGCACACCCTTTGTGCTGATTCTTCCGGCGGTGTTTACGCAGTTTTTTCAGTCTGCCGAGGATTATTCCCAGCGGTTCGACATTGCCATATTAATGCGGCTGGTCCGTTATTTGAGCTTCCTCGTTCTGATTCTTGGCCCTTCGGTGTACCTGGCGCTGACTACCTATCATTATGAGATGATTCCGACCACACTGCTGATTAATCTGCTCTCCCAGCGGGAGAATGTGCCTTTTCCGGCCTTTGTAGAGCTGCTCTTGATGGAGACAGCCTTTGAAATCCTGCGTGAAGCCGGGGTGCGGATGCCGCGCGCCATCGGGCAGACGGTTTCTGTGGTCGGTGCGCTTATCCTGGGAACGGCGGTAGTAGAGGCGGGTATAATTACACCCATCATGGTCATCGTAGTGGCGTTGACCGGGATTGCCAGCTTTGCCCTTCCGGCGTATAACATGGCCATTGCCGGGAGAATTATCCGGTTTGCTTTTCTGATCATGGCCAGTATATTCGGCTTCTATGGGATTACACTGGGTCTGATCCTGCTTGTGGCACATATGAGCAGCCTGAGATCCTTCGGTGTTCCCTATCTCTTCCCCTTCGTGCCGCTCTCCATTAAAGGGCATAAGGACACGCTGCTAAGAATGCCGCTCTGGCTGAGCGGGCCGGATAAGCCGCCGGCGCAGATGCGCGCAGAAATGCCGGACTACATGCTGCTGACGACCGGTCATGAGGAGCAGCTCCCCCCGTTGACCCGCAAGAACAGCAGGGCAAAGGAGGAACGCCGTGAGGAATAGAATTGTCTGCCTGGTGCTGCTGCTTGTCCTTCCAATGCTGCTGCTTACCGGCTGCTGGGACAGTGTTGAACTCAACCGGCGGGCGATTGTCTCGGGGGTGGCGATCGACAGGGGCGATTCTGAGGCTGAGCGGTACAAGCTGTCCTTTCAAGTGATTGTAGCGGAGGAAATCTCCGGGGAGAAGAGCAGAGGCATATCGCCGGTTGCGCTGTACACTGGAACAGGCCGCACGATGTTCGAGGCACTGGCAGACGCTTCCCGCCAAACAGCACGCTTCCTCTCTCTGGGCCATGTGCGGGTGCTGGTGATCTCGGAGGCGTTCGCCCGCGAAGGCATTAAGGATGTCCTGGATGTGCTGGAGAGGGAGAGTGATACCCGGCTGAACAGCCTGATCTTCATCTCTAAGGGACAGCCTGCGCGTGAGATCATGTCCACAATGACCGTGTTCAGCAAAATTCCGGCTAATGATCTGGTGGAGAAGCTGGAGACGACCTCCAAGCAGTTCGGTTATAACTTCCGCATGGCTGTGGATGATGTGATCCGGGGGATTCAGATCAGAGGAGGCGGTCCGGTGATCAACGGGGTATACACCAAAGGAGAGTGGACTCCGTCATCGGGCAGCAATGACAGCCTGAAGAATATCGAGCCCCGGTCGATCCTGAGAGTCTCCTCGCTTGCGGCGTTCAAGGATGACAAGCTGAAGGGCTGGCTTAAGGGTGACGCTGCTCTGGGCACCGTTCTTTTGCATAATCGGATCAAAGAGTTTCCAATTCTGCTTAAGCAGCAGGATGGCGGTTATCTCTCCTTCAATATCTACCAGTCCCAGGTGTCGCTTGCGGTCGAGTCGTCTGACCCGGAGCATCCGGTCTTTACGGTCAAGATCACCCAGCAGGCAGCGCTCAAGGAAGCTCCGAATCCGCTTGATCTTACCTCTCCTAAAGCGCTGGAAGAGCTATCAGACCGGCTTATAAAAGAAAGCGTGAAGCATATCCAAGCAGCTGTCAGCACCGCCAAAGAAATGGGCAGCGATTATCTCGGATTCGGACAGGCATTGCAGCGGAAGAACCCGCGCGGCTGGAAGAAGGTCAGGGACCACTGGGAGGACGTATTCGCAGACTGTGAGATCCGGTTCGATGCGGATGTGGTTATCCGGCATACCGATATGCGCAGCAACTCTTTTCAGATTCATTAAGTATGCCGGTAAAGTAACCGGGTGAGGAGGTCCACGGAATGGGTAAGGTCAAAATTGGACTCGGCGAATTCTTCAGCCTGACGGTGCTGTTCGAGCTGGGCACGGCGCTGGTGGTGAATCTGGGGATGGGGGCGGGCCGGGATGCCTGGCTCTCGATCCTGCTCGGCTGCGCGGCGGGGCTGATCATGTTCACGGGATACGCTTATCTGTACCGCAAGTACCCGGACCAGCCTTTTACAGCCTATACACGGCAAATTCTCGGAAAATATATCGGGGCACCGGTAGGCCTGCTCTATATTATTCTCTACATAAACCTGGCCGCCCGGGATCTGCGCGACGGCAGCACTATGCTCGCAATGGCGACCATGCACAACACTCCGCTGTTCATCTTAAGTGCCACGATGCTGTTATCGGGAGCTTATGTGCTGCACAAGGGGGTGGAGGTACTGAGCAGAACTTCCGTGGTATTTACGTTTGTCGTTCTGGGGATCGGCCTGTTCGGTACAGTGATGCTGATGCTCTCCGGTACGATCAATCTGAACAGACTGCTGCCTGTACTGGAGAATGGCTTCCGGCCCGTGCTAAGCTCGGTGATTCATCAGAATTATATGTTTCCGTTCGGGGAAATGGTGTGCTTCACTATGCTGATGCCGTATCTGTCCAGTGTCAAAAAAGGACCGTGGATCATTGCCGCCGCCATGGTGTTCTCCGCGCTGCTGCTCAGCTTTACGATGGCGCTGAATATTTCTGTTCTGGGTGCCGACATTGTTGAACGCTCGCCGCTCCCGCTGATGCCGACGATCAGCAAGATCTCCGTTTCGGATATCATCCAGCGGGTGGATATTTTTGTGGTCATGGTGCTGATCATCGGGGTGTTTTTCAAAATGGCCGTCTTCTTCGCTGCCGCACTGATCGGAATCTCGGACCTGTTCAAGCTTCCGTACCGGAGAATGCTCTATCCCTGCGGACTGATCATTCTCTTCACCTCCATGCTGGATGCACGCAGCTTCATTGAACATCTCGATGAGGGCGGGACCCTGCTGTACAGGGTATATCCTTATTTAATGATAGTCATTCCGGTGCTGCTGGTCATCGTGACGGCGGTTCGTGATCATTTCTCCGCTCCCCGGCCGGGCTGACGGCCGCTCACCCAATAGATGGCATCCGGCACGATTAGCAGCAGCACCAGCACAGCTGCAGTCAGCTTCTCCGAGGTAGTATAGAGCAGATAATTCAGAATATAGCGGATATTCTCCGCTCCGTAGCCTAACATCAAGTCCAGCAGGTACAGGTACAGCAGCGAGAGCGCCGACAGCAGGAGAATTACGGTATATTTGCGCAGCAGCAGTTTTCTGGTTTTTTTCTTCATTTATGCAGTCTCCTTCCGTCAAGATTAAGCGTAGTATGAATCAATTGACGGACCGGCATACAAGAATAATGGACGGCCGCCTCTTTTGCCTGCTAAAGCTTATCATCCATCCCGATTTATGTTACATTAGTATGAAACTAATGTCAGTCAAGGGGAGGTTCTTGCGGTGAAGCCGGATTTGCGCTCTGCATGGGAGAAGAACGTATTAGTCGGAGACGGAGCGATGGGAACTTTTTTGTATCAAAAGGGTTTCCCTGTCGGCATCTCCTACGAGGAATTGAATCTGACCTCACCGGAGGTCATTGAGGATGTGCACCGCAGCTATATCAATGCAGGTGCTGTACTGCTGGAGAGTAATACCTACTCCGCGAACTACGACAAGCTGTCGAAGTTCGGATTGGAAGCCAAGGTGGCGGATATCAACCGTGCGGGTGTCCGCATTGCCCGCCGGGCTGCCGGCGAGAACGGTTATGTGGTCGGAGCCATCGGCTCGATCCGCGCCGGCAAACGGGCGAATCTGTCCTCCTCCGAGCTGAAGAGATTCTTCTCGCAGCAGATTGCTGCGCTTCTGGAGGAAGCGCCGGACGGAATCATGCTGGAGACCTTCTATGATGTCGAGGAGCTTCATCTGGCGCTAAAGGCTGTGCGCAAGCTTAGTACGCTGCCTGTAATCTGCCAGCTGGCTGTGGACGATTCGGCGCGGACGCTGGACGGTTTAACCCTGCCGGAAGCTTTCCATATTCTGCAGCAGGACGGAGCGGACGTAATCGGCTTCAACTGCAACACCGGACCGAACGGAATCAAGCGTGCGCTGGGTACGCTGCAGGGCAAGCTGGCGCTGCCGGTGTCGATCTATCCGAATGCGGGCGTAGCCGATTATGTAGACGGCCAATACCGCTACGGGGCATCACCGGAGTATTTCGGCCAGATGGCACCGGTGTTCGCGGATATGGGCAGCCGGATTATCGGGGGCTGCTGCGGCACCACTCCTAAGCATATCGCTGAAATCTCCGCTGCCTTGAAGGGCTATGTGGTGGAGCCGCTGCCTGAGCCCGCTGCCTTCAGCGCGCCTGAGAGGATTGCGGTGCAGGAGCATTTGGCGGATGACGAGGGGCAGGGAGGCGGCGAACCGACGCTTGTCGATCTGGTCAAGGAACGCCACACCGTTATCGTAGAGCTTGACCCTCCGCGCGATCTGGACATCGCGAAGTTCATGAAGGGGGCAGAAGCGCTGCGCCGGGCCGGAGCTGATGCCCTGACGCTGGCCGATAATTCGCTTGCTGTAACCCGGATGAGCAATATGGCGCTGGGGCATCTGGTGCAGGCCCGCACAGGCCTGAGGCCGCTGGTGCATATTGCCTGCCGCGACCGCAACTTGATTGGCACCCAGTCGCATCTGATGGGCTTCGACGCGCTGGGGATTGACCATGTGCTGGCCGTGACCGGAGATCCTGCCCGGTTCGGGGATCTGCCCGGCTCAAGCTCGATCTATGACCTGACTTCCTTTGAAATTATACGTATGATTAAGCAGCTCAATGACGGCGTGGCCTTCTCCGGCAAGCCGCTCAAGCAGAACGCGAAGTTCGTCATCGGCGCAGCGTTCAATCCCAATGTCAAGCATCTGGACAAAGCGGTCGAGCGCCTGGAGAAGAAGATTGCCTCGGGTGCGGATTATATTATGACCCAGCCTGTGTATGATCCTGAATTGATTGCCCGGATGGCCAAGGCTACCGAGCACCTGGATATTCCGATCTTCATCGGCATTATGCCGTTGGCCAGCGGACGCAATGCCGAGTACCTGCATAATGAGGTTCCGGGCATTCAGCTCTCTGCCGAGGTCCGCAGCCGGATGGCCGGACTCGAAGGCGAAGCGGGCCGGGCCGAAGGGGTACTGATCGCTAAGGAGCTGCTGGATGCGGCGGTTGCACATTTTAACGGAATCTATCTGATTACGCCGTTTATGTTCTATGATATGAGCGTGCAGCTGCTGGAGTATATTTGGGAGAAGCAAGGACGTAAGTTATCCCCCTTGTTTCGCTAGTAATAATCAATTACAATAGTGTAATGGATGTGATTCCGTTGTCATATAGTATGACCGGATACGGTCAGTCAGCCCTGCAATCCGGCGGACACAAGATAACGTTCGAGGTCAAATCGGTGAATAACCGGTACTGCGAAGTTGTGCTGCGGTTGCCCAGGGAATGGACGGGGTATGAGGATAGGCTGCGCAGAATGGTTCAGGCTCATATCAGACGGGGACGGGTAGATGTTATTATTAATAGAGAACTCACCGACGGGGCGGCTGACACGCCTGTGCTGGACCGCCGCAGGGTGAGCGCCTATCTTGATGCAGCGGAGGTACTGGTCCGGGAGTATGGCTTCAAGGGAGAGTTGTCCCTGCGGGATATCCTTGCTATGCCCGGTGTGATGGAACCGAAGGAAGAGACGGCTGCGGATGACGCCTCCGGAGAACTTGCAGATCTTCTGGAGCAGGGTCTCCAGCTTAGTCTGGAGGCCCTGCTGGAGATGCGCGGACGGGAAGGCTCCTATTTGGCGGCCGATCTGACGCGCAGACTTGACCGCCTGGAAGAGCTGCATGCCGGAATCAGCAGATATGCGCCTCTGGTTGTGGAGGAGCAGCGCGAGAAGCTGCGGCAACGGCTTAACCTGCTGAATGACGGGAGCTTCCCCTGGGATGAGCATAAATTCGGCATGGAGATGGCTATTTTCGCCGACCGCTGCAATATAGATGAGGAGCTGACCCGGCTTCACAGCCATTTCGGCCAGTGCCGGGCCTTGCTGCTGGGCAGCGAGCCTGCCGGACGCAAGCTTGATTTTCTGATCCAGGAGATGAACAGGGAAACTAACACAATAGGGTCGAAGTGCACTCATCTGGCGGTTGTGAATCTGACGCTTGATATGAAGGCGGAGCTTGAGAAGATTCGCGAACAGGCGGCGAACCTCGAATGACAGGAACCAGTGAGCAAGCTATGATGTTACTTATGGGGGGAACAACCGGAACATGGCAATCAAATTAATCAACATCGGCTTTGGGAATATCGTGTCAGCGAACCGCATTATTTCCATTGTCAGCCCAGAATCGGCACCGATTAAGAGAATTATCCAGGAGGCCAGAGACAGGCATATGCTGATCGATGCCACCTACGGAAGGCGGACGCGGGCTGTTATTATTACCGACAGCGACCATGTGATTCTCTCGGCTGTACAGCCTGAGACGGTAGCTCACCGCCTATCCAGCAAAGACGACGATAACGATGAATAACAACAAATGGAGTGTACTATGTCAAAAGGATTGCTGATTATACTATCCGGCCCTTCCGGTGTCGGCAAAGGTACGGTATGCACAGCGCTGCGGCCGAAGATGCCTGAACTCGTCTATTCTGTTTCTGCCACCACACGCTTACCGCGTGCGGGTGAAGAGAACGGAGTCAATTATTTTTTCAAATCCAGAGAGCAGTTCGACGAAATGATTGAAGGCGACAAGCTGCTGGAATATGCGGAGTACGTAGGCAATTATTACGGTACTCCGCGTGACTTTGTAGAGAGAACCCTGGAGAGCGGAAGAGATATTATTCTGGAGATCGAGGTTCAGGGAGCGCTCAAGGTCAAGGAAAAATTCCCCGAAGGCATCTTTGTGTTCCTTCTTCCCCCGTCAATGGACGAGCTGAAGGACCGCATCCGCGGCCGGGGCACAGAGCATCCTGATGTGATCAGCCACCGCATGTCTGTGGCCGAGGATGAGATCGGTCTGATCCGGCATTATGACTATGCCGTGGTGAACGATGAGATTGATTTGGCTTGCAAGCGAATAGAAAGCATTATTATCGCCGAACATTGTAAGGTTAGATGATCGGTTCAGCAGATGGGTCCATTGCTCCACAGTAAAAGATGAAGAGGTGCCTTACATGCTATATCCATCCATTGATGAAATGATGACTAAGGTTGACAGTAAATACTCCCTGGTTGTAGCTTCAGCCCGCCGGGCCAGAGCACTCCGTGAAGGCGGCAAGACCGATATCGTTGCGCCAAAATCGCATAAATATGTTGGTGTTGCCCTTGAAGAAATCTATGAAGACCGCATTATAGTCACACGCGGTGAAGAATAGGACCAGTTCCGTAGCCTAAGCCTGAAGAGGCTTGGGTCCATTAACTATCCGCACTTGTTACGCTTGAAATGGTGCCGCCATGCTAAGGGCGGCAGGACCATTTCTGCCGGGCAGGCTGCTCATAACCATAATAGCCCGTACCGGGCTGTTCCTGACAACCGGAAGGTTGTTATTTTTTTCTCTATCTTTAGGGAAAGGTTGAGGCTGTATATAGATTCTGTAGCGGGGGGAGAGCACAAATGAAGAGCCTACAAGGGAAGTCAATTATACTCGGAATTACCGGCGGAATTGCTGCGTATAAAGCGGCGGCGCTGACCAGCAAGCTTACCCAGAAGGGTGCCGAGGTGCATGTCATTATGACGTCATCGGCCAAGCAGTTCATTACGGAGCTGACGCTCCAGTCGTTGTCGAAGCAGCGGGTATACAGTGATACGTTCCAGGAGCGTGATCCGTCCTCTATTTCGCATATTGATCTGGCAGATGCTGCCGACCTGGTCCTGATTGCTCCGGCTACGGCTAATATTATCGCCAAGATGGCCCACGGGCTGGCAGACGATATGCTGTCCACCACGCTTCTTGCTACAACAGCGCCTATTATGGTAGCTCCGGCGATGAATGTCCATATGTATCAGCATCCGGCGGTCCTCAGCAATATGGATACCCTCTATAACAGAGGCGTTCAATTTATTGAACCCGGGGAAGGGCTGCTGGCCTGCGGGTATGTGGGCAAGGGACGGCTGGAGGAGCCGGAGGAGATCGTGAAGGTGGTTGAGAACTTTTTTGTGCTGCAGAAGGAGAAGACCTCCGGACCGCTTGCCGGCAAAAAAGTGGTGATTACCGCAGGAGGCACGGTAGAACGTATAGATCCCGTCCGTTATATCTCCAATGATTCCTCTGGTAAAATGGGCTTCGCCCTTGCGCGCGCCGCGCGCGCCATGGGTGCTGCGGTGACGCTGATTGCCGCACGTACCGATGAAGTGCCGCCCCGTGATGCCGGTATTGATCTGGTCCGTGTCCAGTCAGCACAAGAGATGCACGATGCGGTCATGGACCGCTGGAAGGATTGCGATATTCTTGTAAAAGCAGCGGCGGTTGCCGATTACCGTCCACGCGAGAGCAGCGACTCGAAGATTAAGAAGAGCGGCAGCACCATGACGCTGGAGCTGGTGAAGACAACTGATATTCTGGAGAGCTTGGGCAGAATCAAGGAGAAGCAGTTCCTGATCGGCTTTGCCGCCGAGACCGGAAATGCCGAAGCCTATGCCAAGGATAAGCTGGTCCGCAAGAACCTTGATCTGATCGTAGCCAATGATGTGGCCGCAGAAGGCGCGGGCTTCGGCACGGATACCAACATCGTCAAGGTGTATGATGCCGAAGGTCTGGTGCTTGATCTTCCGCTGGCCTCCAAGGATGAGGTGGCGCGCCGGATTCTGCGGCTGGCGGCTGAGCGTGTTGCCGGAGCCTTACTATAATGGATATTGCCAAGGTCATTGTCGATGTTCCTGTACGCAGCACCGACCGGCCGTTTGACTATATTATCCCGGATGCACTGAAGCTGTGGATTGAGGTGGGCAGCCGTGTGGCTGTTCCGTTCGGTCCCCGCACGGTCCAGGGGTTCGTAGTTTCCCTGGAATCGGGCGAGACCGGCAGTGTCTCCCGGATGAAGCCGATTGTAGAAGTACTGGATTTGCTTCCTCCGCTGTCGCCGGAGCTGGTTGAGCTGGCCGACTGGATGAGCCAAAGATACGCCTGCAGACGGATCTCCGCACTGCAGGCGATGCTTCCGACTGCCTTGAAGGGCAAAGCCGAGCGGCTGATCTCGCTTGGGAGTACAGAGGAGGCGGCCAGCGCCCCCGCAGATGAGCTCTTTCCGCTCTTCCTGGAGGCGGATAACGAAGAACAGCAGATCATTGACTTCGTTAGGCGACACAGTGAGGTATCCATGAAGCTGCTGACCCGCACCTTCCCTGAGGCTGCAGAGACGATTAAGTTCATGGTGCGGCGTGGTGTACTGGCAGAGAGCCAGTCGATTAAGGATAAGATGGGCAAAAAGAAGATCAAGGCCGTTGATTTGGCTATTGGATTGTCAGCAGCGCGGGAGTCGCTCGCCAGCTTCCCGGCGCGTTCGGCGCGCCAGAAGGAGGTGCTCTCCTACCTGATTGAAATGGAAGCCCTGCTGCCGATGCCGCTCAAGGATATTCTGGCGATCCTTCAGGTTACTGCGGGCACGGTCAAAGCACTTGCAGATAAGGGTTATATTGAAATCAGTGAAATTGAAGTCTACCGTGACCCCTACCAGGGACGGGACTTCAAGCCAAGTACCCCGCTTCCGCTGACAGCGGAGCAGGAGATTGTATACAAGCGGATTGTGCGCACTGTAGAGCAGCAGACGCATGAAGTCTTCCTGCTGCACGGGGTGACCGGCAGCGGAAAGACGGAGATCTATCTCCAGACGATCCAGCGCTGCATCGAGCAGGGACGGCAGGCAGTGGTGCTGGTGCCTGAGATTGCGCTGACTCCGCAGATGGTGGAACGGTTCAAGGGCCGGTTCGGCAGCGGGGTAGCGGTGATGCACAGCCGGCTGTCTGTCGGCGAACGTTATGACGAGTGGCGCAAGATCCGCGAAGGCAAGGCGATGGTTGCGGTCGGAGCACGCTCAGCCGTGTTCGCTCCGTTTGCCAATCTGGGCCTTATTATTATGGATGAAGAGCATGAAGGCTCTTATAAGCAGGAGGAGAATCCGAAATATCATGCCCGTGATGTGGCTGTCCGCAGGGCAGAGCAGGGCGGGGCCGTGGTTATTCTGGGCTCTGCAACACCTTCACTGGAGAGCTATCATGCTGCCAGATCGCAGAGCGATATCCACTTCTCGCCGATTCTGCTGGAGATGCCGAGCCGTGCACTCGGCAACGAGCTGCCGCAGGTGGCAGTGGTCGATATGCGTGAAGAGCTGAAGGAAGGCAACCGCTCCATGTTCAGCCGCAGCCTGCATGCCGCTCTGGTCAGCAGATTGGAGCGCGGTGAACAGACGGTGTTGCTGCTCAACCGAAGAGGCTTCTCGACCTTCGTCATGTGCCGGAGCTGCGGCTATGTTGCCGGCTGTCCGGAATGCGATATCTCGCTCACCTATCACAGCCGAAGCGACAATCTGCGCTGCCACTACTGCGGGCATGCGCAGCCCGCGCCCAAGCTGTGCCCGGAGTGCGGCAGTGAGCATATCCGCTTCTTCGGGACAGGCACTCAACGGGTAGAGGAAGAGCTGGGCAAGCTGTTCCCCGGCATCCGGGTTATCCGAATGGATGTGGACACGACAACGGAGAAAGGCTCGCATGAGAAGCTGCTCAACCAGTTCAGGGACAAGAAGGCCGATGTGCTGCTGGGTACACAGATGGTCGCCAAAGGACTCGACTTCCCCGATGTAACTCTGGTTGGGGTCATTACTGCGGATTCTGCACTCAATCTGCCTGATTTCCGGGCGGCTGAGAAGACCTTTCAGCTCTTGACGCAGGTTGCCGGCCGTGCGGGGCGGCATCAGCTCCCCGGCGAGGTGGTGGTGCAGTCGTATACACCGGAGCATTATTCGATTATCCATGCCAGCGGGCATGATTACCGTTCATTCGTCCGGGACGAGCTGAAGCACCGCAAAGAGCTGCATTACCCTCCTTATTGCCGTCTGATTCTGGTCACCCTCTCGCATGAGCAGCTTCCGCTGCTGCTGAAGCTTGCGGAGAATTATGCGCTCAGCATTCAGGGCAAAGCCAGACAGCTGCGCTGGTACGGCAGTCTGGACAAGCTCTCCTCGGATGCGCTGGATCTGCTGGGGCCGGTGGCCTCGCCGCTGCCCCGGCTGAAGGGGCGTTACCGGTTCCAGTGCATTATCAAATGGCGCGGTGCGATTGATGCCATTGCGCTGGCCCGCCAGGTGGCGGAGGAGCTGGAGGATTCCGTCCGCGATAAGGGTCTGCAGATCAGCATTGATGTTGATCCGCAGATGTTGATGTAATTCTCCGGCGTGTTACAATAGTAAGGCGGTTTTGCCCTAAGGAATCGATAAGTACTAAATGATATGTATAGAACAAGGATGGTGTTAGTGTAAATGGCAATCAGGCTGATTGTGAAAGAACCGGATGAAGTATTGCACAAGAAAGCGAAGACGGTAACCACCGTCACCCCCAATGTACAAAAATTGCTCGATGATATGGCCGATACGATGTATGACGCGGAAGGCGTAGGTCTCGCAGCCCCGCAGGTAGGCATTCTGAAACGGCTGATTGTAATAGATGCCGATGAAGAGCATGGATTGATCAAGCTGATCAATCCCGAGATCGTCAGCATGGAAGGGGAGCAGTTCGGACCCGAAGGCTGCCTGAGTATTCCCGGCTTGAACGGGGATGTCCGCCGTGCGGAGACAGTGACCGTACGCGGCCTGAACCGCGAGGGCGAGGAAGTGACCATTACCGGAAGCGGCCTGCTGGCACGGGCTTTTCAGCATGAGATTGACCACCTGAATGGCGTGCTGTTCACGGATATTGCTGAGAAGGTCTATGAATACACGGCAGAACGCAGTGAAACTGAGGAGTGAATGAAATGAGAATAGTGTTCATGGGAACACCAGCCTTTGCAGTCCCCTCCTTGCGGATGCTGCTGGAAGAGGGCTATGAGGTAGTGGCCGTGGTGAGTCAGCCGGACCGGCCGCAAGGCCGCAAGAAAACGCTGGTGCCATCCCCGGTGAAGGCGGCTGCACTGGAGCTGGGACTGCCTGTCCTTCAGCCTGAACGCCTGCGCCGCCCTGAATCAGTGGCTGAGCTGGCTGCCTATGAGCCGGATCTGATTGTTACCGCCGCATATGGACAGATTCTTCCCAAGAGCGTTCTTGAGCTGCCGGCGAACGGGTGTGTGAATGTTCATGGCTCACTTCTGCCCAAATACCGGGGCGGTGCTCCGATACAGCGCTGTATCATGAACGGCGAGAAGGTGACTGGTGTGACGCTGATGTATATGGCGGAAGGACTGGACACTGGAGATATGATCTCACGGGTGGAGGTTGCGATAGAGGATGACGATACCTCAGGCACGCTGTTTGAGAAGCTAAGCGTTGCCGGACGGGAGCTCCTCAAGGCAGAGATGCCGCGGCTGGCAGCCGGCCGTGTAGAAGCTGCCGCGCAGGATGACAGTGAAGCAACCTATGCGCCGAATCTAAGCCGGGAAGATGAACGGATCGACTGGAGCCGGGGCTCGCTTGAGCTGTACAACCAGATCCGCGGTCTGGTGCCGTTCTCGGGTGCGTTCACCCTATGGAACGGAGAGACCTTCAAGGCATGGGCTGCGGTGAAGCCGCAGGATGAGGAGCAGCCGGGCGGCAGCGCGGCTCCGGGCACCGTGCTGTCCGTGAGCGAACGCGGCGTTGAGGTGAAGACCGGCGACGGGACGCTCCTTCTTACAACCGTTCAGCCTGCCGGCAAAAAAGCCATGAGCGCAGCCGACTTCAGCCGTGGTGCAACCCTTGCGCCCGGCACGGTGCTCGGTTGAGCGCGGGCGGCAAGGGAGATGGCGGACAGCGTCCGCGTACTTCCGGCAATCAGCCAGCGGCCTCCGGCAGGAAGCCTGCCGCAGGCAGAACCGGCGGAGCAGGCCGGAACCGGCAGGGCGGCAAGCCCGCTGCGCCGGCTTCTGCGCGTGAGGTTGCTCTTGATATTCTGGTACGCGTAGAGCAGCAGGGCGCGTACAGCAACCTGCTGCTGGGAAGCAGCCTCCAGAAAACGGACCTCAGCCGGGAGGATACGGGACTTGCTACAGAGCTCGTGTACGGAACTCTCTCAAGGATGATTACCCTTGATTATGTCCTCAGCAGCTTCGTCAGCAAAGGGATAGCCAAGCTGGAGCCTTGGGTACGGAGTCTGCTGCGGCTAAGCCTGTACCAGATCATGTATCTGGACCGGGTGCCTTCGCATGCAGCCGTTAACGAGGCTGTGAATATCTCCAAGAGACGCGGCCATCAGGGCATCTCAGGTATGGTCAATGGCGTGCTGCGCAGTGTGCTGCGGGCTGGAGATCTGCCGGTATTGCCTGAGGGGCTGAGCCGGGAAGAGCGGATCTCCATTCTGCATTCCCATCCCCTGTGGATGGTGAAGCGCTGGTCGGCGGAATACGGTCCGGACACGGCAGAAGCTATGTGTGCGGCGAATAATGAGCCGCCCGCAGTCAGTGTACGTGTTAATACAACGATGATTAGCCGGGAGGACATGCTGGCAGAACTGCTTGAAGCCGGTCTGGATGCCGCAGAATCGAAGGTGAGCCCTGCGGGGCTGGTCATCAGAGGCGGCGGCAATCTGGCGCTGACCTCCTGGTACCGGGACGGCTATCTGTCCGTTCAGGATGAGAGCTCGATGCTGGTCGCCGAGGTTGTCGCTCCCGAAGCCGGGATGAAGGTGCTGGACTGCTGCGCTGCTCCCGGCGGCAAAAGCGCCCATATGGGTGAACTGATGAAGGACGAAGGCTCCATACTGGCCAATGACCTGCATGAGCATAAGGCTAAGCTGATTGCCGAGCAGGCAGCACGCCTTGGCCTGGAGTGCATAACCACTGCAAGCGGGGATGCGCTGGAGCTGGGCGTAGCCCTCCAGCCGGAATCCTATGACCGGATTCTGCTGGACGCTCCTTGCTCGGGGCTTGGGGTTATCCGCCGCAAGCCTGATTTGAAATGGCGCAAGCAGCCGGAGGATATTGCAAGCGTAGCTGCGCTGCAGCTTGAACTGCTGCAATCGGTCTCCGGCCTGCTGAAGCCGGGAGGCGTGCTGGTCTACAGCACGTGTACTACCGAGCAGGCGGAGAATAGCCGGGTTGTTGCCGCTTTTCTGGAGCGCAATCCCGGCTTCGCCCCGGTCAGCTTCAAGTCAGCCGTCTGGGAACGGCTGGGAGGAACCGCGCTTGCTGCCGGTGACGGCATGCAGCTGCTCCCGCACCATTATGGCAGCGATGGCTTCTATATTGCCCGGCTGGAGCGACTCTTGTAATATAGCGATTGTGCTTCCGTACTACAGCTTCCCGCCCGCAGATTCCTCCGCGCGGCGGGCTTTTCTTTTACCGGTTCTGAGTTTTGTGTTAAAATAGGAAGAATGAGAAACAATACGCATATAATTTATGAAAGCACAGGTGCAAAAATACAATGAAACCTTTAATATATGATTTTTCTTTAGAAGAGTTACAGCAATGGGCTAAGGACAACGGAGAGCCGGCTTTTCGCGGCGGGCAGATCTTTGACTGGCTGTATGTAAAGCGGGTTAATGACTTCGAATCCATGAGCAACCTCTCCAAGGCACTCAGAGCCAAACTGGTTGACCAGTTCAGTATTTCGGCACTCACCGAGATTACGAAGCTGGAGTCCAAGGACGGCACAGTGAAATTCCTGTTCGGTCTACATGATGATCATGCGATTGAGACAGTTATTATGAAGCATAATTATGGAAACAGCGTGTGTGTGACCACCCAGGTAGGCTGCCGGATCGGATGTACCTTCTGTGCATCTACCCTTGGCGGTCTCAAGCGGGATCTGACTGCAGGGGAGATCGTTGCCCAGGTTGTCCGCTCCCAGCAGATTCTTGATGCGCGCGGCGAACGTGTCAGCAGCATTGTCATTATGGGGACAGGCGAGCCCTTCGAGAATTATGATGCAACCATGAGATTCCTCCGTCTGATGATCCATGAGAAGGGCCTGAATATTGGCCAGCGGCATATCACCGTATCCACCAGCGGAATTGTGCCGAACATCTACAAATTCGCCGATGAAGATACTCAGATTAATCTGGCGATCTCGATTCACGCTCCTAATGATACGCTCCGTTCCAAGCTGATGCCGGTGAACCGCCGTTATCCGTTCGACGATGTAATCGAGTCCCTGCGCTATTATCAGGCTAAGACAGGCCGCCGGATCAGCTTCGAGTACGCTTTGATCGGCGGCGTGAATGATCAGAAGGAGCATGCAGAGGAACTGGCCGGTGTGCTGAAGACCATGCTCTGCCATGTGAATCTGATCCCGGTCAATCATGTGCCTGAGCGCAAGTATGTCCGGACTTCCCGCAATGATATCTTTGAATTTCAGCGTATACTGGCCGATCATGGCGTGAATGTTACCATCCGCCGTGAGCAGGGCCATGATATTGCGGCCGCTTGCGGACAGCTGCGCGCCAAACATATGGAGTTGGGGTGAGGATATTTGATCAGAACAGTTCAAGCCAGCGACATTGGCCGGGTACGTACCGTCAATGAGGATTCAGTCTGGATCGGCGCCACGCGCCACGGTTATACCCTCGGCATTATTGCCGACGGAATGGGGGGACATCTGGCTGGCGATACCGCGAGCAGGCTTGCACTTGAGACCGTCAGGGGGATTCTGGACCAGCTGGAGCCTGATCTTCCGGAGGCAGAGCTGAAGGAAGCGCTGACTGCCGCCATCATGGAAGCCAATAACACAGTTCACAGAGAAGCTCAGAGCGATGAGAAGCTCCATAATATGGGGACCACCATCGTTGCTGCACTGCTGAAAGGGTCGGCAGGCTATATCGGCCATATCGGAGACAGCAGGGCTTATCTGATCCGGGACGGTGAAGCCAGGCAGCTAACCGAGGACCATACGCTGGTGAATGAGCTGTTCAGGAACGGCCAGATCAGTCTGGAGGAGCTGGATAACCATCCCCGCCGCAATGTGCTTACCAGGGCACTGGGGACGGATACAGTGGTATCCGCGGATCTGGCATATGTTACGCTTGCGATTGGTGAGCTGCTGCTGCTGTGCAGCGATGGGCTCAGCAATTATGTCAGTCTGGAGCATCTGGGCAAGGTAGCCGGAATAAATGAAATATCTCTGGAAGAAAGAGCAGAGCGATTACTTCAACTGGCATTGCTTGCGGGCGGCAGCGATAATATAAGCGTTGCTATGCTGGAACACCAAGGAGAGGCCGCAGTGCCCGAGACAAAGGAGTGGGAAAGATGATCGGTCACGAATTGGGCGGCCGTTACCAAGTCATCGAACGGATCGGCGGAGGAGGCATGGCGCTCGTCTATAGAGCCCATGATATTCTGCTTAACCGGAATGTTGCTATCAAAGTACTGCGCAATCAATTTGTGCATGATGAGGAATTCATCCGCCGGTTCCGGCGGGAGGCGCAATCAGCTGCTTCGTTATCTCATCCCAACGTAGTCAGCATATACGATGTCGGCCAGGAAGATGAAATTCATTATATTGTTATGGAGTATATTGAAGGCAAGAACCTGAATGAAATTATTAAAGAGCGGGCACCGATGCAGGTGGATGAATCCGTGCGGATTACCTCGCAGATTTGTGATGCGCTGGATCATGCGCATATGAACCAGATTATACACCGCGATATTAAACCACATAATATTCTGATTGGTCGTAACGGGCGGGTTAAGGTAACCGACTTCGGGATTGCCCGGGCGGTTACGTCCACTACGATTACTCAGACAGGGTCTGTGGTCGGTTCTGTGCATTATTTCTCGCCGGAGCATGCCAAGGGTGTAGCTACGGGTGAGAAGTCGGACCTCTACTCCCTGGGTATCGTACTATATCAGATGCTTACAGGTGTATTGCCTTTCTTAGGAGAGAGTCCGATTAGCGTGGCGCTGAAGCATCTGCAGGAGGAATTCGAGGAGCCGCGTCTGCTGAATCCGCTGATTCCGCAAAGCGTGGAGAATGTAATTCTCAAGTCGATGCGCAAGAACCCGGAGGAGCGCTACCAGTCTGCCAAGCAAATGCTGCAGGATCTGGAGACCTGTCTGCTGCCTGAACGGCGCAGCGAAGCCAAAATGCTGTTCCAGGATGATGATGATGAGGACAGAACACGTATCATTCCGGCGATCAAGCCGCTCCAGCGCGGGCTAAGCAGCCGTGGCGGCGGAGAGGAGCGAATCCGCAGTATGGAGGAAGCTCCGCCGCCTGCTGCTGTGAAGCGTAAGGGCCGCGCAGCACTGTGGATCAGCCTTACGCTGGTCGTTTTAATCGCCATGACCGGAATTGTGTGGTATGTCAATTCCAAGCTGTCGGTCGATGAAGTCTCGGTGCCTGCAGTGACAGGGAAGACCTTCCAGGAGGCCAAGGCTGAGCTTGAGGCTGTGGGACTGTTTGCCGAGGAGCCCGCACTGGTTGAGTATAATCCTAATTTCGAAGAGAATATTGTCTGGAAGCAGAACAAGACCAATACGATGGTCAAAGAAGGAACTCATATTATTCTGACGGTAAGTGCCGCCAAGGTTCTTCCTAAGCTTAAGGATGTCTCTAACCTGAGTTATGACGATGCCGTCAAGGAGTTAATTGCGCTTGGCATAGCCCAGAGCAGAATCACTCCTGATGAACGCTTCAGTGAGGAATTTGCCAAGGGGAAGGTCATTAGCTCTGAGCCTGCCGCAAACTCAGAATATGATCCTGAGACGGTGAGTATCAAGCTAATCGTGAGCAAAGGCAAAGAAAACACCCAGATGCCGGATCTCCTAGGGAAGACCGAGAAGGAAGCCAAGGCTGCGCTGGAAAGTGTAGGTCTGGTGCTGGATGCGGTCAAACAAGAGCCGAGCTTCACTTACGAGAAGGGTAAGGTTACGAAGCAGTGGGCCTATGAGGCAGGGGATCTGGTCCCTCCAGGCGAGAAGATTACGATCTACATCAGCACAGGTTACCCTCCGGAAGCTTTGGAATTTACGTTTAATGTTCCGGTAGCACCGGCTGCTGAAGGCAAGAAGAGTAAGATTCGTATCGTGTTTGCCGATGCGCGCAACGGCGGCGAGAACCAGGAGTGGGGCACACGCACGATTGGCAAAAGCCAGACCTTATCCGTGAACATGCTGCTTGCCCCTAATAAAGACGGCATGGTATCAGTATACCGGGACGGGGAGTTCCTGGAGACTTATCCGATCACTTATGTCGATGTCAAAAATAACACTGTGCAGCAGCCTGAACCGCCTCCGGTGGAGACACAGACGCCTGCACCGACGGTTGCTCCTACCGAGCCTGCTCAGCCTACTGAGACTCCAGTTCCCGACCCGACAGCAGAGCCGGCAATTATTCCGCCGGACACCGGAGAAGGAGAGGTGCCGGGCGAGACGGACCAGACGGGTTATGTTCCGGGTAACGGACAGAATAACACTGAACTGGCTTCCGCCCTCAGCAATGGCAACAGTAATGGTAAGGGGAAAAGTAACGGTAAGGGCCCTGACAACAAGCCGGGCAAAGATAAAGTCCATAAATAATAGAACAGATAAGCTTCAGCCGGGCTGCCGGGAATACGGGCAGGGTTGAAGCAGCGAAATGACCCGGGGGACTATACACTTGGGTCATTTGCGCAATATACAGGAGAGGAAGGCTCAGCATGTATGCCAGAAGGAATCATAATTAAAGCGTTAAGCGGATATTACTATGTTAAGCCGCTCAAGGATGAACAGATTGTAACTGAAGAAGAAGCGGTACAGTGCCGGGGGCGCGGCATCCTGAAGAAGAAAGGAATTGCGCCGTTGGTCGGTGACCGGGTAATCTATGTGCTGACTGAGAACGGAGAGGGCATGGTTGATGAACTGCTTCCCCGTGAATCGGAGCTGATCCGCCCTCAGGTGGCTAACGTGAAGCTGGCAGTGCTGCTGTTCTCCGTGCGGGAGCCGGATATGAATCTTAATCTGCTGGACAAGTTCCTGGTTCATATCGAGCATTCAGGCCTGGAGACGCTGATTGTGCTGACGAAGCAGGATCTGGCCGATGATGAAGGCCAGGCTACGGAAGCCGTCAAAGCTCTATATGAGCAGATTGGTTACGAGGTCATGGTCACAAGCTCACTGAACGGATCAGGTGCGGATGAGCTGCATCAGCGACTGGCCGGAATCATCAGCGTCTTCTCAGGACAGTCGGGCGTAGGGAAGTCGACATTGCTTAACCGGCTTGTACCCGGTCTGGCACTGGAGACAGGGGAGATTAGCCTCCGACTCGGACGCGGGCGTCATACTACACGCCATGTAGAGCTGATGGATATAGGTAATGGCGGGTTTGTGGCCGACACTCCGGGCTTCAGCCAGCTGGATTTTCTGGAGCTGGGCGTAGAAGAGCTGTCGGAGTGCTTCCGTGAGTTCGCTTCCTATGCGGAGAATTGCAAATTCCGCGGCTGCAGCCATCTCCACGAACCGGGCTGCAAGGTGATAGAGGCCTGGGAGTCCGGGGATATTGCAGATAGCCGTTACGAGCATTACAAGCTGTTTTATAATGAAATGAAAGATAAAAAGCGGAGGTACTAAACTCATGGTAAAAATTGCTCCTTCCATATTGTCAGCAGATTTCGCAGCGCTTGGCGCAGAGGTGGCCGAAGCGGAAGCCAGCGGTGCGGACTGGATTCATGTAGATGTGATGGACGGACATTTTGTGCCGAATATTACGCTGGGTCCCGCGATTGTGTCAGCGGTGAGAGCCCATACTTCTTTACCTCTGGATGTACATTTAATGATTGAGAACCCGGAACGCTATATTGCTGATTTTGCGGCTGCGGGTGCTTCTGTGATTACAGTTCACGCCGAAGCCTGCGTGCATCTGCACCGAGTAATCCATCAGATCAAGGAGCTCGGCCTGATGGCCGGGGTGGCCATTAATCCGGCTACCCCGGCTGCGGCGGTGCGTGAGGTTCTGGAGGATGTAGATATGGTGCTTGTGATGACAGTCAATCCGGGCTTCGGCGGGCAGGCCTTCATTCCGCGCACACTGCATAAGATTACACAGCTCCGGGAGTGGGCTGAGGAGATCCATCACAAGGGTCTGCATATCGAGGTAGACGGCGGAGTAGCCGAAGCTACGGCGCCGCTTGTAGCTGAAGCAGGGGCCGATGTGCTTGTGGCTGGTAATGCGGTGTTTGGCCGCACCGACCGCGCAGGCGCGATCAAGGCCATTCGTGAGGCGGCGGACAGCGCAGCCCGGATATAGGCGAGGATACCCATTTACTATTGAACGAATTGACCCTCAATCTGCTGCATTCGCATACGGAAGGTATAGGCCAAGTTGTGGTCGCATAAATATGGTTACATGAGCAGAAATCTCATGTAGCCTTTTTTGCGGAGGTCTGCAATCGATGGAATATTCTTCATCTAGACAGGATCGTCTCCTACTGCACGGCATGAATTGATGGGAGGGTTAATCATGAAATTTTACACGTTCAAGCTGCCAAGATTTTTGGGAGGTTTTGTTAAAGCGATTTTGAACACGTTTCAGAAGAGTTAGGTTAAAGAAGACAAGTAAATATGAAAAAAAGCACCTTACGAATGTAAAGGGTGCTTTTTGCTACAAATATAATATCTCTTCTATTCTCGCTGAAACGGATACCGTCTATGAAAGAACGGCATGTCCGTTTCTACTTGGTATGAGATATCGCCAGGCCCGGGAATGATCGGAAACTAGACGCGTTCAACTTTACCGGATTTCAAAGCACGGGTGCTGACGTACACGCGTTTCGGTTTGCCGTTCACCAAGATACGAACCTTCTGAACGTTAACTCCCCAAGAGCGACGGTTGCGGTTGTTAGCGTGAGACACGTGGTTACCGCTGCCCGGTTTCTTGCCTGTTACTGTACATGTGCGGGACATAGATTACACCTCCTTGTTACTTACACCTGCGTAAAACAATACTTGAATATCATATCACAGCAAAAATTGCTTCGTCAACCGATTCAAAAACATTTATTTCTGTAGACTCTTATAGTACAATATAAATTAGTGCATTATGTCCAGTTGATCATTGAATTGATTAGGCATGAAGTTAGGAAGGGGAATTCTCATTGAGTAAGCGTTCTATAAACGGGACAGATTTTACCGCAATGGTACTAGCCGGTGCGGAAATGCTGCAGCAGCATGCCGAGCATGTCAATTCATTGAATGTGTTTCCGGTGCCGGATGGCGATACGGGCACGAACATGAATCTGACTATGACCGCAGGCGCGAACGAATTGAAGAGAAACAACACGGCCTCTGTCGGTCAATGTGCAGGAGTGCTGTCGAAGGGACTATTGATGGGCGCGCGCGGGAACTCCGGCGTTATTTTGTCACAGCTGTTCAGAGGACTTGGACGTTACGCGGCCCAATATGATGAGCTTAACACACAGCAGTTCGCTGCAGCACTGCAGACCGGGGTGGATACCGCCTATAAGGCAGTGGTGAAGCCGGTTGAAGGCACCATTCTTACGGTCGCCAAGGAAGCTGCCAGACATGCAGTGTATTATGCACGCCGCACAACTGATATTATCGAGCTGATGACTGAAGTCCTGGCCAAAGCTAAGGAAGCCTTGGCACATACGCCTGAGCAGCTGCCTGTGCTGAAGCAGGTGGGCGTGGTGGATTCGGGGGGCCAGGGTCTGGTCTACATCTATGAAGGCTTCCATCAGCATCTGACCAGCGGAGCGGTCTCAGCACCTGTGCAGACTCCTGTGCAAGGACAAGCCGCAGCTCCGGTATCTGTACCGGCACCAGTGTTGGCCAAACCTGAGCATGCCATGTCCTCCGTACAGTCTTCCGCGCAATCACAGCTCCATACGGAAGACATTGAATTTTTATATGATATGGAATTTTTCATTAACCGTCAGCTTGGCGCATCCGTGAAAGCGGATTTTGATGAGGAAGCTTTTCGGAAAGCGTTATCAGTTAACGGGGATTCGATCATCGTCATCTCGGATGATGAGACAATCAAGGTGCATGTGCATTCCAAGACTCCCGGAGAGGTGCTTAATCTGGCGCTTGTCCACGGGGAGATTACCCAGATTCACATCCTTAACATGCGTGAGCAGCACCGCGATCTGTTGACTGCCGGTATGGACATCGCTCCGATGCCGGATGTCTTCGCCGATATTCCGGAAGAGAAGGCCAGTGTGCAGGCGCCTGCGGTTCCTCCTGCGGATGATCTGGCGCCATACGGCTTCATTGCGGTCTCCTCAGGAGATGGAATTTCGGATATTTTCCGCAGCCTGGGTGTCGATGCGATCCTGGCCGGCGGCCAGACGATGAATCCGAGTACAGAGGATTTCGTGAATGCGATCTCTTCCATTTCCGCAAAGCATATCTTCATTCTGCCGAATAACTCCAATATCGTCCTGGCTGCTCAGCAGGCCAAGGAGCTGCTGGAGGGCGAACGTGAGATTACAGTGATTCCGAGCAAGAGTATTCCCCAGGGAATCTCGGCAGCCTTTGCCTTCCAGGAGGAGGATGCGGTAGATACCAACACCA
This sequence comes from Paenibacillus sp. FSL H3-0469, assembly GCF_038051945.1. Classification (NCBI taxonomy): domain Bacteria; kingdom Bacillati; phylum Bacillota; class Bacilli; order Caryophanales; family Paenibacillaceae; genus Paenibacillus; species Paenibacillus sp. FSL H3-0469. The sequence continues at coordinate 68,151 of NZ_CP150302.1, forward strand.
GCAACATGCTGGAGGCGATTGCCCAGGTCAAATCCGGGCAGATTACCAATGCTGTACGGGATACCGTGATGGAGAATCTGGAGATCAAATCCGGTCAGTATATCGGCATCGAGAGCTCCAAGATTGTTGCTGCTGCCGATGATTTGCTCACGGTCAGCAAGGAGCTGTTGTCCAGCATGCTGGTCAATGGTGATGAGATCGTTACTGTACTCACTGGTGCAGATACCGAGGCTGACATTACGGATGCCCTCGGCAGCTGGCTGGAAGAGACGTATCCGCAGGTTGAGGTTGAGATTCATGAAGGCGGCCAGCCGCTGTACTATTATCTTTTTTCAGTCGAGCCGTAGAATCTCTACGTGAGTGGCGCAGCCAAATCATAGTATGGGGAGGAACATTATGAATCGTACCGTAATCGTTACCGACAGCACCTCCGATATCCCGCCTGCTCTGGCGGAGCAGTACGGCATTGAAGTCGTTCCGCTGACGCTGATGTTCGGCGAAGAGGCATTTCGGGATAATGTAGATATGACTCCGGAACAATTCTACGAGCGTCTTCCCCGCTCGCCGCAATTGCCGACCACTTCACAGCCGTCTCCTGTAGAATACATGAATGTATACCGCAATATACAGGAGAAGCATCCAGGCAGTTCCATTTTGTCCTTCCATATCTCCTCCGGCTTAAGCGGTACTTATCAGTCTGCTGTCATGGCCAAATCCATGCTGGAAGAGGACGGAGAAGCTATCACCGTGGTGGATAGCCTCTCCGCCTCCTACGGCTTCGGGTTCATGGTTGTGGAAGCCGCCCGGCTGGCAGAACAGGGGCATGCTCCTGCGGAGATTCTGGCGAAGGTGGAGAGTCTGCGTCAATCCCGCAAGCTGTATTTCCTCGTGGATACACTGGAATATCTGCAAAAGGGCGGTAGAATCGGCAAGGCATCGGCCATCCTGGGCACACTGCTCAATATCAAGCCGATCCTGTCCATTGATGCGGAAGGCATTATTTATGCGGTAGAGAAGGTCAGAGGGCGCAAGAAGGCAGTCGCCCGCATGATCGAGCTGTTCAAGGCAGATCTGCCGGGTGTGAATACAATACATGTGGCCGTGGGTCATACGGCTGAACCGGCTTCCGGCGAAGAGTTCCTGCGGGAGTTAGCCGGACATTTCACCTTGAAAGAGAAGGTTCTGACCAATGTCGGCCCTGTCGTGGGCAGCCATGTCGGGAACGGAACCTTAGCCGTATTCATCTGGCCCGCTTAAGGTTAGGGGATGAACATGGTGCTTACTTTGGATTCAATTGAAGTGAAACAAATAACTGGCGTGAGCGCTCAAAAGCAAAGCGAGCTTCACGCCTTTGGCGTCTTTACGGTGAAGGATCTGCTGGAGTATTACCCCTTCCGGTATGAGGACTTCCGTCCGAAATCTCTTAGTGAGGTCAAGCACGGCGATAAGGCAACCGTGGTAGCCAAGGTCATCGGCATTCCGGTGCTCCAGCGCTTCGGGGGCAAATCCCGCATGAGCTGCAAGATGGTGGCGGAGCCGTGGATGTTCACCGCTACGTGGTTCAACCAGCATTATGCGCGTGAACAATTGACGGTCGGCCGTGAAGTGGTGCTGACGGGGAAGTGGGACCAGAAGCGCAATCAGATTACGGTGACCAACTATGAATTCCCGGACCGAGGCGAAGGGAAGACAGGAACGTTACAGCCGGTATACTCCGTCGGGGGCAAGATTACGCAGTCCTGGATTCGCCGGATTATTGGCCAGGCGTTGCAGCAGTACGGGGACCTGATCCCTGAGATTCTGCCGCACAGCATTATGCGCAAATATGACTTCATGTCACGCAAGCGGGCCATAGCCACGATCCATCAGCCGGAGGACACGCGCGAGGGCCAGCAGGGAAGACGCCGGATGGTATATGAGGAACTGTTCCTGTTCCAGCTGAAGGTACAAGCCTTCCGCGTGCTGAACCGTGGCCGGATGGATGGCGTGGTTCATACGGTGGACAATGCAACAGTGAGGCAATTCGTGCGCAGCCTGCCGTTTGAGCTGACCGATGCCCAGAAGCATGTGGAGCTGGAGATTCTGCAGGATATGCGTTCAGGGTATTGCATGAACAGGCTGCTTCAAGGCGATGTGGGCTCCGGCAAAACTGTACTCGCGGCCATAGCGCTCTACGCAACTGTAAGATCCGGATTTCAGGGTGCGCTGATGGTGCCGACTGAAATCCTGGCAGAGCAGCATATGCGCTCGCTCACGAAGATGTTCGAGCCCTTCGGTATTACCGTGGGCCTGCTGACCGGCAGCGTAACCGGCCGCAAACGGAAGGATCTGCTGGCCTCTCTACAGATGGGCATGCTGGATGTGGTCGTCGGGACCCATGCGCTGATCCAGGAGGATGTCTTCTTCCGCAGCCTGGGGCTTGTGGTTACGGATGAGCAGCACCGCTTCGGGGTGAACCAGCGCAGTGTCCTGCGGCGCAAGGGGTACAACCCGGATGTGCTGACGATGACTGCCACTCCGATCCCGCGGACGCTGGCGATCACCGTCTTTGGGGATATGGATGTGTCTACGTTATCCGAACGGCCGAAGGGGCGTGTGCCGATTACCACCTACTGGGTGAAGCCGGATCTGATGGAGCGGGTGATGAACCTGATTAGCCGCGAGATTGAACAGGGGCGGCAAGCCTACCTGATCTGTCCGCTGATTGAGGAGTCGGAGAAGCTGGATGTGCAGAATGCGATTGATCTGCATGTGCAGATGTCTCAGGCTTTTCCGGATTACAGGGTGGGCTTGCTTCACGGGAGAATGACGCCGTCCGAGAAGGACGAGGTAATGCGGAACTTCTACAGTAACGAATTGCAGCTTCTGGTGTCTACAACGGTCGTAGAGGTTGGTGTCGATGTCCCGAATGCCACGCTGATGATTATCATGGATGCTGACCGCTTTGGGCTGTCTCAGCTGCATCAGCTGCGCGGCCGGGTCGGCAGAGGGGAGCATGCTTCCTACTGTGTGCTGATGGCTGATCCGAAGTCGGAGATCGGGCGCGAGCGGATGACTGCAATGACAGATACGGATGACGGGTTCGAGGTATCACGGCGGGACCTGGAGCTGCGCGGACCGGGGGATTTCTTCGGGACGAAGCAGAGCGGCCTGCCTGAATTCCGGCTGGCGGATATGACCGCTGACTTCGAGACGCTGGAGCTGGCGCGCGATGATGCTGCGGAGCTGCTGCGGGAGGCTTCCTTCTGGACCTCGGCGGATGTTGCGCCGCTGCGCGGGTATTTGCAGCAGGAACAAATTTTCCAGGGGGATTTAATTGACTGAACAGGCACATCCGGGCACCTGCCTTCATATACTGTGAATGATTGGATATGACAGGAGGTGCTGTACTTGGGTTATCAGCAATATGGAATCAGTCCCCAGCTGGTGGATCGTATCAAGCTGAAGATGAAGAATCCGGCGGTCAAGGAACGCGTCAAGAATATGATTACCGGCATCTCCAAACAGGAGCTGCAGGATACAGCAGTCGTGCGCAAGCTGGTGCGTAATGCCTCGACGGTGATGCATGAGAAGCTGACGTCTGCGCAGGAAGAACAAATTGTGAAATTCGTCATTGCCCAAAAGATTGATCCGAACAATACGTTTCACCTGATCCGCTTATGGGGGATGTTCCGCTGACAAATAGCAGGATTCAGTAGGCTCCGATAGGCGTGTAATCCAAAAAGCGTTCCCGTATGTTACTTACGGGAACGCTTTTTACTTGCTTTGTGCCGCTATGGAAGGCCATAGGGCTTAGCCCGGCGGCTTATTACGGAAAAGCGCTGAGATCCGGTTGTTCCGCGCGGCATTAATCACAATCTTGCTGTCCTGATCACAGTCATGCACGATAGAGGCAAGCTGCTCTTCCTCCAGCCTGCTGGCCAGACAGAATACTGTCCCTGGCTCTCCCTGCGGTCCTGTGGATTTTACGAGCTTCACCTCGCGGTCCAGCGACTGCTGGAGCTTGCGCCGAATCTCCTCGCATTTGCTGCTGGTAATGAACACCGCCTGCGTAAGTGAAAGATCTCTTAAGGAGAACCTCAGCGCTTCAAAGGCGAGCAGGTACGCGATGATACTATACATCGCCTGATCCCAGCCGAATAATGATCCGCCGTAGAGCAGGATGAGCATGTTGAACAGCATAATCGGCATCTCAGCCGATTTGGGCGGTCCTCCGTTCAGCAGCCGTACGCTCTGCTTCTCGCTTCCTGCGGTCAGCCCGCCGAAGCGTACAGAGATGCCCAGGCCGAACCCGAGGCATAGACCCCCGGCAATGGCCGCAGGCAGCGGCTCGCTGATTGCCGCCGGGAAATGGTGCAGTGCCAGAGACCCTGCTGTCAGACAGATCAGGCCAAGCATCGTATACAAGGCAAAGCGGAGATTTATCTGCCTGCGCGACATCAGAATAAATGGAAGGTTGAACAGGAACAGGAATAATCCAAGCCGCATTTCAGTCACATGGGACAGCAGGGCGGATAGTCCGGCAATGCCGCCCGGAAGCAGCTTATGCGGCATCAGGAACAGCTCCAGACCAACGGCAGCAAGTAATCCTCCGCCTACAATGGACAGCAGACGCAAGGTCTTAGAATAACGTAAGGGTGCAGCGTTTCTATATCTGACTTTCATAAGATTTCCTCCTTTCAGCAGGAAACCGGTATTTGTGTTGCGGGTTACGGCGGTTGCTGCTCATTCAGCGTACAGCCGCACTCCTACGAAATGTGAATTATATTTGAGCGGAATCAGCAGCCGCCGCTTCAGCAGAATGTAAATGAAGGGGAGCAGGGATACACAGAGCAGCAGCCCGAAAGGTCCGGACTCCAGCGTCAGAGGGTTCTCACGGGGAGCAAGCCTGACGGCCTGCGCATCATAAATCTGCGTATGATGCACGCGCGCTGGCTGAGCCAGCTTATGCTCATAGCGGTCCGGCCTTACAGAATGCATCTCAGACTCTTGTTCGTGCAGCATCTGGAGGGCCATGATCAGGAAGGTCAGCAGCAGCAGTGGAAGGAACACGGCCTTCAGCACATCCAGCAGTGACAGATGCGTCCAATCTCTCCTCATGAGAACCCCCCTCTTTTGTATATTGTAGTTAAAGCATATCATAGGATCTTAGCAGGGCCAAATATAATAGGCTGTTTTTTCAATGCCTGCGACTGCGGAATAACGAAACCGGAGCTGCTACGCTGCGTATTCTTTAGTAAATTGAACTTTTTGTGAAAAAATTATCGGAAGGAGCGGTTAATTTGCATCATGCAGGCTTATTTAACGGTTTGTACCCGGCAGCGTCCAGCAGCCAGAGCGGATTTTTCACGGAGGGGCCATTCTTGTTAAAGCTCATTCTGCTGCTGATCGCAGGCTTTGTTGCATATACGATTTGGAGAGGGCTCAAGACTTGGATGACCAACCAGACCAGCCCTCTGCAATCAAAGGTAGTCACGGCAGTAGCCAAACGGACAGAGGTCTGGGGCGGAAGAGGCCATATGGGAACCCACACGAGTTATTATGTGACCTTTGAATTCTATAATGGCAGCCGCAGAGAGTTTGAAGTGAAGCCTAAGGCGTATGCCATGATTGTGGAGGGGGACCGGGGGGAGCTGTCATATCAGGGCAGCCGGTTCAAAGGATTCGTGCGTTCGGATTCAGCAATAAATGCAAGGAAGTGAACCGGTCGCTCAGTAAGTGAGCCGAGGCAGTCTTCCTTGCATTTATTGTGTCCGGGTCTAGAGCACGCGCTGCATGTGCAGAATTACATTGCTCCAGTATCCGCTGTCCAGCTCACTGATCTGTACGCCGGGGTCACCCCAGGTGTGAATGAAATTCCCTCCGCCGATGTAGATACCGACGTGACCGGGAACCGCGTCGCTCTCGAAACGTCCGGGTACGGTGAAGAAGATCAGATCGCCGGGCTCCAGCGAGCTGCGCGACACCCGTCTGCCGATGTTGTCCTGATCTTTGGCCAGACGAGGCAGATCCACCCCGAATTTCTGAAAGACATGGCGTGTAAAGGACGAGCAGTCGAAGCGCTTGGTCTCTTCATAGGGGCCAGCGCCGAAATCGTAAGGTACACCGAGAAACTTTTTGGCATAGGAGACCAGCTCTCCCGTGTCCACGCTCGATACACTCTGAATCCGCAGCGGCTTCGCAGCCTCCACCTTGCCGGAGCCCTCTGTACTCTCCCTGTCGGAAGGAGTCGCGATATTGATCTCGCCAGTAACAGGATTCCAGCCGACCTCGGTCTGCAGCAGCTTGGACAAGGCGGTGGGGGTGATATAGATTTGACCTTCACGGCGGACGGGGACATCGGGAAGGGTGATTTTCTGGCCCAATGAGAACACCTGGCTGGAATCCGGCCGCAGCATATACATGACATCACTATAGCCGAGCTTGGTATAGCCGCCGCTTGCCGTGTCATCCTTCATCCGGAAGCCGATGGAGGCGACAGCCGGTTTGAGCGGAATCCAGTACTTGCCTTCCTTGTCGGTAAAAGAATTCTTCTCATAATAGCTGCCCGCAAATGTTCCGGTTGGGGTCAGCGAGTTAACCTTGGGAGTGCTGTCCTTGCTGGTGTAGCTGCAGGCGGTTGTTCCCGTAATGGCGGTAACTAGGATAGCGGAGGACAATAAAATTTTGCTTGTACGCAGATTGATTATTGGCATAGGGCACGCTCCATCTTCAAACTTTAAGGTAAGTTTGTGCAGGACCGCTTTTTTTATGTGCTGCAGGCTTTAGCAAACAATGTCAAGATAAACCGCAGATTGTTGAAGCGAGGAGATACTCATTGTGCGTATTTTGTAAAATATGGACCCCACTTAAATGATTGACGGGAAATCAACCTACATATAATATATGTTTAATAGATTCGGGGAGCGGATGGGGACAGGGTGCGGGCGTTCGCTTTAATGCTTTTAAAGATGAAAGCGATAATGCTGGACCGCTAGCCCAGGTTCTCGCGCTGAACCCGTACAAGAAGAGGGGTTATCTGATGAAAACAAAGAAGATTTGGATGGGGCTAAGTATGGCCTTGATGCTCGTAGCTGCCGGTTGCGGAAACAATAATGCAGCAGTGAAGAATGACGCGGGCACCGGGAATGCCCCGGCCGCAGCGACGGAAGCTCCAGCCTCGAATGCAGGCTCAGGCGATGCCAAGTCCTATAAGATTGCCATCTCGCAATATGTGGAGCATCCGTCACTGGATGCCACCCGCGAAGGATTCCTTGCTGCGCTGAAGGATGCAGGGATTGTTGAAGGGGAGAATTTGAAGGTGGATCTTCAGAACGCTCAGGCCGATCAGGCCAACAACCTGTCCATTGCCCAGAAAATTGCCGGCGACAAGAATGATCTGGTGCTGGGAATTGCAACACCTTCAGCTCAGGCAGTGGTTCAAAAAGTCAAGGACACTCCGATTCTGTTCGCTGCGGTAACCGACCCTCTGGATGCCAAGATTGTCAGTGATCTGGAGCATCCCGGAGGTAATGTATCGGGCGCATCGGATACCAATCCGGAGTCGATTACCCGCCTGATGAACTTCATTGCGACGCAGTTCCCCAAGGTGAAGAAGCTGGGCCTGGTCATTAATGAAGGAGAGCCGAATGCTGTAGTTATGGCGGATATCGCCAAAGGTGAGCTGGACAAGCACGGGATCGAGCTGGTGAAGGCGGCGATTACCAATACTTCGGAAGTGAAGCAGGCTGCGGATTCCCTTGTAGGGCGCGTAGATGCGCTGTACATTACGCTCGATAACTCCGTTGTCAGCGGCGTAGATACGATTATCCAGACGGCTAACGACAATAAGCTTCCGTTCTTCTCGGCTGACCGTGATACGGTAGAGAAGGGGGCTTTTGCTACGGTAGGCTTCAAATACTATGATCATGGCTATCAGGTCGGCCAAATGGCGGTAGAAGTGCTTAAGAACGGAAAAAGTCCCGGTGATATGAAGGTGACGATGCAGGAGAAGCTGGACTTGGTCCTTAATCTCAAGGCGGCGGCAGCACAGGGAATTGAAGTAACGGATGCTATGAAGGCTGAAGTGGCTGATCCGGGCAATAATATTATTCAATAACCTATAGATTTCATAAACAGGGTGCGTCCGAGGGTGGGCGCCCTTTGCCGCTTGAGGGAGGAAGTCAGCAATGTATAATTCATTAATCGGGGCTCTGGAAATGGGCCTGCTCTACGCATTCATGGCGCTTGGGGTGTATATTACCTTCCGTATTCTGGATTTCCCCGATCTGACGGTGGACGGAAGCTTCACAACCGGCGGCGCGATTGCCGCAGTGATGATCAATAGTGGTTATTCTCCGTTATTGGCTACCCTGTGTGCGTTGCTCGGCGGAATGGCGGCAGGAATGTGTACCGGTCTGCTTCATACCAAAGGTAAAATCAACGGGCTGCTGTCCGGGATTCTGATGATGATTGCCTTGTATTCGATCAATCTGCGGATTCTGGATAAGCCGAATGTCTCCCTCATGGGGGAGGATACGTTATTCAGCTCCATGAATCCTCTGCTGGTCATGCCTTTTATCGTTGTGCTGGTCAAAATCCTGATGGATCTGTTCCTGCGCACCGATCTGGGACTGGCCCTGCGGGCCACCGGCGACAACTCGCGGATGATCCGCAGCTTCGGGGTCAACACGGATTCAACAACCATTCTAGGGATCAGCCTGTCGAACGGGCTGGTGGCGCTCTCGGGCGCACTGATCGCCCAGTATTCTTCCTTCGCCGATGCCTCAATGGGGATCGGGATGATTGTGATCGGACTCGCGTCGGTAATTATCGGTGAGGCAATCTTTGGTGCGAAGAACGTTTTCCGGGCGACACTGGCTGTGCTGCTCGGCTCAATCGTGTACCGGATCGTTGTCGCTCTGGCCCTCCGGGTATCTTGGCTCAAGGCTTCCGACCTCAAGCTGATCACTGCAATTATCGTCATTATTGCCCTAGTCTTCCCGTCGGTTCAGCGGTATGTGAAGCAGAAGAGCACGGCCCGCAGACGGACTGCAGAGCTTGCTGAGCTGGCTCAACGCAGCAAGCAGAGAGGAGGGGCCGCTAATGTTGAAGCTTGATAATGTGTGTAAGCTGTTCAATCCCGGTTCGCCGGATGAGAAGGTTGCACTGCTGGGAATCGATCTTGAACTGAAAGCCGGGGATTTCGTCACGATTATCGGCAGTAACGGTGCCGGCAAATCTACACTGATGAACATTATCTCAGGCGTGATGAAGCCCGATCTGGGGGAAGCGCGCATTGAGGGCAGCTCAATCAGCCATCTGGCGGAATACCAGCGCGCACGCTGGATCGGCCGGGTCTTCCAGGACCCGATGGCCGGGACTGCGCCGCATATGACGATTGAGGAGAACCTGGCTATGGCCTACAAGCGGGGCAAGTCCCGCGGGCTGTCCTTGGGTGTCAATGCGCACAAACGAACGCTATTCCGTGAACAGCTTAGCCGCCTGGGCATCGGCCTGGAGGACCGGCTGCCGGCCAAGGTGGGGCTGCTCTCAGGAGGCGAGCGGCAGGCGCTGAGCCTGCTGATGGCGACCTTCACCCAGCCGCAGATTCTGCTGCTGGATGAGCATACAGCTGCGCTTGACCCATCGCGCGCGGAGCTAATCACCACCCTTACGGAATCCATTGTCCGTGAGATGAAGCTGACTACGCTGATGGTTACCCATAATATGGATCAGGCGATCCGGCTGGGCAACCGGCTCATCATGATGGATAAAGGCTCGATCATCCTTGATTTCGATGAGATGCGCAAAAAGGATCTGACGGTAGAGCGTCTGCTTGGCGAATTCGAAGCGATCAGCGGCCATAAGCTGGCTGACGACCGGATGATGCTGGGCTGATTCGGGATCATCATTCTTTAGCATTACGGCTTGATCTGCTGCCGGTTTAACCGTCGCGGATCAAGCTTTTTTGCTATTTCAGGCGCTATGTTCCGATTCACTTCCAGGTATGAGAGGTAAAGTTAAGGGAAAGAACATAACTTGAACATCAAACACCAATGGAGGCGACTGCACATATGACTGCGAAGAAACTGGAAGGCAAGGTTGCGATTGTTACAGGAGGCGGCTCGGGTATCGGCCGGGCATCTGTGCTGGAGTTCGCCAGAAGCGGGGCCAAGGTGGCACTTCTGGACCGGACGGTGGAGAATGCGGAGAAGGTGGCCGCTAGAATCAAGCAGGAGGGCGGAGAAGCCGAAGTGTTTGAATGTGATATTGCTGATCCGCAGCAGGTGGAGCATGCCGTGAACCAGGTAGTGGAGAAGTGGGGACAGCTGGATGTGGTCTTCGCCAATGCCGGGATCAACGGCGCCATGACACCGATTGAGACGATGGACATCGAGTCCTGGGATCAGACGATTCAGATTAATCTGCGTGGCACCTTCGCCACCGTCAAATATGCGATTCCTCATCTCAAGGAGAAGGGCGGCAGCATTCTGATCAACAGCTCGATCAACGGCAACCGGGTATTCTCCAATGTCGGGTTCTCTGCTTATAGTACGACCAAGGCAGGTCAGGTAGCTTTTATGAAGATGGCTGCGCTTGAGCTGGCCCAGTACAAGATTCGTGTAAACGCTATCTGTCCGGGAGCTATTACCACGAATATAGATGATAATACCTATCCTTCGGACGATCTCAAGGAAGTGCAGATTGAAGTGGAGTTCCCCGATGGCGGACAGCCGCTGGAGAAAGGGCCTGGACGTCCGGATCAGGTGGCCAAGCTTGCGCTGTTCCTGGCTTCTGAGGATTCGGATCATATCACCGGTACGGAAATCTACTGTGACGGAGCAGAATCGCTTCTGCACGGCTAATCCTTCTATAAGTCACTCATCGCTCATATGATGGGATAAGTGAGGTCTTCTCTGAAGCGGACGATGTTCCTTGCCGGAGCCTCAGGCAGTATTGCCTGAAGCTCCCGGTTAGCGGGGATACGCGTCCGTTTCTTTTTTTGAACAGGGAGCAGAAAATTTCAGTAAAGATTGCAGCGCATTTCAGGTATACTGATTCTATGTGCCATGACGGGCGGGAAAGGAGGGAAATGAAATATGAATATGGACCTGCTGCATACGGAATCAATCATTAAGCTGCTGGTGGCCATGCTGTTCGGGCTGTTCATCGGCATTGACCGCCAATTGAAACAGAAACCGCTGGGAATCCGGACCAGTATGGTCATCAGTATCGCCAGCTGTCTGGTTACCCTGGTATCTATTCATGCGTATGACAAATTCGGCGGACCGGAGCATCCGAGCATGGACCCTATGCGTCTGGCGGCGCAGATCGTCAGCGGTATCGGTTTTTTGGGAGCGGGTGTTATTCTGCGCAGAGGCGGAGATGCCATCTCCGGGCTGACCTCGGCAGCGCTGATCTGGACGGCATCCGGTATCGGGATTGCGGTCGGCGCGGGCTTTTTTGTAGAGGCGGGTTATGCGGTTATACTGCTTATGTTCGCGGTTAACGCTGTGCCTCTGCTTATCAAAGCCATCGGACCTGAAGTGCTGAACAAGCACGAGATCTCCATCAAAATCATTATGGAACCGAACTATATCCTGACGGATGTGATCCAGAAGATTGAGCAGCGTAATGTTATTACCGACCAGCGCAAAACACGCAAAACCGGCCGGACCATCCGGCGGATGAAGATCAAGGATCTTGAGGATGGCAGGCAGATGATCGACATGGTCGTTTCTGCGCCAGACAAGGATTATGCTACAGAAATCTATTATGATGTCAAAAAAATCGAGCATGTCATGAGTGTCGAAGTAGAACAGCTGTAAAAATGGCATGTTGCCATTCCGGCAGATGTGGTACTCTATCTATGAGAGAGTCATTTTGAACATATGGAAGGGGATTAATGTAATGACATCGATTTCAGCATTTGAAGGACACTATGAGGGCGAAGCTGCTGTCTGGCTGAAGGCTGGCCGTTATGAAGCGGCTATACTGCCAGGCATCGGCGGGAATCTGATCTGCTTCCGTGATACTGAGAGCGGTTACCGTTTCTTGCATGAGCCTGGCGCGGAGGAGATGGAAGCATTCAAGGCGAACCCGGGCATTCACGGCATTCCTGTGCTATTTCCGCCGAACCGCTATGAGGATGGAGAGTTCCCTTGGAACGGACAGACCTACCATCTGCCAGTCAATGAAGCTAAGACCGGCAATCATCTGCACGGCTTCCTACATACAGATGCATGGGAGGTAGAGGAATTCGGCACCGGCACAAGCGAAAGCTTCGTCACTGTAGCTATTAAGGTGGATGAGAAGCATCCGTCCTATCAGTATCTGCCATTTAAATACACGGTGAAGCTACGCTACACGCTCGGTGAAGGCGGCCTGTCCCAGCAGCTGCTGGTTCACAATGACGGCGATGTGCTGATGCCTTGCCTGCTGGCGTTCCATACCGCTATCAATGCTCCGTTCGCACCAGGCAGCAGCGCGCAGGATTACCGTGTTAAGCTGACGATTGGCGAACGTTGGGAGCTTAATGAGCGGATGCTGCCAACCGGCAAATTCCAGGAGCTGACCGCCGATGAAGTGGCTCTGCGCGGCGAAGGATTGTATCCGTTCTACGCTTCGATGGACAACCACTACACCGCAGCTGCCCAGAATGGCCGCAACCGGATGGAGCTTACCGACCGCAAAGCCGGAGTTACGCTGGTGTATGATGTGGGAACCTCGTATAAGCAATGGATGATCTGGAACAATGGCGCGACTGAGGGCTTCTTCTGCCCTGAACCGCAGATCAACCTGGTCAATGCCCCGAAGGTGGATCTGCCTGCTGATGACATCGGCTTGTTCGGGCTTGCGCCTGGGGAGTATTGGGAGGAGAGCAGCCGGATATACGTGAAGTAGGGGGAGACAAACTGAACTTCAGTTCGTAACCTTAGGCAAAGGCGTCATTCCGGAGAATATTTGGAGTTCCGTCCGCTGTTGTCCCCAGATTTCTTAATTTATACCGCCTAGCGCGGTAGAATTCCGGTGACAAAGGCGGACGCTACCGCTCCTACAGTTCCAAAATTCCCCTCCAATCCTTGGCCTAATTATTAATTATCCTTTCAGTCTATCCTCTGGGATGAGAATAGAAAAGATAAGAGAGCAGCGTCTGAAATTTGGATGCTGCTCTCTTTTTGCTGGGAGTAACTGGCTGTAGGCTCATTGCCTTATTGAGTGCTTTCAGAAGCGGAGACAGTTGGAAAAATCCACTTGCTGATGGGCGGAAGAAGGCTGGTCGAGAAGCAGTTGGAAAAATAGCATTTGTTGAACCAGATTTCCTTCAAAAGAGCCCTAATCCGCTTGTATAGATGTAGTTATTCCAATTGCTTCAGCAAAATCGGTAGAATCCGGAGTATTAAACTACGTTTTTCAACTTGTTATCCTTCAGCTACTTCGCCGATAGCTTTTTTTTGAAGAGGGGGGTATCCAGCAAGCGCACGTTTCCTCCCAAAATCCTAGTGGAACAGGAGAAAAATAGAGGGTGTACCCAATTGGATGCTGAATTTTAAGGCGGTTTTAAGCTAAAAGGCGTATACTACTCCTTTAACAGTTAGGAGTGAATGAACTTGTCACGGTTATTGCCATCGAAGCGTTTATTGTATTTGTTGATTATTTTACTGGCTGTAGGGTTTGGGCTGAATTTATTTTTGCAGGCCGCTTCTTTTCGGATGGATGTGCTTCATGCGCTTAAGTGGGTTGGAGCTTATCCTTGGCTGTATTGTACAGGAAGTCTGTTAATTTTCTTCATCCTGCTCTTAAGCTCAGTGATTGTGCCTAACGCATATGCGGGACCGGCGGTGGTCTCGGCGCTGTTCGTGCTGCTCGGGATTGCCAGTGATCAAAAGCTGGCTACGAGAGGCGAACCGTTATTTCCATGGGATCTGATGCTGCTGAAGAACGCCGGAGAGATGAGTAAAATCACCAGCGGTATGATCTCTCCGCTTGCTATAGGGGCCGCTTTTCTGCTGGTTGCCGGTCTCGTCCTTGTGATTATTAAGCTGCCGAAGAACCGGATCAGATTGTCCCTGCGCGTGACGCTGGCGGGGATCTCTGTAGGGCTCAGCGCATGGTTTCTTGTGCTGGTCACCAGCCAATCTCCCGTGATTGCAGCAATGAGCTATCAGAACATCTTCTGGAATCAGAAGGTGAATTATACGCAGAACGGGTTCGTGTATGCCTTCGCCGGAAATCTGCGGCAGAGCCTGATGGACAAGCCGGAAGGCTACAGCCGTGAAGCCGTTGAAGCGGTGGCTGCCAAGTATTCGGCATTGCCGGATGTGCAGGTGCAGGCCGCGCCGGAGGAACAGCCGAATATTATGTTTATGATGAATGAGGCGTTCTTCGACCCTACGCGCCTGCCTGGGTATACATTAAGCGAAGATCCGCTGAAGTTCATCCATGGGGTGGCGGGCCAGACGCCGTCCGGTTATTTGCTGTCCCCGGAATTCGGCGGCAATACGGCTAATGTGGAGTTCGAGGCCCTGACCGGGCTGTCGATGTATTTTCTGGGGGATGGAACCATTCCTTATCAACAGCGCCTCGTCAAAATGTCCTCTCTGCCGTCGATTGTCAGTATTCTGAAGGACAGAGGGTATGAGGCTCTTGCGCTGCATCCGTTCGATGAGACCTTCTATAACCGGAACCGTGTCTATCCGGTGCTGGGGTTCGACAGCTTCACGAGTGAGAAGGATCTGCCGGATGCTGACCGCCTGACTCCCGAGGGGTATGTCTCGGATAAGGCGGCCGTTCAGGAGGCGGTCCGGCAGCTTCAAGCGGCTTCGGGCCCGGCATTCCTGCATCTGGTGACGATGCAGAATCATTTTCCCTTCACCAAAGGCCTGAACGGACCGAACACGATCACCGTAGAGGGCGGCCTCCCGGATCAGAAGGATGAGCTGGAGACTTATGTACAGGACACCAAGCTGACAGACGAGGCCATGGCTTATCTCCAGCAGGAGCTGCTGAAGATCAAGCGGCCCACTATTGCGGTGTTCTGGGGAGATCATCTGCCTGCGCTCAGCGCCGGGATCTATACCGCAGCCGGCTGGGATCAGGAGCCAAGGTTGAAGCATGAGACGAAGCTGTTGGTACTCGCAAACTTTGAGATCGGGAAGGAGCCGCTCGGGACGCTCAGCCCGGCTTTTCTCGGCCCTGCGGTCTTCCGGTTATCCGGACAGACTTTGCCGGCTTTTTACAAGCTGCTTGAGCGGGTACGGGCGGAAATTCCCGGACTCAGCAAGAAGGTGCTAATCGGTCCGGGCGATACGGGAATCCTGAAGGAGCTAACCCCGGAGCAACAGGCGCTGCTGGCTGACTACCGTCTAGTTGAATACGACCTGCTGGAAGGGGAGAAATACGCGGAGTCTCTGATGTTCTGAGCACTCCGCCAGGGGTTAACGCAGCCCCACATCATGGAAGCGGTTCTCGATCGGCTCCCGCAGCAGCAGACGGATGGACTGGATCGCTGCGGTCTCGATCCGCTGAGCTTCCCGAAGGAGCGGGAGCAGGCCTTCAGCATCAATGGAGCAAGGAGTCTCAGGAGCTTGTACAGGCTTTTGGATTAGAGTGCCGGTAATTTCGTTATATACAGCAGCCAGAGCTGCATAATGTTCTGCAACACCTTCAACTTCAGGCCAGTACAGGCTCGCTTCCCTGGCGTAGGCTGCCGTATCCTGTTTCATTCTTGCATAGAAAATCAACGTCTCATAGGCTCCGGCAGCATCATAGGTCTTGCCCGCCAAGGCTTCCAGCATGGCATCATAGGCCTTAAGGCCGCAGGCATATTGCGATTCCGGCAGCATCGGATCATGAACCTCTGCCTTGTACACCGCTTGGATGAAGGACTCTCTGATTACCTGAAGAGTATCTTTTTGGACCTGACCTTCATAGATCTGGCCGTACCAATATGGCGACTCATTTCTTCCAAGTTGATCATAAGGCAGCTCCAGCTCTGCGGCAGCATCGCTTTCCTTGTAATAGAAGAGCTGCCGCTCATCATCACAGCGGGTAATCACTACGAAACGGTCTTTCCAGCAGACCACGCCGGTGCCCTGCTCAAGGGATTGGCGGATTGCCGCAATAGCCTGCTTCTGATAGAGAGGGAAGGTGGGACTGAAGTTAAAGCCTGCACCCTGACTGGCGATAATGCCGATCAGATCAGCCGCTACGAAATGTTCAGCTGCCCAGTTATAAGCCGTAGCAGAATCCGGGTGAAGCTGCCTGTGCACGGACAGGCGGAAACATAAGGCCGTCATTCCGGCCAGCATGGGCTTCGAACGCGTGAACCAGCCTTTAGCCGACAGGACCTGATGCATGGCATCCGCAAAAGAAGATGCGAGCGGCACACGCGGCTGATCCGCAGTGGCTGAAACTTGCTTGTTATGATGGTCATTCATCGTGCGGTATGCGCCCCCCATCTTGGCAGAGTGGACCGCTTACGGTCCGGGTACTGTCCAGAGATTATTTTGACCCGCCCCATGGCCTGCTCCTCAAGCTCCAATGCCCTCTCCAAAGCAGCACAGAGGGACGGAAGCTGCTCCTCATTCAGCACCTTGCCGCTGTTATTCTCTGAGATTGCAGCCGCGAGCGGCCCCCTCAGCTCTTCCGCCAAGTCAGCATACAAGTGCTGAACCTCCTCCAGCCCGGGCAATGCGGACTGAACCTCCCGCAGATAAGCGGAGATTTCAATCCGTGATGTCTGGAAGGATTCCAGGATGTAGACAGCACCGTTACTGTCGAACCCGCCCTCCTGTAGCACCCGGATCAGGAAGCTGTAGGCCAGGCGGCCTGAAGCTATACTCAAGTCGGGTAGTGTTTTGTAAGGCGTATCCCAATCCTCCAGCGCAAGCCGCAGCGACTCCAGCACAGCATCTTTCAGCGGAATCTTCACTCCATCCCCCACATAGTGGCAAAACCAGAAGGGCGTGAAGTTAAGGCCGAAGTTGTCATACAGCACAACCTGTGTCTCGCCGGACCAGCCATCCTGCACATAGAACACCCGGTCATCCTCATCATAACCATGGATCACGCCGAATTCCGGTATCCAGTAGATGCAGGCCCGGCCACGGTCCAGACTCTGCTTGACACTGTCAATAGCGATCCGTTGATACTCCCCGAACGAAGCATGTCTGGTTCTCCCGCCGTCATATTGGAAGAAGATGCCGAGGTTATCGGCGGCCGCACTATGCTCTATGCCCCACTGCCCATAAGCCGTAACGGACAAGGGGAGGAGCTTCTTGTGCACGGTGAATTTGAAGGCCATGCCGCTTAGCCCGGAGAGCATGAATTTTGGACCCTCGAATAAACCGGCGGCAGTCGTTACAGCATAGAGCGCATCGGTAAAAGATTTCGATTCACGCTTCATCTGAACGTCAAGAATTACGCCTGATCGTTTGCTCACTGTTCATTCTCCTGTTCATCCAGCCGTCTCACTGCTGCTTCGCAGATGCTGCGGAGCTTGTCCTTCAGCCATTTGGGGGACAAGAGGGCATTCCACTCGGCCTGGAGCAACTGAGCAATAAACGCGCTGGTATCATAAAAATCAACCTCATAGACCTCATCAGCGGCGGCGCGGAGCTGATAACCACCCCATGAGCTATCCTGAGGCACTCCGTTCATACGGATTCTTGCCGTGAATGGTTTCAAGGGTCTGGTCTGCTCTGCCGTTGCCGCCGGACCGTCTTCTCCGGCTGCAAAAACCCTGCCAGTCAACGTTAGCTGGCGGATGCCGGACAGGCTGAAATACTCACTCCGTCCGTCGCCCTCCACAGCTGCCACCAGATAATCTTCCTCTACCCGCCGGCTTAGCTGCTGGGGGCAGAGATACAACTCCTGCGGAGTGTCCTGCCCGTTCCGGTAGAGAACATGGACCACCCTGCGGGCCCGGATCGCCTGCTCCAGCATCTCTATCATCTGTATATGGTGGGCATTCACTTCAAAGACGGGCAGCTTAAGCTCCCTATCCGTAAGAGGCTGTTCGGTGAACCGCTCCAGCAGACTCCCGACCTTGCGGATACTCTGGGCATTCTCATAATCATAATGGCTATACCGGTAAGCCAGATATTTAAGCACCCGCTGCTCCTCGTCCGTAATGTACAGATGAGGCAGCACGAAGCTGTTGTCCTCATATATATATCCGCGCTGCTTCGCCACATACCGGAGCGGAGCCCGGAGGGATTCTGTCAGGTATTCAATATCCCGCTGCGCCTGGCGCCCTGAAATTTCGAACTGCTCCGCCAGCTTCCTGCTGTTCGGATAAGCAAGCTGGCGAATCTGCTGGTCAAACCACTGGATCCGGTGGATATGGCTCATACTGCGGCTCCGCTCCTTTCTGTAAGCCTCCAGTATAGCTGGTGGTGACGCATTAGACCAGAGGTGAGCATTCCCCGTCAAGAAACAAGGATGCTGCCCGGCATCCATGCGCGAAGCATGAAGCAGGGGGCATCCTTGCGTCAGTTTACCGGTTTGCTGCGTCCACTCTAACCTGCGTGGCTTTGTCACAGCGCTTGCAGACCTTCAGGGCGGTGCCGTCGGATTTTATTTTGGTGTAGAGCAGCTTGATTCGGGTGGACCCGCAGACAGGACAGGTGCCGCGTCCACGGGATGGAAGGGTCCAGAGTACCCGTCCGCGTTTGGTTTTTGACATTCTTGTAATCCTCGTTTCATTGAATTGATGGTACCTGTCCAGTATAAATCAGCTGGTACGACATAAAATGTCGCAGCAGATAATGATCTTTTAACTATAGGCCCTGTAACGTAATTGACGGAACGGCTGCCAAGCCAGTAGACTAGATTGGACTTAGATGGAAGAACCTGGGGTTTGCGGACCTTCGGCATTCATGAAAGGGGTTACATATGTGAAAAAGCTTGGGCTCGTCTACGTGCTGTTAATCGGCATCTTCGTGCTCTACGTGCTGAATTACAAGCAGCAGGGGAATGCGGCAGATCCGTGGGAGACTACCGGACTGCGCGGTAATATTGAAGACAAATACGTGATGGTTACGTTCCAGATCGGCATTGATTACTGGAAAAGCGTACTGAAGGGCTTCGAGGATGCAGCAGAGGAGCTTAATGTATCCGTCGAGTATCACGGCTCCACCCAGCACAACGCGAGTGAACAGATGACGGTGCTGGAACAGACCATCGCCAAGAAGCCGGCGGGAATTGCCATCTCGGCCGTGAATTCCAAGCTGCTTACAGCGACGATCAACAAGGCTGTGGAGAGCGGTATTCCGGTAGTGCTGTTTGATTCGGGCGCTGAGGGCAGCAAGGCGTATTCCTTCCTGGGAACAGACAATTACAATGCCGGAACGAAGGCGGCGGATAAGATGGCCGAACTGACCGGGGGCAAGGGCGAGGTCGCCATTATCACCACACCGGAGCAGCATAATCATCAGCAGCGGACGGACGGCTTCACGAATACAATCCGCAGCAAATACCCGCAGATGAAGCTGGTGGCGGTCAAGGATGGGCGGGGAGATCAGGTGGCGTCCAGGGAGGCTGCCGAGCAGCTGCTGGTGCGGTATCCGCAGCTGGCCGGGATTTTTGCCACAGAAAGTAATGGCGGTATCGGGGTTGCGGAAGCCGTGGAAGCCGCCCCAGGCAGCGGACCGGTCCCGCAGATTATCAGCTTCGATACGGATAAGGGCACGCTCGATCTGGTGAAGGAGGGCAAGATTGCTGCAACCATGGCCCAAGGCACCTGGAATATGGGGTATTGGTCACTGACCGAGCTGTTCCATCTGCACCGTGATTTGGAGGCTGATCCTGAAGCCTATGCCAATAACAAGCCCCTGCCTGTCCCCGATTCTGTAGATACCGGAATTGATGTGGTCACGCGGCAGAATGTGGATAATTATTATGCCAAATAGGCTACAGAGGGGGAGCCAGAGATGCGCAAGACCGGCGTGACAATGGAGAAGCTGAAGCTGAATAATATGCCGATCCGCTATAAGCTGATTATTCACTTCCTGCTGATTAGCATCCTGCCTTCCATTGGACTTGGGCTGTTGATTGGCTGGACGGTGGACCGGATCGTGGAGGAGCAGAGCACCGAGAACACGATGCAGCTTATCCGCAAGGTGAATACGGCCATTGAGAGCGACGTAGAGAATCTGCAAAAAATTACATACCTGATCTCGTTCGATCCGGGCGTCCAGAAGTTCCTGAAGGGAGAGCCGCCGGTTCCGGACCAGCCGATCCCTGCAGCAGGTAATGGGGAATCAGCGGAATACAATATCCGCAAATTCCTGCAGGGCTTCACCACGCTGAGCTCGGAGATTGCCGGCATTATGCTGGTAAACCGTGAAGGCGATTTCATCAGCAATGAGATGTATACCCGTTCCGGCACCAGGCTGACGGAGGAGACCTGGTACAAGCAGGCGGCAGAGAATAAGGGGATCTTCCTGATCGTGGGGCATCCGTATGGCCGTGCAGTCAGGTCCCATGTGGACTATAAGGAGAGCGAGGTGGTCTCGGCCGTTCGGGCCATTGTGAATCCTGAGACACAGGTGGTCCAGGGCGTGGTGCTGGTGGATCTGAAGCTGCGGGTAATTGCGGAGACGGCCAGAGATGTCACGCTCGGCAAAACCGGATATCTGACGGTGGTGGATAATCGCGGAGAGATGATTTACGCGCCGCAGCACCCTTTGATGCGTACCATCCCGGCAGGTCTGTTCACCGAGTCCTCGGGCATTACCTCAGAGACCGTAGACGGCCGTGAGCTTCAGCTGATCTACCGGACCTCGCCGTTTACCGGCTGGACCACGATGGGCGTGTTCCCGATGGATGAGTCGGCTTATGGTATCCGCGAGATTACGTTCAATGTTGTTACCTTTGTATTTGTAGTCTGTATGCTGGGCATGACCGCATCGTTCTATCTGGCCTATTCGATCTCCCGTCCCATCGGCCAGCTGGCCTCCTTCATGAGCAAGGCGCAGTCCGGCGATCTGACGATCCGCTACTGGGGCAGCCGTTCCGATGAGATCGGGCTGCTCGGCCGCAGCTTCAATACGATGCTGGCCCAGATTGGCCGGCTGCTATCCCTGACCGAGCTTCAGGCGCGGCAAAAGCGTGAGGCGGAGCTGCGCAGTCTTCAGGCGCATATCAAGCCGCATTTTCTGTACAATACGCTGGATACGATTCACTGGATGGCCCGCAGCAAGGGGGCGGAGGATATCGCCGAGGTGGTGCAGTCCCTCTCCAGGCTGTTCCGGCTGGGCCTCAGCAAAGGGAGCGATATCATACCGCTCTCCGATGAGCTGGAGCATATCGTCAGTTATCTGAAAATTCAGCATGTCCGTTACAGCACCAAGCTGACTTATTCCATTGAAGTGGAGCCGCACTTACAGGAGCTCTATGTGCTTAAGCTGCTGCTGCAGCCGATGGTAGAAAACGCGATCTATCACGGCATCAAGGAGCGGCGCGGCCCCGGACACCTCTATATTGCAGTCGTGGAACGGGACAACGACCTGTATCTTACTGTGCGCGATGATGGTGCAGGGATGTCTGCAGATAAGCTGAAGGAGCTCAGGCGGCGGCTCGAAGCGGTAGGTACAGAAGAATTGGAGCGTACGGACACTGAAATGGCGGGAACAGGCAGCGCAGGCAGCGGCTACGGCATATTGAATGTGCAGGCGCGGATCAGGCTGACCTACGGAGTGCCGTACGGCATCCAGATTGAGAGCGGGCAAGGGCAGGGGACACTTGTAACCGTAAGTCACCCGGTTGTTCGTGAGAATTACCCGGAGAAGCATTAGGATAGAGGAGGATGATCTGTACATGATGGACAAATGGAAAGTAATCATTGCCGATGATGAGCGCATTATCCGGGAGGGCATCCGGCAATGCGTGGACTGGAATAGCCTCGGTATGGAGGTAGCCGCAGAGGCAGAAGACGGGGAGGAGGCGCTGGAGCTGGCCGTTGAGCTTGCCATTCATATCGCCCTGGTCGATCTGAACATGCCGATTATGCATGGCATGGAGCTGATGAAGCGGCTGCGGGAAGCGCTTCCGGGCTGCAAGATTATTGTAATCACCGGCCACGATGAATTCGCTTATGCGCAGGAGTCGATCCGGCTGCAGGTGAATGATTATATTCTCAAGCCAGCAGAGCCCAAGCAGTTGATGCAGGTACTGCGGGGCGTTCGCGATGAGCTGGAGTCCGAGCGGCAGCAGAACCTGCATCTGGAGCAGGCCTCCCGGCAGCTGATGAAGAACTTCCCGCTGCTGCGTGAGCGCTTCTGCCAGGAATGGCTGGACGGTAATCTGAGCCAGGCAGAGATCAGGGAGCAGCTGCAATTCCTTAAGCTTCCTTCGCAGCGGCCGGAGCTGATCGGCATCATCCGCTGGAGGTGGGAGGGCCAGCATCCGGCGATGAAGGAGAAGGAGCGCCAGCTCTTCCTGTTCGCCATCGAGAATATCGCCGCAGAGCTGCTGGACCCGTATCCCAAGGTGATGTTCCGGGACGCCGCCGGACTGATCGTTATCCTGCTGTGGGATGCTGCCGCTGAGCGCATCCTGGCCGGAGTGGAGGCGGCTGTACGCAGCCATCTCAAAATCGCCGTTGAAGTCGGCACCCGGCTGATCCAGGGAGAGATTACAGAGCTGGCTGCCGCTTACCGGAGCTGCCGGATGGCGCTGGTCAAGGAGCAGCCGCTGTCGCCGCTCGTCCGGCGGGCCAAGCAGCATATCCAGGAGCACTACAGCGAATACGGGCTTACCCTGGAGGCGACAGCAGGGCTGCTTCAAGCCTCGCCGGTCTATCTGAGCCGCTTGTTCAAGCAGGAGCTGGGCGAATCCTTCGGCACGTATCTGACCCAGACTCGTATCCGCCGGGCTGCGCAGCTTCTGCATTCTACCGACCTTAGCATTAACGAGGTTGCGGAGCAGTCGGGCTATGAGACCCAGCATTATTTCAGCACCGCCTTCAAGAAGCAGACCGGTGTGGCT
The DNA here is from genome assembly GCF_038051945.1 of Paenibacillus sp. FSL H3-0469. Taxonomy (NCBI): domain Bacteria; kingdom Bacillati; phylum Bacillota; class Bacilli; order Caryophanales; family Paenibacillaceae; genus Paenibacillus; species Paenibacillus sp. FSL H3-0469. The sequence goes on from NZ_CP150302.1 coordinate 91,125, forward strand.
CCGCTGCAGTTCCGTAAAGGGGTGCAGGCTGAGGTACGCAAGTAATAGAAGATCAGATTAATAGTGGGGAATGCTTCCGCAGCTATCTATAAGCGAGGGGCATTCCTTTTTGCATATATAAAGTTATATTTTCACAAAAACAGTAGACTCAGTGTAAATACGGCACCTGCTCCCGGTTGCTATACTCGATTTGTCACACGGGATCACCTGTGGAAGACATCAGAATAGTTCAGGGGGTAGTGCAGGAATGAAAAGATATTCAATGATCACGCTTCTGCTAACAATGGTACTCATCTTATCTGCATGCGGCAACAGCGGTAATTCATCCAGCAGTGCCGGCAGCTCTTCCGGCGGTGGGGATACATCCAAGGGCAAGGTGGGCATTGCGATGCCGACCAAATCCTCGGAGCGCTGGGTGAATGACGGCAACAACATGGTCAAGGAGTTCGAGAAGCTGGGCTACGGCACGGATCTGCAATATGCGGAGGATGTTGTCGAGAATCAGGTGTCGCAGATTGAGAACATGATCACCAAAGGCGTGAACGCCATTGTAATCGCTTCAATTGACGGCGAGGCGCTGACGGATGTGCTGCAGAAGGCGCATGACGCCAACGTTAAGGTCATCGCTTATGACCGTCTGATCAAAAAAAGTGAATTCGTAGACTATTACGCAACCTTCGATAATTTCAAGGTGGGCGTGCTGCAAGGCTCCTACATTGAGGAGAAGCTTGGCCTGAAGGACGGCAAGGGCCCGTTCAACATCGAGCTGTTCGGCGGATCGCCGGATGACAACAATGCCTACTTCTTCTTCGATGGCGCCATGTCGATTCTGAAGCCGTACATCGATTCCGGCAAGCTGGTGGTCCGCAGCAAGCAGCTTACGATGGATAAGGTAGCTACGCTGCGCTGGGACGGCGCCGCCGCCCAGTCACGGATGGATAACCTGCTGAGCGCGAACTATGCGAGCGATAATCTGGACGCCGTCTTGTCTCCTTACGATGGCATCAGCATCGGTATCCTGTCTTCACTCAAGGGTGTAGGCTACGGCTCCGGTGACAAGAAGCTGCCGGTGGTCACCGGACAGGACGCCGAGCTGGCTTCGGTGAAGTCGATTCTGGCCGGAGAGCAGACCCAGACGGTATTCAAGGATACCCGCGAGCTGGCTAAGAAGGCGGTGGAGATGACCGAGAGTGTGCTGAAGGGGACCGAAGCCGAAGTCAACGATACCACTACCTACGACAATGGTGTCAAAATCGTCCCGTCCTACCTGCTGGAGCCGGTCTCTGTGGATGCGGACAACGTGGATAAAGTGCTGGTAGACGGCGGGTACTATACCAAGGAACAGCTGGGACAATAGCCGTCATAGCGCAGGTCTAGCGGGCACCGGCGGCAGCCGAGAAGCAAGGAGCGCCGCTGGTGAACCGCTGCACAGTCACAAGGAAAGCTGGGTGAGAGGCACTTGAGTGAGATTATTTTGGAGATGAAAGGCATTACCAAGACATTCCCCGGCGTCAAAGCGCTCTCGGGCGTCAATCTGCAGGTGAAGGCAGGCGAGATCCACGCCCTCTGCGGAGAGAACGGGGCAGGCAAGTCCACACTGATGAAGGTGCTTAGCGGAGTGTATCCGCACGGGACGTATGAAGGGGATATTTTATATCAGGGGCAGGTATGCCAGTTCAAGGATATCAAGGACAGCGAGGGCCTGGGGATCGTTATTATCCATCAGGAGCTGGCGCTGATTCCGTATTTGTCGATTTCGGAGAACATCTTCCTCGGCAATGAGCAGGCCAGACGCGGGGTGATCAACTGGAACGAAACGACGGTCAAGACCAAGGCGCTGCTAACCACCGTCGGCCTCAAGGAATCGCCGTTTACAGGAGTCTCAACGATAGGTGTCGGCAAGCAGCAGCTTGTAGAGATCGCGAAGGCGCTCTCCAAGGAAGTGAAGCTGCTCATTCTCGATGAACCGACAGCGGCGCTGAATGAGGATGATAGCGAGAACCTGCTGCTGCTCATTCTGGAGCTGAAGAAGCAGGGGATATCCTCGATTATCATTTCCCACAAATTGAACGAAATCGAGAAGATAGCGGATTCCGTCACGATTCTGCGGGATGGACAGACCATCAAGACCTTGGATATGAAGCAGGATGCCGTTACAGAGGATGTCATTATCAAAGGCATGGTCGGGCGCGACCTGACGAACCGTTACCCTGAGCGCACACCTAACCCAGGCGAGACGATCTTCGAGATCCGCGACTGGAATGTCTATCACGAGACTCAGGCGGACCGCAAAATGCTGGATAGAATCAATCTCGACATCCGGCGCGGCGAGGTGGTCGGCATTGCCGGGCTGATGGGCGCAGGGCGTACGGAGCTGGCGATGAGCGTGTTTGGGAAGTCCTACGGCAAGCGGATCAGCGGCCAGACTTTTATGCACGGCAAGGAAGTGCACCTGAATAATATCAGCCAGGCGATAGAGCATGGATTAGCCTACGTGACCGAGGACCGCAAGCATTACGGCCTGATCCTGATTGACGATATCAAACGGAATATCTCGCTTAGCAGTCTGAAGAAGCTCTCCCGCCATGGCGTCATTAATGAGAACGAGGAAGTGCTGGTCGCAGAGGAGTACCGCAAGAAGCTGAACATCAAGACCCCCAGCATCCTGCAAAAAACCGTGAATCTCAGCGGCGGCAACCAGCAGAAGGTGGTGCTCAGCAAATGGATCTACGCCCAGCCGGATGTTCTGATCCTCGATGAGCCTACCCGGGGCATTGATGTCGGGGCGAAATATGAGATTTATTCCATTATCAACAGCCTAGCCGCAGAGGGGAAGGGCGTGCTGGTCATCTCTTCCGAGCTGCCGGAAATTATCGGGATGTGCGACCGGATCTACACCATGTGTGAGGGGCGGATCAGCGGGGAAGTGGAGCGGAAGGACGCCACGCAGGAGCTTTTGATGAAATTTATGACACGAAGCAGGGGGTAACACCGCATGGGAGCCATTAGTGAACTGTTCAAAAAAAATATCCGCCAATACGGCATGATTATTGCCTTGATTTTTATTTCGGTGTTCTTTCAAATTATGACGGACGGCATTCTGCTGAAGCCGCTGAACGTGACCAATCTGATTCTGCAGAACAGCTACATACTGGTGCTGGCGATCGGGATGGTTCTGGTGATTATCACCGGTCATATCGACCTCTCCGTCGGCTCGGTAGCTGCCTTCATCGGCGCCCTGTCGGCCATTATGATGGTGGATATGGAGCTGAATCCGGTACTGGCGGTAGTCCTCTCGCTGCTGATGGGTGCGCTGGTCGGGGCCTGGCAGGGCTTCTGGGTCGCTTATGTCAAAATCCCGGCGTTCATAGTGACCCTGGCGGGCATGCTGCTATTCCGCGGCCTGACGATGATCGTGCTGAACGGGCAGTCGATTGCGCCGTTTCCGAAGACATTTCAAAAGATTAGCTCCGGGTTCATTCCTGATGTGGCCAGCGGCGGCTCGCTGAACATACTGACGTTAATGATCGGAATTGTCCTGTCGCTGCTGGTAATTTATCAGGAAATCCGCAGCCGCCGGATCACGGTGAAGTACGGCTTCGAGCAATCTCCGGTCTGGATGTCCGTTGCCAAGGCCGCTGCGCTGGTGATCGTCATCAACCTGTTCACTTATGTTCTGGCGCAATATAACGGGATTCCTAACATCCTTGTGATTCTGATGGTGCTGATCGTGATTTACTCCTTCGTCATGAACCACATGACCATGGGGCGGCATATCTATGCCCTGGGCGGCAATGAGAAGGCAGCAAGCCTCTCCGGCGTCAAAACCAAACGGGTGACCTTCTGGGTCTTCGTCAACATGGGTGTACTCGCTGCCCTGTCCGGTCTGGTCTTCGCGGCCCGCCTGAACTCTGCCACCCCCAAGGCTGGTACCAACTTCGAGCTGGATGCCATCGCCGCCTGCTTTATCGGCGGAGCCTCCGCGTCCGGGGGAATCGGAACCGTGGTCGGAGCCATTATCGGCGGTCTGGTCATGGGCGTCATGAACAACGGCATGTCGCTCGTCGGCCTCGGCGTAGACTGGCAGCAGGGGATCAAGGGACTGGTGCTGCTGCTTGCCGTAGGCTTCGATATCTATAACAAGTCGAAGACAGCTTGATAATAGGATAGAGACTCAGGCCGGGACTGCTCCAGATGGGGCGGCTCCGGCTTGTTGGCCAGAATTTATATGTTTTGGGGTCCCCGCAAAGTACCTGAGTCATCACCTACGCTAAAGCCTCACTTTGTGGGGTTATTTGGCGTACAAGTCTTCCCGCGCAGCTTGCAGCATCTGCCTCTGGCATGGATAATAGCACCTAAGGTACTTTAAATTTCATGCAAGTAACAGGAGGCTACAGATGCAGATTATTGCCATGCTGACCATGCTGATTGACCATGTTGGGCTGATCTTTTTCCCGGGTGAGCTTGCCTGGAGATATGTGGGGAGAATTGCCTTCCCGATCTACTGCTACGCGCTGGCGCAAGGCTATATCCATACCTCCTCCAGACCCCGCTATCTGCGGCGGCTGCTTGTCATCGCTGTGCTGGCGCAAATTCCGTACAATCTGGCGATTCATCCGGGAGGCTGGAACGTCGTATTCACCCTGCTGATCTCAGCGCTGGTCCTTGCCCTGCTTGATAAGCTGCCCAATCTGTGGACGGGTATTCCGGTAGTGGTAGTCGCTGTGCTGCTGATGGATGCGCTGCCGCTTGACTACAACGCCTACGGCCTGCTGCTGGTGCTGATCTTCCGTTATACCCGTTCTTATGTGCTCGTGCTGGCGCATTTGGCGCTGAATGTATTCTATCTGTTCTATTATAATTGGCTGGTGCAGATGGCCAGCATTATTCCGACCGTTCTGATTGCGCTGACCCCGGGTTTTTGGGTGCTGCTGGAGAAGAGACGTCTGCCGCGCTGGGTCTGGTGGAGCTTTTATCCGGCCCATTTAGCAATACTTGCCTTGGTAAAGTTTCTCTTTTTCAAAGAATGGGTATTTATAGAATGGCGGAGTTTATTTAGCGTATGAGGGTTCATCATTTCCAGGTGCTGTATTTACAAATTGATGCTCCTCTGAGATGATGGGTACGTTGCCAAATTATGAGCTAGAGGAGACATGCTATGAAGAAAATGAAAGCAAGAACCAAATGGCTGGTGCCGATTCTCGCCCTGCTGCTGATTCTGTCAGGCTGCCAAGCGGTTGGCGGCTTCGATGTCAATAAGGCACTGCTGGGGGATCTGGATGTTAAATCCTCTGAATCAAGCACTACGATGACCCTGAGCGCTGTTCCTGCCGCAGGCATCACCGCAGAGGACCGGGAAGTTGTTGATCTTATTAATTCCTTATCACTTACGCTCGGCCATGTGAAGGTTCAGGATAACGGCAATGTCTCGGCCACAGGAGTTGTGGGTTACAAGGAGTTCAAGATTCCTTTCTCCCTCTTCACCGACCAGAAGAACCTGGTCTTCACCGCTGAAGGTGCGAAGCAGCCGTTCTACATGCCGCTTCAGAGCAATGAAATGCTGCTTGGCCTGGAAGTAACTGATCCAGCCAAGACTTTGGAATTCACCAAGCTGGCCTCCCAGTTTGTGATCAAGAATCTTCCGAATCCGGGTGCGATCACAGTGACATCAGTAAATGAATCCGTATACGGCCAGCCAACCAGCTTGACGAAGCTACATACGGAAATTACAGGAGAAGAGCTTCCAGTATTGCTTAAGAGTTTCCTGAGATCTGTGTCTAAGGATACCGAAGGCTTCACTGCCCTGATCAGCGGTCTATATGATTATATGTATCCGCTCATCAAAGACAGAGCTGAAGATCTGAACAGCATTGGTCTGGGCGATATTCCGCTGGAGGACAAAGAAGGGGTAGTTACCGTAGTGCATGATGCAGCCAAGCTGGCTGTGGATGCTCTCCTGCTGGTCTATGACAAGCAATTGGAGAACCTCTATGAGAGCACTCCTGAACTTAAGACTGTTCTAGGCAAGGATACCAAGCTGAGCGCGGATATCTTCGTGGACAGCGGCTTCCATGTCCGCAAACAGAACATCGACTTCAATGTCGCTCTTCCGGCCGATGAATATCTGCCGCTGCAGAGCATCAACATGAAGCTGGTATCCGAAACTTGGAATGTGAACGGTCCTGTTACCGCTGATGCGATCAGCACAACAGGTGCAATTGATTACTCCATGGGAGATCTTACTCCAGGGGAGACCCTGAGAAGCTTCGAACCTAATTCACAGGTATATAAGCTGCTCAAAGAAGAGATGGGAATCACCGCTAAGAGCCTGATGATCGCACCGGACGACGATTATTATTATCCGGTTGTGAAGAATGGCACTACCTATGTTCCGCTGCGCTATGTCGCAGAGGATCTGGATGCTAAGGTAGAGTGGGATGGACCTAACAAGTCGATCAAGGTTACCGATGATGTATACGGCGATCAGCTCGTATTCAAAATCGGTTCCGCGCAGGCACTAATTGCCGGCAAGACCGTGAAGCTTCCGTTAGCGGTATTCGTAGATGAGTACGGAGATGCTAATGTGCCGCTGCGTGTATTGGCCGAAGGCCTGCATGCTACGGTTGAAGTAGATGATGACGGCTATATCTGGATCGAACGTCCGTAAGAAGTAAGGCAATAATCAAGAAGCCGGGACCCCTGAGCAATCAGGCGGTTCCGGCTTCTTTTGATAGATAAGAATTTATGTGTTTTGGGGTCCCCGCAAAGTACCTGATTTATCATCGAAGCTAAATCCCCGCTTTGTGGGGTTATTTTGTGCTGGAGGTAACGGGTGTATCCTTGACAATATAGGTTTACTGCAATAGACTTAACATCAGTAGGTCTACTGCAATAAACTTATAAGGAGTGAACAGGATGGAACCCTACAAATTATATGATGCCGAATATAAATTTGCTTGCCTGATCTGGGACCATGAACCGATTAATTCCACTGAGCTGGTGAAGCTGAGTCTAGCGGTACTGGGCTGGAAGAAGTCCACGACCTATACCGTGTTAAGAAAGCTATGTGAGCGGGGAATTCTCAGGAACGAAGGGGCTGTGGTCACCGCCATCATCCCGAAGTCGGAAGCACAGCGGCATGAGAGCCGGACGGTCGTGGACAAAGCCTTTGGCGGCTCGTTGCCGCAGTTTTTGACTGCTTTTCTCGGGGATAAGAAATTATCGGCCAAGGAAGCTGCGGAGCTGAAGAGGATTATCGAGGAGGCCTCTCAATGACGGACCTGTGGATCAGTATTCTGAACATGAGCATTACCGCCAGTTATGTGGCCGTCGCCGTGATGCTGGCGAGAGTCCTGCTGCGGCGCGCTCCCAAAATCTTCTCCTATATGCTGTGGTCAGCAGTAATGATCAGGCTGATCCTTCCGGTTAGCTTCACTTCAAGCTTCAGTATCCTGAAGCTGGCAGGGCCTGCGGGCCCGTCCGGCACAGGGCAGCTGCAATTCGTTCCGAAGAACATCGGGATGCAAGCACAGCCTGCGGTGGAGACCGGAACAGCTTCTCATGGAAGTCTGTTGAACAGCCTGCTTCCGCCGGCTTCACCTGCAGCAAGCGTGAATCCGGTGCAGATCATCCTGTGGGCCGGCAGTATGATCTGGCTGACAGGCGCTATAACACTGCTGCTGTACAGCGTGTTCTCTTATGTAAGAATCATGCGCAGAGTCCGTACGGCAACCCTGGTGAATGGGCATGTTTTTGAGACCGACCAGATTATGACTCCTTTCGTCTTCGGCTTCTTGAAGCCAAGGATCTACATTCCGGCCGGAGTGAGCGAACAGGAGCTGTCCCATATTCTGCTGCATGAGCAGACTCATATTGACCGGCGGGATTATCTGGTCAAGCCGCTGATGTTCCTGCTGGTCATTCTCCACTGGTTCAATCCGCTGATGTGGCTGTCTTTTGTGCTCATGAGCAAGGATATGGAGATGTCCTGCGATGAAGTGGTGATCCGGAAGCTGGGTCCGCAGGTTAAAAGCAGCTACTCAGGCTCCCTGCTTGGCTTCTCAGCCCGCCGGAGCGGTCTTATGACCGGCAGCCCGCTGGCTTTTGGCGAGAGCAGTGTGAAGGCCCGGATCAAGCATATTCTGGCGTACCGTAAACCGACTTCAAGGAGTATGGCCGCTTGTACCCTGCTTATTGTGATCTTGCTTATTGGATGTACAGCCAATCCGAAGACTGTGGAGCCCCCGGCGCAGGTGTTAGATTCCGGTTATGCGGTGGATCAGCTGCTGGAGAGCAAAACAAAGTATATTGGGGACGCCAGCAAAGTCACAGCGCTGCTTGGTGCAATGCCGCTGCCGGAAGGACTGGAGAGGGCAGGCATTGAGCTGACAACCGGCTCCCGCCCGTATGCATTAACCGTCAATTATACAGTGAATGATATTAAGGGAATGTGGAACGATGAGCTTCAGGCAGTAAGCCGTGACCCTCTCCTGAAGAATTCGGTCCTGCTGTTCACCCTCATCGATAATGCAGATATCATTCATTATTCGCTTGCGGATGAAGGGATAAGTTACAGCTTCACATTTACCAGAGAAGAGGTGGATAAGCTGCTGGGCGAGGATGTCCGTCCGTCTGGAGCGGATGAAGCTGGCCTTCGTAGGCTGATCGACCGGCTGGAGAGTGTCAAGCTTACACCTTAGCAGCCGCTTTTTACAGAACATTTACAGAACACTGCTCTACCTTTTATCTAATGCTTGAACTCGGATGATAGTCTGGAATGAGGTATACATTCTAGGGTCAAGGGAGCAATAGATATGCAAGCAGAGAAGCAGGCGGTGCCGGGAGACCATCGGAGGGGGAAGGCTGGGGTGTTACTTGAGATCCTGCTTGTATCCGCCAAACTGGGTCTTACCTCCTTCGGCGGACCGGTCGCCCATCTGGGTTATTTCCACAATGAGTATATCCGCCGCCGGAAATGGATGGATGAACGAAGCTATGCGGATCTGGTAGCGCTCTGTCAGTTCCTTCCCGGTCCGGCGAGCAGTCAGGTGGGGATTGGCATCGGGATGGTGCGGGCAGGCTGGCTGGGCGGGTTGGTCGCTTGGCTGGGCTTCACTTTGCCCTCTGTCCTGGTACTGGCCGCGTTTGCCTTCCTGCTTCAGGGCTATGATATTGCCGGTGCTGGCTGGATTCACGGACTGAAAATCGTAGCTGTCGCGATTGTTGCCCAAGCCATCCTTGGCATGGGGCAGAAGCTGACCCCGGACCGGGAAAGAGTGACCATCGCGGCTATTGCGGCAGCTGTTACATTATCGTGGCAGACCGGCTACAGTCAGATTCTATCGATTGCTGCAGCGGGCATAGCCGGGTTATGGCTGTACCGCCACAGTTCTGCGGAGAGTTTGACGAATGTTCCGGTCCCCATTCGCCGGTCCTCCGGCATCATTTGTTTAGCGTTGTTCGGCTTACTCCTGATTGTCCTCCCATTCCTAAGAGGGACGGCGGAGACTGGAGGAATAGCGATATTTGACAGCTTTTATCGTTCCGGTGCTTTGGTATTCGGCGGCGGACATGTCGTGCTTCCGCTGCTGGAACAAGAAGTAGTTCCTACAGGCTGGGTGAGCCCAGCCGATTTCTTGGCGGGATACGGGGCCACGCAGGCTGTACCGGGTCCGTTGTTCACTTTTGCAGCCTATCTTGGAGCAATGACCGACGGTGTTCCCGGGGCCACCCTGGCCACGCTCGCAATTTTCCTGCCAGCCTTTCTGCTGGTTGCAGGCGCACTGCCTTTTTGGAACAGCTTAAGAAGGAGCCCCCGGATTCAAGGAGCCTTAACCGGAATCAATGCCGCTGTGGTCGGTATCCTGCTTGCCGCCTGGTACGATCCCCTGTGGACGACAGCCATCCTCGCCCCGCTGGACTTTGCCTTGGCTATCATTCTGTTCATAATGCTGGTCTTCTGGAAGCTGCCGCCTTGGTTGGTTGTGTTAGCCGGTGCGGCGGGTGGAATGGTGATCGGGGGAATGTGATCGCTCTATATAGAACTGGCCGTTGCAACTTTGCAGGGTCAGTTTTTTGTTGTGGGTTTCTTTTTGCCACCAGAATCATCCAATCCTAACATTGTAAGCCCATTGATCGTATGATAAAATAGTAATATAGATATTGAAATAGGTAACCTAATTCAAAAAAAGAGGAGACAAGTCAAATTGAGTCAAAATGATTTGAAAATAGGTCTTTCCAATAAAGAAGGTCAATTAGGATTCATGTCTGCAAGAGGAGGTCCCCGGGAGGGAGCAGGCCGCAAGAACATAGGTGTAACGAAAAAAGTCTCGGTAACCTTAACTAATGAGCTTTGGGAGAAGGTCGAACAGCATTGCGCAGAGCATAAATTGTCCCGGTCGGAGCTGATCCGATCTCTGATTGAATCTACCGATTTGTAATGTAGTTTATGGAAGCGGGTGAAGCCAGTGCGGGTCAACGTCAGCAAGGATATTCTTCTCAAAGCTCTTCAGCAAGTGTTAAGGGCTGTGCCGGCAAACCATGTGATTTCCATACTGACAGGCGTTCATATACAAGCTCGAATGAATGAACTTATAGTTACCGCAAGCAATAGCAGTATGACTATCCAATATCGCATTCCTCAAGAGAATACAACCTTGATGTGGAACATGAAGCTGAGATGGAGAGGCATATTATTATTCCTGGCAGAAATTTAATTGAAGCGGTTAAAATTATGGACGGCGAGGCCAGAACAACAGAAGTTGAAGTAACCAATCGTCATGTTAGATTCACTGCTAACCATATTATGGTTCAATCTGCTTTAATTGAAGGGGAGTACCCGTCCCTGCACCATGTGATTCCGCACACTTTTATATCAGAGATTACAATTAGAATAGATCCTCTGTTAAAAGCGGTAGAACGGACGACGGTATTGGCCAGTGAAAGTATTGTAAGGTTAGAGACCACTGCCGACAGACTACGATTGTTATCCCAAACCGCAGAAATTGGAGATATTGAGGACGAGGTATCTATACTCGAGAAGAACGGGGAGGATTTCACGATCTCGCTAAATGGAAAGTATGTTGCAGACATCCTTCATGGTACGAGTAGCGAGTTCATACGGTTGAGATTCACCGGTAAAATGAGCCCGATAGTCATACATCCGTTGAATGATCTTTCTTCAACTTTTTTTCTAATTACTCCAGTGCGAACCGCAAAGTAAGCGTAAGGCATAGCCCTGTTATCCGTAAATATAAAGCAAAAATATGCATTCCTATTTTTTCCAAGACCTAATTCAACATAATAACAGAGCGCAAAGAAACAGTCTATATTTTTTTCCTGGAATGGAATAGAGTGAAGTAGCCGGCAATACAAGAAGAAGCGGAGTGTGGTTACTTGAAATTTCAATGTCATCTGGGGACTGCTGAGTTGCAGGAGTATGTGGAGAAGGTCTTAGGCACGAGTTATACAGTCGTAAAGGTCAGCAGGATGGAGGGCGGTGCCCAGAAGGTGGTCTATAAGCTCGACTGCAGCAATGGGTTCTCCTGTATTCTGTACGTGTGGGACCTGATCATGAATTATTTTCAGGAAGAAATCGTTAATCATAACCTGCATGCAGAGTCCTATGGGAGTGAATTATTTGAGAGTAATAACAGGTTCTTGATAGAGCATGCGATCCGCACACCAATACTCTATGATTTGAATAAGGACAGAGACCGGTACGATTTCGATTATGCGCTGGTTGAGTATGTAGCCGGACAAGAGGCCGGGGGATATTTCAAGCATCCGGACCGTAAGGTTCAGGATAAGGTCTTCCAGCAGGTGGGAGAGATGATTCATGCCATGCATAGGATTCAGAGCAGAACCTACGGTAAACCGGATCAGACTGCGCCTAACAACACACAATGTCATTTGCATCAATTATACAATGGGATCGAACAGCTAACTTACGCCGCAGAGCATGTGGAAGCCATCCGTAAGAATCAAGGGAAACTGCTCGACAAACTATATAGTCTGGAGTCCAAAATAGTACCCCGAAACAGCTACGGATTCATTCACGGAGAGCTTGGACCCAATCATGTGATCGTAACGGATCAGCTGGAGCCTTACCTGATTGATATTGAAGGAGCCGAATTCTATGATATTGAACACGAACACAGCTTCCTGGAGATGCGTTTTGGGAAGCACTACCGCTATCTGAAAGATGTTCAGCTCGATGAGAACCGGAAGCTGTTCTATAAGTTCCATCATCATCTCTCATTAATCTCAGGCGGGTTGAAGCTAGTTCACCGAGGCTTCCCTGACCAGCAGCTCGCACAAGGAATTGCCGATCATCATACAGAGTGTGCGCTCCAGTTCATAGAAGCATAAGCCTGGAACAAGCCTCGCTTTCGTACACCGGAAGGGAGGCTTTGCTGTCAGCTATTGTGTAGTCAGAACCATCTCCAGCGAGGTATTGCTCTCTTCTGCGTGCTCCGCCATACTGCGGATATATCCGGACATGAAGCCGCCCTCCATACTCTCCCACAGCTTGAATCCCGGCATCGCCCGAATCTCCTCCAGCGAATCAGCAGCATTCCCGGCAAAATACTTCACGTTCAGCTTCGACATCACCTCAGCCATCAACTGCTTCTGCGCTTCTGTGAAGCTGCTCTCCTTAAGCCGGCTCATCGCTTTGTCATACGAGTTCTCTGCGAAGATCTGCTCCGCATACGCTTTGAAGTTCAGCAGGTGCGGATCGGTCTTGTGGTTGGCCTTGGCCCAGCCGTCAACATCTACTTGAGTGGTATGGTAGGTCACGGCCCGTGATGCGGGATCGAAGGTCATTCTGCCGTACTGGTGCGGATTCACCGCCATGGCGCTTGTAGCAATATCATAGACAGGTAAGGCCGGATCTATAGAGGCTTCTGGAGGATCGCGGCGGATATCCTGCATATGAATATGCCCGGACAACACCAGATTTAGCCCGTTCCGGCGAAAAGCCTTCATCGTCTCCTGACTGTTATTAAGCTTGAACCCGGATACGGCCATGGAGGTGTGGCTCAGCAGATTATGATGCATCACGGTAATCACAGCTGCATGCTCCTGAGCGGCCAGCTTCACATTATCGTCAATCCAGGCAAGGGTGGAGGGCAGAAGGCGGCCGTCGGTCTGCGGAAAATTATATTCTTCGTTATGAGCATACTGCGCACTGTCAAGCATCAGCAGCCACAGGCCGGGTGCGGCCTTCACCGCATAGCTTAAGCTGTCCGCATCCCGCGAGACCGCCTCGTTATATCCGAAATCGTCATAGATGCGCAGGAAATCCTCTACGTTAATATGCTTGGCCACGACCTGCTTGTCACCGTCGAACGATCTGGCCCAGGGGTTGTTGATATCATGGTTGCCCGGAATGACGTAGACGCGGGTTCCCGCAGCTTCCATCCGGTGCAGCTTCGCAGCCAGCTCCTCATGACTACCTGCTTCCCCGTTATTCGTAAGGTCGCCGCTCAGAATGAGGAAGGCCGGCTTGTTCTGTTCCACATCCCGGACCAGGGCTTCGGTCAGCTCATCGCTGTAAGGAAGCATTTTGCCATCGCCGCCTGTGACATAAGTCTGGAAGGCCTGCCCACCGTCCTCCAGGGCTTTGTCCAGATAATGTGTATCGGTGGCGACCCAGAAGGATACTGGTTCTCCGGGTTCTGTAGCAGGGGTCACGGCCCCGGCGGCGGCTGGAACAGCGTTCAAGGCAGAAGAAGCGGAGTCTTCACACCCGCTGAGGATGAGGAGGGAAGAGAGGAGCATCATTAAGGTGAGCTTCACCATATGAGTTGTGCGGTTATGAAGCGGGACGCGCATAGCTTAACCTTCTTTCTGTATTTTAGCTGAATCATTGTAGCGTATTTATGACAGGGTTGTATATACGATATGTTAGCCGTTGTTTCTAAACCTCCAGAATAGCTTATAGAAAATAGTGGAAGGTGCATAATTGAACTCAATTCAGCGACACTAAGAGCGGATATACAAACAAAGAGCTGGTACAGGAAAAAGTTGTGAATGATGTGTTGTATTCAGACCGGAAAAGTGTTACAATTAAAAAAAGTAAGTTACTTAATTTAATGGAGGTAGTTATTTTATGTCTAAGACTTTTTTTGAAGCGGTAAAAGGCAGACGTTCCATATACGCCATCAGTAAAGAATCCCCAATCTCTGATGAACAAATTCAGAAGATTGTTGAAGAGGCCGTTCTACATAGCCCAACTTCCTTCAACTCGCAAAGCTCAAGAGCTGTCGTATTGCTGGGCGAACAACATGATAAGCTGTGGGATATTACAGCTGAGACCCTGCGCAAGATCGTTCCTACTGAACAATTCGAAGGCACGGCTCAGAAGCTGTCCTCCTTCAAAGCCGGCTACGGCTCCGTGCTATTCTTCGAAGATCAGGCAGTGGTGAAGCACCTGCAGGAGAATTTTGCCCTGTATGCTGAGAACTTCCCGATCTGGTCCAACCAGTCCTCCGGGATTCTGCAATTCGTAGTATGGACTGCCTTCGCAGAAGCAGGTCTGGGTGCATCCCTACAGCACTATAACCCGCTGATCGACGATGAAGTGAAGGAGACCTTCGGTATTGCTGCGGACTGGAAGCTGATTGCCCAGATGCCATTCGGCAACATCCTGACGCCTCCTGGCGAGAAGGAATTCCAACCGATTGAAGAACGCGTGAAGGTCATTAAGTAAGAAAACCCTGCGATAAGCAGTTTAGAACCTCCCTGATCCGGCTAAGTATGAATATAGCCAGATCAAGGAGGTTTTTGTCATGCCATGGAATAAGGAGAACTACCCGGATTCACTGAAGAACTTCACTGCGCCTGTTCGCAACAAAGCGGTGGAGATTGCCAATGCGCTGCTGGACGACGGATATGAGGAGGGGCGGGCCATCGCCATCGCCACTGCACAGGCCAAAGAGTGGGGCGAGAATCACGATAAGCAGATCCGAAAAAAAGGGCAATAGCAGCTCACTCTGCACGAACAATAATTGAGGCAGACATCTGAACACAAATAAAAAGGACAAGCGGATGAACGCTTGTCCTTTTTATTGTAGCCTTCTATATTGTTATAGCTTGTACCAATATCGCAATCTTTATTTCGCAGCAGGAGCTTCCGTTGCCGCAGCAGGAGCTTCACTGGCTGCCGGAGTAGCGGATGCATCCGGTTTGTCGGTCAACGTATTGGTGATCTTGGCATTCTTGTTCAGATCAGCCAGCCACGTAGCAGACATCTCGGATACCTTCTGCGACATCAGAGTTTTCTTGATTTCTTCCTTCTTCTCGGCAAGTGTATATTCTTTGGCTTCCTTGCGGTCAGTAACCTTGATGATGTGGTAGCCGTAATCGGATTTCACAGCGCCGCTGGTTTCGCCAACCTTCAGCTTGAAGGCTGCATCGGAGAATTCAGCAACCATGTCTCCGCGTTTGAAGAAGTCTAGATCGCCGCCCTTGTCCTTGGAGCCGGTGTCAGCGGATTTTTCTTTAGCCAATGCTGCGAAATCCCCGCCGTCTTTGAGCTGCTTCAGAATAGCGTCAGCTTCTTCCTTGGTCTTCACCAGGATGTGGGAAGCGCGAACTTCTTCCTCCTGGTTGTATTTCGCTTTGTTTTCTTCGAAGTATTTGGAGATCTCATCATCGGTAACGGTTACCTTCGGTTCTACCAGCTTGCGGATTTCAACCTGGAGCGGCATTTGCTTCTTCAGGTCTTCAATGGTCATTGAGCTCTGCTGC
Source organism: Paenibacillus sp. FSL H3-0469 (assembly GCF_038051945.1). NCBI lineage: Bacteria > Bacillati > Bacillota > Bacilli > Caryophanales > Paenibacillaceae > Paenibacillus > Paenibacillus sp. FSL H3-0469. The sequence goes on from NZ_CP150302.1 coordinate 106,878, forward strand.
AGAGCGTTATTCAGAGCTTCCTCGCCGCCGAACTGGGTTTTGAGGTTCTCGATCTCTTCGTTGATGTCGGCATCGGTAACCTTAATGTTGGCTTTTTTGGCTTCCTGGCCCACCAGCGTGGTGGTAATCAGGTTTTGCAGGGTGGATTCCCCGCCGGCTTCAACCAATTTATCATACAGCTGCGCCTTGGTGATGTCTGTTCCGTTCACGGAAGCAACGGCAACTTTGCTGTCATCCTTCTTGAAAGGCTGTACAATCAGCACTACAATCAGTGCTGCTGCCAGTACGAGCGATGCAATCATCCAGCCTTTGCCGCCGCCGGATGGAGCAGGTGAGGATGGGGGAGTACCTCCGCCGCCGACTTTGTTCATTACGGGAACGCTTTCTTCAACTCTTGGAGCTGCTTGTACAGGTTCCTGCGGCACAGGGGCTGTTCCGGCAGGCTCAATTCCTTCTTCCGGAGTAATCACAGAAGTATCATTCTCTTCCGGCGTAATGCCGTTTTCTAGCTTTTCATTTTCATTGAAATCTTTTTTGTCCATTATAATTAATGACTCCCTTCAATATAGGTGGTGCCTGTCTTTCTACAACTTTACCAGAAAACAGAATTCCAAACCTTAAGAAAGTATAAAAAAGCACAATTACTTTTTAAGATTCCATTAAGAAACAGGTAAAACACAGGAAAAACCGGAGCAGCACGGGTGTCCCCATATGCGCTCCGGCCTGATGAGAGAGACTGTAATCATTCGAATAGAAGAGTACCGTACTGCAAGATGTGTGCGGATAACGTGTCCGGCTTAGGAACTCAGACCCTTAAGTAAATGGCGGATGTTCTCCTGCTTACGTCTTGGAACCCGTACAGACTTGGCATAGAGGCCCATCTCACCGAAGTAGATGCAGTCGTCCTCTATGGAGCTGATCTTGTTCAGGTTCACGTAGCAGCCTCCGTACACATGATAATAGCTGTTGCTCGACAATAAGCGGTTCAGTTGCTCGGCAGTCATTCTCTTTTTAATATTGTAGTTTCTGCCGTGAAAAATGACCAGGTCATGGTCCCCGACCTTAAAGAACAGAATGTCTGTCTCCACCTCGAAGTCCTCATATACATTTCTGGCTTCCAGCAGGCTGCTCATTCGTGTTCCCCCTTTATCTTGATTAATAACATTAATGTTAGCGCTTTCATTATATCATACTCTGAACGGCTTGAGAAGTCTTATTTTTGAAATGTTTTTTGTCACTTTTTCCGTTGCATTTGTCAACCCTCACGAAAAATTGTAAATTATATAGATGGCTGTTTAACTTGAGGAGGAATTCTAGATGAACGAAAAGACGAAGCTGCTGTTATTTACCGGTTCCTACGCCACCGCAGAAGAGAGCGGAATCCAGGTGTTTGCCTTTGACGGTGAAGCCGGAGGCACGCTGGAGCGGCTGGATACCGCAGGAGGCCTGACGAATCCTACGTTCGTCAATGTGGACCCTTCCGGTCGCAAGCTGTATGCCATAGGGGAGAAGCCGAACGGTACGGGCGGTAAGGAAGGGGAGGTTATAACCTTCGCTATCGATCCTGAGACAGGCAAGCTGACCGAATTGCAGCGGATTCAGACTATGCCTTCCGAAGGCAAAGGCCAGAGCACGACCTGTAACATTAACCGGGACGCCAAAAATCAACATCTGGTCGTGTGCAGCTATCACGGGGGATCGGTCGGACTCCTCACGCTGGACAAGGGCGGATTGCCTGTGGCATTGACGGATATCGCTCAGCACACAGGACATGGTGGGACTCCGGGCCAGGACCGTCCCCATCCGCATTCTGCCATCTTCAGCCCTGATGGACGTTACCTGTTTGTCTCGGATCTGGGACTGGATCTGATCCGCAGCTACCGGATAGATGCAGAGGCGGGAACGCTGGAAGCGATTGGAGACACTGCGCTGCATGCCGGTGCAGGACCGCGGCATTTCGTGTTCCATCCAGACGGGAAGTCCGCTTATGTCATTAATGAGCTGGACAGCACGGTGACATCATTCCTATATGATGCTGCGGCAGGAACCCTGAAGACGGCTGCTACTGTATCCACACTGCCTGAAGGCTATGAAGCCGGCCAGAACAGCTGTGCAGAGATCACCTTCTCCAAGGATGGCAAATATCTGTACGGCTCGAACCGCGGACATGACAGCATCGTACAGTATGCTGTGAATCCGCAGACGGCAGGGCTGACCCTAGTAGAGCATGTATCCACCAGAGGCGGACATCCCCGTCACTTCACAGTTACACCGGACGGTGCGTATCTGATTGTTGCCAACCGGGACGGCAATAATCTGGTTGTCTTCTCCCTGGACGAAGGCAGCGGCCGCCTGAGCTTCACCGGCAACACAGCTGAGCTGTCGAAGCCGGTGTGCGTGATGCCGGCGGTTTTCCCCGTGTAGGACAAGCTGGCTGACTCAAAGGAGACAACGGCAAAAGGAACACCGGGATGCTGCTCCGGTGTTCCTTTTGAGTTCCTGGAAGGTTCATTTGTAGTAGCTTAGGTTAAAATGTGCGCCGATCAGACAGCTTATTTGAGTGAGACGGGCTTCAGCGGCACCACGGTGGAGACTGCCGATTTGAAGAGTACGTTCTGTCTTCCGTCACCCTGACCCTGCAAGGTGATCGTATAAGCGTCATAAGAGGTTACCAGTCCCTGCATTTTGACTCCGTTAGTTGTAAAGATCGTCACAGGCATCTTTGTTGAGATGCACTGGTTCAACAAACGTTCCTGCAATTTTAGACTTTCCACTTGGCAGCACTCCATCTTTAATTAAAATAATTTCTCCAGGCCATTATAACACGGGAAAGACCTTCCCAGGAAATGTGTTCTTAAGGCCTGAGAAATAGACAAGGGGGTAGTTATGCTATATTATCATTACTGGTCCCGTGGATTCCGGCGGTTTATATGGTTTTTACTGGCTTTTATCCTGATCGCATTACTGGTTAAGCTGGGCGGAGCCCAGGGCTTCGACCATGCGGTGATCCGGTTCGTGCAATCGATGGAATCTCCGCCGCTTACCGCACTGGCCAAAGGCTTATCATTAGTCGGCTCCTCGAAGCTGGCAATAGGGATCTCCGTGCTGACCATGCTCATTTTGTTCTTCGCGCTAAAGCACCGGCTGGAGCTTGCCCTGTTTCTGTGGGTGGGCCTCGGCTCCCAATTGCTGAACACGCTCCTCAAGCTGTGGTTCCACCGGGAGCGTCCCACCATTCACAGGCTGATTGAGCAGGCAGGCTACAGCTTCCCCAGCGGACATTCAATGGCGGCTTTCTCGTTATACGGGGTCATTGCCTACCTGCTCTGGCGGCATATGCACAGCCGTAGCGAGCGGTTCTTGCTGATTCTGTTCACTGTGCTGATGACCGGAGGAATCGGCTGGAGCCGGATTTATCTGGGGGTGCATTATCCGAGTGATGTGATCGGCGGCTATGCCGCGAGCGGAGCCTGGCTGATGCTGTCGGCGGCCTGCTTCGAAGCTTACCGGAATTACAAAGCGAATCCGCATCACACAAAGAATGCCCGGAAGAAGTAACTCCGGGCATTTCAGTGCCTGTTCTCTTACATACGGTATCCATCCGTAAGGAGGACGGTCTCGCTAGCTTGTCTCCCCCGGGACGGTGCCGTACAGTTCAGGGGGCCTTCGTAGCAGCAGGCGGCGGTGACGGCTTGCCTTGGTGAAGCTGGGCTACGCGGCTGAGGCTGCGCTTGATCAGCGTCGGCAAGCCCGGTTTCAGCTTCGCCGCGTCTTCCTGCGTCAGCTTCCCTTCCTTGACGAATCCATCCAGCTTCAGGCTGGCGGCATCGCTCAGCTTCTGGACATACTGGTCTTCGCTCCAGCCCTTCTTCTCCTGGGCCAGACCTGTCAGGGTCTTACCCGATTTCAGGCTGGCAATCAGCTCCTCACGGCCCATTCCCAGGAGCTCAGCCGTTTCGCTGATAATGAAATGGCCTCCGGCCCTGAGATTCCGGTCCCCGCTGCGGTGAGGGGGATGTTCTCTGCCGGTATGCTCTCTGCCGGCATGCGGTGAGGCCGGAGGAGGGGTGGCTGTGCCTTTGGGAAGCTGCTCGCCGAAGGCGGCTGCTGGAGACAGGGCAAGCATCATGGCTGCTGCCCATGCGGATAGGGTTCGGGTCGTTTTTTTCATGAATACACCTCTTCTGATGGTTATAGTGACTACCCGGTATAACAGTATTCCCTGAAAGCTGAAAGAATCCTGAAGCCCGGCTTAAGACATACTAAAATTCGCCAGCGCAGTTCATGGGTAATAACAAGATATACATAAAGGATGAACATCCACAGTAATTATGATAAGCTTCAAGCTCTTGGGAGGGATGGATTTGGCTTTCGGTGCCCGCATACTCAAAACAGGAATGGCCGTAACGCTTGCGCTTTATCTGTCCGTTCTATTCAATTTCGCTTCTCCTGTCGGTGCGGCTATTGCGGCAATCTTTGCCATGCAGCCGTCCATATACAGATCATGGCGGTATTTCCTCGATCAGATCCAGACCAGCACGATGGGGGCCGTGATTGCGCTGCTTGGCGGAATGCTGCTCTCCAATGAGCCGATTGCGGTTGGACTGGTATGTATCCTGGTGATTATGATCAGCATGAAAATGAACCGTGCCGACACCATCGGCCTGACGCTGGTCACAGTCATCTCTGTCATGGAGGCTTCCGGCCAGTGGCAGTTTGCCTTAACCCGGTTCCTGCTGACCCTGACCGGGATTTTGTCGGCTTTTATTATCAATATCTCTGTATTTCCGCCCCAGCCGCGCAAGCAGTACATCCGGCAGATCGAGAATGTGTTCACCAGCTTATCGCTGCTGCTGCGGACAGCGGTGTCGCATGAGATGAAGGAAAGTGTATTCCGGGATGAGAAGAACGGGCTGGAAGGCGCGATTAAAGCGCTGGCTGACAAATACGCGTTGTTCGAGGAGGAGCAGAAGCAGCTCCGCAAGGCTAAATACAGTCAGACGAGGCAGATGGTGGTCTACAAAAACCTGCTGGGTTCCCTGCAAAAGGGCTATCAGGTGCTTGAGGCGATTGACCGGCATTACTTCCAGGCTGACCGGACAGAGCAAACGGATGAGCTGTTCGACCGCCATCTGGAGCAGCTGATCAAGTACCATGAGTACATTTTGCTGAAATTCGAGGATAAGCTGAAGCCGGGAGCCAATGATTCCGAGCCGCTGGCGGAGGACAATGACCGCTTCCTGAAATCCGCCATCAACGGGTATGATCCGCAGAAATCCGGGCAGCTCCGGCTGTCGGTGGTGGCTGCGGCCATCTATGACTACGGCTATCAGCTGGAGCGTCTGGATAAAGTGGCTGACCAAATCCACCGGATGAACGCAGATGACAAGGACAGTACAGTGCTGAGTGAGAAAATTTAGAGCGCGAGATCTATATAGCAAAAACTTGTAAAACGACTAAAGAGTTGGTAACATTGTTAGTCAACCTTCCAAAGGGGATGAAATGAATTGGATAAACATGATCACGAGTGGCAAAAGGAGCAGGAGCGGGTAAACGGCATCACCAAGCTGCTGTCTGCCCATATCCGGCTGCTGTCAGAGGAGCTGGGACTCCACCGCACGGATGTCGTGGATATGCGCAAAGACTTCTGGGAAGAGGTCACAGTGAACTTCAGCAGCCCCGACGACCTGGGGGAGACTTCAACCAGTCTGCGGCAGCAGGCACAGATTCTGAACGAACGCGAACGCCATCATCTGCAATCCAGCAAGGCGCTTAAAAAATATAAAAAGCTGGTAGTATCGCCCTATTTTGGCCGGATTGATTTCTCGGAGGCGGGGGATGCTGCGGCTGATACCATCTATCTGGGCATCGGTTCGCTGATGGAGGATAACGGGACCTTCCTGATCTACGATTGGCGCGCGCCTATCTCCAGCTTGTATTATGACGGGGCGCCGGGACCTGCATCTTATGAGACACCTGGAGGACAGATTACAGGCACCATGGAGCTGAAGCGCCAATTCGTGATTGATAACGGTGAGATTGAAGTCATGTTCGACACGGGCGTCACCATCGGCGATGAACTGCTTCAGCAGGTACTGAGCCATAGTGCCGATGACCGGATGAAGTCGATCGTAGCCACCATCCAGAAGGAGCAGAATGCGGTCATCCGTAATGACCGAAGCCGGATGCTGGTTGTGCAGGGAGCCGCCGGGAGCGGCAAGACATCAGCAGCGCTACAGCGGGTAGCCTATCTGCTCTACAAGTACCGCGAGGTGCTTCAGGCAGATCAGATGCTGCTCTTCTCGCCGAACCCCCTGTTCAACAGCTATGTATCCACTGTGCTGCCTGAGCTGGGGGAAGAGAATATGCAGCAGACCACCTTCCAGATGTACCTGGAGCACCGGCTGGGCCAGGAATTTCAGCTGGAGGATGTGTTCAGCCAGACGGAGAGTCTGCTGAATGCCCCGGACGGGGAGGAAGCCTATATCCGCCGGGAAGGCATTGCTTATAAATCATCAGTAGCCTTCCTTAGCGCCATCCGGCAATATGTGAATCTGCTGGAGCATGAAGGCATGCTGTTCAAGCCATTGATGTTCCAGGGGAAGGCCGTTGCCTCTAAGGAAGAGATGGAGCGCCAGTTCTACAGCTATGACCCGGGCATCAAGCTGGCGAACCGGATTGAACTGATGACGGGCTGGCTGCTCAAAAAAATTGCGGCCTTCGGCGCAGAAGAGCGGAGTGCGGCATGGGTAGACGAGCAGATTGAGCTGATGGACAACAGCGATTATCAGCGGGCCTATAACCAGATGCGCCGCAAGGGCGGAGGGCATAATGACAGCTTCGATGATTATGATGCGGAGCGAATCCTGCTGGCCCGCTACGTAGTCAGCCAGCGTCTCAAGCCGCTGCGCGGCTGGACCAAGCGCGGGCGCTTCGTGGATGTGAAGGCGCTGTACAGCCGTTTATTCGAGGGCCGTGAGCTGATAGAACGCCTGGATACCCGCCAGCCGCTGCCTGAAGCGTGGGATGAGATCTGCGCGCAGACGCTTACTGCAATCAGGGGCAATGAGCTGGCCTATGAAGATGCGACACCGTTCCTGTACTTGAAGGAGCTTAGCCAGGGCTTCCGGACGAACACGCTGATCCGTCATGTCATTGTCGATGAGGTGCAGGATTACTCGCCGTTCCAGCTGGAATTCATGCGCCGCCTGTTTCCCCGGGCCAAAATGACCGTGCTGGGCGACCTGAATCAGGCGATCTATGCCCAAGGCGAGGTGCTGGGAGATCTGGCCGGGCTGGTGAGCATCTACGGCGAAGAGAACACCGAGGTGATCTCTTTGACCCGCAGCTACCGGTCTACGTATGAGATTGTTGAATTCACACGGGCGATGATTCCCGGCGGCGAGAAGATAGTACCCTTTAACCGGCGGGGGGAGGAGCCGCTTCTGACGCTGGTGGACAGTGAAGACGATCTGCTCTCCTCTGTGGAGCAGGATGTGCTTAAGCTTCATGCGGAGGGTTATCATTATGTGGCTGTGATCTGCAAGACCGCAGAAGAGAGCGCACAGGTGCACGGTGAACTGGAGAAACGGCTGCCGGTGCGGCTGGTCACGAAGGAAACGCCTAATTTTCAAAAAGGGACGCTGGTGCTTCCAGCCTACCTCGCCAAGGGCGTCGAGTTCGATGCTGTAATCATCTATGACGGTTCCGCTGAGAAATACGGGCGTGAACATGAACGTAAGCTGTTCTATACCGCCTGTACCCGGGCGATGCATCTGCTTCATATCTACAGTCTGGGACAGCCAAGCCCGTTCATGCCTGCTGCTGTGCGTGAAACGGTAACGGCTGGTACGCAAGAGAAGTGAGCAAATATAAAACCGCCTGCGCGTGTGACGCGAGGCGGTTTTGTTCTTATATTAGGAGACTATAGCTTCCTGCTGCTGTGTAGAAGGTGTGTGTTGGACCAAATGTATGTCAAAAACAACATACATTGTGCTCGCAAGCAGGCGCACGGCCTGGATGTATGCCAAAAACAGCATACATTGTGCTCACAAGCAGGCGCACGGCCTGGATGTATGCCAAAAACAGCATACGTTTGCTGGCGTGCAGGCGTGTGGCCTGGATGTATGCCAAAAACAGCATACATTGTGTTCGCGCGAAGGTAATCTTATTTTTCCGTTAGGGTGGTTTTCTCCATTTCACGTTAGCGTAAAGCTATCCCTCTAAGGCAGCTTTGCGCTTACTGTTCTGCCGGGTCATGAGTACCAGAAGATAGATAACGAGCAGCAGCACAGGTGCCAATATCGAGTACCGGTACATCACGGCATAGCTGGTGAACATGGCGACAGCGCCAAGCAGCATGGAGCCGATGGCGACACCGAGATCCAGGGAGTTCAGGAACATTCCGTTGGCTAATCCGCGCTGGCGCGGTTCGACAGACTGGATCATCCACGTCTGGAGCGCAGGCTGCATGGAGCCAAAGCCGAAGCCGTAGCATAGGGCGGCCGGGAACAAGCCCGCTGTTGTGGAGGCGAAGGATAGCAGCAAAAGCCCTGTGGCGATGAACAGGCTTCCCGGGATGAGCAGGGCAGGCGCACCATAGCGGTCGTAGATTCTGCCGGAGAGCGGCCGGATCACGACAATGGCTAAGGCATTGAACAGGAAGAAGTAAGCGATATGCTGGAGGTGCTTCTCTTGCCCGTAGAGCGCCAGGAAGCCGAGCAGCCCGCCGTAAGAGATGGATAAGAGAAAGTTAAGCAGGCAGGGAAGCAGCAGCCTGCGGTAAGGATTGCTTCCGGCAGCTGCTGCCGGAACTGCGGACGGCTCCAAATGACCGCCAGGCAGTGACTTCGCCAGGCGGAAGCCCATCGGCAGGATCAGAGCAAGCGCGACAGCCGTCCCCAGCAGCAGGGACCCGAAGCCTGGTCCTTGCAGCAGGCTGAGTCCGATTAGCGGGCCAGCCGACATGGCGAGGCTGGTGGATAATCCGAAATAGCCCATGCCCTCGCCCATGCGGCGGATGGGAATGACATCGGAGGCCATGGTCGGGAACGCCGTGCTGGCCATACCGAAGCCTATGCCGAACAGGATGCGGAACAGCAGCAGGGTGAGGATGCTGCCTGCGAAATAATAGCCCGCCACCGCAGAGAGGGCAATGGCAAGGCCGAGGAAGATCAGCAGGTTGCGCCCGCCTTTCTCCATGGCTTTGGCGGAGATGAGGCGGGAGGCAATCGCACTGAGGGCGAACAGGCTGGTCACAAGACTGACCTGCACGGGTGAAGCATGCAAAGCACTTTCCGCATAAGCAGGAAGGGTAGATAAGGTCATCTGCAGTCCTATGAACAGCAGAAGGTTGCAAAGGGTCAGTGTAATGAAGGATGTGGTCCATAGACGTTCAGAGGTTTGATTCAAGTGGGTTGACTCCTATTCCTGATGTATATTTCCGGTGTTGTGATAGATCTGCTCTAGCATATTGCGGAGATCTTCAAGCTGCTGCGGCTGCAAACCGGCTACAGCCATATCTATAGTCTGCTGCTCCAGAGCTATAGTGTTCTCAATTAACGCCCTTCCCTCTCCTGTGGCATAGAGCTGGAACGCCCTGCGGTCCTCCGGGTTGGCCGTTTTGGTAATGAAGCCTTTCTTAATCAGAAGCTCCACGATCCGGGCGGTGGTGGGCTGGTCTTTGGCGGAGGCAACGGCCACCTCCTTCTGGTTGACTCCGCTGCGGTCACAGATCATCAGCAGGGTGGACCATTGCTCGGGTGTAATGTCATACGGCTTCAACGCCCGGGCGAAGCTCACTGAGATTCTCCGGTGGGTCGAGCCCAGCAGGAAGCCGAGGAATTGCTGGGGAGAGGACAGGGTCATAAATGAATTGCTCCTTTATAATTACTTGTTGTAACAAGTATAAGCATAACAAGTAAATGAGTCAAGGAAAAATGGTAATCCGTCCCACCTAACAACACCAAAAAAGCCCCGCTCCGCAGAATGCGGAAGGGGGGCTTGAAGATTTGCTTTGTTTTTAAACCTGTGGAACCTTCTCCCAGTCCTTCAGGAAGCGTTCGATACCATTGTCGGTCAGCGGGTGCTTCCAGAGCGATGGCAGGAGTGATCCCGGGATGGTAGCGATGTGAGCACCGGCAATGGCTGCTTGCTCCACATGGGCAATGTTGCGGATACTGGCGGCGATGATCTCGGATTTCAGGTCGTAGTTGGTCAGAATCGTCTTCAGATCCTTGATCAGCTTCATGCCGTCTACACCGATATCATCCAGACGTCCGACGAACGGACTGATATAAGTTGCTCCTGCCTTGGCGGCCATGAGGCCTTGAGCAGCGGAGAATACGAGCGTTACGTTGGTTTTGATGCCTTTTTTGGTCAGTTCATAACAAGCTTCCAGACCATCTTCAGTCATAGGGAGCTTGATGACCACGTTCGGAGCCCATTCAGCGATCTCGTAAGCTTCCTTAAGCATCTCTTCAGCCGTAAGACCGATAACCTCAGCGCTTACAGGACCAGGGACAATAGCTACGATCTCTTTGATTACGTCCTTAAACAATCTGCCTTCCTTGGCGATCAGCGACGGGTTCGTCGTTACGCCATCCACTAATCCGAGGCGGGTAATACGTTTGATTTCCTCAATATTTCCGGTATCCAAGAAAAATTTCATTTCCAGGTATCCTCCCTTGATTTCGTATGGATTTGACAAAACAGCAGGCTCCACTTCATTATGAGACATGCCACGTGAAGTTTCAACTGTTAATTTGAATCTTTCAAAATAACTTTATGGAATCGGCGCAAAAAAATGTTTTTACACGGGTAGGACCATTCACGGACACTTCTGTCCATGATACTATAGAAACGGTATTGTTCATTACAGGCGATGGGCTGGTGACAGGAATGTATACTTTAATTGCGGGAGTGGTGCTGTTTCTGCTGGTCACAGCCGGAATTATTGCTTACCAGAACAGCAGAATCCTTGCGGAGCAAGAGTCGGATGCTTCCAGAGCGCATACCGGCAATCTGATGTACTCGGTATATAATCAGAGATTCTCTGCGGGTGAGGAGCTGCCGGAGGCGGTGCCGCTGTTTCAATTCACGGTGGTTGAGCCCGGGGAAGAAGACCTGCCGGACTCAGAAGCGGGAACAACCCGTGCTTTGTGCAGAGTTGCCGCCGGAACGGGCGAGCTCGTGTTATCGGATGCGCAGAATTATATGCTGGGCATTCTCCGCCAGGCCGCAGTGCAGGGAGGCCGGCTTACGCATGTTTCTTTTTCAGGGAAGGCTGCCCGCAGGGGCGAGAAGGAACTGATTCAGGCGCTGGAGACTGCGGCGAAGGAGGAGACCCGCTATGCAGATCAACGTTAAGGATGTAATCCTGTCGGTTCATGAAGGCGATATCACCTCCTGGCAGGGCGAGATGATCGTCAATGCCTCGAATTCCGGTCTGTATGGAGGCGGAGGAGTGGACGGGGCTATACACCGGGCCGGAGGCCCGGGAATTGCGGAGGAATGCGCGGGAATCCGTCAGAAGCAGGGCGGCATTCTTCCCGGCGAAGCTGCGCTCACCGGTGCGGGGCGGCTTCCTTTTCGCGGAGTGATACATACGGTGGGTCCGATCTGGAAGGGCGGTACGGCCGGTGAAGCGGCTGTGTTGGCGAGATGCTATAAGAGCAGCCTTGATCTGGCTTGCACTCATGGGGTGAAGAGTCTCGCTTTTCCGAATATCAGCACGGGCATTTACAACTTCCCGAAGGAGCTGGCCTGCAAGACGGCGCTGGAAACTGTAGTAGGGTATGTCCGCGCGAAGAGCCCGGCAGAGCTCCCGCTGCGGCAGATCGATTTCGTCTGCTTCGAGCATGAGAATGCCGGGCTGTACGAGGCCATGCTTGGGAACTATAGCTGAACAGCGGCTGGAGCGGCTAGAGAAGAGATGAAGGCCCGGAAGTTAGGCGTGATATTTGCCCGCAGGTGCGTTCAGCACCCATTCCAGCATTAGAATCAGATCTTCCAGCCTGGTCAGCTGGGCGTCAAGTGCTGCCCGCTGAGGGTCGCCGGGAGGCAGCGGGGCCAGCCGTGATTCCAGGGATCTGCGCTGGAGCGTCATTTCGTTGATTTTGGATTGGATTTGGTTCTCGGTTCTCATGCGGATGCCTCCTGATGGATAATTAGTGTCAGGCTGATGGGTTAGGATAAGAATTCCTTGTGGACAGGCACAGCCCATTCCACTTCGTTCATTATAACGGATAACATGGAGGGAATAAAATGAGTATCAATGTGAAACAGCTGGCAGCGGAGAAGGCAGTCGAATATGTGCAGGACGGTATGAAAGTAGGCCTGGGAACAGGCTCTACTGCTTACTGGGCCATCCGCAAGCTGGGTGAGCGGGTGAGCGAAGGCCTGCAAATTACGGCCGTAGCTACCTCACAGGCGTCTGAGGATCAGGCCCGCGAACTGGGCATTCCGCTGGTAGCGTTCAGTGATGTGGACAGCCTCGACCTGACGATTGACGGGGCGGATGAACTCGACGGGGCGCTGCAGCTGATTAAGGGCGGGGGCGGTGCGCTTTTGCGGGAAAAGATTGTCGCCATGGGCAGCGCACGCATGATCGTTGTGGCCGATGAGAGCAAGGCCGTGACCACGCTCGGGAAGTTCCCGTTGCCGGTGGAGATTGTGCCGTTCGCCTGGGAGTGGACGGTCGCCGCGCTCGCTAAGCTGGGCTGCAAGACGGAGCTGCGGCGTAGCGGAGAAGACCTGTACAAGACGGATAACGGCAATTATATTGCCGACTGCCGGTTTGAAGCCATTGAATCGGCGGCAGAGCTGGCGCTTGCCCTCCAGCGTATTCCCGGAGTCGTCGAGCATGGACTCTTCATCGGGATTGCCGATCTGGCGATTATCGGTAAGAGCGACGGCACGATTGAAATAGTTGAAGGTGGCCAGGATCGCTAAGCCGAATGCAGGCCGCCGGAAAGGGAAGACTTCAGCCAAGCAGGCGCTTCCGCCCGGACGCCGCTTCCTGGCCTGGCTGCTCCTGATCGCGTATAGCGGAATGCTGCTGTACTGGATGTTCCTTGGATTCGGACGGACGGTTCAGCTGGACGGACCGCTCCGTTACAATCTTGAACCGCTGCGGACAGTGCGTTTATACTTTGATATGACGAATGGATTATCGTATGCCAGCAGGCTGGTGAATCTCCTGGGGAATGTGGCAGTATTCGCGCCTTTTGGCATTCTGCTTCCGCTGGTGGTCACCGGTTACCGCTCTTTTATCCGGCTGACGCTGCTGTCTGCACTGGGCATCATTGTACTGGAGCTGCTTCAGATGCTGCTGCATGTCGGGAGCCTGGATATCGATGATCTGCTGCTTAACCTGCTCGGGGTGTGGACGGGTTATGCGCTGCTGCGGCTGGTGCGGGGATAGCGGGACGTCGGGTCAGGTATACTTTTAGGAGGATGAGACATATGTTGATTGATTTGAAGCCGCTTGTCGGCACACCGCAGGTGAATGAGCTGCTGGCTTATGCGGTTATAGATGACCCGGATGCGCTGATACGCACTTCGGAGGAATATAGTAAGCTTGCGGCCATGCAGCTGTGCGGCTGGGAGGAGGAAGGGCTGCTGGTCGGACTAACTGGATACGAAGAGACGGAAGACGGCTCGCTCGACATCCGCCATATTGCAGTGCTCCCGGAGAACCGGGGCAAAGGGTATGCGCGCGGCATGATTCTTGAGCTGGTCACCTCCCGTCAGCCGCGTTATCTGGTAGCGGAGACAGAGGACGAGATTGCTGCTGACTTTTACCGCAGTCTGGGCTTTATGGTGTACAGCCTGGGCGAGAACGCTGCCGGAATCGAAATGTTCCGCTGTGTCTATGAGGTGGAAGAGACGGAAGACGAGGAGTAAGCGGGACGGACGGTATCAGGGTATTCAATAGGTGAAATAGTTAATATTAGCCACTCTGCACTATGCGTGCGGGGTGGTTTTTTGCGTTCTTGAAGCTGCTTAATCGCCCTGCTGAAGAACAATGTGAAATTCATGAAAACCAGTTGACTTTTAATGAAAAGGACAATATAGTTTTACTGTGAAACTGTTCTACACGTGAACTATAAGGACAGAAGGAGGAACCGGCTTTGAGAAAAGATGCAGAGCAATGGATTAACCGCTACGTAGAGGCTTATATGGTCGTTACCAGGCAGATCAACTCGCGGCTCCGGGATATTTTTGGAGAAGGCCTGACCTCGGATCAATTCCGCATTCTCAGGCTGATTGGCGGGCAGGAGAAGTGCACCTCCACCTATCTGGCTGAGGCTGTTGCGGTCGGCAAAAGCTCGATTACGGCCATCATCAACCGGCTGGATGAAGCGGGCATGATTCAGCGGACCCGGGATGAGAATGACCGCAGGCAAGTGTACCTGACGATGACAGAGCGGGGGAAGGATGTGTATGAGACCTCTCAGAAGCAGATGCATGAGCTGATCTCCCCGTATCTGTTCCATTTCGATGATAAGGATATTGAGCATTTTGTTGTGATGTTTGAGAAGCTGGCATTTCTGATGCAGGATACAGGGGGGAAAAGCAATTGAGAACGATTTTGAAGGCAAGATGGGCAGTTATCGCGGTATGGCTGGCGGTGGCGGCAGTGTTATTCCTCACGGCTCCCGGCATGTCGGATCTGGTGCGCGAGAAGGGTCAGATCGCTGTCCCGGCCGGCTATACCTCATCGCGGGCTGCGGAGATTATGAAGGAGGTCGCTGCGGCCAAGGACGGGGAGACGGTGCATCAAGTGGCCCTGGTGTTCCATAAGCCGGAGGGGCTGACGGCCGCAGACACCGAGAGTATTAAGCAGGGTGTGGAGAAGCTGGCCGGGAACAAGGATTCCCTGAAGCTTGGTGCGATTACTGATCCTTTCTCCCAACCTGAGCTGAAGGATACGTTAATTGCCGGGGACGGTAAGACGATTATGGTGGCATTGTCGGTGCAAGGCGGAGAAGCGGCGGTCAAGGAGCTGCCGGGTAAGGCTGCTGAACTGCTAAGTAACGTCACGGCGGAGCATTATATGACCAGCGAAGGGCTGATTACGGAGGACACGATTGCCAGCTCGGAAGCCGGTCTGAAAAAGTCGGAATACATCACAGTCGTGTTTATTCTGCTGATTCTGTTCGTGGTGTTCCGTTCGTTCGTGGCTCCGTTCGTACCGCTGCTGACAGTGGGACTGAGTTATATCGTGTCCCAGTCGGTTGTCGCGTTCCTGGTGGACCGCTTTGACTTTCCGCTCTCGACGTTCACCCAGATCTTCATGGTCGCTGTCATGTTCGGGATCGGGACCGATTATTGTATCCTGCTGATCAGCCGGTTCAAGGAGGAGCTTGCCCAGTCGGAGGATACGCAAAGCGCCAT
Source organism: Paenibacillus sp. FSL H3-0469 (assembly GCF_038051945.1). Taxonomy (NCBI): domain Bacteria; kingdom Bacillati; phylum Bacillota; class Bacilli; order Caryophanales; family Paenibacillaceae; genus Paenibacillus; species Paenibacillus sp. FSL H3-0469. The sequence continues at coordinate 122,277 of NZ_CP150302.1, forward strand.
CATCGCCACTTACCGGAAGGCTGGTGGAACGGTGTTCTATTCAGGGCTGGCGGTCTTTGTCGGCTTCGTGGCCATCGGCTTGTCCAAGTTCATGCTCTACCGTTCGGCGGTGGCGGTGGCTGTCGGCATAGCGGTGATGCTGCTTGCACTGGTGACGGTCGTGCCGTTCTTCATGGCAGTTCTGGGTCCTAAGCTGTTCTGGCCCTCCCGCGGCAAGCTGGAGCACAGTGAGAGCCGGATCTGGGGAGCCGCCGGTTCGTTCTCGCTGAAGAGACCCTGGGCTGCGCTGCTGATTGTGGCTGCGGTTGTGGCACCGTTCCTGCTTACCTACAGCGGGAAGCTGAGCTTCAACAGTATGGATGAGATCGGGCCTAACTACGCCTCGGTCAAAGGGTTCAATATTATATCTGAGAGCTTCGGACCGGGTGAATCCATGCCGGGCAAGATTGTCATCAAGAATGACGACCGGATGGACACTGCTGAATATATGGGACTTGCCGAGAAAATCAGCCGCGAGCTGGAAAAGGTGGATGGCGTTAAGGCTGTGCGCAGCATGTCCCGCCCTACCGGGGAGCAGATTAATGACTTCCTGATTCCTACTCAGGTGGCTACGCTGTCGGACGGTCTGGATCAGAGCAGTGAAGGGTTAACCAAGATCCAAAGCGGGCTGAGCGAAGCAAGCAAGCAGCTGAAGGACAATGAGCCAAAGCTTGCTGAAGCCGCCTCGGGCAGTGCGAAGCTTACAGAAGGAACGGCTGAGCTGAAAAAAGGCATTGACGCGCTGGGCGCTGGCTTATCACGAATCGAAGAAGGCATCCGCAGCGGCGGGGCCGGAGCGGGAGAGATCAAAGCGGGCCTGGCTCAGGCGGCAGGCAGTGCCAAGCAACTCGCACAGGCCAATGCCGCACTTCTTGAAGGCTACAAGAAGATCGGCAGCGGCCTGACGGCGCTGAACGGGGGCCTCACCGGTCTGCAGTCACAGCTTCAAGGCGTGGCAGATGCGCTTAACGGTCTGGGAGCTTCATTCACCGGACTGGAAGCCTCCTATCCGGAGCTGCTCCAGGATGTGAATTACCAGACGATCAAAGGCACAGTCACGCAGAGCGGTACGGGAGCAGCGGGACTGGCCGGAGGACTGGGCCAGATCTCGGCCCAGCTGAGCGGGGCGGCGGCCGGTTTGACAGAGGCCAATGCAGGGTATTCCAAAGCGGCAGCAGGCCAGGCTGCGCTGGCGAAAGGGCTGGATCAGCTGGTAGCCGGTATCGGCAAGCTGCAAACCGGGCTTGCGCAGGCGGCAGACGGCCAGGGGCAGATCGTCGGCAAGCTTCCGGCGATCAGCAGCGGGCTTACTCAGCTGCAAGGCGGGCAGAAGCAGCTTGCCGACGGGTTCGGCGAGCTTACGGGCCAGCTTGGACAGCTGACGGACGGACTGACGCAAAGTGCGGACGGTCTGGGACAAATCACCGGAGGCTTAAGCTCGGCGCAGGATTACCTCAAGCAGATTCAGGATGCCAAGGATGATGAGCTGAGCGGGTTCCTGGTTCCGGCAGAGGCGCTCAAGGCCAAGGGCATGCAGCAGGTATTCGATACCTATCTGTCCGGGGACCGCAAGGTCATGACCCTGGATGTGGTCTTCGCCGGGAATCCATACAGCGCGCAGGCTATTGACAGTGTCGGACAGATTCAGGCAGCGGTGGACCGTGCCGTAGCCGGCACCAAGCTGGAGAACGCGGAAACTGCCATGAGCGGCGTGACCAGCACCTACAATGATTTGCAGACCATCTCCAATGAAGATTACACGCGTACAGTCATTCTGATGCTAAGCGGTATTTTCATCATCCTGGTGGTGCTGTTCCGCTCGATGATTATGCCGCTGTACATTATTGCCTCATTGTTAATCACTTACTTTACAGCACTGGGCATCACGGAAGCGATCTTCGTGCATCTGCTGAACTATTCGGGCATCACCTGGACGACGCCGTTCTTCAGCTTCGTCATGCTGATTGCCCTCGGAGTAGACTACAGTATCTTCCTGATGGACCGCTTCAATGAGAATAAAACCTGGGATGTGCGTGAAGCCATCCTGCACGCCATGCGTAATATGGGGACAGTGATTCTTTCGGCTGTAGTGATTCTTGGCGGTACCTTCGCTTCGATGTATCCTTCCGGGGTCCTGTCGATGATGCAGATTGCGACGGTTGTATTGTCCGGTCTGGCGCTGTATGCACTGGTATTCCTGCCGTTCTTCGTGCCGGTGATGGTGCGGATGTTCGGCCGGGCCAACTGGTGGCCGTTCCGTCCGGCGGCCGGGGATGATCAGCCTAGATCGCTGGATATGTAACGTTCTTCACCACAAGAGATGAAACCTTAAAGAGCAGGCCTCCCGGTTATACGGGGCCTGCTCTTTGGCTGTTTACGCAGAAAAAAATAAAAAATACCATGCTAATGTAACCTTATCGGCTTGTACATCATCTAAAGAGTATATGAAAGAAAGCACTGAATGGGGATGCGGCAGCTTCCCGTTAGAAGGGGGCAATCATATTTGAACACCGGACAAGGAGATCTGGTCAGGCGTGCCCAGGCAGGTGACAGCGAGGTCTTCATCCAGCTGGTAAAGACTCAGGAGCGGCGGATGTACAGTATGGCCAAGTCCATGGTCAGGAGTGACGAGGATTGTGCAGATGCGATGCAAGAGACTGTACTGAAAGCTTTTAAAGCCATCTCAGGACTGAAAGAAGCGGCGTATTTCAACACATGGCTGTTTCGGATTCTGATCAACGAATGCAACTTGATTCTGCGCAAACGGGAGAGGGTAGTCGTCATGCCCAATCCGCCGGAGAGCGTACAAGCCATATCTTCGTCCGCAGAAGAGATAGATCTGCGCCAGGCCATTGGCAGGCTCGAAGAGATATCAGGGACCATTGTGAAGCTGCATTATTATCAGGGGCTGACTGTGCAAGAGATTGCCGGGCTGCTTGAGTTGTCAGAGAGTGCTGTCAAGACCAGGCTGCACCGCGCCCGCAAGACGTTACAGCAATCCCTGGAGCAACCTGTAGAAAGGAAGGTGAACGGATGAGCCAGCAGCGGTTGGAGAGCAGGCTCGCAGACCTTCAGGAAGAGACTCTTCCTGAACTGCCGGAGCTTGTGCATCTGCGTATGGAGGAGACGTACCGGATCATCAGTGAGAAGGATGATGTTGGCTTGGAGGCGGCTTCAGAGCATCAGGGGACGCTTAGACGTAAAAGAATGCCCCGGTGGCTGTCCCGGGTGATGATCAGTGCAGCATCTGTGGCCGGAGGGCTGGTGCTCCTGATTAGCCTGGGATTCATCTCCCCGGCCATGGCAGAAACCTTGAAGCAGTTACCCTTCATGTCAAGTGTATTCCAGCTTGCCGGAGATTCCGGACTGCGGAAAGCCAATGAAGCAGGGTTAACCACAAATGTTGAGCAGACCGTTACTCTGGATGGAATGACTCTCAGGGTGTCTGAACAAATGTATGACGGAAGCCGCTTCTCGGTGGTGCTGACCCGTGTTGAGGCTAAGGAGGATCAAAAAAAGGAGGGCTGGTGGAATTTATTGACCCAAGGGGGACAGCCAGCGGGAGGAATAAATAATATCGAGTTTTACGTGAACGGGAAGAAGGTCAATACCGGATTCGGTTTTGCCCAGGGAGGTGCCGGCGCACCTGACTCTATCATTGTTTCAGCACTGGATGGACCGAATTTACAAATCCCTGATCAATTTGATCTCACCATGCTGGTCCTTATTAATGGGATGGATGAGAGGTTTCGCTTTGAGTTTCCCGTTAGCAAGAATACTCTGGGCGACCTTGTTCTTGGACCGGGGGAGTTCAAGGTACATGATCATATCCATCTCCGTTATACACGGCTGGAGCTGAGCCAGACATCGACTCGTCTGCTGACCGAAATTAAGGGAGACCCCGGCGCGGATCTCAAGGCTATTGAGGAAGCAATTCCAGATAAATATAAGGATGCGGGGACTTTTATGATCTGGTTTGAGCTGTGGGATGATCATGGGCAAAAGGCTGTTGTGATTAGTGGCAGCGGCAGCGGTAAAGGGGATACGTTCTCATACAGTATGGTCTTTGAACCTTTTGAGAATAGGCCGGAGAGTGTAATTATTAAGTCTTTCGTTATATCAAAGGACGGGGGGAAGCAGTATATTCCCGAACTTGAGATGTCCGTCCCTATACAATAAAACAAACAACCTCCAGGGTCTGCAATGTGCAGTAGCCGGAGGTTGTTTGCTGTCAAAAGGCTATATGCTTATAATCTGCCGCTCACCGCAGCTTCGCGAAATAACTGCGCAGCGCCCAGCCGCGTTCCTGACGCTTCTTATACTTAGGCAGAGAGCGGTAGACAGCCAGCGATTCGTTAAAAGCAAGCTTGGCGTCCTCAGTCCGCCCCAGCGTTTTGAACATCGAGCCAGCCAGATAATAGGCTTCGCTGGAGGAGGATTGAATCTCCTGGAATTGGCTTACATAATGCAGCGCTTTGTCCTGGTCCACATGCCGGAAAATCTCGGCCAGACGCAGGTAAGGCTGCCCGTATTGCGCCCGGCGGTTGATGTCCAGCCCCTTAAGCATCTGCGCTTCGCCTTCGGAAAGCTGTCCCAGCTTGAGGTTGGCGTACCCAAGCTCCACCCAGTATTCAGCGGATGTCTCATAACGGTCAGCGATGGCGGTCAGCAACTCCTTGGCCTCGCTGTAGCGTTTGCGTTCAATTAGCAGCCGGGCCAGATCGAATTTGGCGGTTACATCGTTCGGGTTCTGGGCGATAGTCAGCCGCAGCTTAGACATCTGACGGCTGCGGCGGAATGGCTTGGATAAGCTGGGCAGAATGCCGACATAACGGCGGTCCAGGAAATACAGGACGGCCAGCAGGATAATCAGGGCCAGAATCGGATTACCGAGCAGCCGGTAGAGGAGCAGGAAACCTAGAATTTTAATCATGGATATGAATTCCCTCCGTTACGTGTGTGGTTCGATTGCGCTTCCTGCAAGTTGGATATGAATAGGCAGGGTAATTATACCATATCATCCTTTTTTGAAGCCACGCTAAAAAGAGTCACGGTGCGCTTGTTCGTTAGACCGGTACGATCGGTGGGAGTCTTGCTTCCGCCCTGCACAGCTGTAATTGACAGCCTGCCTTAGAAGTCATAAGCTTTGTGTACAGTTAAATTGTTTCATGGCTATATTAGCTCTTACAGAAAGAAGGATGAAACATGGACACATTGGCAAGCAAGGTCCAGCTGCGTCCGCTGGGACGCTCTGAGCTGTCCGTATCACCGCTTGGTCTGGGCTGCTGGCAGTTCAGCCGGGGCAGCGGAATCGTAGGCCGCTACTGGAGCAACATTACAGATGAGGATATTCTGGAGATTGTGCGGGTCAGCCTGGAAGGCGGCATGAACTGGGTGGATACGGCAGAAATCTATGGCGGCGGCAAATCTGAGCAGGCGCTGGCTCATGTGCTGGATCAGCTGCAGAAGGAGGGCAGTCCCCATGCGGCTCCGCTGATTGCGACCAAATGGTGGCCGATGCTGCGGACGGCAGGCTCCATTACCTCGACGATCGACCAGCGCATTGCCTGTCTGGGCGGTAGAGGAATTGATCTCTATCAAATCCATCAGCCGTTCTCGTTATCCTCCATTGCCAGTGAGATGAAAGCAATGGCAGGATTGGTGAAGGCCGGTAAAATCCGTTATGTCGGAGTGAGCAATTATTCCGCCAAGCAGATGACAGAAGCGCACCGGCTGCTGAAGACTTACGGTCTGTCGCTCGTATCCAATCAGGTCAAATACAATCTGCTGCACCGGAGTATCGACCAGAATGGTCTCATGGCGGCTGCCAAGGAGCTGGGGATCTCGATTATCGCGTATTCTCCGCTTCAGCAGGGCATCCTGACCGGCCGCTTCCATAATGATCCTTCACAGGTGGCTGCCGTCTCGCGTCCCCGGCGGATGATGTCCGGCCTGGACGACAAGAGCTTGGCCCGCAGTAAGCCGCTAATCACTTCGCTGACTGCACTGGCTGACAAATACGGGGTTACTCCCGGACAGATCGCGCTGAACTGGCTGATTCATTATCATGGCGACACTGTAGTTGCCATTCCGGGCGCATCCAAGGCCCGCCATGCCCGGGAGAATGTCGGCGCCATGAGCTTCCGGTTGGAGCCGGAGGAGCTGGAGCTGCTGAACGAGGCTTCCTGGGCAGCCCTGAAGTAGTAGCCTGGAAGAAATCCATAAGTCTGGTGGTGAACACAAATGAATGATAAGCATTGGCTCGTGGTACAGTATCCCTTGAAGAGCGCCAAGGGAAGCAAGCGTGATGAATGGCTTAGAGACAAAGTAACCGAATACTTGAATCTGTTCCTGGCGGATGCCGAACTTGGTTATGTGGATGGCTTTGATATGGGCAAGAGTATGGCTGACCCGGCCAAATATGTGCTTAATCTATTCTGCGTAGTGACAGATGAAGCCCGCGGAATTGCTCTGGTCAAGAGAGTCTTAAAAGATCACAGGCTGGACTATACCCGGATCACCATCGCCACGATGCCTTTTGAGGGCGGAGGAACGTATATGCTGAAGTATGCCGCCAAGAAAGGCGTGACTGATTTTTCGATATAAGTCTTTCTTAAAAATATAAGAAATTATATGTTTCACACGATAACTTGTCCTTCTATTTCTCGCTGAAACGGTACCGTCCTTACAAAGGACGGCAAAGCCGTTTCCACTTGTATCAATCAGGGGTTGTGTATCACGTAACGTGATACAGTACGATTGGTGTAAGAGGTGATAGAAATGAACAATATTATAAGAATGCTATCCGTGAACCAAGAATTCAGAATGGCTGTTGCGGATACCCGTCAGATAGCTGCAAAAGCATTAAATGCGTTTACCGGGACAGCCGGCATGCGCAGCCTTTTGCAGGAGATCATAACGAATGGTGTATTATTATCTTCCATTAATGATGCTCCTCCTAAAATAAGCTTTTCTTTTCGTCTTTCTCAAGGCGTCTCAATTTTTTGCCAGATCTCTGATGCGAAGTTTACTATGGAGTATAGTGCAGAAATGAATAAATTTGACGGGGCAGCCGCTGATCTATTTGACGATAAATCTGTGCTGTCGGTAACAACAGGGAATTGGGAGACGGGGATACACACTAGTACAGTTGAGGCGCATATGGATAGCGTTGTTATGCTGTTTTCTCACTTTACAGTACAGAGCGAGCAGCTTCCAAGTCATATTATACTCGGTGAGGACAATGCTTCCAGGGGGATTTTGATGCAGCCCTTACCCTTCGCAGATCACAAATTGATGGGAAAGGCTGCTTATGAAGTGGTATATCAAGCTAAGGAATTGGGAGAACTGCCTTGGGGGCAGGTTCCCGGGAAGTTGTCCTGTTTAGCAAAGGTAATCTCAGAAAATACGATAGAGTAGAGTGTATGACTATGGAAAAATACATTAAAACCAAAGAATTTGCAGAGCTGACTGGGGTCAGTGTGCGTACTTTGCAGTACTATGATGACATAAAAGTTCTCACTCCGGCCTATGTCAATGAGCAGGGGCACCGCTTTTATGACTCAGATTCCTTCTCCAGCATGTTTGTTATTCTTTCACTTAAAAATATGGGGATGACGCTCAGCGATATTCAGCAATATCTCAACAATGACAGCTTTGACGTCAGGCTCTTTATCCGTGAGGAAAAAGAAAGGACTCAGACAGCGCTATCGGATCTGCAGCTTCGATTCATGCGTCTATCCGCTCTTGAGGAGAAGGTTAGTAAGGAGCAGGACGTAACCCCGTATATTCTTCCGCTTTTTTCACCGCTGCCGGATACAGGCGATCTTCCAAAAGGCAAACCGGCTTCCTTTAACCTTAAGCTTTGGAATACCTTCATCAAGGAATTGGATTTCTGTGCGGAACACCGCTTGTCTGCAAAAGATGATAGAGCGGAAAAATGTGTTCAATACTGGAAAAAGAATATTCTTGAGGCAAATCAGGTGCCGGAGGATACGGTAAAGAAATCAGAGGAATATTACCAGCAGAATCCGGCGAATACTTTCGGGATCACGCAGGAAAATTACCGCTATTTAGTCCAGTTGATTGATGAGTATGATGCCGGCTTGTAAGCCATAACAAAGAGCAACGATTCTCCATGAGGGGAGAACCGCTTGCTCTTTTTATTTGGATAAATGTATAGCATCATTACCAATAATTCAGATAAAACTGTTTAGGACTGGAAAGAGCGGTTTAAATAAGGGATAAGAAACTTCGCACTCACGCAAATTCAGGGTGAAGATTATGGAAGGAGGTTGAACTTCAATGAGTATGAGCGTACATAACCTTATGGCTTTTAATCATCAGTTTTTTAGACCTCAGCCCGTTCTAAGTCCGAAAGTGCAGAGACAGGAAGATAAGGTCCAGAGCTTTCAGGAAGTCCTGAATGAGAAGCTGCGCAGCCATGGCGATATGAAGAAATAAGCAATAGAGCCGCAGAACCATTTTTACACAGAAGACCTTGCAGCAAATCATAGAGCCTTCAGCAAAAACAGCAAAAAGGTGCCTCCCGGAACTCGGAAGGCACCTTTTTGCTGCGCACTGGATATGGGAGCACCAGCATCATCCTGCTGATTAACGTTTGCTTCGCACCCGCTTTGATTTGCGAAGCTTCGGTTCGGCGCCTGGCGCCTGCCGCATGATCCATTTCAGATAAGCGGCAATCTGCGGGTCGCTCCGCAGGCTGTCCAGTGTTGTAAGGCCAAGAACAACGAGATCGCTGTTGGTATACAGGGCATGAATCTGCCGGTGGCAAGCCTTGCACAGAAGGGCAGTCGGGAGCAGGCTGCCGCCTTTCTCACGGGGAATCAAATGATGAACGGTAGTTGCAAGAGGAGAACGGCCGCACAGCTCACACGTGTCCAAGGCCCGGGCAGTCATCCTTTAAGGCCGGACTTCGAAGAATTCACAGCGGCTGCGCGAATAATAGGTTAGATCACTGACCCGCGACTGGATCACAACATCCGAATCCGTGAACCGCACTATAGTTGCGCCGGAATTCACCAGATGGTCATCCTGGAAGACGCGGACGGGCAGCTTGCGGTCTATCGCTTCCTGCAGATCCTGGTCAGTGAGTAGTGGTCGGTTGATGGGCATGGAATAAATCTCCTTTAGATAGGGATAACTGCTGCTTCAGCAAATACGATCAGTATACCCGTCTGTCCGCCAGAAATCCACTTAACACTTACTTGGTCTGTTCCTTCACTTTATAAGTACAGGAGGACGGGGTTCCTTGAATGTCATATCGAAGGGTTAGAACGTCATCCTTCCTTTCGGCCTCGACAGAGAACGCAGGAGCTTCCGGGTTGGTCAACTGCACCTCAAGGGACTGATTTTTGCCGGTTGAATAATTTCCGTAAGACATCTGTACAACGTTCCCGTTAGTCTCTTCTATAGAGACAGCTCCTCCAGAAGTAGCAGGGGTTGCTACAAAACGGACTGTCGTATAACAGCCTGTGTCTCCGGAAGACAAGGCCCACTTGCCTTCGATGTCTGCTGCGATGCCTGAGCGTTTCGTGTAGCCATACCAGCCCAGCGCCGCAATCAGCACGATGAGCACGGGAACTATAATTGTCAATTTCTTCATCGCGGAAGCTCCTTTCCTGGTAACTAATACATTATTTACCCGCTGGAAATGGAAGCTAAGCTACTGCGCGGGGGGCAATCAGAATAATTTCCACCATAAATCAGCAATATGCCTCCTCAAAAAAAACAGTGGCCTACGGTACACTAAATCTTGTAAAAGAAACCTTTGAGAGGGGTACAGAGGAATGAAAAAAACAAAGAACCTGGCGCTGGCGCTGGTCTCCATCATGCTCATGAGCTCACTTGCGGCATGCGGAGGAAGTAACAACGGCGGCAACAAGTCTGCGGAAGGAAATACGGGTAACAACGCGTCAAGCACAGCAGCACCCGCAGGTGAAGGAGACAAGGCAGAGAAGGTGGAGCTGTCGTTCTGGACGCTGGGCAATGTGAACTACGAAGAGCTGGCGGCTGCCTACACCAAGGAACACCCTAACGTAACCATTAAAATTCAGAATACCGGTGACCAGACGGCCCACCACAACAATCTGACCACGGCACTCTCGGCGGGTTCGGGCGCACCTGACATTTTCCAGCTTGAGATCGGTTTCATGGAACGCTTCCTGGGAGCCCAGGACAAATTTTACAACCTGAATGACCTCGGAGCGAAAGACATCCAGGCCAACTATCTCGACTGGAAATGGAAGCAGGCTTCCTCCATCGACGGCAGCTTCCAGCTCGGACTTCCGACAGATATCGGCCCGACGGTAGTCTATTACCGTACTGACCTGGCTGAAGCAGCCGGACTGCCAAGTGATCCTGAAGGCTTCGGTGCAGCCATTGATACATGGGACAAATTCGCCACTGTAGCAAAAGCGTTCAAAGACAAGACGGGCAAGTATTTCTCCGACCTGACCGATCTGACGTACAATGCGCTTCGTGACCAGTCGGCGGACGAGATCTATTTCAGCAAAGCAGACGGCAGCTTCATCGGCGATACCAATCCGCAAGTGAAGAAGGCATATGACTTTACCGTTAAGGGTATTCAAGAAGGCTGGATCAGCAATGTTATGCTCTGGTCGCCTGAATGGGGTCAAGGCATGAACGATGGATCGTTCGCCGTAGTGATGGGCCCGGCCTGGATGGCCGGTAATATCAAGAGCAACGCGCCGGACTCCTCCGGCAAATGGAAAATTGCCCAGCTTCCTGAGGGCGCCGGTAACTGGGGCGGTTCATTCATCACGCTGCCGAAGGAAGGCAAGCACTCCAAGGAAGCTTATGATTTCATCCAGTGGCTCGTGAACAAGGATAACCAGCTGGAATCCTTCAAGACCAAAGGCCTGATGCCTTCTATTCCTGCCCTGTACGAAGATCCTGCGTTCGTAGATTTCAAGGATGACTTCTTCGGCGGACAGCAGACGGCGGTAGAATTTGGCAAAGCGGCTAACCGCGTGAAGCCGGTATACTACGGACCGCTGCATGACCAGACCGATACCTTCTTCAAGAATGCACTGAAGAACGTGCTGGAGAAGAAAGCCGATCCGGCCAAAGAGTGGGACGATGCTGTGAAACAGGCAAAAACGCTTGCAGAACGCGGCTAACCTGTAAGTAGCGGGGAACTGGCTTCCCCAACTGTCCGGATTCATGGGGGATTCCCTCTATGAATCCGGATTTAGATATGAATTCCCTGGAGGTGTGACATGGCAGAGCCCGTAATTACAAGTCCGCATGCCGAGAGCAAACGTCCTTTCTTCACTGAACAAAGACGGAGCCGCTTCACTGCGTATACTTTCATTTCACCGTTCTTTATTCTGTTCTCGATATTCGGACTATATCCAATCTTCTTCACATTCTATTTATCGTTCTTCAAGTGGGATGCCTTGGGTCCAATGAAATACGTGGGCTTCAAAAACTTCGAGCTGATCACCACGGACCCGACCTTCTGGATCTCCTTCAGTAACACGCTGATTATGGGGCTTATGGGTACTGTGCCGCAGGTCATGCTGGCGCTGCTTCTGGCGGTGCTGCTGCATTCGGGGATGACCCGGTTCAAGAAGACCTTCCGCATTCTCTACTTCATGCCGAATATCACTTCGATCGTGGCGGTTACGCTGGTCTTCAGTACGCTGTTCGGCAATAACGGGATGATCAACTGGCTGCTTAACGGAATCGGGTTAGAGAGCATGGCCTTTAACTCCGGCTGGTGGGGGGTCAAAATTGCCATCTCCACCATGGTTATGTGGCGCTGGACGGGCTACAATGCCATCCTGTTCCTCTCGGGACTGCAGAGTATTCCAATGGATCTTTACGAATCCGCCAAAATCGACGGGGCCAACCGCAGACAGCAGCTTTTCTTCATTACACTGCCGCTGCTTAAGCCGTTCATTATCTTCGTATCCCTGCAATCCACTATTGGTGCGCTGCAGCTCTTCACAGAGCCTTATGTCTTCCTCGGCCAATCCGGCACCGGATCTACCCGGCAGGAAGGGATTACGATGGTTACTTATTTGTACAGTGAGGCCTTCCGTAACGGCTTCTTCGGCACAGCGGCGGCTACAGCGGTTCTGCTGTTCCTCGTTACGATCCTGTTCTCTGTCCTCAATATGCTGATCTCCAGAGGCGGCGGCAGACAGACTGGAGGGAAAAAAGCGTGAGTACATTGCGTATGTTCAGAAAAAAGCCGGATGATCCCGGATTCTTCGGTAAGCTGGGCTTCTATTTTCTGCTGATTCTCGGGGCGCTGGTCTCCATCTTCCCGTTCTATTGGATGTTTGTGGTAGGGACCAATGACAAGGGAGCCGTGTTCCACGTACCGCCGCTGCTCACCATCGGAGACCAGTTCTTTGAGAACTTCAAGCGGGTGCTGGACAAATCGGACTTCTTCCAGGCGCTCGGCAACTCGCTGTTCGTCTCGTCCATGGTGACCATTTCGGTCGTGTTCTTCTGTACACTGGCCGGGTATGCTTTTGCCAAATATGAATTCCCTGGTAAAAACATGCTGTTCGTCTTCGTTATCGCCACCCTGATCGTTCCGCAGCAGCTCGGCGTATTGCCGACCTATGTCATTATGGCCAAGCTTCACTGGATCGACAGCTTCAAGGCGCTGATAGTTCCCGCTATGGTCAATGCCTTCGGGATCTTCTGGATGCGGCAGTACATCTCCTCGGCCGTGCCTACCGAACTGATCGAAGCCGGGCGTATTGACGGGGGAGGCCACTTCCGGATTTTCTGGAGGATTGCCGTTCCGGTCATTACACCGGCGATGGCTACCCTGGGTATTCTGAATTTCATGACGGTATGGAATGATTTCTTCTGGCCGCTGGTCGTCTTGAAGAACAAGGAGCATTTCACGATTCAAATTGCATTGCAGCAGCTGTTCACTACACGTGACGGTCTTGATTACGGGATGATTATGTCCGCTACCTTCACGGCCACGCTGCCGCTGCTGGTTGTCTTCCTCTTATTCAGCCGCTGGGTGATTGCCGGACTGACTTCAGGCGCCATCAAGAGTTAACCGTCTTTCTATCGGATAAGTAAGAGGATTTACAGAATGCTTTGAAGAATAATACATGGACATAGACCGCAGGAGGAAGGGACCCGTCATGAAGCTCCGCCGCAAAATCTTGTTCGCTATTATTCTTCTTGTATTCATTCCCGTGATTGTTATGGGGATTGTTACGTATGTGAATTATTCGAACGCCATGGAGAAGAAATCAAGCAATTTCTACTGGATCTCCCTGCTGGAGACGGACCGCAAGCTGAAGTTCGCCCTCAGTGAGATTTCATCGATCACCAATTCAGCGATCACACAGCCTGCGATTCAGCAGTCGCTGAAGCAGCAGAATTTCGTCCTTACCTATGACCGCAAGCAGGAAATCAACAACCTGCTGATCAACCATCCGATGATCACCTCGTTCAGCCTGTACGGCAAAGACCGGCTGCTGTACCAATACAATGCGCCGATGTCTTTTGCAGATATGCACAAGCAGGTCTGGTTCGGAGCTATGGAGGCTGCCGAAGGGCGTCCTGTCTGGTCCGGTCCCGGAGAGAACGGTTCGGCCAGCGGCGATAAGCCGGTGCTGGTCCATGCCAGAGTGATTAAGGACTATTATTCGCTGGAGGATATCGGCTATCTGGTTGTATATGTGAAGCCGGATCTGCTCGATCAGATTTTCTGGGAGGCTGCCACCCTGAAGAAAGGGGATATTCTGCTGGTCAACAAGCAGGGCAATATCGTCTTTAACAAGTCCGGGGAGCATATCGGGGAACGGACGGATTTTCCTTTTTTACAGGAGAATTATAACCAGGATCAGGATTATTACATTGACAATTATCAAGGGGAGCGGTCACTGATCACTTTCCTGCCTTCACATAACGCGGACTGGTATCTGGCGGCCATTACGCCGATGAACCTGATCTCCTCCGAATCGGACTCCATCCGCAATATTGCGATTATTCTCGGCATGGTATCGCTGCTGTCGGCCTTCCTGTTCGACCGTTATTTCATCCGCAGGCTGGTCCGCAGCATTAACAGTGCCGTGAACGGGATGAAGCGGGTCAAGCAGGGGATCTTCACCCCGATTCCGGTACCGCTGCGGGCCAATGATGAGAGCGATTCCCTGATTGACGGCTTCAACCGGATGAGCTCGCAGATCAATGAGCTGATTGACCAGGTCCAGACCGAACAGGGACGGAAAAAGGAAGCGGAGATGCAGGCGCTGATGGCCCAGATCAACCCGCATTTTATCTATAATTCACTGGAATCGATTAACTCCATGGCGGTGCTGGCAGGCAACCGGGATATCAGCAAAATGGTCATCTCACTCGGCCGGCTGCTGCGGATCAGCATCAGTCAGAATCAGGACCTGATCCCGCTGCAGATGGAGTTCGAGCATGTCCGCCATTACCTGGATATCCAGAAATTCCGGTTCGAGGATAAGTTCTCCTATGAGCTGGAGCTGCCCGAGCCGCTGAAATATGTGATGACCCAGAAGCTCATTGTTCAGCCGATAGTGGAGAATGCCTTGTATCATGCCATTGAGCAGATGGAGGAGCACGGGACGATTACGGTTACCGCTCAAGAGAACGGCAAGGATATTATCATTATTGTGAAGGATAACGGCCCCGGGTTCGATCTTGAGGTGCTGATGAGCCAGTGGAACAAGGAACGGAGCAATCCGAAGAAATACAGCGACAGCGGGGTTGGGCTGAAAAATGTGCATGAGCGCCTGAACATCCGGTTCGGCAATCCCTATGGTATTCTGGTCTGTTCCTCACCGGGCTTCGGATCAGCCATCTGCATCCGGATTCCGAGGATACAGCCGACATGAGGGGGAGAAGCCAAATGAAGGATCAGCGGCATGTGCTTAGATGGTTGACCAACTGGGGATGGATTCTCCTCTATATTGTGCTGATGTCCGGCGCCGTATGGTTCATTATGCAGGAGGACCGGGAGCAGATTGAGGATACCTCGCCCGAGAAAATCACACTGACCTTCCGGCACTTTTGGATCAAGGAGCATGACCGGCCGCTTCTGGCGATCTTCGAGGAGGTTGTGCGAAGCTACCAGGAGAGCCATCCGAATGTGAAGGTGAACTTCGAGGGGCTGGATCAGAATATCCACCGCGAGCAGAAGCTGAAGAGTGAGATGGTAACCGGCACAGCGCCCGATATGTTCGTTCTGTTCGGCGGGGCGGAGATTGAGCCATATGTGCGTTCAGCCCGGCTGATGGATCTGACCGATTTCACAGCTGAGAACGGTCTCAGCAACCAGTTCAAGGATCTGCATCTCTGGACATTCAACAACCATATCTACGGATTGCCGATTGAGGGCAATGCAGAACCGCTCTACTATAATAAAAAAATTTTCACCAAGCTAGGCATTAATACTCCGAATACGCTGGCCGAGCTGGATACGGTGATGGCGAAGCTGAAGGCAGCGGGCTATATCCCGTTTGCCCTGGGGAACGAAGACCGCTGGCCTGCGGGGATATTCGCCCATTATCTGATGGACCGCTACGCCGGAGCTGACCTGATTCAGAAGCTGGTAACGGGCGAGGACATGTCGAGCTTCCAGAACAGCGGCTACCTGGAAGCGTTCCGGCACCTGAACAGATGGGTGGAGGCAGGCTATTTCAGTGAAGACTCTAACGATACCTCCACTGAGGGGGCGGTCCGTCTGTTTACTGAAGGCAGGGCAGCCATGTACCTGAACGGCAACTGGGATATCAATTTATTCTCGGGAGACAATGCACCGGACGATTTCCAGAGCCGGGTTGGAGTCATTCCCTTCCCGGCGCGGGAGGCCGGGTCAGAGCCGTCCATCGCCGGAGGGTATACGATTGGCATCGGGCTGTCTTCAAGCCTCACCGGAGCGAAGCGGACAGCGGCCCTGGAATTGATGAAGGGCTTCTATACGAAAGAGATTCAGACACGGATTGTCTATGAGGGGCTCCGGATTCCGTCGATGCGGATCGCGTTTGACCCGGAGAAGACCGGGCCGGTCTTCGCCCAGGTGATGGATATGATGGAGGAGAATCAGCAGAGCTTCGTCCCGTATGACAATCTGTTATCGCCTGAAGTGAAGAAGACCTTCCTCAGTGTCATTGAAGAGATGATTGACGGAGGGCTGCAGGCGGAGCAGGCTTTGCAGCAGCTGCAGGATGCATCCAAGCAGTATTGGAATCTGATCCGGAGTTCATCGGGTCAATAAGCCTGGGGGGTGTAACAGATGAAGGAACAGCAGGAGAAATATAAGGTCCTGCTCGTTGATGATGAGCCAATTATACTTCGCAGCCTGAAGGTTGCGATTCCATGGGATGAGCTGGGCCTGAGCATTGTGGGGGAAGCGAAGAACGGCGAGGCCGCCTTGCAGCAGATTCAGCAGACCGCCCCGCATATCATTATCAGCGACATCCGGATGCCGGTGATTGACGGGATCACGCTGATGAAGGAGGTGCTGCCGCGCAGCGCCAAGCTGATCTTTATCTTCATCAGCGGCTACGGGGAGTTCGAATATGCCAGGGAAGCTCTGCGGCTGGGGGCCTTTGATTATTTGCTGAAGCCGATCGACCATGACGAGCTGGTGGAGATGCTTAAGCGGGCCAGGGAGCGCCTGGACCGCCAGAAGGAGAACGAGCAGCTGATGCTCTCGGTGCAGACCTTGTCGCTGCTGGCCCGCGAACGCATGCTGGCCGAATTCACGCTGGGCAATCCGCGGCCGCTCCAGCACCTCAAATGGCTGGAGAACAGTGAGCTGGAGGGCGAATACTTCATGGCGGTGGTCCGTCTGGATGACTACGCCGCGCTGACGGCGAAATGGAGCGCCGAGGAGAAGCGTCTGTGGCTGTTTGCCGTGCGCAATATCCTGGAGGAGTGGTCGCTTACGAACGGGGCATTGTCCATCTTCCCGTTCTATAACGGGGAATGGATTCTGCTCTTCCCGGCGAGCCTGAATGACAGCAAGCAGGAACTCGGAGAGCAGCTCATAGCCGGGATCAAGCGCTATTCCAAGCTGAACTGCTCTGTCGGCATCAGCAGAAGCACCAGCGGGATTGATCAGCTTAGCACGGTATACCCGTTAGCCTCCCAGGCGCTGTACCAGCGCTTCTATTCCGGCCAAGCCGGAGTCTTCCTGGAAGAGGAGACAGCAGCGGCGGGCAACCGCGAGGTGCAGTATCCGAAGGAGCTGGAGCTGTCGCTGATTGAGAGCATCCGCACGTTGAATCTTACGCGGATGCTGGCTCTTTTTGACGAGATGTCCCTCTTCATTGAAGCCCAGAGTCTGCCCCAGCCGCTGGCGGAGCGTCTGATGATTGAGATGAGTGTGGTGCTGTACCGGCAGTTCGCACATCTGAATACCCATAATGACTGGTCCATCGAAGGGCTGCTCAGCAAGCTGAACGGACTCGGCACACTGCCTGCCATGATGGATGTTCTGAAGACCACCTTTGGCGACTGGCTGGAGCAGAGTCATAAGACCGCAGCCCGGGAGGACGGCCGGAGCATCATTGAGAAGGTCCAGCGTTACATTGAATCCAATTACCACAAGGATCTCAGCATCGAGGAGGTATCCGAGGTGGCCGATCTCAGCATCAGCCATTTCTGCACCCTGTTCAAGCAAATCTCCGGCTACACGTTCCTCGAATTCGTTACCCACTGCCGGATGGAGAACGCCAAATACATTCTGCGCAGCAGCAATGTGAAGGTCTATCAGGTCGCGCCGCTGGTCGGCTATCAGGACCCGAGATACTTCACTCAGGTATTCAAAAAAGCGACCGGCAAGACCCCCACGGAGTACCGTGAGGAGCATGTGAAGCAGGCTTAGCACGGGTGAGGGTACAGATATATACATAGACAGAAGATACTTAACGTGTAAAGCGAAACCTGTGTAAGCACCTAAGGAGACTTAGGTGCTTTTTTGTCGTTTGCTGGAAGGGATAAATCCATTTGAATGCGCCGGAAACGGGCGATACGGGGGAAATGAAAGGGATAAATCCCTTTGAATACGCCGAAAGTAGGCGATAGGGAGAAATGAAAGTGATAAATCCCTTTGAGTACTCTGAAAGTAGGCGATAGGGAGAAATGAAAGGGACAAATCCCTTTGAGTACGCCGGAAGTAGCGGTATGGGGAAATGAAAGGGTTTGTCCCAAACGCTCTTGTCCCCAGATTTTATTTTTCTCTTTAGCGGTGAAAATCCGGAGACCAAGGCGACCTCCATCACTTTTAGGAGGGAGTTCCGTCCGCTCCGCTGGTTCGCCGGTCTTGCCGCCGGACTGTCCAGCCGCTGGGCGTCTTCATCATTATGGAGAATCTGGGCAGAGACAAAAGCTTCCTGCAGTGGGTGATGATGGCGAATGGAGCGGCGATGCTGATGGGCGGAATGTTTATTATGAGTAAAGGCAAAACTATGAAGCCGCAGACAATGTTATCCCTAGGCCTGCTGATTAGTGCGGCCGCAACGGTAGGAATAGGCTGGTCGCATCATACAGTGCTGACGCTGGCGCTCCAGACAGTTAGCGGCTTCTTTTACCCTTGTATTCATATCGGTATCAATACTCTGTTGCTCCGTCATAAAGACACTGCTTATATGGGCAGGGTGGGCGGCATTATGGGGCCGATGTTCATGGCTTCATGGTGATCGGAATGTCTGTAGCTGGCTATGCAAAAGGTATACTCTCCTTATCCGCAGTCTTCACCGTTAGCGGCGTACTGTTCCTGATTGCGGTGCTGATTCTGCTGCCGCTGCTCGGAACGAAGGAGGGGGGCAGACAAGCCATTCAGAGCAGACTATGACATTTGTCATACATCAGAGTTGATATATATGACTTACGGGGATGACACTGTCTTCTTTATACTGGAAATATAAGAAGTGTCCTTGAATGGATGCATCCGAGGAGGAACTGATCCCGATGACCAACAACCAGATACCCCAGCTCTCTACATTGAAGAAAAGCGTAGCCCCTTACGAGAAAACAGACCGCAACACGAGTATAAAACAGCTCATGAATACGCTTGGGCCGCTGGTGCTGCTCTGGGCAGCCGCCTACTTCAGCTTATCCGTGTCCTACTGGCTGACGCTGCTGTTTGCGGTTCCGGCTGCCGGATTTGTCATCCGCACCTTTATTATTTTTCATGACTGCTGCCACGGGTCGTTCTTCAAGAACCGTAAGGCCAATGATATTGTCGGCACCATCACCGGTGTCCTTACCCTGGTCCCTTACCGCCAGTGGAAGCACAGTCATTCGATTCATCATGCCGGAAGCAGCAATCTTGACAAAAGAGGCATTGGGGATATCTGGATCATGACGGTGGAAGAATATATGGCTGCCAAGCCGCTCCAGCAGCTCTATTACCGGATCTACCGCAACCCGCTGGTAATGTTCGTCATCGGACCGATTGCTGTATTCCTTATCCAGTACCGGTTCAATGCTAAAGGGGCAAGACGCAAGGAGCGCATGAATACGTACCTGACCAATGTGTCCATTGCGGCTTTATATACTGGAATTATTCTGCTCATAGGCTGGCAGGCGTTCCTGCTGGTACAGCTGCCGATTGTGTTCGTGTCCGGTTTCCTCGGCATCTGGCTGTTCTATGTACAGCACCAGTTTGAACATACCTATTTCGAGCATGATGAAGAGTGGAGCTATGTGAACGCCGCTGTAGAAGGAAGCTCTTACTATAAGCTGCCGAAGGTACTGCAATGGATTACAGGAAATATCGGGTTCCACCATGTGCATCACTTGAGCCCGAAGGTGCCGAATTATAATCTGGAATTGGCTCACAATGCCAGCCCGCCTTTGCAAAAGGCAACCACCATTACACTCAGCACGAGTCTCGAAGCACTGAAATACCGTCTGTGGGATGAAGAGCATAAGGTCTTCGTCAGCTTCAAGCAGTTGAAGCAGCGCTTGCGGAAGAGTGAGCCTGCCGTGAAAGAAGGGCTGAAGGTAATCAAACCGGGATTCCAGAGCGAATAGAAGAGGGAACATGCAGAAAGACAGATCCGGGGAGCAAGAGGCCGGGTCTGGTCTTTCTTTTTAGAATATACACAGGTTGTTTAGAAGGAAGTTGCCGGTCGGATACTGGTTTATGTTAAAATGGGGGTATAAACTTGCTGGCAAAAAGGATGGCTAACATGCAGAAGTGGCATCATATTTTTCATAAAAGTACGGGACTAAGCCCTTATGTATGGGTTATTTTTTACATTCTTCCCTTCTATTTCATCTTCCGTTCCTCTACGGCGGACCGCTGGGTGTATGGCATCCTGATGATTATGGTCTTCTTCGCCTGCTATGTGCTGTCGTTCAAGTCGAGGGGTTGGGTGGTCTATTTCTGGACGAGTGTGCAGATGGTGGTCTCGATTACGATGACGCTGCTGTTCGGGTATATGTACTTTGCGCTGTTTCTGGCTTTTTTTATCGGGAATATCCAGAAAAGAGCAGCCTTTTTCACCCTCTATCCGATCCACTTGCTCACTACGATTGTAGCGATTAACTATGAGCTGATTATGCGCAATCCCGTCTTCCTCTCGCAGCTGCCGTTTGTACTGGTCAGTATCATTGCGGTGGTGCTGCTCCCGGTCACAACGTATAACCGCAACAGGCAGGATAAGCTGCAGGGGCAGCTGGAGGATGCCAACAAACGGATCTCCGAGCTGGGCATTATGGAGGAGCGTCAGCGGATCTCACGGGATCTGCATGATACGCTGGGGCAACGTCTGTCATTGATCGGACTGAAGAGCGACCTGGCCGGTAAACTGATCACCAAGAATCCCGCGCAGGCCATGATCGAAATTAACGATGTGCGCATGACGGCCCGCAGTGCACTGAAGGAAGTCCGGGAGATGATCACGCAGATGCGGGGCATCCGGCTGGAAGACGAGCTGGTGCGCATCCGCCAGCTTCTCCAGGCCGCTGAGATTGATTATGTGCTGGAAGGCAACACCGATTTGACCCAGACCTCGCTGATTACCGAGAACGTGCTGAGCATGTGTATGAAGGAGGCGGTAACCAATGTGGTCAAGCACAGCGGCGCCACACTATGCCGGATTCAGATCGAATCCTCGCGGACGGAACTGGTCATCAAAGTGAAGGACAACGGCGGAGGGATTGAGGGGACCAAGCTGTACCACAAGGGACATGGCCTGCAGGGAATGAGGGAGCGGCTTGAGTTCGTCAACGGTTCGATGGAAGTGATCCAGGATGAAGGAACTACGCTAGTGATTAAGGTGCCTAATGCGGCTCAGCAGCCGGATATGGAGGTGAACGCGCAATGATATCAATCGTGATAGCTGAAGACCAGCGCATGCTGCTGGGGGCGCTATCGGCTCTCCTGGATCTGGAGGAAGACATGCAGGTAGTCGGTAAAGCGGGCAACGGGGAAGAAGCGGTGAAGCTGGTGAAGCAGCTGCAGCCGGATATCTGTATTATGGATATTGAAATGCCGGCGATGACAGGCCTGGAGGCGGCAGAAGCGTTGAAGGGGGAAGGCTGCAAAATCATGATTCTGACCACCTTTGCCCGGGCAGGTTATTTCGAGCGTGCGGTCAAGGCGGGAGTGGACGCCTATCTGCTTAAGGACAGTCCGAGCGAAGAGCTTGCGCTGTCGATCCGCAGTGTCATGGACGGCAAGCGCATGTACGCGCCGGAGCTGATGGATGAGGCGTACGGGAAGGAAGCGAATCCGCTGACCGAGCGGGAGAAGGAAGTGCTGGGGCTGATCGCGGACGGCAAGAATACGAAGGAGATCGCCAGCCAGCTCTATATCACCACCGGAACGGTCCGCAACTACATCTCGGTCATTCTGGACAAGCTGGATGTGGGCAACCGGATCGAGGCGATTACACGCTTCAAGGAAAAAGGCTGGTTCAAATAAAATATCCCTATCGGGGAAGTATGAACGGCGGCTGTCTCTAGGAGGGCTGGCCGTTTTTTTTGTTCAAATATAAGGTTACATAAACCGCTTAGAACGAGGTTTGACAGGACTGGAATCTAGGACCTACCACCCATTTTTCATCTGAAAGCGATTACTCTATTGGATCGGACGCCAAGATTTGCTAAAATAAATGCAAACATATGATCCTATTTGTAGTCGTTTCATGTGAAGTTGGGTAATAAATACTTGTGCCCTGTATGCACGTCTATTCATTCTGCTTACATCCTAATTCAGCCGGGAGGAATCTAATTTGCCAGAGCTAACATCCACGTATGTCGATTCACTTGCACCCAATGCTGCTGCGATCAAGAACGGCCAGGGACTGGTCCGCAAAAAGAGTTTTGTGGAGCTCCATCAGTCGGAGAACGGAGAGCTATTATTCGGAAAATGTGCCGGAAGCGGCAAAACGCCCTATGAGTGTTCAGTGGACTTCATCGTATCAGACAGCCCGGTTTTCCGCTGCAGCTGCCCCAGCCGCCAATTCCCCTGTAAGCATGCACTAGGTCTGCTGTATGCTTATACCGAAGGCCAGACGTTCACACCTGCTCCGGTTCCCGAAGAGATCGCATCGAAGCGTGAGAAGGCCGAGAAGCGGGAAGAGAACAAGGCCAAGCAGGCGGCTGAAGGGACAGATCCCAAGCCGAAGAAGGTTAACAAATCCGCCCTGAAGAAAAAAATTAACGCACAGCTCGAAGGGCTTGAACTGCTGGAGAAGCTGGTGCTATCCTTTGTACGCAGCGGCCTGTCCACGATTGACAAGTCTGCGGCCAAGACGGTTCAGGGGCATGTGAAGCAGCTCGGGAACTATTATCTGTCCGGTGCGCAGATTGAGCTGCGCCGCTTCGCGAATCTGATGTTCAGCGGCAAGGATCAGGAGCAGAACTATACATATGCGGTGGAGCAGCTGACACGGCTACACGCATTTATCAAGAAGGGCCGGGCGTATCTGCAGGCCCGGAGCGAGGACCCGGAGCTGGCGCTCGATCACGAATCCACTATTGATGAATGGCTGGGCCATGCCTGGCAGCTTAGCGAGCTGAAGGAATACGGGCTGGTGAAGGAGGGGGCGGAGCTGCTGCAGTTATCCTTCTACAGCTACAACGATGCTGCCCGCCAAGAGTTCGTAGACCTTGGCTTTTGGCTGGATCTCACTGCGGAAGGCGGGGAGATCCGCCGGACCTTTAACTACCGCCCATACAAGGCGGCGAAGCTGATGCGTGAGGAAGACAGCTTCTTCGACATTGCTGTGGTTCCACAGCTATACACCTATCCTGGAGACATGAATGCCCGTATCCGCTACGAGTCCATGTCTTCAAGAACGGTACAAGGCTCAGATCTTGAGCGGGCGGCCGCCAAGGCTCACCGTTCATATTCAGAAGTCTTCAAGAAGGTGAAGAACCAGATTAAGAACCCGCTGAGCGACAAGCAGCCGGTCATGCTGCTGCATACCGCAGCTCTGGGCGTTACAGAGAACGGCCAGTATGTTATGACTGACGGGGAAGGTACAAGGCTGCTGCTGGAGGATCTTCCATCGATGCCGCAGGGCACGGTGGGCCTGCTGCCGTTCCTGCCAGCCGGCGCCCGCGAGGATTGTGCGGTTCTGGTCATGTTCGAGCATGACCTGGACCAGGGACGTCTGCGTGCCCAGCCGCTAAGTGTCATTAAGGACGAAGAGATCATTCGTCTGCTGTACTGACAGGAGGGGCGTCTATGAGCACAGCGTTGTTACAGGAGCTGCATCAGGAGTATAGGAGGTTGTATATTGCCGGAAGTGAGCTCGCAGCGGGAGATTTCCGCCTGAAACGGCTGCTTCAGCAGTTTCAGCAGTTCGGTGAGCGGTCGCCAGTCTTCAAGAGACTCGGTGAAGGAATTGCAGTGTTGCTTGAACCCGGCAGTCCTGACGGGCCTGCCCCCGGCGTTCTATTGCAGGAGCAGACTCTGCTGCTGGAATCCGTGCTGTACACCCAAGGGACAACAGCTGTGGAAGGAACCCCAGGCCCCATGCCTCTGAGGAGCTTCACGCTTCAGACTGCTCAGCCGTACCGGAAGCTGGCTCCTGTGCTGGAAGCGCTCAGCACGACGGGCAGCGGCAGATATGAGATCGTGGCCGATGCCTTCCAGAAAGGCGTCTTCGGGGATCTGCGTCTGCTGCCGCTGGCGGTCTCAGCGCTGAATGACTCTTACTCGGAGCTTGCGGATTACGTGAAGGAACATATTCTACCTTCGTATGGGCCGGAGATTAGCGGCTACCTGCTGGAGAGCTTCAATCCGGCAGGCGGTCGGAGTGAGGCCCGTAAGCTGGAGGTCATCGCCAAGGCAGGTGCCGCCGGGCATCTGGAGACGGTCTTTCAGGCTGCTGAGAGCGGCAGCGATGAGGTCAGAGTTGCTGCGATCCCTTGCCTGGCAGAGGATGAGAAATATACACCAGCCTTGCTGGAGTGGTCCGCTGACAAGAAGAAGGCGATTCGTGAAGCGGCTTATAAGGCGCTGGCAGCCGGCGGGAGTGAACAGGGAGCAGAGCGGCTCTACGAAGCTTTCTGTGGCGCAAAGGACCGTGAGATGGTTGCCGAGGTACTCGCTAACCGGCCCGCTGCCCTGGCGGTGGAGAAGCTGGCAAAGTTGTTCATGGAGAAGCTCCGCCAGGCGCCGCAGGATAACAGAGACCCGCAGCAGACGGAGGCTGCCTGGACAGAGATTAAGCAGTTCATGAGAGCGCTGCTGATGGCCCGCAGCCGCAGGCTTGATGAAATCTACAGCTATGTAATCAGCGAATATGATTGCTTCCAGTTGCTGGGATGGAAGTATCTAATCATTCAGGCAGTGCGGTACAAGGAGAGGACAGTAACAGATTCCAGCCTTAGGGAGCTGCAGGAATTGGCGGAGCGTGACTACAACTATCTGCTGTATTATTTCCAGGCCGCCCGGAAAATGATGACTCAACAGGAGCTGTATAACCAGTTCGCCGGGGGCTTGAAGCAAAGGCTGCTCTCCTTCATGAAGAAGGATGCCGCGCAGCGGGAACAGGCACTGATTGACATTCTTGACCGGGTGATTATTAATCCACGGCCACGGTACTATTACAAGGCTGAGGATACCTTTGATCGAATGAGCGCTGAGGCGATTGAAGCCGCCTGGGACCCGCGCTGGCTCGACTGGTTCATCCAGCGGGATGCACATAATCTGGTCTGCACTTTCGCCCGGCCGGGACATAAGGGGGTGCGGGAATATCTGCTGAAGAAGCTGAAGGTTCCCCCGCAACCCATAGATGACGAGGTTCTTCCTAATATTTTCATTGGACTTGAGCGTGCAGGAGTGCCCGAGGCGGAACGCCTGGAGCTGCTTATGTCTGCACTGGAGAGCGGCAGATTCGATCAGACGAAACAGTTTAGCAATTCGCTGACCCGCCTATTGGAGCGGTTGCCGGCCGAATACCGTTCCCGGCTGGAAGCTGCGGCGCCAAGGTACACGTTCGTGGCCAAGCGGCAACTGGAGCACCTGATCAGCATCATGAACTAATTATATTTACTTAGGGAGGACAATCCATGAGCACAGCGTTATTGCAGGAGCTGCATCAGGAATACAGAAGACTGTATATTGCCGGAAGTGAGCTGGCGGCCGGAGATTTCCGCCTGAAGCGGCTGCTTCCGCAATTTCAGCAGCTAGGCGAGCGGTCACCGGTCTTCAAGAAGCTAGGCGAGGGAATTACTGCACTGATTGAACCGGGTAGCCCGGAGGGTCTTGCCCCGGGTATTCAGTTGCAGGAGAATACCCTGCTGCTGGAGTCCGTGCTATACACCCAGGGAACGACAACCGTGGATGGAACTCCCGGACCCTTGCCGGTCCGGAAGTTCACCCTTCAGACGAATCAGACCTACCGGAAGCTTGCGCCTGTGATTGAAGCGCTCACCACTACCGGAAGCGGCAGATATGAGATTGTACTGGATGCCTATAAGGAAGGAGTCTTTCAGGATCTTCGTCTGCTGCCGCTGGCTGTCTCAGCACTGAACGACCCGTATTCGGAGCTGGCGGAATATGCGAAGAACCATATTCTCCCTTCCTATGGGCCGGAGATCGCCGGATATCTGCTGGAGAGCTTCAACCCGGCCGGGGGTCGGAGCGAGGTCCGCAAGCTGGAGGTCATTGCTCAAGCAGGCGCTTCCAGTCACCTGGATGTTATTGTTCAAACAGCCGAGAACGGCAGTGATGAGATCCGGGCAGCGGCCATCAAGTGTCTGGGAGAATATGAGGAATATACAGGACTCCTGCTGGAGTGGTCTGCCGACAAGAAGAAAATCATCCGTGAAGCCGCCTACACAGCGCTGGCAGCGGGTGGATCTGCACAGGGAGCAGAGCGGCTCATTGAGGTGTTCCTCCAGAAGAAGGACCGTGAGATGTTAGCCGCAGTGCTGGCATATGGGGCTCCTGCAGCGGTCTATGCTAGGCTTACGGCATTATTCATGGATGAGCTTACAGCCGCACCGGAGACGAATGCCGATAAGAAAATCACTGAGAAGGCCTGGGATGAGCTGGCTCCCTTCATGGCTGCTCTCCACCAGGCAAAGAGTGCGGAACTGGATGCCATTTATAGCTATGTTCTTAAGGAGTATAACCGTTATACTTCCCTCGGGTGGATTCATCTGATTGACCAGGCAGCCCGATACAAGCAGGAATCAGCGGATAACGCCGCGCTGGAAGAGCTCGCGGAGCTGGCGCAGCGCAGCGTGCGGTATCTGCCGAACTATTTCCATGCCGCGAAAAGGAGGGTCAGCCCGCAGGAGATGTTCGACCGGTTCGCCGGACTCACGGAGACCAAGCTGGTAGGTCAGGCGGCCAAGCAGGCCGCTCAGCGTACACAATTGCTGATTCATACGATCGAGGAGCAGGCCGTGGACCTTTACTGGGACTATGAGGTACGTTGGGATGCCTCGGGCGTAAGACAGTACAACAGACGGATCATGTCGGCTGAAGAAGTTGCTGCGGAATGGGACCCGCGCTGGCTGGAATGGTCTATCAAGCAGGATGCCATGAATCTGGCCTGTGTCTTCGCCCGGCCCGGACATCAGGGAGTACAGAATTACCTGCGGGGCAAGCTGGAAGGAACGCTCAAGCGGTACACGTATGACCGTCTCGCCAATATTTTCAAAGGACTGGAAAGGGCAGAACTGCCTGAGACGGAGCGGCTGGAGCTGCTGATCTCTGCGCTTGAAGAGAACAACGTCCGTAATTTGTATACCTTCGACCACTACTTGTTCGAGATGATGGAGCGCTTCCCGGCCAGCTATGTGGACCGGGTGAAGGAGATCGCCCCCCGGTTCAAATATGAATCCAAGCGCCAGCTGGAATATATACTGGACCAGCTAGTGAGTAAGCAGTAAAGTCTGCAATATACTTACGAGTCAGTACGGAAGAGATTGTCCCGGATAGACGGGGATATACAAAGGAGAGGTGTACATGTCAACAGAACAAGGTCAGCTTCAGGATTACATGCGTCTGCCGGCTGAAATCCTGTACCGTGAGGAGCTGGAGGCTCTGCGCAAGGAGGACACCGGACGTATTCCTGCCGGCTGGCAGATGTCCCCGCGCTCAGTTCTCACCTTCATTACTGGCGGCAAGGCGGGCAAAACCGTGATTACCCCGAAATATATCGGGAACACCCGGCTGATTGAGATGGCCGTTGCCACGCTGGTCACTGACAGGGCACTGCTGCTGATCGGGGAGCCGGGCACCGCCAAATCCTGGCTGTCCGAGAATCTGGCAGCGGCGATCTACGGCAACTCAGGCATGGTAGTGCAGGGGACAGCGGGAACAAGCGAAGAGCATGTGCGCTATTCCTGGAACTACGCCATGCTCCTGGCGAACGGGCCGACGCCGGAGGCGCTGGTCAAGAGCCCGATTATGCGGGCGATGGAGGACGGCGGTATTGCCCGGTTTGAAGAAATCTCCCGCTGTGCCTCCGAGGTACAGGACGCATTGATCTCGATTCTGTCGGAGAAGACGATCTCCGTGCCGGAGCTGGGCAAGGAGACCAGTGCCCGCAAGGGCTTCTCGATTATTGCCACCGCTAATACGCGGGACCGCGGAGTCAATGAAATGTCCGCTGCTCTGAAGCGGCGATTCAATATCATTGTGCTGCCTGCGCCATCGGACCTTGAGACGGAGCTGTCCATTGTGAAGAAACGTGTCGGTGAGATCGCCTCCTCCTATGAGCTGCAGGCTGCTGTTCCGGCAGATGAAGCGCTGCTGAAGGTGGTTACCATCTTCCGCGAGCTGCGCAGCGGCATGACCCTCGACAAGAAGGAGAAGGTCAAGACTCCAGCTGGTGTAATCTCCACGGCAGAAGCCATCTCGCTGCTGACGAACAGCATGGCACTGGCGGCAAGTTTCGGGAGTGGAGAACTGACCGACGAGGATCTGGCAGCGGGACTCCAAGGGGCGATCGTCAAGGATGACGATAAGGATAAGCTGGTGTGGAAGGAATATCTGGATAATGTAATGAAGAAAAAAGGAGCGGACTGGCGCGGACTCTATCAAGCCTGCAAGGAGATGAACGAGTGAGCAGGGCAGTGGTTGCCGGCGTTCATGTCTTCGGAGTCCGGCATCTGTCTCCGGGCGGTGCCAGGCATGTCCTGGAATACTTGAACGAGCTGCAGCCGACCGCCGTCTTGATTGAGGGGCCAAGTGATGCCAGCGGAGAGATCCGTCATTTAACCCATGCGGTAACGAAGCCGCCGGTAGCTATTCTGGCCTTCACTGAGGATCTGCCCGTGCGGACGGTGCTCTGGCCGTTCGCTGTGTATTCCCCGGAATATCAGGGGATGAAATGGGCGCAGGAGCATGGAGCACAGGCAGAGTTCATCGACCTGCCTTCCTCTGTAACACTGGGGCTGCAGGATGCGTTACGGCAGGATGCCGGTGGACGCCCAGAACTGAAGCCTGTGGCTGACGAACAGGGGGAACCGGCGGAAGAGGAAGTTCGTGAGCCGGAGTCAGTATACAGCCGGATTGCCCGGATTGCCGGTGAGCATGACTATGATATGTACTGGGAGCGTAATTACGAGCATAACGCCAGCAGCGGCGCATACCGCGCCGCGATCCTGGCCTTCTCTGCCCAGATGCGGGAGCTGTCGGAGTCCACGGAGCGCGCAGAGCAGCCGCGGGAATATGCATATAACGCATTGCGCGAGTCTTATATGCGGCGGCAGATTCAGCTCAAGATTGACGAAGGGCATGTGCCGGAGAAGATTGTTGTGATCTGCGGGGCATACCACGCCGCCGCGCTGGCCGATCTCTCGGAGGGAATGAGTGATGCGGAGCTGGCGTCACTGCCTTCACGCTCTACCAAGCTGACGCTGATGCCGTATTCCTACTATAAGCTCTCCACTATGTCGGGGTATGGTGCGGGCAACGCAGCTCCGCACTACTTCCAGATGATGTGGGAGCTGATGGCCTCCGGCCGCGCTGAGGAGCTGCCCCATCTCTATCTCTCCTCCGTGGCCCGGATGGTGCGCAGGGCAGGGACGCACCGCTCCACGGCTGAGGTCATTGAAGCGGTACGGCTGGCGGAGTCGCTGGCTGCGCTGCACGGCGGAAGCGCACCTACGCTGCGTGATCTGCGCGATGCCGCCCAGACCTTGCTCGGGCATGGGGATCTGGCTGTTATCGCTGATTCGCTGGCCCGGGTCGATGTCGGTACGAACATCGGAAGGCTGGCCGATGGCGTCAGCCAGACGCCGATTCAGGATGACCTGAACCGGCTGCTGAAGCGCTACAAGCTGGAGAAGTACAGATCGACCGTAGCCAGCGACCTGACGCTGGATCTGCGCGAGAACCGCCGGGTGTCAAGCAGCGAAGCGGCTTACCTCGATCTGCACCGCTCCGTGCTGTTCCACCGGCTGGAACTGCTCGGTATCCACTTCGCCCGGAATGTGCCAAGCGGCCAGTCCGGGGCGACCTGGGCGGAGCACTGGATACTCCAGTGGGCGCCGGAGGTGGAGATTGAGATTGTGGAGTCTACCCTGCTGGGGGAGACCATAGAAGTGGCGGCAGCCTATGTGCTGCGCGAGAAGCTGCTGGAATGCAGCTCCATCGCTGAGGCATCCGCGCTGATTGTCACCGCCTGCGAATGTGCCATGACCACACAGATGGAGGAGAGCAGTCGCGTGCTCCAGCGCCTTGCGGTAGACAGCCGGGATGTCGTCTCGATTGCCACGGCTGCCAGGGAGCTGGCCAAGATCATCGGCTATGGCGACATCCGCAAGGTGGATACGGCCCCGTTCATACCGCTGCTGGAGGAGCTGTTCCGCCGGGGCTGCCTGTTCCTGCTGGATGCCAGCGGCTGCAATGATGAAGCGGCGGCGCTGATGATCGGCGCAATGAATGATCTGAACAACATCTCGCAGGAGCATAGCGAGATTGCAGATACGGCTCTGTGGCTGCAGGAGCTGCTGCAGCTGGCGCAGCGGGATGACCGCAACCCGCGGCTGTCGGGCTTCGCCTGTGCAATTCTGATGGAGCGGGGAGCCATCCCTGCCGGAGAGGTTGCGGCAGAGGTGTCGCGCCGCTTGTCTCCAGGGATACCGGCAGACCTGGGGGCAGGCTGGTTCGAAGGGCTGTCCATGCGTAACCGCTATGGGCTGCTGTCGCGGATGAGCCTGTGGGAGCAGCTGAATGACTATATCAACGCCTTGGAGGATGAGGAATTCAAGCGTGCGCTGGTCTTCCTGCGCCGGGCGTTCAGTACCTTCTCCCCGCGTGAGAAGACGATGATCGCCGAGCTGCTGGGTGAGCTGTGGGGCGTGAACACAGAGCAGGCCGCCGAGATTCTGACAGGAGAACTGAAGGAGGAGGAAGCCAAAATGCTGGATGATCTGAATGATTTTGACTTCGGGGATTTGTAGATGAGTGAAGAAGAACTGAAGGAAGAACTGAAGGATGATAACCGGAACGGAGCGCTTACACGCTGGCGGCTGATTCTGGGGCAGGAAGCAGAAGAGGCCTTGCCCGGCTTCGGCCCGGGCAGCGGACGGATCTTAAGCGAGGAAGAGCTGATTATGGATGCCGCACTGGCGGCTATCTATAATGAGACAGGCGCAGGTAAGGCAGAAGGGAGTGCCGCTGCCGCATCGAAGGGCAGAGGTTCAGGCTCGGGAAAGTCAGCAATTAACCTGTCCAAGTGGCTCGGGGATGTGCGGAATTTCTTCCCGGAGGATGTGGTCTCGGTTATTCAGACCGATGCGATGGAGCGCAAGGGCTGGAAGCAGCTGCTCTTCGAGCCGGAGCTGCTGGCGGCAGTGAAGCCGGATATCCAGCTGGTCGGTACGCTGCTGGCACTTAAGGGTAAAATCCCGGAGAAAACCAAAGATACCGCAAGAATGCTCGTTCAGGCGCTCGTGGATGAGCTGGTCAAGCTGCTGGAGACTGATATCCGCCGTGCAGTTACCGGAGCACTCAATAAGCGGCAGCATTCCCCGCTGCCTTCGCTTAGCGGCCTGGACTGGAAACGGACAATTGAGCGCAACCTGAAGCACTACGATGCGGAGCGGCGGATGATTATCCCCGAACGCTTCTTCTATTTTGACCGGGCCCGCCGCAGCAAGGAATGGACGGTCATTGTAGATATTGACCAGAGCGGCTCGATGGCCAGCTCCGTGATCTGGGCTTCGGTGATCGGCTCGATCTTCGCCAGTATCCCGGCGCTGAACACGCGTGTCGTTGCTTTTGATACCGAGGTGGTTGACTTGACGGAGCAGTGTGCGAATGATCCTGTTGACATGCTCTTCGGCATCCAGCTCGGGGGCGGTACGGATATTCATAAGTCGGTGAAGTATTGTGAGCAGTTCATCGAGGAGCCGAAGAAGACACTGTTCATCATCGTATCGGACCTGTACGAGAACGGCAATCAGGCCGGGCTGGTCCGGCGGATGCGCGAGCTGCGGGAATCCGGGGTGCGGACGATGACGCTCTTGGCCCTCTCCGATGAAGGCAAGCCTTCCTATGATGAACGGCTGGCCGCCCAGCTCGCCCGTGATGGAACGCCTTGCTTCGCCTGTACTCCGGCACTGCTGCCTGTCCTGGTGGAGGGAGCACTCAAGGGCCAGGAGCTGGGTGAGCTGGCGAAGCGGCTGGGGATGACGCGGTGATTTTGTTTAAACAGGAAACACTTACTTTATAATCACATATTGTGTAACATGCCGCTATCATTTATAATCGGTTATTAAAAAGCACCTTTCGCTAGGCGCTGCTTGAAAGGAAATGAATTTCTTATGTCGAGGAAGCTCAGAGCGGGTATTGTTGGCGGTACCGGTATGGTCGGCCAGCGTTTCATTGCACTTTTGGAGAATCATCCATGGTTTCAGGTAACAGCGATTGCGGCGAGCGCGAATTCAGCCGGCAAGTCCTATGAGGAGTCTGTTCAAGGCAGATGGAAGCTGTCCACTCCTATGCCTGACGCAGTTAAAGGCATCATGGTTCAAGACGCCTCCAAGGTGGAGGAAGTGGCTGCGGATGTGGATCTGATCTTCTGCGCCGTAGATATGAAGAAGGATGAGATTAAGGCGCTGGAAGAAGCTTATGCGCGTACCGGAACTCCGGTGATCTCCAACAATTCGGCGCACCGCTGGACACCGGATGTTCCGATGGTGATTCCTGAGATCAATCCGGAGCATCTGGAGGTTATCGCCCAGCAGCGGAAGCGTCTGGGGACAGAGACCGGCTTCATCGCTGTGAAACCGAACTGTTCCATTCAGAGCTATATGCCCACCCTGAATGCACTTCATGAGTTCAAGCCTTCTAAGGTGGTTGTAACCACTTATCAGGCGATTTCAGGTGCGGGTAAGACCTTCGCGGACTGGCCGGATATGGTGGATAACGTGATTCCTTACATCGGCGGAGAAGAAGAGAAGAGCGAGCAGGAGCCGCTGCGGATCTGGGGTAAGGTAACCAGTGAGGGGATCGTCCCAAGCGAGCAGCCGGTAATCACTACCCAGTGTATCCGTGTGCCTGTTGCTGACGGCCATATGGCGGCTGTCTTTGCCTCCTTTGAGCAGAAGCCTTCCCGCGAAGAGATTCTGGAACGCTGGAACAGCTTCCAGGGGCGTCCACAGCAGCTCGGTCTGCCGAGTGCTCCTAAGCAGTTCATCACGTATTTTGAGGAAGAGAACCGTCCGCAGACCCGTCTGGACCGTGACATTGAGAATGGCATGGGCATCTCCGCAGGACGGTTGCGCGAGGATTCACTGTACGATTACAAATTCGTCAGCCTGTCCCACAATACGGTAAGAGGCGCTGCCGGCGGTGCGGTACTGATCGCCGAATTGCTGAAGGCCGAAGGATATATTCAGCCCAAATAAGCATATCTATGCTCTTGGACGGATACCCGTTATGCAGCCTGCCGGAGGCTCTCCGCGCAGGCTGTTTGCAGTTTGACCTGACAATCCGCCCGAAATAATGGTAAGATAGAGTAATGTACGGCGAAAACTGAATATTGACGGAGTGATATTGTGGCAAAAAGTAAAGGCGGCGGCACAGGCAGAGGAACAGGCAGCAAGGGCTGGACCCGCTGGAACAAGACGGCAAAACCCGTGAAGCCGGCCCGAAGCGGCCCTCCCGGCAGCCCAGGTGCCAAAGGAACCAAGCAGGCTAAGACCAGCAGCGGCAGCAACAAAACCGGAGGCGCTAAATAAGCGGGCATCTGCCCCTTGAGGATGACTAAATATAAGGGTTATAGGTTGGAGGCAACATCTGATGGCTATGTGAATCAGATGTTCTTTCATATGTAGGACCTGAAAGCGGGAACTTCATGAGAATTAACAAATACATCAGTGAGACCGGCGTCTATCCGCGCAGAGAGACGGGCCGGCTGATTGCCGCCGGAAGGATCACGATTAACGGGAAGGTCTGTGCGCCTGGAGCAAGTGTTGAACCTGGAGATATGGTGGCTGTAGACGGAATTACTGTGACTCCAGACCGGGAGGAGCGGGTCTATCTGGTGCTGAACAAGCCGGTAGGCATCACCTGTACAGCCGCCCGGCACGTGGAAGGGAATATTGTAGATTATATCAATTATCCCTCCCGGATCTTTGCCGTCGGCAGACTGGACAAGCGCTCGGAAGGGCTGATTCTGCTGACCAATGACGGGTCGATTGTCAACCGGATGATGCGGTCCGAGCATAGTCATGAGAAGGAGTACCGGGTGAGCGTGGATAAGCCGGTCACAGAAGACTTTTTGACGGAGATGTCGGCAGGTGTAGATATTCTGGAGACCCGCACCAAGCCATGCCTCACCCGGCGGATCTCGGAGAAGGAGTTCATGATTATTCTGACCCAAGGGCTGAATCTGCAGATCCGCCGGATGTGCAAGGCGCTGGGCTATCGTGTGCTCCGGCTGGAGCGGATACGGATTATGCATATCACGCTCAGCGGTCTGCCGCAAGGGCAGTGGAGACGGCTGACGGAGGAAGAGCTCGCGGAGCTTCATGCCAGATTGGAAGGATAGCCGCAACTCACATACCAGTTTATGTTTCCGAAGCGGGCTCCGGATGGGTATACAGGAAGTCTTGCTACCACGACACGACATTTAGGAGGATCACATGCGGATTATAAGCTTATTGTTAGCCTTAGCAATCATAGCAGGTTGCTCACGAACAGGGGATGGCGGATCAGCAGATCCGTCTGCAGTGCCAGCCGCTTCCCCGGCAGCGGATCTCTCAGCAGCACCTGGAGGGCATCTTGAGGAAGACGCAGCTGCCGCAGCACTCGCAGAAGTGTCCCCTGAGATTGCAGATGAGTATTCGGGGTTCGTACATATGGATGCGGTTCAGTTGAACGGGCAGATTTTTCAGGTATATTACTGGAACAAGGGAGAATTCAGCTATACACAGTTCGCCATCGTCAAGGAGGGCAAGATGGTCTTTGACAGCAAAAAGGCCGGGCTTACCCTGGAAGGCGGGGACATTTGGAATGAGGAGGAGCAGCTCTGGGCTGAAGCGGTTGTGCAGAACAACCGGAATACCTTCTTGTTCAGTCTGATGGATAACCGTCCTAACTACGCGTCTATTGTGGTCGAAGAGATTGACGGAACGATGCAGGTCACCGTTAACGATCTGTTCAGCGTGAATTATGAGGACGTGGATCAGGACGGAAGCGAGGATCTGCTGGCCAGTCCTTATCCGGGTAAATCGCCCCTGGGTCCGGCGCTGACGGGCATCTACCAGCTGGAAGGGACGAACTATGTACCGGATAAGCTGCTTACCAAGCAATATGCGGACGATCAGCTTCAGCTCAGTGAGCAGGAGTATAAAAACAATCCGTCCGAGCAGACGTTAGAGCAGCTGCTGAACGCCTACCTGATTCTCGGGAAGCGCAGTATCGCACTGACACGGTTCGAAGAGTTCCATGAGTGGGCCGGACAGCTCGCCGGGGACGGCGGTTATGTGGACGAATATCAGCAGCTGCTGCGGAATACAGAGACGGCAGAACAAATCAGCGGCTGGATGGACAAGCTGAAGCCGCTGCGTACTGCGCGGTAAGCCGGGCTGATCGAGGACAAGAAGAGAAGGGATTCCCAGGGCAGGTGATGCTGCTCCGGGAATCCCTTTTTCAAAATATAAGAATCTATTTGTTTCACGCTATACATTATGCTTCTATTTCTCGCTGAAACTGCTTGTTGTACAAATCCCGGTATACCCCATTCTCTGCCAGCAGGGAGGCATGCTGCCCCGACTCTACAATCCTGCCGTCCTGAACAACCAGAATATTGTCGGCTGCCATGATGGTGGAGAGACGGTGGGCGATGACCATGCTGGTCTTGCCCCGCAGCAGTTCATGCATCGCTTGCTGGATGTAATATTCCGATACGGTGTCCAGCGACGAGGTGGCTTCGTCCATGATAATAATGGGCGGATTCTTGAGCAGCACGCGCGCGATGGACATCCGCTGTTTCTCACCGCCCGACAGCTTAATGCCCCGGTTGCCGACTACCGTGTTGTAGCCCTCAGGCAGCTTTAGAATGAAATCATGAATATAAGCAGCTTCACAGGCGGCCGTCAGCTCGGCTTCTGTGGCTTCAGCATTAGCATAGAGCAGATTCTCGCGGATCGTCCCGTTGAACAGGTACGTGTCCTGAGTGACGAGGCCAATCTGCGAGCGCAGCGAATGCAGCGTGAACTCGCGGATGTCCTTACCGCCAATACGTATTGCGCCTGAATCCAGTTCATAGAGCCGGGGGATCAGGTTGGTAATGGTGGTTTTGCCTGCTCCACTGGGTCCGACCAGGGCTGTCAGTGATCCGGCGCTTGCCGTGAAGGAGATCCCGCTCAGAGCGGGCTTGTCCGGGGCGTAGGCGAAATTCACCTGCTCGAAGACGATGTCTTGTCCCTCTACGCGGCTTGGAAGAGCCAGCTTAGTATCCACAATCAGCGGGTCCATATCAAAATAGTCAAAAATCCGTTCAAACAGCGCCACCGAACGGTTCACATCTACATAGAGATTGGTCATCTGCATAACCGGAAGATACAACCGGCCCAGCAGTGCCACAAAGGTGATAATCGCTCCGATGCTCAGCTCTCCCTGGATGAATAAATAACCCCCGTACAGATAAATCAGCATCGGCCCGATAGTGGTGAAGGTGGTTAGGACCAGCATGAACCAGCGGCCGGCCATCGATTCGCGAATTTGCAGCCGTGTTGCCTGGGCATTTACGGTCCGGAAGCTGGCCAGTGCGGTGTCCTCTCTGGTGAACAGCTTCATTAGCATGTATCCGCTGAGGCTGAGCGTCTCCTCGATGATCTGATTCTGCTCCGAGATCTTCTCCTGCGTCTCTTTGGCCAGCTTCCAGCGCACATTGCCCATTTTGCGGGTGGGTACGATGAATAAGGGGATGACCAGGATGCCCAACAGTGCGAGCTTCCAGTTCATAATGAACAGCGTTGCCGCCGTGGAGATCAGAATGAACAGATTGCTGGCACAATTGACGATGGTGCTGTTGAAGACGCCCTGAATTCCGGCAATGTCACTGGTCATCCGGGTGATGACCTCGCCTTGCTTGACGCCTGAGTAGAATTGCAGCGGCATGCTCTGCAGATGGCGGTACATCTGGTTTTTCATATCATGGACAATATTCTGGGAGATAAAAGAGTTTAAATAATTCTGCAGCACGCCCAGCAGTCCGGACACAACCGTTGTAGCCAGCGAGGCGGCAACCAGCAGGAAGAGCAGCTGCAGATTCTTGTCCGGGAGTGCCCGGTCGATAATCTGCTGAATCAGGATGGGAGGGAGCAGCCCCAGCACTGCGGATATGCACAGCACGGTCATCACCAGCAGCGTCTGCTTCCAGTATGGGACAAAATATTTGACAATACGTAATAACAGGGCTTTGGATATATCCGGCTTCGCCTCCTCCTCATTGAACTTTAATTTGCCATGCCCGAAGCCTCCTCCGGGTCCCATGGCTCTGAAGCCTCTCGACAATAGGGTCACCAGCTTTACTTGAATTTTAGGGAATTTATATATGTAAAAATAATCCGGCGCAGGGTCTGACATGGGAATTATACGCCTGGATTTTCTGGATGTAAATGCTAAACTGGATAAGCTCAAACAAAGCTGAGAACGAGGTTGCAGCAGTAACCTTAGGTTCGGGAGGACAGGAACAGAATGATTATAGATGCACAGGAATATAAAAACAAAGGACTCCGCTACATGGTGAGATCCGCCGTGCCGCAGGATGCCCCGCAGTTGTCCGCGCTGAGACTGAAGGTTGACGGCGAGACGGAGAATTTAGACCGGGTTCAGGGTGAAGGATTCATCGACCCGGAGGGATTCAGGTCGCTTATAGCGGCAGATACGGCCAGCAGCACGAACCTGTTCCTGGTTGCAGAGGTGCAGGACAGGCTGGCGGGCTTCGCCAGATGTGAAGGAAGTCCGCTGCGGAGGCTGGCTCATCTGGCCGAGTTCGGAGTCGGAGTGCTCCAGGAGTTCTGGGGATACGGCATCGGCCGGAGTCTGCTGGAGCAGTCTATCAGCTGGGCGGAAGCCATCGGTCTGGAGAAGCTGAGCTTGAAGGTTCTGGAGGGGAATGACAAGGCGATCCGGCTCTATGAGAGCCTGGGCTTCGAGGTCGAGGGTGTCTTGCGCAGAGACAAGCTGCTGGCAGACGGACAATTCTATTCCACTATTGTTATGGGCAGATTACGCGGGGATAGAGGGGGGAGCGTAGGCCGAATGTAATCGGAAAACCGATCATAATTGGATTGGTACATCCTGTACGCGGCTTGAGCATCAACATCGTACCACCCGCGGTGTGCCTGGTCTAAAATTAAGGAGCAGTGATGAGCTGCGCGAATCTCCGCGTGGTCTCGCGTATATCCTCAGCTCCGGCAATGGCCGAGATGATGGAGATTCCATCCGCACCCGCACGGATGACCGGCGGAGCATTCTCCAGGGTGATGCCGCCGATGCCCACCACGGGAATGGTCAGGCCGCTTCGTCTTAGCTCTTCAATGACAGTAGTTCCCCGGACGGCCTGGGCATCATCCTTGGATGAAGTAGGATAGACAGGACCGATTCCGAGATAATCGGCTCCGTCCGCGATAGCCTGCCGGGCTTCCGTCAGATTATGCGCGGAGACCCCGATGATCTTATGCTCACCGAGCTGCTCCCGGATCAGCCGGGCGGGCAGGTCATCCTGGCCGACATGAATGCCGTCGGCATCCAGCGCAGCGGCAAGCTCCAGGTCATCATTCACGATGAACGGAATGTTATAAGCCCGGCATATCTGCCGGAGCTGTTGTCCAAGATGGAGCAGAGCGGCACCTTTGAGCGCGGAGGGACCCTTTTCCCGGAACTGGAACAGAGTAATGCCCCCGTCAGCAGCAGCGGTTAAAGTGTCCTCCGGCGAGAGGCGGCAGTTCACACTGCCCATAATGAAGTACAGCTTCAGCAGCCTGCGTATATCCTCGCTGTCAATCCGTGTCATAGCGTTATCCCCCTTGATCTCATCCGGTTCCTGTAAGCAAAATGATTCGTCGGCCCCTGCCCGGCCCCTATGTTCAGGCTATCCTCAATCGCGGCTTGAATGAAGGCCTTGGCGGTCTGGACAGCTTCTGGCATGGAATGGCCCAGCGCAAGACCTGCCGTCACCGCAGCTGAGAAGGTGCAGCCGGTTCCGTGAGTATGCTTCGTCGCAATCCGCGGGCTGGACATATACTGGAATTCCCGTCCGTCATAGAGCAGATCCACCGCCTCATCTCCTGACGGGTCATGTCCGCCTTTCAAGATAATATACTCGGGTCCCATCTGATGAAGCAGTCTTGCTGCCTTCTCCCGGTCTTTCCTGCCCTGAATCTTCATTCCCGTCAGCATCTCTGCTTCAGGAAGATTGGGGGTAATGGCGAGCGAGAGCGGAAGCAGGCTTGTAATCAGGGCTTGCACTGCCTCCTGGAGCAGCAGCTGTGAGCCGCCCTTGGCGACCATGACCGGATCGATCACCAGCTTTTGCTGCCAGCCGTACTGCTGCACTTTACTGGCAACGATGCGGATAATGTCACTGCTGAACAGCATCCCTGTCTTAATGGCATCCGGCGGCAGGTCACTGCCGATCGAATCCAGCTGGGCTGCAACGGACTCCGGCTCCATCGGATAGACTCCCTGGACACCTAGTGTGTTCTGGGCGGTGAGTGCAGTAAGTGCAGACATGCCGTACACTCCCAGCTCCTGAAAAGTCTTCAAATCCGCCTGGATCCCGGCCCCGCCGCCGCTGTCAGAACCGGCAATGGTCAATGCTTTGCGTATGCTAGTCATCTTGTTCTCTCCTTTGGGGTGTGCGTTTTAGGCTTCGAGCAGCTTCAGCCGGGATCGGCTGTTGTATTGCTCCGGAGTCACCAGTGACAATTGATTCAGGAACAAGGTCTGGAAGCTGCCTGGACCTTGGCCTTCAGCAGCCTCAGCCGCAAGCTCTGCTGCCACGCCGTATAAGGAGAGGGCCTCGGCAGCCGCCTCTAGCACATCCCCGCCGCTTACGGCAAGAAATGCGCCCACTACAGCACTTAGCAGGCAGCCGGTTCCGGTTACCCGGGTCATAATGGAGTGGCCGTTGCTGGCGATATAAGTGCGCTTGCCGTCTGTGATGATGTCTTCCTTGCCGGTGATAATCACAACACAGTTCAGCTTCTGCGCCGCTTTAATGGCTAGAGCGACTACATCGCCTTCGCCTGCTCCGGCATCCACGCCTTTGCTTGCCCAGCTCTCCCCGGCCACATTGGCAACCTCAGCCACATTGCCGCGCAGCGCTGTCAGCTGAAGCTCACTGAGCAGCCCCGCCGTAACGTTCGTGCGGTAGGCGGTAGCCCCGGCTCCAACGGGATCAAGCACTAGCGGCACATGGTGGCGGTTCGCAGCCTTCCCGGCCCGGGTCATGGAAGCGATGGCAGCTTCATTCAGCGTGCCGATGTTCAGCACAACCGCCCCGGACATGGCGGCGACATCCGCTACTTCTTCGATGGCATCGGCCATGAACGGCGAGGCTCCCAGAGCCAGCAGCCCGTTCGCTGTGAAGTTAGCGACTACGATATTCGTGATATTATGCACCAGCGGGTTCGCCTGGCGTACTTTGGACAGATAAGACATATGAATTCCTCCTGAAGGTATAATTTAAAAATTAATATAAGCATTCTTAATATCCACATCCGCTGCCAGCAAGCCGTTCTCCATCAGCCACTGGTTCACCTGCTCCCATGATGCGCTGTCCTGATAGCCGAAGGGCTGGGAACCGGCATCCATCAGCGGCAGCAGGATCTCCAGACTGCGCTGTTCAATCACTTCATCCAGCGGCGCGGTGTCCTCCTGATGGGCAAGCAGCAGCTTCAGCGCTTCATCCGGGTGACCGGCTACATACTGCTGGCCTTTTCTGATGGCATCCACGAATTTCTGATAAAAGCCCTGCGAATCCTGCAGTCCCTGCTCACTGGCGGCCAGCACCAGCTCATAATAATCCGGGACCCCGTAATCCACGGGATTGAAGGAGCGGACCGGATGGCCTTGCTGCTCCAGAATCAGCTGCTCATGGTTGATGAACCCGCCCATAATTCCATCCACCCGTCCGGTGGAGAGGGCAGGAATCAGCTCAAAACCGACATCCACCAGCTTGAGGGAGGAAGGGTCCCCGCCGTCGCTTTTCACCATCGTATTCAGCATCGCTTCATATAACGGAACGGAGGAATATCCGGCCAGCTTGCCTGACAGCTCTCCCGGGCGGGTAATGCCGCTGTCAGCGGCTACCATGAGATGATTCAGCGGGTGGCGCACCAGCGCGGCAATCGACTTGACCGGAATCTGCTCCCCCCGTGCCATCAACACCTGCGGCTGATAGCTGAGTGCCAGATCCACCTTACCCGCAGCAACCAGCTTCAGCGCATCATTGGTATCGGCCGGCATCTGAATCTCAACCTCCAGACCTTTCTCAGCGAAATAACCTTCAGCCTCTGCCGCATACAAAAAAGAGTGAACCGCATTGGGATACCAGTCGAGCATAATCGTTAGCTTATGGGCTGCTTCTTCAGCTCCAGTACCAGCCGGGGAGCCGGAGGCCGCCGGATTGTTCGTATTGGCGCAGCCTGCCAGGACAGGCAGCATACAGAGGAGCAGAGCGGACAGCAGCATGGCTGGCCTTGAAATTGCATGGTGCAGATAACGGGCATAGCGGATAGTAATCATGAATAACGTCCTCTTTTCTTCAGAATAATCTTCTCCAGTGCGGCGACTGCCAGAAACAGCAGGATACCGAGTAGAGATAATAAGACAACAGCGGCGAACATCTTGGCGCTCTGCAGATTCCCGGCCATTCTGCGGCTGAAATAGCCCAGCCCCCGGCTGCCCCCAAGCCATTCCCCGATCGTTGCACCAATCACACAGTACACAGCAGACAGCTTCAGTCCGGAGAAAAAAGAGGGCAAAGCCAGCGGAACGCCCACCTTCCCGAGAATCTGCCAGCGGCTCGCGCCGTAGGTAAGCAGGAGCTCCCGGTAAGCGTCCGTGTTCTTGGACAATCCGTCATAGGTGCCGATGACCACCGGGAAGAAAGCAGTCAGGAAGACAACGGCGACCTTGCTCCACAAGGTATAGCCGAACCACATGATGAACAGGGGCGAGAGGGCGATCAGCGGAACCGTCTGGCTGATGATCAGCAGCGGATACAGTGCCTTGGCCAGCGGACTGAACAGGTGCATGGCGATCCCCAGCAGGCTGCCGCAGATCACTGACAATGCGAAGCCTGTGAGTACCTCCAGCAGAGTAGCAGGCAGATGCACCCCGAATAACAAGCGGCGTTCCTCCAGCAAAGCCATGCAGATCGCAGACGGAGCCGGAAGAATGAAGGGAGGAATCAGGCCCAGCCGGGCTACTGACTCCCAGACCGCAAGCGCCAGCAGGGCGAGCAGGGCCGCCGGACCGTAATGCTGGAGCAATCTTCTAGGAGCGGCGGTTCTCATATAGCTTCAGCTCCAATTCCTGGCGCAGGGCGGCGAACTGCGGTTCATAGTTCAGACTGTGATGACGCGGACGGGGGAGACCGGCTGAGAATTCCTGCATCCCGCTGCCCTCTCTGCCGGTCATTAGATAGATTCTGTCACTGAGCAAGAGCGCCTCTTCCAGGTCATGGGTGATGAACAGCACCGTTTTGTCCAGCTCCGCCCATAACTCCAGCAGCCAACGCTGCAGCGAGCGCTTCGTAATGGCATCGAGCGCCCCGAACGGCTCATCGAGCAGCAGCAGGTCGTTTCCGGCCGCCACGGTGCGGAGGACCGCCACGCGCTGCCGCATTCCGCCCGACAGCTCCTGCGGATAAGCCGCTTCGGTCCCGTCAAGGCCGAAGCGGCGCAGCAGGGTGCGGATCTCGGCAATAGCGGCTGCTTTGGGCCGGCTGCGCTTGAGCTCCCAGGGCAGCAGACAATTGTCCAGTACGGTGCGCCAGGGCAGAAGAAGATCCTGCTGGGGCATGTAGGCCACACTGCCCAGCCTCTTCGCAGCTGCAGAGGACTCGGCTCCGTTCAGCATAATCCTGCCGCTGCCCGGCTCCAGCAGACCGGCGATGATTTTGAACAAGGTGCTTTTGCCGCATCCGCTTCCGCCTACGACAGAGATGAATTCGCCGCGCTGCACATTCATGGACAGCTCTGAGAAGACGGGGGTCCGGGACGAACCGGTCCCGAAGGCATAGGACAGATTGCTAATATTGATCATAAGACTATGTACGAAGCCTCCTTGAAATTGGTATAGATACTGTGCGGAGCACAAAAAAAGCCCCATTCATTCCCGGAGGCAATGAATGGGGCGGAAGGTACAGTCAGCTGCGGCCCTGTGACGGGAACCACTGATACATTCTGCTCCACTTCCCTCCGCTGGTATGATCCAGATCAGGTTCAAAGGGTCCGGAGCTTAAGCTCCGTCTCAGTCGGCCGACTCCCCTAGTGAATAATGTTGCTATTGAATTCGTAATTGCTACTTAATATACCACAAATTTCCCTCTTGTAAAGGGCAGGCGGTCAGCGCTTCGCCAGACCGGTCACGAACAAAGTGACGATGCCCCTGGAGATGTCCAGCTTGGAGGAGTGGTGCCGCTTCTGCTCATACAGGTACAGATCGGGACTGAGGATAGAGATTAAGGCCGTGGCCGCAAAGGCCGGATCAATGTCAATAATCTCACCACCTGCCGCAGCGCGCTCCAGCAGCTCTGTCATCATCACGCCCAGCCGCTGAAAAAAAGGATGCTCAAACTGGGTCAGCTGCTTCTTGCCGGTGAACTCGGCTTTGATCATATTCAGCAACTCGGCATATTGCTCTATGAAATCGGCAATCTGCTCAATGCTGCTCTGCAGCTGAGCGAGAGCCGGGGCTTCGCCGGCACTGGCAGCCACCTGCTGCTCCAGCCCGGACAGGAATTGGTCTGCGCTGCCCTTCAGCAGGGCAGAACAGATCTCACCCTTATCTGTGAAACGGCGGTACAGGGAGCCTTGCCCTATGCCTGCCCGCTTGGCAATGCTGTACATGCTGACCGCCTCAAGTCCGCTCTCGGTGAACAACTGGCGGGCAGCTTCAAGAATCCGCTGTACATAAGGATCGGCGGACATGGGCGAAGCGGATTCTATGGCTTGCGAAGCTGACGGCTGGAGCTGTGCAGCGTCGGTGTCTGGCTTTTTCATGAGAACCCCTTTCAGAAAAGAATTGACACAACGGACAATTGTCCGTAGACTATGAATTGCACTTACGGACAGTTGTCCGTTCACTCATTATATAGAACAATCTGCCCGCAGGTCAATGAAGAACGCGGACAGCTTTAGGAGGAGAAGAGACATGGATCAGACCTTGAAGCAGGAAGCCGATTTCCGGCTGTCCAGCATTCTGGTTCCGCTGCTGGCCATTATTGCCGGAGTATTTATGGTTGTGCTGGACAGTACGGCGATGAACGTAGCCTTGTCCAGGCTGGTGGTGGATTTCAAGACGGATCTGCATACGCTGCAGTGGGTAGTTACCGGATATATGCTGGCCCAGGCTTC
Source organism: Paenibacillus sp. FSL H3-0469 (assembly GCF_038051945.1). Taxonomy (NCBI): domain Bacteria; kingdom Bacillati; phylum Bacillota; class Bacilli; order Caryophanales; family Paenibacillaceae; genus Paenibacillus; species Paenibacillus sp. FSL H3-0469. The sequence goes on from NZ_CP150302.1 coordinate 166,854, forward strand.
AGTTATCCCGTTGTCAGGCTGGCTGTCTGACCGGTTCGGGGCCAAGACAGTCTTCCTGACGGCGGTAATTGTGTTTACGATAGGCTCGATTCTGTGCGCTACACCAAGCAGCGCCGAATGGCTGATTGTTTTCCGGGTCATTCAGGGACTGGGCGGCGGCTGTGTGCTCCCTGTAGGGATGGCCTATGTGTACAGACTGGCTCCCAAAAGCAAGGTTGGCGTAGTCATGGGCATTATGGGCATTCCCGTCCTGTTCGCACCGGCTATTGGTCCGGTATTGTCGGGCTGGCTGGTTGAATACCATTCCTGGCGCTGGATCTTTCTCATTAATATTCCGATTGGCATCATTGCGGTGCTGATTGGACTGCGCAAGCTGCCGAATGCGGCGAAGAACAGCGTGCCCGGCATGGATAAGCTAGGTATGGTTCTTGGCCCGCTGGCTTTTGCTTCGCTCACTTACGGAGTTAGCCAAGGCGCTCAGAGCTGGACCTCCGAGAAAACGCTGATCGGGCTGCTGCTGGGCGCTGTGGCGCTAATCGCTTTTGTCATCGCAGAGCTGCGCTCCAAGACACCGCTGCTGGAGCTGCGGATTCTGAAATCTGTAGATTTCACGACAGGAATCATCGTGCAATGGATCGCCCAATTCGGCTTATACGGCGCGTTATTCCTGCTCCCGCAATTTCTGCAGCAGGCCCGCGGCTTCGGCGCATTTGATACCGGTCTGACGCTGCTGCCGCAGGCGATCGCTTCCGGGCTGATGATGCCTATTGCCGGGATACTGTTCGACCGGATAGGTGTGCGCTGGCTCGTGGTCTGCGGCCTCAGTCTGGTCTCCGGCGCGTTATTCCAGTATTCCCATGTGGATCTTACCACGCAGAGCCGCGATTTGATTCTTCCGCTGATCATGTGCGGGGCCGGCATGGGTATGATGATGATGCCAATGAACACGCATCTGCTCAACAAGGCGCCAAGCCATCTGGTGAACCGGGTAACCTCGCTGACGAACTCGATGCAGCAGGTAATTACTTCGCTGGCCGTCTCGACGCTGGTTACCATTCTGACCGCAAGAACAACGGCGCGCGGCATAGAGATGCAGGAAGCGGCGGCGGCTGCCGGGAAAAGCACCGCAGGCGCTTCACAGCAAGCGCTGCTGCTGGCTAAGCAAACCGTATTATCTCAGGGCTTCGCGGACACGTTCCACATTATGATGTTTGTCGCGCTTGGCGGTGCGGTCCTTGGACTGCTGCTGCGCCGGGGCCGCCATGCCGGAACTGAACGTTCCAAGGAACAGGCGACGCCAGAAATCATGCACGTGTAGTAATGCCCATATAGAAGTAGAGCTTATGTAGTCCAATGAGAGCGATTCTCCTTTTCCCGGAGAGTCGCTTTTTGTGTTGATTTCTCTTCTGGAGATCCTGATGCAGGAGAAGAAATTGGGGCAAGCTAAGCTATGGAAATCAATATACGGTGTCTATAAAGAAGATACGAGAGGGGATTGATCGAATGAAAAAACTTAGTCTGACTATTATGCTGCTCCTGACCATGGTCACGGCTGCGGCTTGCGGAAGCAACAATACGGACAAGACAGCAACGGGCGGCAATACCGGGGCTGAGCCTACGGCTGCGGCTGCAGAGGGTGCAGCTTCCGGGGAGCAGAACACCCTGGAGGCCGTCAAAGCCAGCGGCAAGCTGCGCATCGGCACCGAAGGGACCTACGCACCGTTCACCTTCCATGATGCTGACGGCAAGCTGACGGGCTTCGATGTCGAGATCGCCGAAGAAGTGACCAAGCGCCTGGGTGTGAAGCCTGAGTTCATCGAGACGCAGTGGGACGGGATTTTTGCCGGGATGGATGCGAAGCGCTTCGATGTGATTTTCAATGAAGTCTCCATTACCGATGAGCGTAAAGTGAAATATGATTTCTCCGATCCGTATATTGTCTCCAAGGCTGTGCTGATCGTGCCGGAGGATAATCAGGATATTAAGACCTTCGCCGATCTGAGGGGTAAAAAAGCCGGCCAGTCGCTCACCAGCAACCTCGGCAAAATCGCCACAGACAACGGTGCCGAGATCGTATCGACCGAGGGCTTCAATCAGGCGATTGATCTGCTGACCTCCGGCCGGATCGATGCTACCGTCAATGACGGCTTGTCCTACCTCGACCTGAAGAAGCAGAAACCGGATGTCAAGATCAAGAAGGTGGATGAGATTGCCGAAGGCTCGCATAGTGCTGCAGTCTTCCTGAAAGGGAATGACGGGCTGGTACAGGCTGTGAACGAAGCGATGACTGCTATGAAGAGCGATGGAACCTACCTTAAGATCTCCGAGAAGTATTTTGGCGCTGACGTATCGAAATGATGGATGACCGCCAAATACAAATATTTCTCGATTCACTGCTGCCTCTGTTCAAAGCGGGGGTGGCTTTTACCCTTCCCCTTGCGGTAGCATCCTTTATTCTGGGGCTGCTGCTGGCGGTGATTACTGCGCTTGCCCGGCTGTCCTCCTGGAGGCTTCCGAGGCTGTTCGCCCGTTTCTATGTCTGGGTGATCCGGGGAACGCCGCTGCTGGTACAGCTGTTCATTATTTTCTATGGACTGCCCGCCGCCGGGATTGTGCTTGATCCGTTCATCGCCGCGCTTATCGGATTCACGCTCAGTGTCGGGGCCTATTCCTCGGAGATTGTCCGGGCTGCCATTCTGTCTATCCACAAGGGCCAGTGGGAAGCCGCGTTCTCTGTGGGGATGAGCCGGAAGCAGGCACTGCGCCGGGTGATCTTGCCTCAAGCTGCCCGTGTGTCAGTTCCGCCGTTATCGAATTCTTTTATTAGCCTGGTTAAAGATACTTCGCTTGCGGCCAGTATTACTTATGTTGAGATATTCAGAAAAGCCCAGCAGATTGTGGCGACCTCCTATGAACCTCTGTTGCTGTATTGCGAAGCGGCGCTGTTCTATCTGCTGTTCTGCTCTGTATTGTCTGCGCTGCAGAATAACTTGGAGAAGCGGCTGGACCGGTATTCGGCCAGTTAAGGTTAAGGAGGCACACGAATGATTGAAATACGCGATTTACATAAGTCCTTCGGGCCGCTGGAGGTGCTAAAAGGTGTGGATCTCACCGTTGAACACGGCCAGGTAATGGTCATTATCGGACCTTCCGGCTCCGGCAAAACCACACTGCTGCGCTGCTTCAACCTGCTGGAGACCCCCGATAAGGGCAGTCTTACGCTGAACACGGTTAAGCTGGATTTCACCCCGGGCGCCAAAATTCCACAGCGTACCGTACTGTCCCTGCGCCAGCAGACAGGAATGGTGTTCCAGTCCTATAATCTGTTCCCGCATATGACGGCACTCGGCAATGTGATGGAGGGACAGGTCACGGTACAAAAGCGTTCCAAGGAAGAAGCGCGCAGCAAAGCGCTGGCCCTGCTGGACAAGGTGGGTCTGGCAGATAAGGCAGACTCGTATCCGCATCAGCTGTCCGGCGGCCAGCAGCAGCGTGTAGCGATAGCACGTGCAATGGCGGTCTCGCCGGAGGTGCTGCTATTCGATGAGCCGACCTCGGCGCTTGATCCTGAGCTGGTCGGCGAGGTGCTGAAGGTCATCAAGCAGCTGGCCCGGGAAGGAATGACGATGGTCATCGTCACCCATGAGATGAAATTCGCGGCCGATGTGGCCGACCGGATCATCCTGATGGATAACGGAGTTATTCTGGAGCAGGGAACCCCCCGGGAAGTATTGGAGCAGACGAAGAACCCGCGCGCCCTGCAATTCCTCAACCGGTTGAGCGGGGAAGCGTGATTGCTTAAAACCAAATAAAATTGGCTGGTACAACGGTACATGAGCTACTGTATGTTAAAAACAGTATACATTGTTCTCGCAAGGAGGCATACGGAGCAATGTATGTGGAAAACAGTATACATTATGCTCGCAAGCAGGCGCACGGTCTAAATGTATGTGGAAAACAGTATACATTGTGCCTGCAAGCTGGTATATGGAGCGAACGTGTGTGAAAAACAGCATACATTGTATTTATGCGAAGGTGAAGTGGGCGGTGAGCGTAAATGAAGAGCAGAAGTGCACTTGAAACTGTGTTTGTAACTCCCCCTGTTAAACAGCGGAGCGGGCGGAATGATTGTGGAGAAGAAGCGGAGCGGTCGCCTTTGTATCCGGATTTTCACCGATTAGGGGAATGAAAAAAATCTGGATGCAAGAGCGATTGGAACAACATTCCGTTTGCGGAGCGTGCTCCTAAGCGTCGCCGTAATTTATACTCCATTTCAAAGCTCCTCATTTTTATAAACTAATTTGCCTGTGTATGTGATGTGATCTTGTGAATGAACCTGGATCGAGCTGCTGCCCAGCTTGGTGTTATCCTTGATGGCTGTAATCTCTAGACTGCTGTCAGAGACAGTGTTTTGAACGGATTTGTCGGTTAAAGGAGGAGACCAGTAGACCGTATCCCCAGGCTTAACAATGGCCTTACTGTTCTGAAGGATCACCTTACCGTCGGCTGGATTCCACAACAGCAATTGTCCCTCAGTGGCCCGTACCTGAATGGTATCTGCACCTTCAGCAGCAAGCTTGATGGGGAAGCCGGGCACACTGCTCATATATAACGAGTACTGGCCAAGCGGAAAATCGACATCGGGTTGAACCGCTACCGTGACGCCGTCTGCCGCATATGCAGTAACAATGAACCCGCTGTACAGGGAAGAAGGGGTAGCTGTTTCGCCGCTGTTCACAAGGAGCGGGCCCCCGATGGCGATTAAGAGGATGATCACACAGGAGAGCACAGTGGTCATAATTTTTCTGCGAAATGTCCAAACTGAGGTCTTATATTTATCCTTCATCCTTCCATTCCTCCATTATCTTAGTCTTCAGCAATGTTTCATTTCACAATAAGCCTACGTATTTCCTGCCAACAAAACAAGGCTGCCCCTAGCCGTAACGGCTTCCGGGACAGCCTTTTATCTATCATACGCGGGGGAACGGTATGAACGAATCCAACTTCCTTTACTTCTGTGTGCCGCCATCGCTAACGGACTTCAAGTAGTCCAGCGTGTTGTACAGCATAACTGCTGCTTCAGCGCGGGTAATCGTGCTCTTCGGATTGAACTTGCCGCTGGCATCGAGAGCAGTGATCTTGTATTTCAGCGCCCGCTGAATGCTGCCCTGGTAGGAAGGGTCCAGCGCGTCTGCATCTGCAAGCGTAGCCGGGACGAGATTGATCATCGGCAGGTTACCGGCCTTCTCCACAGCTTGAACCAGCATACTGGTATACAGCTCTTTAGAAATCGGCTTCGCCGGATCGATATTGGCCGGGATATTCACACCATTATAGTGCGCATTGATGAAGGCTTCCGCGTACCAGGCATTGTCCTTTACTTTGGAGAAAATAGCACTGGCCTGGGGGGCCTTATTGAAATCAATAGCGGCCAGGCTAAGCTGCAGACCACCGGAGATGAACTGAACACCTTGTGCAGTCGATACTATGGCTCCGGGAAGAAACTGTGTGTCTGATATTCCTTTGATCCGTCCTTGTTCCTTTAGTGTATCTATTTTATCTTTGCCGCTTATACTGCCGATATCCTTAAAGCTGCTGCCGGCTGCAAACATCTGCCCGCCGAACGAGAAGGAGAGAAGGGTGGCTGCGGTTATAGCTGCGATAGTGTATTTTTTCAATGTCATTTGAATTCCACCTCTATTATAGGTTGGGCCGCTTGGCCTGTATCAACTCCCTTGACGGTATAAGGTTAGAAAAGGTTGCAGCGCTCTACATCATTTCCTGAAACAGCAGATTGCGGTAGGGGTACCGGCTGAATCGGGTCTTGAACAGCAGCGCTATTCCGCTTTCTTCAATCGTTACGGATTTCAGTGACGTTGTCTTCACATGGCTGCGCACCATCGCCCTTACCGCCCGGTTATCCTTACGCCGGATGGCGGCAGCCATAGCTTCCGCGAAGCTCCGGTTAACCGCAAGCTCGCGGTACAGCGGGATGATGGAACGCGCTATGCAGCGGTGAGCGTCTGTATTGAAGGTGAACTGAACGGTTCCCGGCGGAATCGTCGTTCCATTGGTATAGAAGGCAACCGGCAGCGGAAAAGGAAAAGAGATAAAATATCCGATCCCGTTCGTTCCGTAATTCTCCGCGTCAGCAAGCGCAGGGATACTGTGGAGCAAGCTGCCCATCAGGTCCAGGTCGGCAGTGACAACCGCAGTTGTCCATTGCCTGGCATAACTGCGGTTTCCGGCAATTTTCCGGTAGAACGGCAGCATGGCCGCAGCTACGCTGCGCAGAACACGGGCTGTTACAAGCCGCTGCGTCTGCTTAGGTTGTACTTTCGCCATCTGGATCATCCTCACTTTGTACAGATTCTTTCCAAGTATAAGCACCTACAGGTTACATTTGATCTTGATATAGAGTATGGGGATAGCGCGCACTTCGGAATGGGCGGACCCGGTTTCGGCAGAAATATTATCTGTGTGCGGAGCGGCAGAGGGGGATATTGTGTGCTAGGGATGTTATACTGGTGTCAGGACTTTTCTTTGACGGGCAAGTTTGTTATGCTTATATCGTAACGATTACTAATTATTCTGCGGGAATTGTTCTGCTTCCGGAAAGGTGGGAACCCGGGTGAACCGAGTGGCAAATATCAGCCAGCAGTTTGCGGCTCATAATTATAAGCTTACACCACAGCGTGAGGCGATAGTGAGAGTGCTGCTGGATAATGAGAAGGATCATCTAAGCGTGGAAGAGGTATACATGCTAGTCAAGCGCAGTTACCCGCATTTGGGGCTGGCGACGGTCTACCGTACCTTGGAGCTGCTGTGTGAACTTCATATTGTGCAAAAAATGAATTTCGGCGACGGCGTCGCCCGTTATGATCTGCGCGACGACGACCATATGCATATGCATCATCACCTGATCTGCAATGTATGCGGTAAGCTGGAAGAGATCAAGGATGATTGGCTGGTGGAGCTGGAGGCGCGGGTAGCCCGTGAATATGGCTTCAGTGTGACCGATCACCGTCTCGATTTCAAAGGCACCTATAATAGTTGTCAAAAGAACGGCTGCAAGGGCGACAAGGACTGCCGCGCCGTCTCATAAGCACATCTGTAACGCACAGAAGGCGCAGGGCTGAACTTCAGCCTGCGCCTTCTTGCAATTATAAGAAGTTACGGAATCTGCGAAATGCGGCTGCTAGGAGCGGTTCGGCACGAAGGATTTGATCCAGGTTCCGAAGCTGCCGGGATTGCGGGTCTGAACCAGGATCACCCCTTCGCCGCGGAACCGGCAGACCAGGGCCTCGCCGCTGGTTAAGCTGTTCAGCCAGCCGGAGGCAGCTTTTTCTATCTTGTATTCCATATAGTCGGGCCAAGCTACAAGATGTCCGTTATCGATGATCATCTCTTCGCCCGGTCCGAGGTTAATGGCGTGAATCGCTCCGAAGGAGGAGAGGAAGACGGTGCCCCTGCCGCTGATTTCGAGAATGAAGAAGCCTTCGCCGGAGAACAGGCCGCGGGTCAGATTCTGCATCTTGGTATTGACCTGAATGCCTTGGGTTCCAGCCAGGAAGCCATCCTTCTGAACAATCAGCTTGTACGACCCGTCCAGCTCAATGGCCTGTACATCCCCGATGGCACCGGGTGAGAGCAGCACCTCACTCTGTCCGCGCGTGGCGGTCAGCTCCTGGAAGAAGAATTTCTCCCCGCTCAGCATGCGGCCCAGGCCGCGCATAATTCCGCCGTCCACGGTGCCTCTGAGCTCCACATTCGGTGACATGGCCACCATCGCCCCCATCTCTGCTTTAACGCTTTCGCCCGGTTCCAGCATGACTTTCAGCATGGCGAAGGCGCCGTCATACAGCACATCATATTTCATATAGTACTCCTCCTCATTCTTGCGGTTATTTGTTATGATCACAGGTATGTATCTTGCTCTTCAAGGATACTGTACCAAGCCGTGAGACTGCAAGCCGGACCTAAGGAAGCAAGGGGCTGGTATGCAGTAACAAATGAATATAGTGAACAGTACCGGGCAGCAGTCAGGATATTGTGTTAAAATGAAGCGGACAGTGCAGCCGCATTGAATCTACGAACGATAAGGAGTGTCGCCGCTTATGGCACGGACAAGAACGCAGAAGGCGCTGCTTAAGGCAGAGCGCTCAGGCACATGGTGTGCAGAAAGAAACCGCAGACTCAATCAGGATTACGGGGCCATTTCCCAGCATGTCAGAGTAACCCCCGGCAAACGGGAGCAACTTAATAAGGTCAAACACAAGGAGCGGATCTTCCATGATGGCGCTCCTTTTGCATGCCTTGCGCATAATTCATCATGCTTAAACCTGTGCCCTGCTGTGAATACGGTACTCCTTGGGCGACATGCCGAACCGGCTGCGGAAAATCCGGTGGAAATAGGTATAATTCGCAAATCCGCAGGTTTCGGATACATGCTCCAGCGGCATGGGGCTGAACGTAATCTTTTCCCGGGCCATATCCAGCCGTACATCATTTACATATTTGACAATCGTGGTGCCGAAAGCTTCCTTGAATAGATGAACTGCCCGGGAGACCGAGATATCTACATGTGCAGCCACATCCTCCAGCCGGAAGGCGTAAGAGGCATGCTCTTCAACGTACTGCTTCATCCGGTAAGCCAGATAAGCCTTCGGTGAAATCGCGGGCTGATCAATCATCAGCCGGTCAATCTCCATACATAGAATCTGCAGATAACAAGAAGAAATGTCCGGTGAGGAGTCTGACAAGCGGCGCTGTTCCAGCACAAGCTGGCGGAAGAGGCCGAGAATATGATCGCTCATCGGCAGGCGGAGTACCGCCGGACGCTGCTTGCGTCCCCACCATTCTTCAATCCATGGACCGCTGCAAAAGATATGATAGTCGCCGCTCTCGATTCTCGGCTTGCCAACAGGATAGACTTCCTTGTCGATACTTAAATAGTAGGGATCATTCGGTGCGAACAGCATGAGATCACCGCTCTCAACGGTCGTGATAGCTCCGTTCTCTCTGGTGCGGCTGCGCCCTTCGGTCTGGAGCCGCAGCAGATAATACTGTACGCCCTCGCTGCGTGACATATGAAACGGTTTGCGGTGGAAGGAGAATCCGGCGGATAGAATGTGGCAAGCGGCAGATGTTGTCATGTGTCCCTCCAAGTCTAATAAATGATAAGCAGATTGTTCATGTTTTAATCATATTATTCATTTTATTATATACGCTTTCATATTACCATGTAGCTAAGCAAAAAACATACAAATGATGTGGAGAAGGCCGTATTGCGGCGCTAATCGCTACATTTACAAACTCTGGAAGCAGTGGATGAAACCAAGAGAACACATCGTTCTCCAATGTTTACAGCCCGTTTGTTCAGGTGATGCACTTTCAGGGAAGATAACCTGTAGTGCGGCGGCAGCAAGCACAGGATAACTCCGGATCATATAAGGAGTGGAAATAACAAATGCTTAAGGTTGGACTGCAGCTGTATACGCTGAGAGAAGAACTGGAACAGGATTTCGAAGGGACTATACGTAAGGTAGCCGAGCTGGGCTACAGCGGTGTGGAGTTCTTCCACTATTTCGGCCGTACGGCCGGGCAGGTGAAGGCGCTGCTTGAAGAGACAGGGCTTGTTGCTGTCGGAGCCCACCGCCCGTACGATGCGATGCTGAATGATACGGAGCAGGAGATCGCCTTCAATCTGGAGATCGGCAACCGCAATCTGATTGTGCCTTATCTGACAGAAGAACAACGGAACTGGCCGGAGGTAGCGGCGGGTCTGCGGACCATCGGCGATAAATGCCAGGCTGCCGGTGCTGTTCTGTCTTATCATAATCATGATTTTGAATTCACGGAGAAGGTTGACGGCCAGCCAGCCTTTGATTATCTGTTCGAAACGGTGTCTGCGGAGCAGCTTCAAGTAGAGATGGATACATGCTGGGTGTATTACGGCGGATATGATCCGGCAGAATATATCCGTAAGTACGCAGGACGCCTGCCGATCATCCACCTCAAAGATCTGAAGAAGAAAGAAGACGGCTCACCGGAGACTGTAGTACTCGGCGAGGGTGAAGTGGATTTGGCTGCGATCATTGAAGCAGCAGCTGCGGCTGGTGTGGAATGGGCAGTGGTCGAGCAGGACTTCTGCAGCCGCTCGCCGCTTGGTAGTGTGGCTGACAGCTTGAACTGGATCAAAACATATGAGAATCAAGGAGGAAGTATTCATGTCTAACAAACTCAAAATTGCTATTATCGGTTGCGGTGGTATCGCAAACGGCAAACATATGCCAAGCCTTGCCCGTCAGGAGGATGCCGAAATGGTGGCATTCTGTGATATTGTGGAAGAACGTGCCCAGGAGGCTGCGAAGACTTACGGTTCAGAGGGAGCTGCCGTATTTACCGATTTCCGTGAGCTGCTGGCAACGGGCGGCTTCGATATCGTGCATGTCTGCACGCCGAATGACAGCCACTCCGAGATTACGGTTGCTGCACTGGAAGCCGGCAATCATGTGCTATGTGAGAAGCCAATGGCCAAGACCACTGCACAGGCCAAGGAAATGCTGGATGCCGCTAAGCGTACCGGCAAGAAATTGTCCATCGCCTATCAGAACCGATTCCGCGCAGACAGTGAATATCTGAAGGGGCTGTGTGAAGAAGGAGAGCTTGGCGATATCTATTACGGTAAGGCTATTGCGCTCCGCCGCCGCGCCGTACCAACCTGGGGCGTGTTCCTGGATGAAGAGAAGCAGGGCGGAGGACCGCTGATCGATATCGGTACCCATGCACTGGACCTGACACTCTGGCTGATGAATAACTACAAGCCGCGTATGGTTGTAGGCTCTACCTTCCATAAGCTGGGCCAGAAGAAAAATGCTGCGAATGCCTTCGGTCCATGGGACCCTGAACAATTCAAGGTAGAAGATTCCGCCTTCGGCTTCATTACAATGGAGAACGGTGCTACAATTGTACTTGAATCCAGCTGGGCGCTGAACGTATCTGAATTCGGTGAAGCGAAGACGATGCTTGCCGGAACGGAAGGCGGAGCGGATATGAAGGACGGGCTGCGTCTGAACGGCGAACGTGCCGGCCGCCTGTATGAGACCAAGGTGGACCTGTCCTCCGGCGGTGTCGCCTTCTACAGCGGAGCTGCGGAGAATGAAGCAGACCGTGAAGCCCGTCTGTGGCTGGAAGCCGTAAGAGAAGACAAAGACCCGGTGGTTCTGCCGGAGCAGGCCTTCGTAGTTACCCAGATTCTTGAAGCAGTGTATGAATCAGCACGTACCGGACGCGCCGTATATTTCGACGGAAGTTCTGACAACTAAGAGCATCTCCGGGTCACGCGACTATTTAGAGAAACAGGAGTGGAATCCATGAGTTCAATCAAACATACTGTAGCCATCATTGGTTACGGCGGAATGGGAAGCTACCATACCCAATTAATCAAGGAGAGTGACCGGGTGGTAGTGACCGGTGCCTTCGATCTGCTGGAGAACCGGCGCGCCTTGGCTGAGGAAGCAGGCTACACAGCGTATTCCAGCTATGAAGAAGTGCTGGCAGATCCGGCTGTGGACATCGTTCTGATCGCTACACCGAATGATGTCCACAAGGACATCGCCCTTCAGGCTTTTCAGGCAGGCAAGCATGTAGTCTGTGAGAAGCCGGTGGCCATGTCCTCGGCTGAATTCATCGAGATGCAGGCTGCTGCGGAGGCGGCCGGACGGGTGCTGATGGTGCACCAGAACAGACGCTGGGATGAGGACTTCCGCGTAATCAGAGAGATGTATGAGCAGGGAACGATTGGATCACTCTTTCAGATTGAATCCCGGGTGCACGGCGCCAACGGAATTCCCGGCGACTGGCGTCATGTGAAGGAGCAAGGCGGCGGGATGCTGCTGGACTGGGGCGTGCATCTGCTGGATCAGCTGTTGTTCATGATTGACAGCAAGGTGAGCAGTGTCAGCAGCAGTCTGAGCTTTATCCTCGGCAATAACGTGGATGACGGCTTCGATGCCGTGCTGCAGTTCGAGAATGGCATCAGAGCCATCGTGGAGGTAGGGACAACCAACTTCATCACGATGCCAAGATGGTATGTGAAGGGCACCGGGGGAACCGCTATTATTGAAGACTGGTCACTGAGAGGCAGAATTGTAGCCCCCAACCACGAGTCGGAAAAGATTGAACCGACACCGATCCGCGCAGGTGTAGGCTTGACCAAGACAATGGCCCCTCCTTCAGAAGGTTCAACGGTCCTTGAAGATCTGCCTGCGGCATTAGAGATGCCCTCCAGCTTCTATGATAATCTGGCCGCTGTCATCGAAGGCACGGCGGAGCCGATTGTCAAGAATGCCGAGGTGCTTCGAGTGCTGAAGCTTATTGAGGCAATCTTTGAAGCGGCAGAGCGTAATGAGACGATTAAGAATTTCGATAACTACGGAGCTTAAGCAGGCTACAATACGACCCCTAGGAAAGGTGGAATCTGCAAATGAAACTTGGAGTATTTATGGTGTTGTTCGGCGGCCGCAAGCTGGAGGATGCACTGGATTATGTGGTCTCCAAAGGACTGAAGGCTGTTGAGATCGGTACCGGAGGGTATCCCGGGAACAGCCATTGCAATCCCAAGGAGCTGCTGGAGAATGAAGCGGCCCTGCAGGAATTCAAGCAGCAAATAGAATCCCGCGGCTTGATCATCAGCGCACTAAGCTGCCACGGCAACCCGCTGCACCCGCAGAAGGAGCTGGCAGACAAGGATCATGAGGTGTTCGTAGACACCGTGAAGCTTGCACAGAAGCTGGGCGTCAAGGTTGTGAATACCTTCTCCGGCTGTCCGGGCGATCATGAAGGTGCTAAATATCCGAACTGGCCGGTTGCCCCATGGCCGAATGATTACCAGGAGATTCTGGCCTGGCAGTGGGAGAACAAGGTCATTCCTTATTGGACAGAGCAGGCGGCCTTCGCTACTGCACATGATGTGAAGATTGGTCTTGAGCTGCACGGTGGCTTCTCAGTACACACTCCGGCTACCCTGCTGAGATTAAGAGAAGCTGCCGGGGATGCCATCGGGGCCAACCTTGACCCTAGCCATATGTGGTGGCAGGGAATTGATCCGGTACAGGCCATTCATATTCTCGGCCGTGAAGGCGCGATCCATCACTTCCATGCGAAGGATACCGTTATTGATCCGGTGAACGTCAACAAGTATGGCCTGACGGACATGCAGTCTTATGCGAACATGCTGGACCGCGCCTGGCAGTTCCGTTCCGTAGGCTACGGACACGATGTCAAGGTCTGGGCAGATATGATGAGCGCACTGCGTCTGGTAGGCTACGACTTTGTAGTCAGCATCGAGCATGAAGACGGCCTGATGTCCATTGAAGAGGGCTTCTCCAAAGCGGTAGACAATCTCAAGCAGGTGCTGATCGAAGAGCCGCTGTCTGAGATGTGGTGGGTCTAACCGGTGGAGAGCTTCACTAAAGTCCAATTGAACGACTGGCAGCTTAGTCTCTTGACTGCCGCAGCCTTTGGTACGGATGTGCAGATCGCCAGCAGCAGGGAGCTGACCGCAGGATTCTTTAATACGGCCTATGATTTAGAATTAAGCGATGGCCGGTCGGTCATTCTTAAGGTGGCTCCGGACCCGGAGACAGAGACTCTAAGCTACGAGAAGGATATCATGCGTGCTGAGGTGGAGGCTCTACGGCTGGTACGTGCTGCTGGCGGTGTGCCTGTGCCGGAAGTGTACAGCTATGACGATAGCCTGCAGTTGATCTCCTGTCCGTATTTCTTCATGGAGAAGATTGAAGGACAACCGTATAACGAGGTGAAGGAGAGTCTTACCGAGGAACAACGGTATTCCATTGAATTCGAGCTGGGCCAGTACCAGCGGAGAATCAATGCAATTGAGGGATCAGCCTTCGGGCTGTTCGGCAAAGAGCCTGGCGGAATCGGACTCACCTGGAGGGAGACCTTCAAGTCGATGCTGCTGAATGTGCTTCAGGATGCGGTCAGGCTGGAGGCACGGCTACCGGCCAATCAGCAGGAAATAGAGCAGGTGGTGGAGCTGTATCTGCCGGCCCTGGATGAAGTAACCCAGCCGCGCTTGGTGCACTGGGATCTGTGGGGCGGCAATCTTTTTGTACAGAATGGAGTAATCGTATCGATTATTGACTGGGAGCGGGCGATGTGGGGCGATGTGCTGCTTGAGTATTATTTCCGGCATTTCGAGAGCTCGGCAGCATTCTATGAAGGATATGGGTCGGCTTTTGCCAGCCGGAATGAACTTCTGCGCAAGCAGCTATATGACCTGTATCTGGATTTGATCCTAGTCATTGAATGTTACTCACGCCAGTATAAGGATGAGAATCATATTAACTGGGTGCACGATAATCTTGCGGAATCCTGGACACGATTCACAGCTTTGGTACTATAGCATACCTATAAGGCCGGGTCTCTTATTGAGATCCGGCCTTATAGCCTGTTGATCCTCAGTAACTGTTGCGGATGGCAACAACCGGATCGGTATCAGCCTCATAGTCAACGCCGCCGGATTCGAAGCCGAACAACTGGAAGAACTCGCGCCGATAACCGGCCAGATCGGAATACTCGTAGACATTCTCCGTGCGTAGCAAGGGCCAGATGCGGTTCACTTCTGTCTGCACGGCATGGCTCATCTCATGGTCATCTATCCGGATGCGCCCTTGTGCATCTAACGGAGTCCCTTCCGGATTGTACAGGAAACCGTTATACAACCGGTAGGCTTGCTCAATGCAGCCTTCGTGTACTCCCTGTTCTTTCATGACCTTGTAGAGGACTGCCATGTATAGCGGAACTACAGGAATCGCCGAGCTGGACTGGGTCACCAGACCCTTGCTTACTACTACATAAGCGCGGCCGCCCGTTCGTGATAATTGTGCATTCAGCTGTAAGGCTGTAGCTTCCAGATGGTCTTTTGCCCGGCCGATGGTGCCGTCTCGGTAGATAGCCTGTGTTAACTCTGGACCTACATAGGAGAAGGCGAGGGTAACCGCATCAGCTGCCAGAACGCCGGAATCCCGGAGCGCTTCAATCCATAGCTGCCAGTCCTCTCCGCCCATCACATGAACCGTATCATCGATTTCAGGTTCGGTGGCCGGTTCAATCTGTACGGTGCTTAGTTCTCCCGTATGGAAATTGACGGTTGTATTGGTATAAGTACTGCCGATGGGCTTCAACACAGAGCGATGAACGTCTCCGGTCTGCGGGTCTGTTCTGCGCGCCGAGGCTACACTGTAAATGACCAGATCAACCTGTCCAAGCTCGCGGCGGATCAACTCGATGGTCCGTTCCTTTGTCTCAGCGGTAAAAGCGTCCCCGCATACGCTATAGGAGCACAGTCCCGCCGTGTGGGCCATCTCCTCAAACGCTGCGGAATTATACCAGCCTGCGGAAGCGGTCCGGGTCTCGCTGGCTGTACTCGGCCTATAGACACCTATAGTGGCTGCTCCAGCACCGAAGGCTGCTGCAATTCGGGCGGCAAGCCCGTAACCGGTTGAAGCGCCGATAACGAGCACGTTGCGGGGACCGGTGAATCTTCCTTGGGCCTGTACATAATTTACTTGTTCTTGTACCTGTTGTGCGCAGCCTACCGGGTGGGCAGTCGTGCAGATGAACCCGCGGGTTCTCGGTTTTATGATCATTAGAATAGCTACCTCGCTTTCATCGGTGGTTGCAGGGACTGCTGAAATAAACATACCAGATGACGACTTTCTTTGGCAAAGGGAGAGAAGTGAGGATGATGAACTTTCTTCAATTACATATTGACCTAACAAGCCTGCTGTGGCTATTGCCTGTCTGCTTTATGTTTCATGATTTTGAAGAGATTCTAACAGTCGAGGCTTGGGGAAAGAAGCGCGGACAGGCTGTTACCGCATCGGTTTCCCACGCTTTGCGGAAGCGTATTGCGCCAATGATGAGTGTAACCACCAGGAATTTTGCTATGGATGTGCTCTTCGTGTATATTCTCATAGTAGGGGTAACCTTCCTTGCGGTCTTTTTAGAGTTCTACTGGCCCTACTTAGCTGTCGTCGCTGTATTTCTGCTGCATGTCTTCACACATTTGGCACAAACTATTGTTCTAAAGCTGTATACCCCGGGTGTAGTGACAGCGGTGCTTGTAGCATTTCCGTATTCTTTGTATGCTTTTTACCGCTTGCTGCATGATGGCGTTGTTAGTGAAGCTGACATAGGATGGTCGCTGCTGCTCATGTTGATGCTAACACCGCCGCTTGTATGGGGGTTGATGAAGAAGAGGACAAGACATAAGCACAGCCATGAATAATGATTATTGACGGTGGCGTTTTCAGAAAAATCTTGACGTAAGCCCCCTAAGATAGATAAAATAATAGTATTGCGTGTTTTTCCGATATTAAGAATGAAGATCATACTTGAAAAGAAACAGAGAGGGTGACAGGATGGAGCGCCTTTTAGAGGTAAAAGACCTGGCTATATCATTCAGAACACGCGGAGGAGAAGTGCAAGCAATCCGTGGTGTCAGCTTTCATGTAAATAAAGGGGAGACACTGGCGATTGTTGGCGAATCCGGTTCCGGTAAGAGCGTAACCTCGCAAGCCGTCATGAAGCTGGTTCCTCAGCCTGCGGGCGAATATAAGCGTGGACAGATTCTGTTCGATGGACAAGATCTGATCGGCAAGAATGAGAAGCAGATGCAAAAAATCCGCGGCAAAGAAATCGGAATGATTTTCCAGGACCCGATGACTTCACTCAATCCGATGATGAAGGTTGGCCGGCAGATTACGGAAGTGCTGTTCAAGCATGAGAATATCACGAAGGAAGCTGCTTACAAGCGTGGTGTTGAATTGCTTAATCTGGTAGGGATTCCGTCACCAGAACGCCGTTTCCAGCAGTATCCGCATGAATTCAGCGGCGGGATGCGCCAGCGTGTCGTAATCGCTATGGCACTGGCGGCTAACCCTAAGCTCCTGATTGCCGATGAGCCGACAACCGCGCTTGACGTAACTATTCAGGCACAGATCCTTGATCTGATGAAGGACCTGCAGAAGAAGATTGATACAGCGATCATTTTCATCACCCATGACCTTGGGGTTGTGGCGAGAATGGCTGACCGTGTTGCTGTAATGTATGCCGGACAGATCGTTGAAATGGGTACCGCAGAAGAGATCTTCTACGATCCAAGACATCCGTACACTTGGGGCTTGCTGGCTTCCATGCCAAGTCTGGAGAGCAAGGGCTCGATGCTTACAGCGATCCCGGGTACACCTCCCGACTTGATTAAGCCGCCTAAGGGAGATGCCTTTGCTCTGCGCAGCACGTATGCAATGGCGATTGACATGGAGAAGGAACCGCCAATGTACAAGGTATCGGATTCTCATCTTGTGAAGTCCTGGCTGATGCACCCGATGGCACCTGCGGTAGAGCCGCCGGATGTTGTGAAGAAGCAGCGCCGCGTGTTGAGCAATGCTTATCCAGAGCCAGTACTTGTTGGCAATAGCAGCGATTACTAAGTTTAATTAGATTAGCGTCAGGCCTTCATGGGCCTGGCGTTTTTTTTGTTTTTTAGGAAATTTGTCCGAATACAATCGGTGCTCCTGCATTGAGGAAGGGCCCCTTGCTCCGCAGTCCGTAACATTGTAGAGATAATCCTGCAAGAAGTGCAACAATACTGCCCTATAGAACCCAATGATGCTGAAATCCTGCATAAAATACAACAAAGCCAGCACTTACTTGCTTAAAACACCGGAATTCTTGCAAATGATACAACAATACACCCTAGAATGTAACATTTTTAGAAGAATCCTGCAAAATGTGCAACAATGCAATCCATGCAAACGGCCCGTGAGAGGAAATGCTCAGAATGGGCGAGAGATAGGCGGAGAACCATCATGAAAAGAAGAAGTACTTCAGAACTTCTGCAAAGACCGGCTACAAAGTATGGCCAAAATGGTATACGGGCTGGATATATGTCACAAAAAGCGATGAGAGACGAGCATCCTTCACCCATGGGATGATTTTGTTCTATCTTTATTTTATAGAGGATATATTTCATATAAATATGAAACAAAACTAACTAATATAAATAAAAGTATTGACTAAATCTTATTTGCGCAGCAAAATGTAAGGGTATACATAGGGAGGTTATGATGAGATGAGAAAAAGATCCTTAACGGCATTGATATCCTTATCTCTGCTGTCGGCATGCGGTGGAGGGAATCCGGAAGGGCCGCCGGAGTTCGGGAATGTATCTGTACACGATCCCTCTGTGATTAAGGTGGAGGATACGTATTACGTGTTCGGTTCGCATCTGGCCTCGGCCAAATCCAAGGACCTGATGTCGTGGACGCAGATTTCTTCCGGCGTGACGGACGATAATGTGCTGATACCGAATGTAACGGAGGAGCTTAGCGAGACGCTTAGCTGGGCCCAGTCGGATACGCTGTGGGCACCGGATGTCATTCAATTGGCCGACGGTAAGTTCTACATGTATTACGATGCCTGTAAAGGCGATTCTCCGCTGTCAGCGCTAGGTATTGCCGTGGCCGATAAGATTGAAGGTCCATACAAGAATAAAGGCATTATTCTGAAGTCGGGAATGTCCGGCATCGGGGATGATGGAGAGGTCTACGATTCCACGGAGAAGCCGAATGTGGTGGACCCTGATGTGTTTTGGGATAAGGACGGCAAGCTGTGGATGGTCTACGGCTCCTACTCCGGCGGCATCTTCATCCTGGAGCTTGACCCGGCTACGGGCTTCCCGCTGGAGGGCCAGGGCTACGGCAAGAAGCTGCTCGGAGGGAATCATGCGCGGATTGAAGGGCCGTATATGCTATATAGCCCGGAGACCGACTATTACTACCTGTTCCTCTCCTACGGCGGGCTTGATGCGAATGGCGGTTATAATATCCGTGTCGCCCGCTCCAAGCATCCGGCTGGCCCGTTCGAGGACTCGGAAGGTAAGGCTATGCTGGACGCCCAGGGGACGCCTGGGGTATTGTTCGATGATCCGGCCTACGCACCTTACGGCGTGAAGCTGATGGGGAATCATGAATTTGTGAATACAGATGAAGAAGCCGCCGCCGGATCAGGTACAGGCTATGTCTCCCCGGGACATAATTCGGCGTACTATGATGAGAAGAGCGGGCAATATTATCTGATCTTCCACACCAGGTTCCCGGGTCTCGGAGAGCAGCATGAGGTTCGGGTTCACCAGATGTTCATGAATGAAGCGGGCTGGCCAGTTGTCGCACCCCACCGTTACGGCGGCGAGAGGATCGGCAAGTACACAGTCAAGGATGTGGCGGGTGCTTACAAGCTGGTGAACCACGGCAAGAAGATTACGGCTGAGCTTGCAGAGTCGCAGGTGGTAGAGCTGAACGCAGACGGTACGATTAGCGGGGCCGTAACAGGTACATGGGCCTTGAGCAATGATCATATGGCGAAGCTGACACTAGAAGGTGCGGAGTACAGCGGGGTATTCCTGCGGGAATGGAATGAAGCGACCTCAAGCGAGGTAATGACCTTCACGGCACTTTCAGCGGAAGGCGTTGCAGTCTGGGGAAGCCATGTATCACCGGAGGCCAAGTAAACTAATCCTGCGAGCATTCAAGTCACAACCGGCTTCATACCCTTAACCATTACAAACAGCGGGTCTCCCTTAGAATGGGTGGTCCGCTGTTTGCTGTATATAGGAATTAGCTGCGATTACGATTCATACTTGCGCAGAACGATTACAGCGTTATGGCCGCCGAAGCCAAAGGAATTGGAGATCCCGATCTTCAGGTCTGCTTGGCGGGCTACGTTAGGGACATAATCCAGGTCGCAGGATTCGCCCTGCTGCTCCAGATTAATCGTGGGCGGGATTAGTCCTTCTTGCAGGCTTTTGAGCAGAGCAATCGCTTCCAGACCGCCGGCTGCGCCAAGGGCATGTCCGGTCATCGATTTGTTAGCCGTGACCGGAATCTGGTAGGCCTGCTCTCCGAATAGCTTCTTAATCGCCAGGGTCTCCGAAAGGTCTCCGACCACCGTGCTGGTTGCGTGTGCGCTAATGACATCTACCTCCCCGGGACTGATGCCAGCCTCGCTAAGTGCCAGCTTCATTGCCTGGTAGGCTCCTATCCCCTCAGGATGAGTAGCCACCATATGATAAGCGTCGGAGCTTGCGCCATATCCGGTGACCTCGCCATAGATAACGGCATCTCTGCGCAGGGCATGGGAGAGGGACTCCAGGATCACAATAGCTCCGCCCTCCGCGATGACAAACCCGTCCCTGTTCCGGTCAAAAGGCCGGCTGGCCCCCTGCGGGTCTCCGTTCCGGGTAGACAAGGCGGTCGCATTGCCGAAGCTGGCCAGGGCAATCTCGGTCACCGCCGCTTCCGCACCTCCGGCGATGATCACATCGGCCCCGCCGTAACGGATCAGGCGGAAGGCTTCGCCAATGGCCGTGTTCCCGATGGAACAGGCGGTCACCGGCGATAGTGTAGGCCCTTGTGCCCCGAGCCTGATGCTGATCATCGCTGCCGCCATATTGGAGATCAGCATCGGGATCAGGGTAGGACTTACCCGCTCCGGTCCCCTGGACCGCAGCAGCTCGCCCTGGTCCATTAACGTCTGGATACCGCCTACGCCGGAGCCCACATAGACGCCCAGCCGTTCCCGGTCCAGCTCCTCCAGCCGGAGACCGGAGTGCGTCCAGGCCTCCTCTGCGGCGGCAAGCGCGAACTGGCTGAACCGGTCCATCCGCCGGGCCTCCTTGCGGCCGAATCTGGCATCCGGGTCGAAGGCCTGCACCGAGCCGGCAATCTTGGTTTTGAAATGGGTGGTATCAAAAGAATCAATCGGCGTAATCCCCGATTCTCCTGCCGCCAAACGGCTCCAAAACTGCTCCACAGTATTGCCAAGCGGGGAGATGACACCCATTCCTGTAATTACGACACGTTCCATCTGCTATTCCTCCTGTTATTCTGATTAAGCTTATTTTTTCATGTTGCTTATCCTATTACAAGTTGTAGTTTATACTAGTATAATTACTACTACACTAACAGGCAGACGAACTGTATGACAGGAGGAAGCATGATGTCCAATCAGAACAGGCTTCAAGCATTATCGGAATTCCTGAAAGCAAGACGCGCGGCCATTACCCCGGCATCAGCGGGGCTCCCGGAGGGCACCCGCAGGCGGACGCCCGGGCTCCGGCGCGAGGAAGTGGCGCAGCTCGCCGGAGTGAGCAATACCTGGTATACCTGGCTGGAGCAGGGGAGGGACATTAAAGTGTCCCCATCCGTTCTGGATTGTATTGCCGCAGCATTGCGGCTGACGAAGGATGAGCGGAGTTACTTGTTCGCTCTGGCGCTGGAGAACGGACCGGGAGTCGCAGACTATACCCAGGAGGAGCCTTCGGTGATTCATCCGTCCCTGCAGAAGATTTTGCAGGAGCTGAAGACCTGTCCGACCATCATCTCGGACCGGCACTGCGGCATTGTCGGCTGGAATGAGGCGGCGGCGCATGTGTTTCTTGATTTCGCCAAGCTGGCTCCACAGCAGCGCAATATGATCTCACTGCTGTTCGAACGCAAGGAGTTCAGGCGGCTGGCGGTGAATTGGGAGCAGTTCGTCCGGGGATACTTATCGATCTTCCGCGCCTATTACGGGCAATATCTGGAGGACCGCTGGTACGATGAATTCATCGCGGAGATGAAGGAGCGGCATCCGGAATTCAATCATTTATGGGAAGAGAGCCGGGTCAGCTCCGCGCCGGATGTTGTACTGGAATTCCGGCATGCCAAAGCCGGCAAAATGCTGTTCCATCTCACCTCCCTCCAGGTGCAAGGTACAGCGGATCTGCGGTGCAGCATCTACACGCCAGCGGGTGAATCGGGTACAGAAGCCAAGCTGAAGCAGCTTATGGAGCTTAAGTGAGGTAGGTGATAGATTTTCCTTATGGTTTCATAAAAAACTATAAATATGCAATATAGATTTTGCAGTTTATACTCCTAATATGATGAATTTCTTCCTGCGGGAGGGACCGGAAAAGGGGTAAAGATATAATGGCTAAAGTTACGGGATTAGAAGGCATAGTTGCCGGAGAGACAGCAATTGGATTAGTAGATGGAGAGAAAGGGTATCTGGTATACCGCGGATATTGGGCCAAAGAGCTTGCGGTGAGCAAGAGCTATGAGGAAGCCGCTTATTTGCTCTGGAACGGACACCTGCCTGATGCAGAGGAGCTGACGCAGCTCAAGGCGCAGATGGCAGCGGAGAGAATAATTCCGGAATATCTCTGCAAGATGCTTGATCTGTATCCGGCTTCTGTACCGCTGATGCTGGTATTACAAAGTGCAGTGGCTGCACTTGGGGATGAGGAGAACGCTACCTGGCCGCCCACACTGAAGCAGGCTGTGCGGCTGAC
This sequence comes from Paenibacillus sp. FSL H3-0469, assembly GCF_038051945.1. NCBI lineage: Bacteria > Bacillati > Bacillota > Bacilli > Caryophanales > Paenibacillaceae > Paenibacillus > Paenibacillus sp. FSL H3-0469. Next base: position 189,274 of record NZ_CP150302.1, read on the forward strand.
GGCTATGCTTCCGGCGATCATTGCTTACAGGTACCGCAGCCTTCAGGGCTTGCCGCCTCTGAAATCGCTTCCTGAGCTTGGCCATGCCGCGAATTATCTGTATCTGCTCACAGGCAAGCTGCCTGAAGAGGCTCATGTGAAGGCGCTCAGCGCCTATATGATTCTCTGTATGGAGCATGGCATGAATGCCTCGACCTTCGCCGGGCGGGTGGTGCTGTCCACGGAATCGGATCTATGTGCGGCCGTAGCCGGATCGATCGGAGCGATGAAGGGTCCGCTGCACGGCGGCGCGCCGTATGAAGTGATATCGATGCTGGAGGAGATCGGGACGAAGGAACGCGCGGAGCCATGGCTGAGAGGGAAGCTTGAGGCCGGAGAGAAGCTGATGGGCTTCGGGCACCGGATCTACAAGACCAAGGACCCGCGGGCGGAAGCCTTGCAGATTGCGACACTTAAGATGATCGGCAAGGACGATTACTTTGATCTTGCGCTTCATGTGGAGGCTACAGCGGTTGCGCTGCTGGAGGAATACAAGCCGGGCCGCCGCCTGTTCACCAATGTTGAGTTCTATGCTGCGGCTATACTGAAGGCGCTGAAGCTGGCGCCGGAGATCTTCACGCCTACATTCACAGCGGGAAGAATTGTCGGCTGGACGGCCCATCTGCTGGAGCAGTCAGCCCATAACCGGATTTTCCGGCCACAATCTACTTATATCGGACCTATGCCTGAATCAGAGACGCTCTGATAGCAGCTGCTTCTCTATTGACGTGCAAAAGCACCCCCGGCCGTCTACCAGCCGGAGATGCTTAACAAGGGAATGTTAATGAGAGAGTATGAGGGGATACTCTTACATTAGATTAGAAATCAGAGGTTGCCACTTCGATTGTGCCGAAGACTGCACCGGCAGCTGTGCTCAGAAGTCCTGCGACCAGCAGGGCATGAACGGATAAAGTGAGACTGTTAAATGCAGGGATCAAATAAGTGACCACTGGAGCGTTGACGCGGTAAATAACGAGATCCACAGGAAACCCGGAATTGTTGTTTACCGTCACAGCCGCGTTGATGCCACCTGCCAGATTTTCATAGTAAGATTTACCTACAGAAGCGGGCAGATTGAAGAATTGTTGCGGTAATAAGATAGCCATTGTAATGTCCTCCTTTTCCTTGTGATAGGATAGTATATTCGGCAAAACTATGATTGCTGTAACGTATGCCATGGGAGATTCACACATTTCAATAGGATACCTTCAGGTTCATAGAGACCCCGAATCTATGGTACACTGGATGTAATCTAGTGACTGGTAAGGGGAAATGACAACGATGAAGCTGGTGTCCTGGAATGTGAACGGTCTGAGAGCTTGTGTGAATAAAGGGTTTAACGAGTATTTCCGGGAGGTTGACGCAGATATCTTCTGTGTGCAGGAGACGAAGCTCCAGGAGGGGCAGATTGTTCTTGACCATGGGGAGGAATATGCTCAGTACTGGAACTATGCACTCAAAAAAGGATATTCGGGTACGGCTGTATTTACCAGAATCAAGCCGCTATCCGTACGATATGGACTGGAGCAGGAGACGGAGGATGAGGGGCGGATCATCACCCTGGAATTCCCGGACTTTTATCTGGTGAATGTGTACACGCCGAATGCCAAGCGCGATCTGTCGAGGCTGGACTACCGGATGGAGTGGGAGGACCGGTTCCGTGCCTATTTGCTGAAGCTGGATGAGCATAAACCGGTTGTCGTGTGCGGGGATCTGAATGTGGCGCATCAGGAGATTGACCTGAAGAATGCGAGATCGAACCGGGGAAATTCAGGCTTCACCGACGAAGAACGCGGCAAAATGACCACGCTGCTCGCAGCCGGCTTCGTGGATACCTTCAGATGGTTCTATCCTGAGCTGGAGGGTGCCTACAGCTGGTGGTCCTACATGCCTAAGGTCAGAGAGAAGAATGTGGGCTGGCGGATCGATTATTTTCTCGCTTCAGAGCGCTTAACCCCGCGTCTGCTGGACGCCGGAATTGAATGTAATGTTCTTGGCAGCGATCATTGCCCGGTAGTTCTCCATCTGGCGGATGCGGCGGAAGCATAGACAGAGTGTATATCTGTGATACAAGTGGAAACGGCTTTGCCGTCCTTTTTAAAGTACGGTATCGTTTCAGCGAGAAATATAAGGATAAGTTATTGCGTGAAACATATAAATTCTTATATTTTAAAAAGAGGCTGTATCCCGGAGTTCGGGATACGGCCTCTTTCAGTTGTAACGCCGGTTGAGGGCCGGCTTGCCCGGTTATTCTGACGGGCTGCCTGGCTCCAGCACCGGCGGCCGCCGGTGCTTCGTGGCCTGTTCGTAACTATAAGAAATCCCTAGCAGCATAGCTTCACTATGCGCTGAGGCACAGAAGGTGATACCTTGCGGCCCCTTGGTAAGATAGCCGCCTGGTGCAACAATACCCGAGCAGGTGTAGCCGACAGGAACTGTAATCAGCGGATAACCCGCTCTCGCCGCTACTTCACGTCCGTGATCTCCAGGGAAGAGGAGCGCATCCAGACCGTAATGCTCCAGGGCATAATCGATTCCCTGGCTACCGGGCAGCGAACGGGAAGAATGCAGCTGCTCCAGATATTCCTGCTCTGTAATATCATCCCCAGAGGTGTTCAGCCATTCCAGTGTTCCCTGGCCGTATTTCAGTGCCTGTTCGCTATGCTGCTGATTGAAATCTATCAGTTCCTGCAGGGAATGCACAGGAGCGGATTCCGGCAGGCCTCCCAGATAGCGGTTCAATCCAGGCTTGAATTCATATTGCAGAATCGTAGCGTTCCATTCCGCATCCTGACAGGGGAGCTCTACAGGGTCAATGATTTCTGCCCCCAGCTCTCTTAGAGCCGCTATGGCAGATTCCATCATCTTAAGAGCTTCACTATCCAGATCTTTATAATAGAATCGCGGAATTCCGATTCTAGTGTTTCTTACCGCATCCGGCTCCAGACCTGCCGAATAATCCGGTACAACAGAGGAAGCAGAGTCAGCGCTCCCGGCCAATACATTAAGCAGGAGTGCAGCGTCCTTGACCGTTCTGGTCATCGGACCGGCGCTGTCCTGGCTGCCGATTCCCGGTATTATGCCCTTGTTGCTGACCAGCCCCCAGGTAGGCTTCAGACCTACAAGGGAGTTATGGGCCGCCGGGCTGATGATGGAGCCGGAGGTCTCCGTGCCTATGGCGACGGTGACAAGGTTAGCGGCAACCGCCGCCGCACTTCCTGAGCTGGAGCCGCCAATGAACAGCTCCCCCGGGCCGTAGGGGTTCAGTACAAGCCCGCCGCGTGAGCTGTATCCGGCCCACATCGAGGGCGACATGAAGTTGGCCCACTCGGTCATATTGGCTTTGCCCAGAATCACTGCCCCGGCTGTTCTTAGCCGAGTGATAAGCTCAGCATCTTCTGCTGCTATGCACTCTGCAAGCGCCAAAGCTCCTGCACTGGTGTGCAGCTTATCAGCTGTGCCGATGTTATCTTTGACCAGGACTGGTATACCATGCAGCGGTCCCCGGCTACCCTGATCTCTTCGTTCCTGATCGAGCTTCGCAGCAATCGCAAGCGCCTCTGGATTCACCTCCAATACGGAACGGAGGAGACCATCCAACCGGTTGATCCTTTCCAAGTACCAGCCCACCAGCACTTCGGAGGTTAAGCACCCTTGTGCCATTTGCTCCTGAATGCTAGTGATGTCTGCTTCTATTAACCAATCTTGCTCATCTGGAGCAAAGGAGATACGGATGGAATCGTTATTATTCATAAGAGTGCTATACCTCTATTCATTGATTACTGTATTGCCTAGGGTCTCGCTTGCCGCTACCTCATGCCGCTTCGGCCAGCTGATTACATTGCGGGTTCTGCTAAGCTCCTCGTAGATAAGTGGACGGTCACGCTTGATTAACCGCAGCACCAGATGAATGAAGAAGGCTACATCTACCGCCAGGATGAACAATTTCACCACGGCCGTCAATGCTGTGCCGATGCTCAGGAAGATCGCGGAGTCAGGCGGCAGGGCATTCATCCCCCCGAGGACGCCATAGAGTAATCCATATCGTGCCCATACCCTCCAGGGTCTGGCCGGGCCGCCGTCCTCACTCCTAAGCCGGATACGCACAACCCATTTGCCGAAGGTACGTCCGCCTGTGAACAGAGGAATGCTCAGGAAATACACCATACTAACTGCCCACAACGAAATGCTTAGTGAGAGCAAATTGAGGATTACCGTCACCGTGAGCAGCAGAATCGAATCCAGCAGAAAAGCAACAGCGCGGCGGGTGTAGGTCACTCTTTTGGCAGAAAGGTCCTCTTGGCTGTCAAGCTTCTCAATCCTCGGCAGAAGGCCGGAGATCCATAGGGATATCTTGAAGCCGGCAATGCCGCCCAGCGTATTCGTGATCATGTCATCGACATCGAAGATCCGGTAAGGGTGGTCGAAGAATCCGTAAATGCCGGTAATCTGCGTAATCTCGAACAACAGCGACAGCGCAAAGGACAGGATAATGCATGCCACCCAGCGCGTGCGGAAGTAGTAGCCCAGGAACATACCGAAGGGGACGGTCAGCAGTACATTGAAGGCTGCCAGCAGAAAATCCGCTCCGGTCAGCACATTAAGGTAGCTGGAAGGGTCGCTGCGCGTAATTGGCGTATTGTGCAGAATATCCTGGATGAATTGCAGCGGTACAAGCTGGATCATACTCCCGGACGGGGCTGCATTATGCCTGGAATCAGGCAAGGGAAGCAGAACCAGGAAGAACGCATTAAGCAGGTACAGCAGCAGCAGATACAGCACCATGGCCCGGATTTTATTGATATAGCCGTGCCGGCGGTACTGCACAATCAGGAACGGTAAAGTGAAGAATAGTGCCGCAACCGGAAAAGCCATGAATGCATAGGAAATCGGGAATAGATAAGTCTGAAACATGGGTTCACCTGCTGTCTTGTTTTTGTCACAACGATATCATTATAGAATTAAACATAAACCGTCTCAACAGAATTAATCATTCTAACCGTTCTTTCCTGCATAGACATGTTAGGAGAGGAGCGTGAGCACTGTATGGAAAAGAAGGTTCAACAGTATTACAAGCTCAAGACGAAGCAGAAGGAGCTGGAAAAGGAGCTGGCCGGACTCCGGCAGGAGATTCTTGCCCACGTTAATGAAGCGGGGCAGACGGAAGCGGTGTTCGGCAGCTACAAGGTCAAGCTGGTCACGCAAAACCGCAAGGAATATGATGACGACAAACTCTATCAGACCTTGTCCGACCCCGAGCTGTGGAGACTGCTCTCCCGGGCAGATCCGGCCAAGGTAGCCAGCCTGACGAAGCTGAAGGTGATCGCGGAAGAGAAAATCGCCCATACGTACGATGTGAAGACCATTCAGCTGCTGCAGGTGGATAAGCAGTAGCGGAAGCACTGCCGGAAGCGGAGGAGTTACGACATGCTCAGCTTCCGGTTGTACATAGATGATAGATACGTGCCATCTTCGCGGTCTTCCGCTATAATTATACAGAGACAGTGAAGATATGGAGGAAGAGAAGAAATGAAGGATTTTGAGCAGATGCTGGAGAAATACGCAGAGCTGGTAGTCAAGGTGGGTGTGAATGTGCAGCCGGGACAAGTGCTGATGGTTCACGCCCCGCTGGAGACAGCGGAGCTTACCCGGCTGATTGTAGGCAAGGCTTATGACGCTGGAGCGAAATACGTGCTTGTGGACTGGGACGATGAAGCGGTCACACGCATCCGTTACGAGAAGGCACCTGAGGAATCATTCGGGTATTATCCGCAGTGGCATGCCGATATGCTGGAGGGATTCGCTGAAGAAGGCGGAGCTATATTACATATAAAAGTGCCGGACCCGGAATTATTCCGCGGGATTGATTCGGCCAAGGTGTCCACTGCCGTTAAAGCGGCTGCGGTTGCGCGCAAGAAGTACCAGGCCTACACCCGGAACAGCAGAATCAGCTGGTCGCTGATTAAGGCGCCGACACGTGCCTGGGCGGACAAGGTGTTCGCCGATCTGCCGGAGGAAGAGCGGATCGATGCGATGTGGGAAGCAGTCTTCCAGATGAACCGTGTGAACAGCGAAGACCCGGTGGCTGCCTGGCGTACTCATATCGGCGAGTTGAAGCAGAGCCAGGACCGTATGAACGCCAAGCGCTACAAAAGCCTGCACTACCGTGCCCCTGGAACGGATCTGCGTGTCGAGCTGCCGGAAGGCCATCTGTGGCGTGGCGGCGGCGGGGAGAACGCGCGTGGTGTTTATTTTGTAGCCAATATGCCTACAGAAGAGATCTACACTATGCCCCATCGCACCGGCGTGAATGGCACCGTCAAGAGTACGCTTCCGCTGAACCTGAACGGGCGGCTCGTCGACGGAATCACCCTTACCTTCACAGACGGCAAGGTTACCGCCTATGACGCTGAATCCGGCCGTGAGCACTTGACCTCCCTGCTGGATACGGATGAAGGGGCCTCCTACCTCGGAGAAGTGGCGCTGGTGCCGTATGATTCGCCGATCTCCCGGCTGAACAGAGTGTTCTACAACACCGGAATTGATGAGAATGCTTCCTGCCATTTCGCGCTGGGCAGCGCCTATCCCGTTAATATTGAAGGGGGCACTTCCATGACCAGCGAGGAATTGCTGTCCAGAGGGGCAAACGTCAGCCTCACGCATGTCGATTTCATGGTAGGCTCCGATGCGCTAGATATTGACGGAGAACTGGCTGACGGCACGATTGAGCCGGTGTTCCGTAAGGGGAATTGGGTACTTTAGGTGTATCCTATCTGGAAGTGAAATAATCTCCAGAACAAAATCATCCTAACCGGATGAATAAGACTACCTTTGCGCGAGCACAACGTATGCTGTTTTTAGCATACAATGAGACTGTGTGCCTGCATGTGAGCAAATGTATGCTGTTTTTCACATACATTGAGGGCGTGGGCCTGCTGGTGAGCACAATGTATACTGTTTTTGACATACATTGAGGGCGTGGGCCTGCTTGCGAGCACAATGTATGTTGTTTTCCACATACATTCAGTCCATATGCCTGCTTGCGAGCCCATGTATACTGTTTTTCACATACAATTAGACGTGTGCCTGCTTGCAAGCACAACGTATGCTGTTTTTGACATACATTTGGTCCAGCACCTTCTCCACAGCAGCAGGAAACTATAGTTTCCTATATAACAAGAAAAGCCGCAACATTCCCGGCAGCGGGGGTTGCGGCTTTTCTGTTGTTCGTGGAAGTTATAAAATAATTACCGCAGACTAAAACTGTTTGCATAACCTCTCCGTCTAATTCATGTAAATGTGATGGAGAGGAGAGGGAGAGATGACGATGTCCGGGGCAGAGATGAAGCGGGTAACTGCCGCTGTGCCGCTTGAGGAGACGGATTTTGTCAAAGCGGTGATGGAGCACAGCGACCAGCTATACCATATTGCTTACAGCTATCTGGGCAACCGCAATGACGCACTGGAAGCGCTCCAGGAGACCACCTGCCGGGCCTGGATGAAACGGCGGACCCTGAAGGACCCCAGCGCGTTCAAAACCTGGCTGATCCGAATATTAATCTATGTCTGCATAGACGAGCAGCGCAGAAGAAAAAGGGCAGTCCCTACAGCGGCAGAGAATATGCAGCAGGGGGTCATGCAGAACAGTACGGATGCCATGGAAATGCAGTGGGCGCTCTCGCAGGTGAAGGTGAAATACCGCCATGTGCTGCTGCTCAAATATTATAATGATCTGACCCTGGCTGAGATCGCAGTCCTGCTGGGCAAGCCGGAGGGGACCGTCAAAACCTGGCAGCACAAGGGCCTGAAGCAGCTTAGGGAAATTATGAAGAACCGGGGTGAATGGAATGAACAATAGCAGAGAAGAACAGGCGATGCTGTCCGATGCGCTACGTATCCGTGAGGAGGTGCGGGTGGACTGCGGGGGCAATGAGGTCAGAGGGGCGGTTCAAGCAGGGATCGAGCGCGGACGCCGGAAAAGCTGGCAGGGCAGACTCACCAAAGGCTCCTTCCTCGGAATAGCCGCAGCCGCTATTGCTGTAGTGATTCTGTTCTTCATCCCAGTCATTCATGATGCGGTACCTCGGGCCGCCGTACCTGCCGGAGAAGTGAATTGGGGCGGGCTGGAAATGTTCAAGCGGCTCTATGAATTTGATTCAGAGGCACCTACACTGGATTCGGCGATCCGGCAAGGATACATTCAGGAGATTAATCAGAGTGCAGCCAGCGGGGATTACCGGATTACCTTGAATGCGGTAACGGCGGATGAGAACAAAATCATCTTTTTGTATACAGCTAATGTTGCGGAAGGACAGGAGATCTATGGTATTAGCAGTGCGAGAATCAAGAATCTGGAAACCGGATACGATCTGGACAGCGGCGGTCAGATTGGTGCTAATGCTGAGACAAACGGTCACGACGATTATCGTATTTTCTATGGCCGGAGTGTCATCTATCTGGACCGCAACAAGCCATTCCCGGAACAGGTGGAAGCCAATTTCCTGATTGCCTCGATGAATGAAGGGAAAATGAAAGATCTGGGGAAGAGCAAGGGTGTAAATTTAACCGATGTGCATAATTCTCCAAGACTCAAGATCAGCTTCAAGCTGGACCCGAAATTCAAACAGCAACAGACAGTCATTGTCCAGCCGGAGGAAGATTTCATACTGGAGGGCGTTCAAGTGACACTGGAGCAGGTTGAGCTCTCCCCCTTGATGACCCGCACTATAGTCAAAATTAAAAATGAGTCTGAGGTTACATGGCAGAACCGGCAAAAGATATTTGGCGCCGCACACGGGGGAAAAATTCAATCGATAACGAAGTACGGAACCACCGAGATAGGGATGTCGTCAGGATCAGGCACTTACGAGGGCTTTGAATGGTACTCTGGCAGCAATCTGCTCGATAAGCCGGAAGCAATGAATATGATTATGAAGACAGGGACCGGCAAGAGTACTAGGGATATTAACTTGCCCATTCTGCCGTGAACACTTGTACACGAAAAAGGCTGACTACTGGTATATCCAGCGGGTCAGCCTTTTTGCGGTGAGGTCAGAGTAGTTCTAACCCCCCCGGTTATTGAACCTGAATGCAAGCTTCTGTCCGTCAAAAGTCTCCCCGCTCCGCTCCGAATATTGGCCCTGCGTGTAGCGGGAGACCGTCTTGCGCCAAAATTTCTGGCCGGTGATATTCTTCGCTGCCGGGTTGGTGAACAGCTCCCATTCGCCGCGAAACTGTTCAAACACCAGCACCGCCGCCTGTTCCGCGATTCCCGTCCCTCTGAAGGGCTGCAGCAGAAAGTAGTCGCTCACGAAATAATCGACGCCCTGCGCACAATATGGAGGGGTAGCAATCCGTGCGAAGCCTGCCGGCATCGAATGAGCTTGAATCAGAAAAGAGTACAGAATGCCCGGCTTGTCCCACCAAATATTCTGCACCTCATACTGATCTGCCAGCGTGCGGTATTCGTCCGTGTCCTCAAAGATGCCATGCCGGTTAGGCAGATGCCCCTCCACAAGTCCGTAATGACCTGAAAGATCATGCAGATAGAGCGGTAACATATTTTTGATAATATAGGCTTCATCCGGCCCGGTTAGCTTGATCGATATATTCATTGCCAGCCTGCTTTCTGTAATTATCTATAACACCTACTCCCACTGTATACCGGAAATCATGCCTGTTCATAGGCAAGTCTCTGTTATAAACTGAACTTTATCTATTCGCATTTCTAAAAAAAGCCGAAACTTCCGATATCGGAAATTCCGGCTTATTCTCTCTGTATATTACTTCGCGGAGACCAGCGCTATATAGCTAACCGGGCCAGTGGACAGCTTGGTTTTGGTTTTGCCGTCATTGCTGTACCGGTATAAACAATCGTTATCCAGACCGTTGATATAATACAAGCCGGGAATATTGTTTGTAATTACAGAGTAATCGGATTCTACTCCGCTCAATTTGATCAAGGATGAATCGGCATTCAGCAAGTAAGCATCGGCTGCGGTAAACAACACGGTGGTAAGCGCCGCCCCGTTCTTAACCGTTCGGATATCTTGAACATTCGACAGCGGCAGCGTCTTGGAGGAGGTGACTTTGCCGTTAGCCAGCGTGCTGATGTAGGCTTTGCCTTTGGAGTCTGCATATACCAGTTTATTCGCAGCAATCTCGCTGATGCTGATCACACTGTTCTGGCTTAGCTGCAGGATCTTCCCGTTCTTATCCATCAGGAAGCCTGCGCCTGTACTGTAGTCGAAATCCTCTCCCTCGGCATCCAGCTTGATTCCCTTGTTGAACAAGAAATAATTATTGGACCAGGTCCCGGAGGAGACATCATTGGATTGAAGCGGATTCTTCGCATTGGCTGCTTTGGCAGCTCCGCCGCTTAGAGGCAGGGTGTAGAGCACCATGGAGTTCAGAGAATACTCGGTTTCAGCAGGTTTGTTGTCAATCATAAGGTTAATACTTGTAGCGTAAGGATGATAGAATTTGCTCTTCTGAATAGCTCCGCTGGCAATCCACTGAATGACCCCGCTCCCGTCGCGGGACCTCGAAGCAACCCAGGTTGTGTTGTTCTTCAGCGCATTATAGTAGATCCGCCCGCCCGAGACGTTGAAGGTCCGGAAATTCACATCGGCGTTATCTGCTATAAGGGTAAGGTGTGTATCATCGTCAGCGTCGGCTAAGGTGCGGTAGATGTGCCCTGTATCATCCAGGAAGTACAGATATGGACCCTCGAACAGGTAAAAGAGGATATTCCGGTCCCCGAGGAAGCTTGTAATTAAAGCATCGGGATCGCTAAGGGACAGCCGCTGAATTCCCATACCGTCATCATAGTAAAAATACAAATATTTGCCGGTCGAGTCTAATCCGTTGCCGTCATAGTTCTCTACGATCGTCTGTGTCTCACTTCCATCTGAGGTCACACGGTATAGAACATCGTCAGAGACATAGTACACATATGATTTCGCAGAAGCAGCCGCTGCTGCTGTGTGTGACTGTCTGCCGCCTCCAACTGTACCGAGTGACGCCAGTATCAGCGCGAGCAGAAGGACACCTGTTTTTCTGGATAGTAAGTATAAAGCCTTCATAGTCATTCTCCCCTTCAGTAAGTGTAGATGTGTTGTACATCAATGCGATAAGCAATAGATCAGAATGGCCTGCTGAAGATAGATCAGGCTTTTCTTGAACCCGAATCCGGCAAAATAAGGCGAAGCAATAACCTCTTCACTGACCTCCTCATTGCGGAAGAAGGGAGGACAGGGGTTCAGCAGCGCCCCGGGTCTTGTCTGCTTCATCCGGTCCAGTGTAATCTGGTAGGCATGGATATACTCCGGGGTCAAGAAATCCTTGGGCAATGAATCGGTAAGAATCACATCACTCTCCGGTAACACGCTATCCAGACTCGTATGAAAAGTATAGCCGGGGTGATTGCCGCTGGCCATCTCATGACCTGGCGTGCATACATGATGGAACGAGAGATTCAGGGCTTGCGCCGCCTCCAGCCAAGTTCTTGATATATTGCCGGGCGGTCCAACGAAGGTGTAGGTCAGCTCCCGGTAGTTGTCCCGGAGACTGCGCAGAGCATACAGGTCAGCCAGAATTTCGCAAGGGTGATTATGAGCAGTCATCGCATTAATAACGGGAACAGAGGCGTAGGCGGACAGTTCCTTCAGTTTGCAGAGGTCAGGTGTTCTGACAATAATGCCATCCCCCCAGTTCTCCAGGTAGCGGACGATATCGCCCGGCGCTTCTTTCTTGTCGAGCGTCTCCGGCGGAAAGGGAATGCAGGCCCCGCCCAGGTCGCGGATGCCTTTCTCGAAGCTGACCCTTGTCCGCAGACTGGTCTCCGGGAAGAAGAGAATCATCGTTTTACCTTCGAGCAGTGGTTCTGATTTTCGGAGACGCAGCCGGTCGGTTAATTCAAAGATATCCAGAATCTGCTCTGCAGTAAGCTGGTTGATATTCAAAAAATGCATCGGTGTATCCCCCGGTAGATGAGAAATCAGCAATAAATGCCGGTTGAATAAATATACAATAATCAGGAATAGTATACAACCCATTTTATGTTAAATTGTTTAGGGAGTTTCATTAATACTTAACCCTGATATTGTCATCCGGAACATTCTACCGGCAGTTGAATCAGAGGGGATGCAGCCATTCAACCAGCAATTGATAGGATTGCGTATGCTGAAATGCTATGCTGTTTCTGGCAGTGCGCACTGTACATATTATAATCTCGGAGGGATATCATGCTCGACTTACGCAGAATTGGGGCTTATATATCGCGGCTTCGCAAAGACCAGGACTGGACCCAGCTGGAGCTTGCCGATCAACTAAATGTAAGTCATCAGGCCGTATCGAAATGGGAGCGGGGCGACTCGCTGCCGGATATTGGAACACTTCCGCAGGTTGCGGGGTTATTCGGCTTAACCGTTGACGACATTTTGAATGCAGGAGACCACGCAGAGCATCGGGAACACCCGCATCTGGGACGGATCGTAGAGGAGATTGCAGAGAACAGGCCGGGCCAGGTTACAGAGATGGTTAATGCCGGTAGGCTGGAGATGGAAGAGCTTGTAGAGGTAGCGCCTTTTGTAAAAGCAAGTGCCCTTAATAAGGTCACAGAGGGTATAGACAGCAGCGTCCTTAGTTTAAATGTAATTATGCGTCTAGCCCCGTTTCTGGGAAGAGATACATTGGATGAACTGGTTCGTCAGGCTGAAAAGAAAGAAATGGCATGGGATGTTATTGCCGGACTTGCGCCGTTCGTCAGCAGCGGTACCTTAAGCGAACTGGTCGATCAAGCAGCAGACGGTTCTAGAGAGGTGAACAATCTTGTGGGCATCGCCCCGTTTCTGGAACGGGAGCAGCTGGACCGGTTGGTGCAACAAGCCAGTGGGGACTGCCCCAGCTGGCATTCCATTCAAGGACTGGCTCCCTTTATTAGCAGGGGGACGTTAGGCTTTCTGGTTGACCGCGTGGCAGACGGTACAGTCGATGGAAATCGGCTCCCAGGACTCGCTCCTTTTCTGGATAGGGGGAAGCTTGAGAAGTTGCTTGGTGAAGTCCAAGCGGAACAGCTTAGCCCGGATCTGCTGGCAAGCCTCGCCCCGTTCATCGATCAAGGGACGTTGAGCAGAATGGTGGCAGGCTTGTTGAATACAGGGAAGTAGACAGCAAAAAGAAAATAGACAGATAAAAACAGAGCACCGGCGTATCCGCCGTCATGCTCTGTTTTGCGTTAAATATGGGTAGCGTTGCTGCTACAGCCCGAGCGTATTTCCTTTTTCCAGCCGCTGAATCTGCTGTTCGCCGTTATCTGCCAGCTCCCGGAACTGGGTAATGGTCTCACGCATCTTGGGGAGCGCCTCCTGCTTGTAGGTGCTGATCGAATCCAGGGCGGAGAGGACGTCGGTGAAGGCCTGCTTCAGCGTATCGACCGAAATACTGGTTTCGAGCGATTGCTTGTGAATGGCTGCACCCTGCTCCTTAAGCATTCTGGAGGTGCCGCTGATCAGATTATCGGTGGTCTGGTTCAGCAACTCGATTTTTTGGAGAACGATCTTCTGGTTGTATAAGGCGCTGGCCACCGTAACCGAAATTTTAAGCGCAGATACCGTAACATTCCTGGCTCTGTCCACTCCACGGATCAGTTCCTTGTTGTTGCGGATGACAACCTCGATGGCCATAATTCCCTGTTGATTGACCACGAGCATCTGCTGCAGATCCATCACCCGCTGGCGCAGCGGGAACAGCACCTCCTCCGTAATGAACCGCACCTTATCCTCATCTTCACTGCGCTGCTTAGCAGCTTCAATCTGCTTCTCAATCTCCTCGTCCATCAGGATGCCGAGCTGAATCTCCTTCTTAAGGCGCTTGGTCAGCTCCCTCAGGGTCTGCTGTTCAATCTCCAGTGTCGTGTTGTCATTCTTCAGCACGGCTTTGCCTTTATCCAGGGATAGAATAATATCTGAGATGACAGCGTCGGCCTTTTGATATTTGGCGAAATAATTACGCAAGGGATGAAAAAACTTGCCGAGAAACCCGCTTTTGGCGAAATCTACCGCGCTGGGGTCCAGATCCTTAAGCTGCTGATGCAGCTCGGTTAATCCCTTGGCGACCTGGCCGCCTTCATCCCCGGTCTTGGACAGATTGCCCACCGATACCTGAAGCAGGGAGTTCTTCTCCGACGAGGAACGCATGGTGCCCATCCCGAAGCTGTCAATGGACTGCAGCACGGCCTTGCGTTTCTCCAGAGACTCGAAATCCAGCTCCAAAATACTGGAGACATTATTAATCGCCTGCTCCTTAAGCTGGGTGACTTCCTCCGGCTCCGGCTGGACCTGCTCCTCGATGACCGATTTCAGCTTCTCGGGGCTGGGAATTTCCATGGTGAATGACATATGAACCCTCCTTCAGAATATAAAGTCTACATTTGCACGTTGAGCAGATTACCGATTTTGTATACTACATCCTCTGTGTCGGCGTTGATATTGGCCGCCTCGTTGATGCTGGAAATGCTCTCCAGAGCCTTGATATTGGCGTTATATCCAATGGTGTATACCGGAATCTTGTACGTCTCGATCAAGCCCCGGATATCATCCAGGGAATGGCCTTCGTTCGTCTCCCCGTCGCTAAGCACGAAGATCAGGGGCTTCATATCCGGGTTCACCGCCAGCTCATCCTTCAGCATCTTCATCGCAACCACCAACCCGTCGAAGGTAGCCGTTCCGCCCACAGGCTGAAGGCTGTTAATCGCTCCTACGAACATGGATTGCTGATTGGTGTCATATTTGCCGATGGGCAGATTGATGGTCACATCGCTGGAATAAGAGACGAAGCCGATGCTGTTGTCCTTGCCGAGGAATTTCTGGCCCTTCAGCAGGGACTCCTTGAGCCGGTTCAGCGGCTCGCCGGCCATGCTGCCTGAGACATCGGCAACGAACACTGCCGCAATCGGTTTGCTGCCGTTCTTTTTCTCCTTCCAGAGCTTCTGGGCTGAGGAGAGAATGGAGCCGTCAACCGGTGCCAGTTCGGAGACATAGTCTGTCAGGCCGTTGAAGCCCTTGTCGGCAGCTGTCTTCTGATACTTCTCCTGCTGGACGAATTCGCCGAACTTCTTGATGATCGCCAGCTTCTCCGGCGGCAGTTGCCCGAGTGCATAGAGCGGGCTGTCATGTCTTACCCCGAACGGGGTGAATACATAGCCGCTGGTCAGGTCCTTCGCATTGACAAAGGTCTGATACTCAAGCACGAAGGCATCCAGCATGCCGGATTTGGCCGCTTCCCGCATTTGCAGGGTGGTGGAGGCGATGAAGGGCACGTTGGCCTGGAACTTCTCGAAGCCTTGAACCGCCTTGTCTCCCAGCAGATCCGTACTGTCGAAGGTGCTCAGAGCGGTGACCAGGAAATTCAGCCCCGTTGAGCTGGCAAAAGGATCGGTGTACCCCATCGCCAGCTCATTAGCCGCAATGGCATCGGTAATGGTCTTCACGTTGATCGAACCGTATTTGTCGACCAGCTGATCGTATTTCTGCTTGCTCATTACTACTCCGGCTACGTTGCCGGTCAGACGCTTCGTAACCAGCTCGGCCTGCACTCCGCCGGCCTTAACCATCTCGCCCCATAGCTCATTAGAGGGAGTGAAGGCATCAGGCACATATTTGCCGGACCGGATATAATCAGCGGCTGTGCCGGAAGCGATGTTGCGGATTTTGACGGAGGCCGGTTTGCCGTCTATTGTAATACCGGCAGCGTTGAAGTCTGTTGCGACTTCATTCAGCCAGCCGTCATTGCCTGTTCCGGACTTCTCCGTGGAGGAGAAAATCTCGACGTAGCTATCGGTTGTGCTCTCTACGGAGATGGGGAACTTGGAGATATCGGGCAACGAATCGCCGATGGACGCCGGATCAAGATCAATCTGCCCTTTTACAGGCTCAGCACTGGTCACGTTGATATCCTTATAGATGCGGTTCAGTCTTTTGTCGGCGTCTTCGGCAGAGATTTCTGTCTTGGATTTGCCCAGATTGGACGTTAAGGTAATTCCGAAATAGACAAGTGCGAAGACGGATGCGGCGATAATGCCGAGTATGAACAGTGTTTTGCCTTTCCTCATAGGTTCATCTCCCTTTCCTTACTGATAGAGTTTCGTCTGCCCGATCAAGGCGGTTAATTCCTGCATACATGGCATGTCTTCCACATTGGTATAATCTGTGCTGCCCAGCTCGGTGATCTCCAGCAGCAGCTGATCCAGCTTCAGCAGAATTTCCTCGTTGGCCCCGAGGCAGCCTTTGACATAGGAGAGATATTCGTTGTATAACGCGGTTTTCTTCTGAATCAGGGAGCTGGAAAACCGGGTAGACGCGTTATCTGCACTAAATCTGGCGAACTCTGAGGCATCGAATACGCTGAGCTTGCCCAGCAGCCCCCGGATATTCAGATAAAAGAGCTTCTCGACCTCCATAATGACGGAATGAAACTTGCGGAAGCTGAGCTCAGCCGGATCGAACCTGCGGCCCAGCACCTGGAGCAGTGCGGTCTTCTTCTTCTCAATCCGCTCCATCTGGTCCAGGGCGAGGGCGATATCATCCTTCAGCACCTTCACATTCCGGTGACGGCCGAGGCCGGCAATGTAATCCTCCCGCGTCTCTAATTGCACGCTAACGGGCTTGGCAGCCGGGGGGTTGAAGAGCAAGGTGTAACTGCCATATAGGACGACCAGCAGACTGATGATTAACAGGGTTACTGCCGATGCCGTTTCCAGCGGACTTCCGCCGATCTCGACACCGAGCAGGCCGGGAGAGAGAACGATGACATTTAAGATTACAACTCCGGCAATCATGCCGAGGAGCTTAACGGGCCCGGATCTGTTCAGGATCTACACCTCCTCCATAGTAGTATATTTGGGGATAGCAGCTTGAATCACATGAAAAGAGTTAGAATGAAGGCTATTACAGACTGCTACGTATCGAAACTTGTCAATGTTTCAAATTTTTACGATTGCGCCGGATTGAGGACGGGGCTTGACCATATGTAGGCTCCTTTCAAATGATCTGCTGAATTGAGTTATATTTTATCATAATTTGGGAGAGTAGGGTCTGTGTTTGTTATGTTCATTGGCTGGAGAATTAATTGAAAAGAGGTCTATGTACCCTGAATTTCAAATTTAAAAGAATTAAGGCTTGACGTCAGCTCACTTGGCGTGTAACATATGAACAGTCGTCATTCAGGTGTAACCAGGCAATAATTTCATAACTCTATATTGTTCTCGTATAACCTCGCAGCCATTCCGATGTCACAGGGCGAGGGTTTCTACAGGAAGCCTATTCTTCCTAACTACGATGATAAGGACCGTGAACCAAGCGGTCCCTGTCCCGGAGTTAGGATTTTTTGCGTCTGGCGGTCCTTGACCTTGACGCAACATGATTCAGATTAGAAGATTCAGGAGGCATAACCGACATGAAGGATATGAAATATTTAATCTCCGTACTTGTAGGCGCTATGAGCTACGGCATTTTATCAACGATTGTTGTATTGGCCTACGGGCAGGGTTATAAACTGGGAGAGGTGGTCGGCACTCAGCTCTTAACCGGCTGTATTCTTGCCTGGCTGCTGGCGTTATATACCAAGCTTAGAGCGAACCGCAAACAGCGCAGCACAGTTAACGTTGCGGTGTCCGCTAAGGCGGCCCCCGCCCGGCTGACCTGGAAGCATAGAGTGCTCTTGATGATGGCCGGTGCGCCAACCGTGGTTACGGGGCTGCTGTATTACCAGTCCCTCCGGTACATTCCCGCTTCGCTGGCGATTATCCTGCTGTTCCAGTTCACCTGGATCAGTGTGCTGATTCAGGCGGTAAGCAAACGTCAACGCCCTGACAAAATCACGGTGCTGACGCTGATCCTGCTGTTCGGCGGAACCCTGCTTGCCGCAGGTATTCTGAATCAGGGAGCTGCCGAGTTTAACCTGCTGGGGCTGATGCTCGGTTTGTTATCTGCAGTAAGCTATTCGATGTTCATTATCTTCAGCGGCAAAGCCGTTCCATCGGCTCATCCGGCCTACCGGAGTGCCTGGATGGTAACAGGCGGCCTGGTGCTGTTGTGTATCCTGTTCCCGCCGACCTTCCTGTTTAACGGTATGTTATGGGGACCGCTGCTGCTGTTCGGCTTCCTGCTCGGCTTGTTCGGCGCCTTTATCCCGCCGCTGCTGTTCGCCATCGGGGTTCCGCATATCGGCGGCGGTATGGCCGGTATTCTGGGTGCCGTCGAGCTGCCCGTTGCGGTCTTAATGTCCTCGTTCGTATTGCAGGAGCATGTAAGTCTTCTGCAATGGGCCGGAGTGGTGCTGGTGCTGCTGGGTGTGGTATTGCCGGAGCTGTATAAGCTGCGGTGGGGAAATGGAAATGCCCAGGCCGTGAGTTCGTCATCGGTCTGAGTTCAGGCGGATAGAAGAGGAGTGTTCCCTTTGAATAGGGGGCACTCTTTTATTTGCAGATTCAGATAATTGTAAGCGCAAACATTTTTGTTGCCAAAAGTGAAATTCAATGCTATTCTGAATTTGGGATTGTTACTGCAAAGGCAAAACCCAAAACATGGTCACGTGTTTTGGGTTTTGCCTTTCTTTATGTTAAGGGCTCTGCGGGACGCCGCAAGGAATCCTTAACCCGTCTAACATCCTGTAAGCAGTGCCAAATGAAATTCGGGGTAAAGGAGGGCAGCGGGTTGATTATCGAGAAGATTTTCAATAACAATGCCATTATTGCCAAGGATTCAGGTAAGGATGAATTGGTTGTTATGGGACGCGGCATCGGCTTCAAGAAGGGCCCCGGTGATCCGGTGGATGTCTCACTGATCGAGAAGACATTTGTACTGAAGCGAAATGACGCGTCCGAGAAATTCAAGGCCTTAATGGCGGATGCCCCCGCCGAATATGTGGCCTTAAGCTATGACATTATCGAGTATGCCAAGCAGACGCTGAAGGCCCGGCTGAGCGATTATATCTATGTGACCTTGACGGATCATTTGACTCATGCACTAAGGCTTCATGAGCAGGGCATCCGCAATGACAATCCGCTGCTCTGGGAGATTCAGCGCTGTTATCCGAGGGAGTATGCGATCGGACATCATGCTATGGGGATGATTGAGCAGTATACCCGTATCCGCTTGCCGGAGGATGAGGCCGGGAACATCGCACTCCACCTGATTAATGCGCAAATGAACAGCTCGGGCAACAAGATTGCGGATCTTACCAGGCAGACCCAGCAGATTGATGACATCCTCAATATTGTTAAGTATTCCTATAACAACGAAATTGATGAGCACACTGTCAGCTACGAACGGTTCATCACCCATCTGCGGTATTTTTTCCAGCGTTCGCGCAAGCAGGAGTCTGAGGAGTCTGTGGACGATTTTCTGCTCAAGCAGGTGAAGATGAAATACAGGAAAGCCCATCACTGTGTGCTCAAAATTGAGAAGTATCTGGACCTGAAGCTCCTGGATGAAGAAATCCTGTATCTAACGATTCACATTCAGCGGGTAACGCAAAGACAAACTGAATAAAATCACTTCACTTGGATTGTTACTGGTCATGCAGGCGAAACCAAATCAGGCAGGAAGCTGCCGGGATGGTTTCGCCTTTTGCTTATCATTCATCAGGAAACGGGAGGACTTACTATGAAATATGAGGCACTAGCCAAGGATATTATCAAGCAGGTCGGTGGCAAGGAGAATATCAGCAGTCTCACGCATTGCATTACCCGTCTGCGCTTCAAGCTGAAGAATGAGGCTGCGGCGAATACAGATGTGCTGAAGAACATGGACGGAATTGTGACAGTGATTCAGAGCGGCGGCCAGTACCAGGTCGTGATCGGCAATCATGTATCTGAGGTCTATGCCCAGGTGATGGCAGCGGGCGGATTACAGGAAGGCGGCGAATCAGAGACAGCCTCCGGCGAGAAAATGGGTCTGTTCAACAGCTTCATCGACATGATCTCCGGCGTATTCTCGCCGACCCTTGGCGTACTGGCTGCGACCGGGATGATTAAGGGCTTCACCGCCCTGTTTCTAACCGTGGGACTCCTCACCAAGGAGTCGGGGACCTACCAGATTCTGAATGCGCTCGGGGATTGCCTGTTCTACTTCTTCCCGATCTTCCTGGGGTATACCTCGGCCAAGAAATTCGGGGCCAACATCTTTATCGGGATGGCGATAGGCGCTACGCTGGTGTATCCGTCCTTCAGCAGCATCACGGCGGCGGGCGAACCGCTGTACACGCTTTTTAGCGGAACGATCTTTGAATCGCCTGTGTACATTACCTTCCTGGGGATTCCGGTCATCCTGATGTCCTATACCTCCAGCGTCATTCCGATCATCATCTCGACTTATATTGGCTCCAAGCTGGAAGCCTTCTTCCGAAAAGTAACGCCAAGCGTGGTACGTACCTTCCTTGTTCCGTTCTTCACCCTGCTGGTCACCGTTCCGCTGGCGCTGATTGCCATCGGGCCGATCTCCACCTGGGCCGGACAGCTGCTGGGGCAGGGAACCTTGTTCCTCTACAACCTCAGTCCGGTTATTGAGGGGCTGCTGGTAGGCGCGTTCTGGCAGGTCTTCGTTATCTTCGGGCTGCACTGGGGTCTGGTGCCGATTGCCCTCAATAACATGGCTGTACTGAAATCCGATCCGATTTTGGCGGCTTCCTTCGGTGCTTCGTTTGCCCAGACCGGTGCTGTGCTGGCGATTATGCTGCGGACCAAGAATGCCAAGCTGAAGTCATTGTCGATTCCAGCCATTATCTCAGGCATCTTCGGAGTTACGGAGCCTGCTATTTACGGCATTACGCTGCCGCGCAAGAAGCCGTTCATCTTAAGCTGTGTTGCGGCGGCGGTCGGCGGCGGTATCATCGGTCTGATGGGCACCAAAGGCTATATTCTCGGCGGTCTGGGGATCTTCGGTATCCCAAGCTACATTAGCCCGGACGGGATGGATAAAGGCTTCTACGGCGCGATTGCCGCCATTGTGATCAGCTTCATTCTCGGGTTCATTCTTGTCTTCTTCTCCGGTTTCAAGGATGAGGAAGCGGCGGACAGCAAGAGCGGCGGGACTGCCCGGAGCAATCTGGTGAAGCAGGAGACGGTGGGAAGTCCGCTGAAGGGCCAGATCAGAGCCTTGTCGGAGCTGACGGACGAAGCCTTCTCTACAGGCGCAATGGGCAAAGGTATAGCGATTGAACCGCTGGAAGGCAAGGTATACTCTCCGGTTGACGGGGTACTGACCACCTTGTTCGCCTCCGGCCATGCGATTGGCATCACCAGTGATAACGGGGTCGATATTCTGATTCATGTCGGCAAGGACACGGTCAAATTGAAGGGCAAACACTTCACCCCCCGGGCCAAGCAAGGCGACACCGTCACCAAAGGCCAGCTGCTCATGGAATTCGATGTTGCCGCGATCAGAGAGGCGGGCTATACGCTGACCACGCCGGTGATCATCTCCAATTCCGGTGATTATCTAGATGTCATTGAGACGGACAAGAAGAGTGTCGATTACCGGGAGAATCTGCTGACCGTCATGATCTAACTGATATTCTAATCTAATCTGAGGAGGAATTAATATGAATAAGAACGTGAATGTGAATGTGAGCAACAGAAGCTTTCCGCAAAATTTCCTGTGGGGCGGCGCAACGGCTGCGAATCAGCTCGAAGGCGGGTTCGATGCGGGAGGCAAGGGGTTAAGCACGGCGGATGTCATGACCGCCGGAACGCATACGGTCTCCCGGAGAATTACTCCTGTGCTGGAAGCCGGAGCTAATTATCCGAGCCATGAAGCGGTTGATTTCTATCACCGGTACGAGGAGGATATCGCGCTGTTCGCTGAGATGGGCTTCAAGGTGTTCCGCATGTCGATTGCCTGGTCGCGGATCTTCCCGAACGGGGATGATGCCGTGCCAAGCGAAGAAGGGCTGCAGTTCTATGACCGGGTGTTTGCCGAGCTGGCCAAGCATGGGATCGAACCGCTGGTGACGATCTCGCATTATGAAGCGCCTTATCATCTGGCTGAAGCGTATAACGGATGGGCGGACCGCAGAACGATTGACTTTTACGTCCGTTACTGCGAGGTGATCTTTAACCGGTATAAGCACAGCGTCAAGTACTGGCTGACCTTCAATGAGATCAACATTCTCACCATGCCGCTGGGAACCTTCATGGCGGGCGCGATGAAGCCGGAGGGAAATGCCGAGCTGACATCATCCGCGCAAACCGACAATGAGAAGCTAAGATACCAGGCGCTTCATCACCAGTTCATCGCCAGTGCCAGAGCGGTGAAGCTGGGACATGAGATTCATAAGGATTTTCAGATCGGCTGTATGATTGCCTACATGTGCTCATACCCGCTGACCTGTAATCCCGAGGATGTGCTGCTGGCCCAGCAGAAGGATAATCTGAGTAATTTCCTCTGCTCCGATGTTCAGGTAAGAGGCGCTTATCCGGGCTTCGCACTGCGATACTTCCGGGAAAAGCAGATTGAGCTGCAGATGGAGGAGGGTGACGAGCGGATTCTTAAGGAAGGCTGTGTCGACTTCTACACCTTCAGCTATTATTCATCCACCTGCGTGAGTGCAGCTCCGGATCAGGAGTCGATTGGCGGCAATATGTCACTGGGGCTAAAGAACCCGTATCTGAAGGCAAGCGCGTGGGAATGGCAGATTGACCCGCAAGGCCTGCGGTGGTCCCTGAATCATATCTACAACCGTTACGGACTGCCGATGATGGTGGTAGAGAACGGGCTTGGCGCAGTGGATACCGTAGAAGCAGACGGTTCAATCAAGGACGATTACCGGATAGAATATCTGCGGGAACACATCCGGGCGATGGGGGAAGCGCTGGCTGATGGCGTGAACTTAATCGGATACACCTCTTGGGGCTGCATCGATCTGGTCAGTGCAGGCACCGGAGAGATGAAGAAGCGTTACGGCTTCATCTATGTGGATAAGGATAACGAAGGCAAGGGGACGCTGGACCGGTCCCGCAAAGACAGCTTCTTCTGGTATCAAAGGGTAATCGCCAGTAACGGAGCGGAGCTGGAGTAATACGCGTTTGCCGGAAGCTCACTTTTTACAAATATCCGTTTGCTGTTTCAGTCCGCCATCCCTACGGTATATGATAATAAAAAACCGTTAAAGGGGATTTCCGATGATCATAAAAGGGATCGAGAACATGGACGGCGGCAACATTATGAGCCAGATTCAGCAAGGCGGCAAATTTGTGATCTACACGTATTGCTTCTCTGTTGTCCTGATGACGTTCAGACGCAGCTCGGGTATCTATTTCATCAAGGCGGGCGAGGGCTCCGTCAAAAAAGGCTTGAAGTACACCCTGCTGACCTTCTTTGTAGGCTGGTGGGGGATTCCCTGGGGGCCGATCTATTCCATCGGGGCGTTCATTACTAACTTCAAGGGTGGCAAGGACGTCACTAATGAAGTGTTAGCCGCTCTGTCGAATCAGAACGCTTCATAATAGTAGTACAAATACGAGAAGCTATCCCGCCTGCCGTGAAATATGGCTGGTTGGGGCAGCTTTTTGTGATGTGGTGATCTACTGTATCCTAAACGGAATAACCACTTAATTATCTATAGCACCTTATAATATGTTATAATGAATTTCTGATTTCATACTAAGCAGAATAGAGGTCGCCAGAGGATGAAAGTAAAAATTAACCGCAATGCAGCTAAAGTTCTAAAAGATATGCTGAACAGCCCGGAAGCGGAAGGCAAGAAAATCCGCGTGGTCATCACCCAGAATCATGGAGATCACGGACACTATGATGTAGCGCTTGATACACCTACTGAGCACGATGAAGTAGTTGCTACAGACAAGGATATCGAGATTCTGCTGGATACACGCGAACCGCTGCTCGACGGCGTTTGGATTCAGTATTTCTATGTGCCGCAGGAAGGCTTCTTCATTACCAATCCGTCTACCGGATTCCTGGAGAAATAAACAGCAGATCACTATCCTATTGTGTTGCCTTAGGGGCGGCATGTTCTGAATCAGCCTTACCCGGCTGGTCAGACCGTGCCGTCTTTTTTTCAGGGTTAGCACATTTTAATGCGAATGTATGTTCCTTTTATTATATACAATCCTTGGATGATGGAATATAATTACATACGCGTAGTCCGATACTTGAACCCAGGAGGCGATAGAGATTTCTATACCGCATGATGAGGCATTTAAAAAGCTGCTGGAAACATTTTATCAGGAATTCATTGAGCTGTTCTTTCCTGAACTGGGTGCTATGCTGGACTATAGTGAGACCCGGTTTCTGATGCAGGAATTGCTGGTGGATATTGTCGGCGAGGAGGCGCGGGAGCTGGATCTGCTGCTGGAGACCCGCTACAAAGGGCTGGACGGTTATATTCTCATTCACCTGGAGCCGCAATCGTACAGGGATAACGAATTCCGTGAACGAATGTTTATTTACTACAGCCGTTTATTCGAGCGTTACCGCAAAGACCACAAGCTGATCATCCCTATTGCGATTTTTACGTCAGATGAGGTCAGGGAGGAGCAGGATACGCTGGAGATATCCATTCCCGATCATTCCATTCTGCGCTTCCAGTTTCTTAAGGTGGAGCTGCGCAAGCAGAACTGGCGGCGGTTCATCGATTCGGATAATGCGGTGGCTGCTGCGTTATTGGCGAAGATGGGGTATACTACAAGAGAAGCGAGAGAAGTAAGGCGGGAATTCCTGCGCATGTTCATGAAGTTGAGAGCGCGGCTAGATCAGGGTCGGTTGGCGCTGATTATGTCCGTAGCAGATCTGTACTTCAAGTCGGACCGGGCACAGGATGAGGAAATTCTAAGAGAATTAATCGATGACTACCCGGAGGAGGGAGAAGTAATTATGGAACTCATGCCAGCTTGGAAGCGTTGGGGCTATGAAGAGGGTATTGCGGAAGGTATGGAGAAAGGTATTGAGAAAGGCAAAGAAGAAGGCCAGGCGGAGACGATTCGTAAGCTGTTGCTCCACGGTTTTTCTCCTGAAGCGGTATCCAAGGCCGTTGAATTGCCACTGGAAGAGATTAAGAAGCTGATGTGAATACAGATCCGGGCAGATGTTGCCCGGGTCTTTTTATGATAGGCTCTTTTACAGGAATATTATGTTATCCCGTCCTGAAAGTCGTTGCAAAAGTATGTATAATCGTTGAATGCCTATATTAGCGGGGCGCAGATTTTTTATTATACTGTTCTTGTAAGCGATTACACACATATAGCTGGGGGGAAATTCTAGTGAATAAGAAAAAAGCAATGACACTGATGTCCAGTATCCTGATGATCTCTCTGCTTAGCGCTTGCGGAGGCGGTAACGGGAATGCCGGCGGAAACGCAGCGGAGCCGAAGGCCTCAGCCGCAGCAACGGAAGCTACAGGAACAAACGCCCAGCCAGCCAAGGATGCCGGTGCAGTGGATACATCCCAGCCTGTTACCCTGAAGATGATCTTCGTAGGTCCGAAGCCGGTTGATTACGATCAGGTATTCGGGGAGATCAATAAGAAGCTCAAGGAGAAAATAAACGCAACACTCGAAGCCGAATTCCTGGACTGGTCCGACTGGGCGCAGAAATATCCGCTGAAGCTGGCGGCTAACGAGGACTTCGATCTGATCTATGCCGCCAACTGGGCAGGCTATAACGACCAGGCACTCAAAGGCGGGTTCCTGGAGCTGACGAACGAGATGCTGGAGAAATATGCACCGATGACCTGGAAGGCGATGCCTGAAATAGCCTGGGGTCAGGCGAAGGTGAACGGCAAGCTGTATATGGTGCCTCAGAACCGCGGTGAAACCGTAGAGAAGCTGATTCTGTACCGCGAAGACTTGCGAAAAAAATATAATCTGCCGGAGATCAACAGCCCGGAGGCATACGCCAACTATCTCAAGACTATATCCGGTAAAGAGAAGGGAATGACCCCATTCGTACCGGAAACCGGAGACTGGAAGCTGCATAATCTGGACCGGATCCTGCTCAAGCAGCAGAATGAATGGAATCTGTTCGACCTCGATCTGCCGATGGGCTTCAAGCTGGATGATCCGGCCGGTAAAGTATTCAACTTATATGAGACTCCTGAATTCAAGGAGCTTGTCTACTATTATAAAGATCTGGCCGAGAATAACGCCTGGTCAAAGAGCGCACTGAACAGCAAGCTGGATCATCAGCAGGAATTCAAGGCAGGCAAGGCTGCCTCCATCACCCACAATTTGGGTACGCTGGGCGCTTTGATGACCGATATGCGGGAGAAGAACTCCCCGTATGAGCTGGCTCTGGCCGATATTAACCCGGATAAGAAAAAATCCGTTGCCGTCTCTACGCAGAATGGCGTAGCCATTCACTCCACCTCCAAGCAGCCGGAACGTGCACTGATGATGATCGATCTGCTCCAGAACGACAAAGAGCTGCATGATCTGATGATGAACGGCATCACGGCGGTACATTATAATCCGGTCGGTGAAGATAAATTCACGAACGCCGAGAAGAATGCCAACTACACCGGCTTCTCCAACTGGGGCTTCAACTCCCCGCTGAACCGGGATAATGCTTCCTTCCCGGACGAAGCGAACGCCCTGACTGACAAATGGGAGAAAGAGGTCTATCACTATCCGCTGGAGACCTTCGTCTTCGATAACAGCAAGGTGAAGACAGAAGTGGCCAACGTAGGCAATGTGATGCTGCAATACGGCATTCCGCTGGAATACGGAACGGTGAAGGATGTAGATGCGGGTCTGGCTAAGCTCCAACAGCAGGTAAAGGCAGCTGGTATCGATACCATCATCGCAGAGGTGCAGCGCCAGATTGATGAATTCCTGGCGAACTCAGCCCAGTAAGCCAGGGCAACTCCGTTACACCCTATATGTACAATATGGCAGCGGTTCTCCCTTTATGGGCGAACCGCTGTTTCATGTTTTTTAGGCCTGTTCATCTTCTGTTCATCTTGCCGTCACTCTGGGGACATTTTGGCAGGCTATGCTGTCTGTAGCGCCGAATCAGGCGGCTTGTACCATTAAGATCAAGATAGGAGTAGATGCAGCAATGAAGCTAAGAGAGAGAAGAACCACGAAGACAAGCATACGCACAGCAAGCGCAAAATATTCTTTGGCAGCAGCAGCGCTCGTACTGACTATGCTTGCTCCCATGTCCGCTATGGCTGCACCAGCCGCCGGGGCGCTTGGGCCTGCCCAATACACTGCAGTCCAGAAGCTCGCGGAGGATAAGGCCGCACTGCTGACCGAAACTTACGGTATCCCAAGTGTGCAGTATGCGCTAATTGATCATGGTAAGATTGTAGTCTCTGGCCAGAGCGGCAAAAACGATCTGAACGGCAAGCGTCCCCTTACATCCAATACCATATATGGGGTAGGCTCAACGAGTAAAATGATGCTGACCGCCGCTGTGATGAAGCTTGTAGATGAAGGGAAAGTAGATCTGGATGCTCCCGTAGTGAACTACATTCCCGAATTCAAGATGAAGGACAGCTGGTACACGCAGATTACCCCGCGTATGCTGCTCAATCATTCTTCCGGCCTGCTCGGCAAACCGGGTCCGAATGTGGCGCTCTATAACGATAATGATTCGTACGCACACGATCATTTGCTGGAACAACTGGCCACTCAGAACCTGAAGGCAGATCCGGGAGCCTTCTCCGTCTACTGCAACGACGGCTTCACCTTGGCTGAGATCCTGGTCGAACGGGTCAGCGGCATGAGCTTCACAACATTTTTGCACAAGAACATCACTAAGCCTCTGGAGATGAACCATACCAGAACCCCGCGTGACCCTATGGATCTGAAGGCAATGGCCGGTATCTATTCTCCGACTTATGAGAGGCAGCTTCCCCAGGAGAATTACGCGGTTATCGGTTCGGGCGGAATCTTCTCTACAGCGGAGGATCTGGTGCGATTCTCGCAGATTTTCACGGCTCAGAACAAGGGCATTCTCTCGAAGAATTCCTTAACCGCCATGGCCCAGCCAGAGTATAAAAAAGGCATGTGGCCTCCGGCAAGCGACGGCTCCTTAGCTTATGGATTAGGATGGGACAGCGTAGAACTGTTTCCCTTCAACCAATACGGAATCCAGGCGCTGGTCAAAGGCGGAGACACTATGTCCTATCACTCCTCGCTAGTGGTGCTCCCAGAATTGAACCTGGCTGCGGCTGTGATCTCTTCAGACGGTTCAAGCTTGATCGATCAAATGATGGCAAGTGAACTGCTCCTCCGTGTGCTTCAGGACAAACAAATCATTAAGCAGTTGAAGCCGGAACAATCCTTCGGGACTCCAGTACCCGCCGTTATGCCCAAGGAAGTCTCGCAATATGCCGGTCTCTATGGCAACTCTGCGTTGTTAAAGGCAGAGATCACTCCGGCAGGGGAACTGTCTGTAGCAGCGAGCGGCGTGCCGGACAGTGCTGTGCAGAAGTATACGTACACAGCCGACGGCTCTTTTGTAAATAAAGAAGGAACGGAAAAAATAAAATTCGTGGTGGAGAAAAATGGGCGTACCTATATGTGGTCCCGTTCTTATATAAGTGTACCGGAGCTTGGACAGGCGGCGACCTCTGAATACACTGCTGAGAAGCTTGATCCCAATCCCTTATCTGCAGAGGTTGCAGACGCATGGGAGAAGCGGGACAATACCCGATATTATTCGATATCCGAGAAGTATTCATCGATGCTCTATCAATACGGGCTGCCGGTTGTACCAGTCAGCTTGGACAAAAATACACCGGGATATATTAACGGCCATAAGATTCTGAGCGCAAATCAGGTATTAAATGAACAGCAGATTCCCGGGATGGCAGGCCGTGACAATATGCAGATCGATTTCTATACAGATAATGGAATAGAGTATATGGCGGTAGCAGGCAGCCTGTACATTAGTGAACAAGCGGTCACAGACCTCTATGCAGGCGCGAAGTCATCCGCAACGGTCTCAGCAAGCGGCTATGCCAAGTGGTACAGTGTGCCGAAGTCAGCCCAAGGGAAGCTTATGACCGTAAAGTTACCTGCGAACAGCTCTTTTGCGGTATATGATCAAGCCGGAATCTGTGTGAACCACACCGTGGTTAGCGGGAAGAATCAGGTCCTGCTGCCAGAGCAGGGTAAGATTGTATTTGCAGGCGGGGCGGGTGCGAAGTTCCAGATTACACTTAAGAAGTAAATGGAGATACCAGGGTAGCGGTATATTTAGAATCAACAAGCAGGCGGGGGCGGCAACCCCCTCCTGCTTGTTTGTGCAAATATAAGAATTTATATGTTTTACACGATAACTTATCCTTCTATTTCTCGCTGAAACGGTACCGTCCTTTAAAAGGACGGCAAATCCGTTTCCACTTGGTAAATCAGCTTGTGGTGCGGGCTGGCGGGATGCTCTGCGGATTGTTGAACACATTGCCTGGATCATATTTCGCCTTGACTCTGCGTAATCTGGCATAATTCGTTCCATAATAGACCGGTCCGGAATGCTTGATGCCCTGGTCAGGCACATTGATATAGCTTCCCACGATGAACGGCTGAAGCTTGCGGCGGGTGTTGCGGACGTAGAATATGTTTTTGGCGGCATCTGCTTTCTTGATCCAGGAGCTGTTCCACTCCACATAGAACTTAGCCTTGCGCCAGTAGAAGGCGGTGGCTTTAGGAGATTTACGGCTTACGGCCCCACCCCAGTTGAGGAAAAAGAACCCGGCGTCTTTCCCCTCCACCTTCTCCAGGAACTCACGCATCGGCTTGAATGCCTGCTGCGGGAACGGTTTTCGTCCGAAGCCGCTGGAGAACTGGTTGCTGAACCGCTGGGTCTGTACCGGATCGGGAGCAAGCAAGAAGCTGACTACCTGCGGATAAGGCAGAGAACGAATCGTTTGGATCGTAGGCGTTCCTACGCTTGTAATGGGCTTCAAGAGGCGGATCGCCTCGGCCTTAGATCCCAGAAAAAGTCCCAGCATGCTGACATTTCCGCCTTTTTTGGGACCGATGGATAATTCGCTGCCCAGTCTCGTATTCACTGCGGGAGCCCAGCGCTGCCAGGTCTTCAGCACCTTCTCGAACTGGCTCCAGGGCCAGGTGATGCGGAATACGGTCGCTGTGGCCGGAGCCGGGCGTACTTTGAATTTGTAACGGGTGCATACGCCGAAATTCCCTCCGCCGCCTCCGCGGGAAGCCCAGAGAAGATCGGCATTATTCTTTTTATTTGCGATAATAATCCTGCCTTTGGCATCGACCATTTCGAGCTCCACAAGATTATCGCTGACCAGCCCCAGGGTACGCTGAAGCGGGCCAATCCCGCCGCCCAGGGTAATGCCGCCGATCCCAACGGTCGGACTATCCCCGAAAGGCGCCATATACCCCTTCCGGGCAAGTGTATGGGCGATTCTCCCTACCGTATTTCCGGCTCCGACCACGGCTGTTCCCGCTTTTGAGTTGAGCTTAATGCTTTTCATTTCACTGACATCAATGACGATGCCGCCGTTCACCTGGGACAGATTGACCTCCAGCGCATGTCTGCCGCCTCTGGGCCGGATGGGAATCCGGTGCTCGTTGGCATATTTGATGGCATTGGCTACATCCTGCGTCTTCTTCGCGAAGACAAATACCTTCGGGAAGCGGTCGGTATGCGGGTCCCAATTTTTGCGTGCGGTCTCATAACCCGGGTCACCTTTAAAGATTACGCGTCCGGTAAGCTTCGTTCCTGAGTTCACTGGTTTCCAGCTCCTTTTGAGCTAATATTGGCATACATGGAAATGACTTTGACTAGGTTATCGTATGCAGGGCGTTAGTCTATGGCGTGGGCTATAATATGGGGTGTTAATGAGAATGGTTATCAATTATAATGTGATTAACCGGCAAAGAATACAACGAAATAAAGATAAGCGGGGAATAGAGATGAAGCTGAACGAACATATACAGTGGTGGAACCATGCATCGGTCAGGATTATGGATATCCGCAGAGGGAGACTCCCGGCAGGCTCGGCACTTCCGTATTACCAATTGCCTGCGAGTGCATTCCTGTATGCAGCGCAGGGACAGGCACAAGTACAGCTGGATGAGCTACAGACTACCTTGAGACGTAATCAGCTCGTGCATGGCGGGCGGGGAGCGGTTCTTGCGGTGCACGCGGATGAGGCCTTCGAATACTTCCTGGTGCTGTACAAGGCAGTGCTGATGCTGCCTCAATCGGGCAGAGGGATAAAGCTGCTGGAGCAGGAGAATCCGGCCAGGCATCAATACAGCTTCAGTCCAACTTACGCGCATCCCCTGCTGGACCGGCTAGAACAGATGCACATAGAATGGTTAACCGCAGATCCGCTGCAGCATCTCTATGTAAGATCGCTGTTTCTTCAGCTTGTGCATGAGGTGCTGGCTCAGATGAAGCAGCAGGGTCTTGTTCCGGTTCAGCCGGACCTGCTGGCCCAGGCTCTGCGGTTCATGCGGGAGCATTACAGGGAGCAGATCACACTGGATACTCTGGCTGATCAATTTGATTGCAGCGTCAGCTACCTGAGCAAGCTGTTCAAGAGCCGGATGCAGGCAGGGCCTATCCGTGTACTTACACAGATCCGCATGGAGAGGGCAGCGCATGATCTGCTGCATAGCGGATATAGCGTGCAGGAGATCGCGGAACGCACAGGTTATCCCGATGCCCATACCTTCAGCCGGAATTTCAAGAAGTACTATGGTAGCCCGCCGGTACAATTCAGAATGAGAATGGATACCCAGCTGCTTGTGCAAGAATCGCCTGTTGTTGATCCGATAACTGCCCTTGTAGCTCATAATTCCAGGTGCTATAGTATCCAAAGTAGTGAGAACTATTATCATTTACGGCGAAAAGGGGGATTACCAGTAATGCGGGGAACGAAGACGGCATCTATGGCTACAGCGGTTTTATTATTGTGCGTAACCCTGCTGCTAAGCGCATGTTCGGGGGCTGGTGCAGGGACACCGGCGAATAATGGTGCGGCAGGAAATAAGGCGGCTCAATCCGTGAGTACGTCCAATCCGGGGAGTGAAGCGGCGGCTCCGGGCTCTACTACAGACAATACGGCTGCAGCAACGAAGGTGTATACTGACGGCAAGGGAGAGGTCACTATTCCAGTAAACCCGCAGCGGATTATTGATCTGACAGGCAGCGCAATCGGCAATCTGCTGGTGCTCGGTGTGAAGCCGGTCGCAGCTTCGGATGACTCCTTGCAGAATCCGTTCCATGCGGGTCAGCTGGATGATATCGTGAATATCGGGGCGGAGCCGAATGCTGAGGCTATTCTCAAGCTGGACCCGGATCTGATTCTGACTTTTGACTATATCGAAGAAGCCCAGTATGAGCAGCTTGTCCAGATCGCTCCGGTGGTCCGGCTGAAATACGGCGGGGGTACTCCGCAGGACCTGTTGCTCGAATTCGGCAAGATTACCGGCAAGGAAGCAGAGGCGCAGCAGTGGATTGACGGGTAGAACGTTAGAATCGCTGAAGTGAAGCCGAAGATTACTGAAGTTGTCGGGGACCAGACGGTATCGATTCTCCAGCCCTATGCGAAGGGCATCTATGCCTGGGGCAACAAGGGAGGAAGAGGCGGTGAGATTCTGTATGGGGACCTCGGCCTGAAGGCGCCGGAAATTATCCGGACCACGCTGATTGACGGGGAAGGCTTCGGAGGTGATCTGTCGCTGGAGCTGCTGCCGGAGTATGCGGGAGACTATATTTTCACCAGCAACTGGGGCTGGGATGACGGGGATGCGAATGTGGTCTACGGCAGCAAGGTATGGAAGTCACTCCCGGCTGTAAAGAATAATCGTGTCTATTTCATTGATGAGAAGGGTTCGTATTATAATGACCCGATCTCTCTGGAAGCACAGCTGAAATTCATTGTGTAGAGCTTTTTGGGAACGGGGCAATAATCTGGTCGGTGCGGCTGCGCAACTTGATGTTTACATTTCGTGTAATGTATATATACTTAACTTTTGAAGGATTCATATCTCCGGGTTAACCGGCAAGGGAGGATATTACAGACATGACATCAACCATTAGAGTAGGGATCGTCGGATACGGAAATTTGGGCAAAGGGGTACAGCAGGCCATTACGCAGAACGCCGATATGGAGCTGGTAGCCGTATTTACCCGCAGAGATCCGCAGCAGCTGGCAGACATCACAGGAACGCTTACCGAGCACATCTCAGCCGCTGAGCAGTACATAGGCAAGATTGATGTAATGATTCTGTGCGGCGGTTCAGCGACAGATCTGCCGGAGCAGACTCCGCAGCTGGCCCGGTTGTTCAATACGGTGGACAGCTTTGACACGCATGCCAAAATCCCCGATTTCTTTGCTGCGGTGGACAAGTCCGCCCGCGAAGGCGGCAGCGTAAGTGTGATCTCCACAGGCTGGGACCCTGGAATGTTCTCCATGAACCGGCTGCTGATGCAGTCCATCCTGCCGGTAGGCGAGGATTATACGTTCTGGGGTACGGGAGTCAGCCAAGGGCATTCGGATGCGATCCGCCGGGTTCCCGGTGTCAAGGCAGGCGTGCAATATACCGTACCGGTCCAGGAGGTTATTGACAGCATTCGCGGAGGAGAAACCCCGCAGCTGTCCACCCGCGAGAAGCACCGCCGGGAATGCTACATAGTGGCTGAAGCAGGAGCTGACCGTGATGCCATTACCCGGACGATTGTGGAGATGCCGAACTATTTCGCCGATTATGATACAACGGTCAACTTTGTGTCGGCAGAAGAGCTTGCCGAGAAGCATTCCGGCATGCCGCATGGCGGATTCGTAATCCGCAGCGGAGTGACTGGGGGCGGAAGTAAGCAGATTGCCGAATTCGGACTGAAGCTGGACAGCAACCCTGAATTCACAGCCAGCGTCCTGGCCGCCTATGCCCGCGCTGCTGTGCGCCTGAAGCAGGAAGGCCAGACAGGAGCCAAGACGGTATTCGACATTCCGCTCGGACACCTCTCTCCAAGATCTGCTGAGGAGCTGCGGCGCGAGCTGCTGTAGGCAACAATGAATGGAGCTGTCCCAAAGCCATGAAATGGCTGCTTGGGGCAGCTTTTTATTTTGGAGTAGACTCAACGTGAGCACTTGGGAGGACGCTCCGCTTGTCCACAATTGTTCTGCCCGCTCTGCTGTTTAAGCGGGAGACGACTCGTCCATCCTTAAAAAAGAAAACTATGGAGGGAGGGCATTTGTGTAAAGCTGTGTTGCCTTAAAAGGCTACGCTTTAGTTATACGCTGAATGAAAGAACCGGAAAGCGTGTTTACAACTGAAGTGCCGAAAGCTGTCTGGAGGGTTGAATGAGAGGGAGAAATCCCTTTGATAGGGCCAGAAGTTGGCTGGAGGGTTGAATGAGAGGGATAAATCCCTTTGGTGGGATCGCGTGTGGCTGTAGGTGAGTAATGAGGTGCATTAGTGCACCTGAATCCGCCGGAAGTCAGCTAAATGAGCGAATAAGGAGCATTAATGCACCTGAAAGTCCAGAACCCTGCCTTTTACACAAAAAAAGAGGTGTCCCCCAGCCAAATGGCTTAGGGACACCTCTTCTTGTATCAATTGAGTCTATAGCAGGTTACACGATACCCTGCGCCAGCATGGTATCGGCAACCTTCAGGAACCCGGCGATGTTGGCGCCGGCAACCAGGTTACCGGCGACGCCATAATCCTCAGCCGCCTGAACGGTGCTGCTGTAGATATTTTTCATAATGACTTGCAGCTTCTCGTCTACCTCTTCAAAGGTCCAGGACAGACGCATGCTGTTCTGGCTCATCTCAAGGCCCGAGACTGCTACGCCGCCTGCATTAGCAGCCTTGGCTGGAGCAAACAGCACCTGGTTCTCCAGGAACAGCTCCACCGCCTCGAGGGTGGTCGGCATATTGGCGCCTTCGCCAATGGCCTGAACCCCGTTCAGAATCAGCGTCCGGGCAGATTCCAAATCCAGCTCGTTCTGTGTGGCACACGGCAGGGCGATGTCGCAAGACAGGCTCCAGATTCCGCTACAGCCCTCAACATACTCGGCATGCGGGTGTTCCTTCACATATTCGCTGATGCGCAGGCGTTCTGTTTCCTTCAGTCTTTTGACGGTAGCCAGATTGATGCCCTGAGGATCATGAATGTAACCGTTCGAGTCACTGCAGGCAATGACGTGGGCGCCAAGCTGCTGAGCCTTCTCGATCGCATAGATGGAGACATTCCCGGAACCGGAGATGACCACCTTGCTGTCCTTGAAGCTTGCTCCGCGCGATGACAGCATCTCCTGCACGAAGTATACACAGCCATAGCCGGTAGCTTCCTTGCGCGCCAGACTGCCGCCGTAGAGCAGCCCTTTTCCGGTAAGAACCCCGGCAGCATGCCCGCCGTGAATCCGTTTGTATTGGCCGAACATATAACCGATCTCGCGCGCGCCTACACCGATATCTCCTGCAGGAACATCTGTATCCTGCCCAATGTGGCGGTACAATTCCGTCATGAAGCTCTGGGTGAAGCGCATAACCTCTTGATCCGATTTATCCTTGGGATCGAAGTCGCTGCCGCCCTTGCCGCCGCCCATGGGCAGGCCGGTCAGCGAGTTTTTGAAGATCTGCTCGAAGCCCAGGAACTTGATAATCCCGAGGTAGACAGAAGGATGGAAGCGCAGGCCTCCTTTGTAGGGACCGATGGCACTGTTGAATTGAATGCGGAAGCCGCGGTTAACCTGCGTATTACCGGCATCGTCCACCCAAGGGACACGGAAGGAGATGCTGCGCTCAGGCTCAACCAGCCGCTCGAGAATCCCGTGCTTCATATACTGCGGGTGGCGGCTCAGAACGGGGGTGATGCTCTCCAGGAATTCCTGGACAGCCTGGTGAAATTCCGGCTCATGCGGATCGCGCTTCTGGACCTCTGCATAGATCCGCTGCACGTACTGCACAGCCTCATTTGATACTTCTGACGTTAGTGTAGGAACGATGGACACTTTGGCAAGCACTCCCTGTCTGATTGTAATTCGGGCTATCCCGTATTAATTAGAATTTAAAAGAATTCTATAAAACCTGACATCAATTTGCCAATCAATTATTTTTGGCAGAGTCATTAAGAAATTCTATGAACCTTACATACTATGCAAGCTAAATGCGGCAGAATGTTAATAAACCTCTGGTCAATTCAGGATTGCAGTTCCCTTTAAATAGGGTATATATAAATATTGGAAACAGCATAAAGCATTGAGAGAGAGGCGGAAGCATATGCACTTATTATCTGTAGCAGAATTAGTAGATGTGGAGAATCATGCCTGGGAAGAGATCAGGGAGCTGCTGAGCCAAGGGCCGCGAACCTACCGGCTGGAGGCCGCAGAGCCGGAGGCAGCCGCGCTGACGCTCGTCCGTCTGCAGGTAAGTACGAGGTCTTATCTGGGAGCCATTGCCTATGAAGCCGGAGGTATTATCTTCGAGCATGGCTGGATTACCTTGCTTGGCGCTGGAGCAGAAGGGGTCTGCGGCAGTCTTGCTTCCTGGAACGGTCTGGGTGATGCAGAGGATACAGTCCCGCTGCCGGGTGTGCTGATTGTAGCATATGATGCGGCCGGAGGCTTCTTCGGCCTGGATACCGGGCGGTTCGGACAGAGCGGGCATATCTATTATTATGCCCCCGATGCGCTAGAATGGGAGACGACGGAATTAACCTATTCGGGCTTCATCGGCTGGCTGGCGGAAGGTGACCTGGATCTGTTCTATGAAACGTTCCGCTGGGAAGGATGGGAAGAGGAGACACAGAAGCTTGCGCCGGATCAGGTCTTCGGGTATTACCCGCCGCTCTGGACGGATAAGGGCAGCGGCTCGGCCAGCAGCAAAGCACCGGTCTCTATTCTAGAGGCATGGCGGGCAGCAAGAAGTGCAGGTGCTGAATGAAGCGGCGTAAGGCTGAACGCGGGCAGCTTAGAGTCTTACGGGTAGCGGAAGAACCGCTGGAGGTGGTCCCCTTTGTCAGTGCAGCGCCCGGCAGCCAGGGAATAATATATAGTGGGCTTCCGATATATCCGGGAGAAATGCAAGGACTGCCGGAAGAGTTGAAGGTGCTGATCGTCGCATCCGATCTTCAGGGAGTTGCCTTGTCTGACGATGGAGATTACGGCGATCTATTGGTGGGTGAGAAGCTTGCTGCCACACTGGAAGGTTTGCTTCTCCGCCATATGCCGGATGTCCGCCCGGATCAGGTGCTGGTCTGTTTATGCGGCGATCTATATGGAGACACTGCAGTAAGAGGTTCTAGCGGTGATCCGCTGCCGGTATGGCGGTCCTTCCGCCGCAGATTCGGTACGGTATTCGGCGTGAACGGCAACCACGATCTTCTGACTTCGGAAGGCGAAGCTGAGCTTGCCTCCACACCGGGAATACATCTGTTCACCGAACCGGCGGTCCTGCGCCATGAGAATATGCTTATCGCTGGACTTGGAGGCGTCACGGGAAGAGCAGGCCGGCCGAACCGCACGCCGGAGAAGGAGTATCTGGAGAGACTAGAGGGGCTGCTGCAACGCGGACCCGATCTGCTGCTGCTGCACCAGAGCCCTGACCTTCCTGGAGCAGGGCTACCGGGACATGCAGGCATCCGCGAGCGGCTGGAAGCCGGGCCGGAGGTACTGGTCTGCAGCGGGCATGTTCACTGGGACCAGCCGCTGGCGGAGCTGGACAACGGTGTCCAGCTTCTGAATACAGACGGAAGGGTGCTGGTATTCACAGCCGCAGGCCTGTGCTAAACGTGCGCTTGTCCGTAAACTTTACAAACAGCATCGGAATAGGTATAATTTAAGTATATTTCAGGGTTTGAAACAACAGAGAGGGGCCTAACGCCATTAGGCTCCTTTTGTATTTCCACCCATGTTAACAGGAGGGCGAAAGTCATTCACAAGGAAAAGATTATGGTATGTGTTCATTATGGGCCGCATGGGGAGCGTCTAATCCGGCGTGGTGTCGAGCTATCTGAGATGCTTGGGGCACCGCTCTATGTGCTTAATGTGGATAGTTCGGACAGCGATGAATATAATCATAGCAAAGAAATGTATATGGCTGTCTGGAAGCGTCTGGCGGAAGAAGCCGGGGCAGAATTTATGGTCCGCAAACGCCGGGGCCGCAAGACAACGGATGTTATTGTTGAAGCTGCAGAAGAGAAAGAGGTCACTCAGATCATTATTGGCCAATCCGCCCAGACCTTGTGGCAGGAGCTGACCAAACGCAACTTTGTCAATGAGCTGATCAGCAAGATGAATATGATGGATCTGCATGTCGTTGCAGTTCAGCGTATGCGCGCCGGTCTCGAAGAGACCCATGAAGAAGGCGTAATCTCTTATCTGGTGAAGAATGAGGGAGTATACCAGCTCAGCGATGAGCCGGAAGGCGACGATTACATCAAAGGCAAATTTTTTCATGAATTGCACACAGAATTTGAGAATGGCTTGTTCAAAATTGAGCAAGATGGTAAAGCGAGATATTTGCATATCTGTGAAGGAACGCTGACCGAGCCATTATAACCGGCTCTTGTTTTCAGGAAGTAAGTACCAGCGTTCACAACCCAAATTGTAGAATGAAAAAGGAGGCTTGCCTTTGCTGCATATAACCGTTCTTGTTCCGTTTCTCCTGGCCCTGATGATAGCGCTTCTGCGCGGGAGGATGCGAAAGCTCCATAGAGGATGGCTTGTATTAGCCGCACCGCTGGCGTTATTCATATATTTCTTGACCCGGATTCCAGTCATCAAGGGAGGGGAGCTCGGATACGAGACCCTGTCCTGGATTCCTTCCCTTGGGATTGATCTGGTCTTCCATCTCGATGGATTAAGCTTGCTGTTCGCCTTGTTAATTACGGGCATGGGTACTCTGGTCTTTATCTATTCCATATTTTATCTCGATAAACGCAAGGAAGAGCTGACGCCGTTCTATGTATATCTGCTGTTATTCATGGGGGCGATGCTTGGAGTTGTGCTGTCCGATAATCTTATGGTGTTATACGGATTCTGGGAGCTAACGAGTGTCTCGTCGTTCCTTCTGATCGCCTACTGGCACCGGAGACAGAAATCACGCTATGGCGCACAAAAGTCCATGCTGATTACCGTCTTCGGCGGTCTGGCGATGTTCGCAGGCTTCCTGATGCTGTATGTGATGACGGGTACGTTCAGTATCCGCGAGATCTGGAGCCAGGTGGGCGATATCAGCGGAGAGACGCTGTTCATTCCTGCGATGCTGCTTATTCTGCTGGGTGCCTTCACCAAATCGGCCCAGTTCCCCTTCCATATCTGGCTGCCTGATGCGATGGAAGCGCCGACTCCGGTCAGTGCGTATCTGCACTCGGCAACCATGGTCAAAGCCGGTTTATATCTGGTAGCACGTTTCAGCCCGGTGTTCGCGGGGCAACATGAGTGGTTTTGGATTGTGTCGGGTGTCGGCCTGATCACCTTGATCTATGGATCGATCCAGGCGATGAAGCAGACGGACCTGAAGGCTCTGTTAGCCTATTCTACAATCAGTCAGCTTGGACTGATTATGGGATTACTCGGTATGGGTTCAGCCGCGTCCTTCTACACAGGGGAAGAGGCTGTATTCTATACCGCCGCAACAACGGCAGCCCTATTTCATTTAATTAATCATGCCATATTCAAAGGTTCGCTCTTCATGGTGGTCGGAATTGTCGACCATGAGACGAATACCCGTGATCTGCGCAAGCTCGGCGGTCTGGTGTCTCTGATGCCGGTCACCTTCACGCTGGCGTTGATCGGCAGCTTCTCGATGGCGGGTCTTCCGCCGTTTGCCGGATTCCTGAGCAAGGAAATGTTCTTCACGGCTGTGCTGAATATCAGACAGCTGGATATCTTCAGCCCGGGGGCCTTCTTCACCCTCTTCCCGGTGCTGGCGTGGATTGCAAGCATATTTACCTTTGCATACAGCATGATTATGGTCTTCCAAACCTTCTTCGGCAAATATCAGCCGGAGAAGCTGGACAAAAAGCCGCATGAAGCGCCCTTCGGCCTTCTGCTTCCGCCAGTGATTCTGGCATTACTGGCCGTAGTCACCGGCTTCTTCCCCAATATACTGTCGAAGTCACTGATCGTGCCGGGGATGAATGCGATTCATCCGCAGATTGCCGCCAGCTCGCCTTTTTATGTGAATATCTATTTCTGGCACGGGTTCACCGCCGAGGTCTGGATGACGCTGGGTGTGATCCTTCTGGGGATTATCGTATACCGCGTATACGGCCGGTTCAGTCTGGTCGAGAAGGAATGGCGCACCGGACTAACGCTGACCCACGTGTATGACGGGAGTATCCGTCTCGTGGAGAGCGTATCCCGTGCAGTGACAGGCCTGTACATGACAGGTTCAATGCGTCATTATCTGATGTACATTTTCACCCTGATTATCGCCGTTGTCGGCGGCACGATGCTGTACTCGGAAGGCATTACGTTCGGCCAGGGGCAATATGCTCCGGTCACATTCTTTGAAGTTGTTGCGGTACTGGTCCTGCTGACAGGCGCGCTTGCCATTCCGTTTGCCAAGTCCAGAGTCTCAGCGATTCTGATGACGGGAATGGTCGGTTACATGGTGACGCTGCTGTTCATCCTGTTCCGTGCACCCGATCTGGCCCTCACCCAGATGATTGTCGAGGTGGTCTCCGTTACGCTGTTCCTGCTCTGCTTCCGGCATCTGCCGAAGCTGAAGCGGGAGAAGGTGAAGCTGCGGGTCAAGGTACCCAAGCTGATCATCGCCTTAGGCTTCGGGATCACGATGACGCTGGTGGCGCTGGCGGCGCTCGGCAGCAGTCCGTTCGAGTCTATCTCAACCTACTATGTGGAGAATAGTTACAAGCTTGGCGGCGGCAAGAACATCGTCAATGTCCTGCTGGTGGACTTCCGCGGCTTCGATACCATGTTCGAAATTACGGTGCTGGGGCTGGCATCGCTGGCCATCTACTCGATGATCAAGCTACAGCTGGAGCAGGATCATACGCCTGTTCTGACCAGAAGCAAACCGGAGTCCTTCACGCGCCGCTATACCCGCAGCAATGATGTATTGCTGCAATCGGTGGCAAAAGTAGCCTTCGTGATCATCATCACGTTCTCCCTGTACCTGTTCTTCGCCGGTCATAATCAGCCGGGCGGCGGCTTTATCGGAGCCTTGATGGCTGCTGCGGCGCTTGTACTGATTGCGATTGCCTTCGGCACGGAGTTTGTAGAGAAGGTACTGCCGGTCGATTACCGCAAGTTAATCGCAGTCGGGATTATGATCGCTTTTCTCACCGGAATCGGTTCCTTTGTCTTCGATGTTCCGTTCCTGACCCAAGCCTTCGGCTACTTCGAACTGCCGGTCATGGGCAAGACGGAGCTAACCACGGCGATGCTGTTCGATCTGGGAGTTTACCTCTCGGTGATCGGTGTCACGATGAATATTATCTTTACGGTCGGGAGGGATAACTAATGGAGATCCTTATTGCCCTGGCGATCGGTGTCTTGTTTACCGTAGGTGTCTATCTGGTCCTGTCCAAAAGTCTGCTCCGCATCCTGCTTGGGACCACGCTGCTGACTCATGGCGTTCATCTGCTGCTGTTGACGATGGCCGGCCTGAAGACGGGCGCTTCACCTCTGCTTGGTGAGAATGCGGACAGTTATGTCGATCCGCTGCCGCAGGCGCTTATCCTGACTTCCATTGTAATCAGCTTTGGGGTATCCGCGTTCTTCATCGTTCTGGCCTACCGGGCTTACCGCTCGGCGGGGACGGATGATGTGGAAGGAAGCAAGGGGGAGAGACCATGAACAACCTGCTGGTACTGCCTTTGCTGATTCCGGCCTTTACGGCGGTCATCCTGATTTTTCTGAAAGAGAAAGTGAAGCTGCAGCGTATCCTCAGTGCCATCAGTGTGCTGGTGAACATCGCAGTAGCGCTTATCATTGTGTACCAGGTCCGTACGGACGGGATTCAAACGCTGTATATGGGAGGATGGCTACCGCCTTACGGCATCGTCTTCGTAGCTGACATGTTCGCAGCGCTGCTCGTCTTGACGACTGCGGTGGTAGGGGCAGCTTGTCTGTTCTTCTCCTTCGCAAGCATCGGTGAGGAGCGGGAACGTTTCTACTATTATACGTTCTTCCATTTCCTGCTCACCGGCGT
Organism: Paenibacillus sp. FSL H3-0469; assembly: GCF_038051945.1. Classification (NCBI taxonomy): domain Bacteria; kingdom Bacillati; phylum Bacillota; class Bacilli; order Caryophanales; family Paenibacillaceae; genus Paenibacillus; species Paenibacillus sp. FSL H3-0469. The sequence continues at coordinate 231,451 of NZ_CP150302.1, forward strand.
GTTCGGCTCGTTCCTGACGGGTGACCTGTTCAACCTGTTTGTCTGCTTCGAGGTGCTGCTGGTTGCTTCCTACGCCATGATTGTCTTGGGTGGAACCAAGGTACAGCTGCGCGAGACGCTCAAGTATATCCTTGTCAACGTAATTTCCTCCACCTTGTTCGTAGCGGCGATTGCCTATTTGTACGCTGCGACAGGCACGCTTAATATGGCTCATCTGGCCATCCGTGTGGGAGAGGCCGGGCAGGGCGGAGTGATGAATGTGATTGCCGTGCTTCTGCTGCTGGTGTTCTCGCTCAAAGCAGGTCTGCTGTTATTCTTCTGGCTGCCGGATTCGTACAGTGCTCCTCCGCAAGCGGTAAGGGCATTGTTCGGCGCACTGCTTACCAAGGTGGGGCTGTATGCCATCACCAGAACGTTCTCGCTGATTTTTGTACATGATATGGGCTTGACCCATTCGCTGATCGGCTGGATGGCAGGGGCCACTATGATTCTTGGAGCCATAGGGGCGCTCGCCTATAATGATCTAAGCCGGATCTTCAATTATAATATTGTCATCAGTGTCGGCTTCATCGCCTTCGGCATCTCCGTGGCTACCCAGGATTCGCTTAGCGGGGTTGTATTCTATCTGATGCACGATATGGTTGCCAAGGCGCTCCTGTTCTTCCTGGGCGGGCTGATTGTCGCGGCTTCGGGGACGGAGCAGCTCAGGCTGATGGGCGGTCTGATACGCCGGTATCCGTGGACGGGCTGGATGTTCTTCGTCCTGACGCTGGCGCTGGTCGGTGTTCCTCCGCTTAGCGGTTTTGCCGGGAAGGTCATGATGGTCCGCAGCGGCTTCGGAGAGCAGCACACTGTGCTTGCGCTCATCGCCTTGGCTTCCAGCTTCGTGGTTTTGTATTCGCTGATCAAAGTGTTCCAGCAGGTATTCTGGGGGGGCGAGAAGAGCGATGAAGAAATCCGCCCTCTCCGCTACAAAGCGATGATGGTACCGGCTGCTGTGCTGTTTGTTCTAGTCATCCTAATGGGTATTGGCGCTGAGCTGGTGAACGGCTATGTAATACATGCCGGCGCAGTCCTCGCTGATCCGGCAGCGTACATTAATGCTGTCATAAGGAGTCGATGAAGATGGCCTTTCAAATATTGTTGAATCTCATGATTGCCTTCCTGTGGATGTTCCTGAATAATGACTGGACGGCCTCCGGCTTCATCATCGGTTATGTGCTGGGGGTGGCCGTGCTGGTGGTCATGCGGCGATTCTTCGGCGGACGGCTGTATCTGGGTAAAATATGGGCGGTTCTGAAGCTGGTGGCCCTGCTGCTGCGGGAGCTGGTGGTATCCAGCTATGTAGTGGTGAAGGCGGTGCTTAGACCGAATCTCAATATCCGCCCAGCTATCCTGATGTACCATACAGAGCTGAAGTCGGACTGGGAGGTAGCCGTGCTGATCACAATGCTCTGCCTTACGCCGGGTTCCGTCGTGCTCGAGGTGTCCAAAGACAACCGGACCCTATACATTCATGCCATGGACATCCAGGATGTGGAGCAGTTCGATGCGAATATCCGTAATACCTTTGAACGCGCGATTCAGGAGGTGACACGTTCATGATTCAATCGATTCTTATGCTGGCGTTGTCAATTATGGTCATCTCCATCGCGATCTGTGCCTGGAGGCTGGTTAAGGGGCCATCGCTGCCTGACCGGGTTGCCGCACTCGATACCATCGGTATCAATCTGCTGGCGATGGTGGCAGTCCTCTCGGTTCTGTTCAAGACGCAAGCCTTTATAGAATATATTCTTCTGATTGGAATCCTCTCTTTTATCGGGACGATGGCCTTGGCCAGATATATCGAAAGGGGAGTGGTGTTTGAACATGGACATGATCAAGACGGTCATTGAGTATGTGTTTGTCCTGCTGATTCTGACCGGAGCCTTGCTTAGCGCAGTCAGCTCTGTAGGGCTGATCCGCTTGCCCGATGTCTACTTAAGATCACATGCCGCTGCCAAAAGTGCTACGCTTGGTGTGCTCTGTGTACTCAGCGGCGCCTTCCTGTATTTCGCCTTCTTCCTCGATTTCATCAGTGCGAAGCTGCTGCTCGGAATCGTGTTCGTATTCATGACTTCGCCGCTCTCCGCTCATCTGACAGGCCGCGCGGCCTACCGCTCCGGTGTTCCGCTCTGGAGCCGCCGCGTCCAGGATGATCTTAAGGCGGCGCTGGAAAAGGAGCAGGCAGAGGAAGAGGCAACGGAACGTGTGAAGACTGACGCATCACCATAAAAGAACAGGGATGTCCACAGCGCTTGAGCTGCTACGGACATCCCTGTTGTAATATTGGCTTGGTCATGCGCTCTGAGGAGCTGTCCGTCTGCGGTACAGGTGCAGCAGCAGATACGAGGCGGCGAACGCTGCGGTTACCAGCCACAATGGAATTCTCGGGTCGAGCTTGTAGGCCCAGCCTCCGATAATGCCCGCTGGCGCGGTGAATACCAGGATCAGGACAGACAGCATGGAGAAGACCTTGGCCCGCTTATCATCATCAATGGCGTTCTGCACAGCTGCCTCCAGATAAGGAGAGCTGATCATCAGGCCTACAGCTGCCAGAATGGTGCTCAGTCCGATCCAGATAAAGCTCGCTGTAGGGTAGAGAACCAGCATGGCATTCGACAGAGCAGATAAGCCGAAGCCTGCCATCATAGCGCGGTTAGCGCTCTGATCCGGGATTCTGGGCATCAGCAGCCACAGCGTTAGCAGCATGATGACTGAGGACACGGCCGGGAACAGAGAGAGGATGCCGCTGTCCAGATGGATATAATCTGCCAGATACAGGTACAGGTAGGTGCTTTTCAGCGTAGCCTGGAAGTTGAACAGAATGTATACGCCGAAGATCAGCAGCAGATTGCGCTCCGCCCCGAGGTCACGGAAGGCGCCGCCGTATTCAATCATACTTTCCCTAAGGCTGAGCTCACGGGTCTCCTGTCTTTTGCGGATGCCGGCCTCGGTCTCCCGGGTAGTCAGATGGCGGCCCACGAACTGGAAGGTCATGAAGAGGAAGGCCAGCACGTACATGATCCTCATGCCCGTGACCATGCCATACTGGTGGACAAGCAGACCGCCCAGCGGTGCGAACAGGCCTCCGATCACCCCGATAATTTGCAGCAGTGTGAATACATAGGTCCGGTCAGAGGGGCGGGTATCTTCAACAATCAGGCAGTAAAAGGCGATATGCGGCACACGCTGGAAGCCGTTAATCACCGCAGCCGCCACGAAAAACCACAGGTTCTGTGAGAAGGCCCATAACAAGGTGGCGAGACTCCAGCTAAGCAGGTCAAAATATAATATAGCCCGCTTGCGTCCCAGCCGGTCCGTTAAATATCCGCTGAGCAAAGAGGAGAATACCTGTACGATGAGTCCGATCGTCGTTATCCAGCCGATGTTCAGCTCGGTCAATCCAAGCTCATACATGTACAGGGTGGCATAGGTAGAGAACATGCTAAAGGGAATCAGAAAAAAAGGCTCAAAGGTCAAGCAGCCCCGGCTGTTTCCCTCCAGCCGCGGAAAAAAGGGTTTTGCCATGATGAAATCCTCCAGGTTGTCGATTGTCTACACTATATTTATTTAACACAAATTGGAGCTGAGCGCATGTTTATTATTCTCGGACTGGTATTTATTACGATATATGCCCTGATTGTCTTCTATATTGGCTGGAGCGGCTGGAGCTGGATCAAGCCGGTCGTCTCCGGACGGTTCCGGCTGTTCTATATTATTGCGCTGATCTTCCTGGCCAGCTCGCTGATCCTCTCCAGAGTGGTGGCTGGGTCAGCTGTCTTAAGCGTCATCGGCAGCTACTGGCTGGCCGTATTCAGTCTGCTGCTCATGCTGCTGCCGCTCGTGCATCTTATGGTCTGGCTAACGAAGCTGTCCAAGCTGCCGCGCCGCGCGGTTCAGAAGTGGTCCGGTATCCTGACGCTGGTTATTCTAATCACCCTGATAGGATATGGAAGCTATAATGCGTACAGTCCGGTTGTCCGTTCCTATGAGTTACAGATTGACAAGCCGGGTCCGCCCAGCGGTAAGCTTCACATCGTGATGGCTTCGGATATGCATTTCGGTTATTTATCCGGCAAACGCCATGCAGAGCGGATGGTGCAGGAGATTAACGCCTTGCACCCCGATCTGATACTGCTTCCGGGCGACATCGTGGATGATGACGTCAGGCCCTATAAGGACAAAGGTCTCGGCGCTGTGCTGGCGAAGCTTGAAGCTCCGCTCGGGGTATATGCTTCCCTGGGGAATCATGACCGGTTCAAGGGCGGGACAGAGGAGATCATCAGCCTGCTGGAGGAGAGCGGGATGCAGGTGCTCTACGATGAAGACGTCGAGGTGGGCGGCTGGCTGACGCTGATTGGACGGAAGGATTACAGTGATAAGGAGCGGGCCAAGCTGGCTGACCTGACCAAGGACGTAGACCGTTCCAAGCCGGTATTCATGTTAGAGCATCAGCCGGTGGAGTTCGGGATTGCTGAAGAGCAAGGCATCGACTTGATGGTCTCCGGCCATACCCACCGCGGGCAGATCGCACCAGCCAACCTTATCACTTCCAGGGTGTTCGAGAATGACTGGGGGTATCTGAAGAAGGGACAGCTTCATACCGTCGTCTCTTCAGGCTATGGCTTCTGGGGCCCGCCGATCCGTATCGGCTCGCGCTCAGAGGTGGTGTCCCTTCAGGTGGAGTTTTCTAACGTGAATAAGTAATTTGGAAGGGCTGACCGGGTGTTCGGGTTAGCTCTTTTTTTGGATGATATATTTACAAAAACCATTAGATCAGTTATATTGTACTGGTACAATAAGTACACTGGTCACGCAAGGAGGAAGCGTGTGGAGATTATCATCAGCAGTAACCGGAACAAGCCCATTTATGAGCAGATCACCTCGCAGATTAAGGGCAAGATTATGAGCGGAGAGCTTCAGGCAGGAGACCCGATCCCTTCGATGCGTGCCTTGGCCAAAGCAATTCAGGTCAGTGTCATCACCGTACAGAAGGCGTATGAGGATCTGCAGCGTGACGGATTCATCGAGACGACGGTCGGGCGCGGAAGCTTCGTCTCTGCCGTGAACCAGGATGTCCTTCAGGAAGAGCAGCTGAAGAAGGTGGATGAGCATCTAATGAAGGCAGCCGAAATCGCCCGCGCAAGCGGAATCAAGCTGGAGACGATGGTGGATATGCTGACTATCTTTTACAAGGAGGGAAATCATGAATCTTAGTTTGGAAATCACCGGACTGACCAAGTCCTATGCCGATTCCGGCTTTATGCTGGACAATGTATCATTTGCTATACCCAGCGGAACGATTATGGGGTTCGTGGGGGAGAACGGGGCAGGGAAGACGACAACGATCAAGTCCATTCTGAACACGGTTCAGATTGACAGCGGAACAATCCGGCTGCTGGGCAGGGAGATGACGGATACTGACACGGTCTTACGCGAAGATATCGGAGTGGTGCTGGATTCGGCCAATTTCCCGGCGGTGCTGACCCCAAATAAGCTGGCTAAGGTCATGCGCGGCATCTATAAGCAATGGGACCCGAAGCTCTACATCAAGCTTACAGGGAAGTTCGGCCTGCCTATGAACCAGAAGATCAGCGGGTTCTCACGGGGCATGACGATGAAGCTGGCGATTGCTGCCGCCCTGTCGCACCATCCCAAGCTGCTGATTCTGGATGAGGCTACTTCGGGGCTGGACCCGGTGACCAGAGAGGAGATTCTGGAGGTGTTCCTGGAATTCGTAGAGGATGAGCGTCATGCTATACTGATGTCCTCCCATATCACAAGTGATCTGGAGAAAATCGCTGATTATATCACCTTCATCCATCAAGGGCAGATCATTCTGACAGCGATGAAGGATGAGCTGATCTACGACTACGGCGTGGCCCGCTGCACCAGCGGCCAGTTCCAGAGTATTGCAGAAGAAGACAGGCTGGCTTACCGGGTGAGGGAGCATCAGACCGATGTGCTGGTGAGGGACAGAAGAATCTTTGAGCAGCAATACAGCGGGATCACCGTCGATCAGGTATCTATTGAAGAAATTCTGCTGCTGCTGGTAAAGGGGGCGAAATAGGATGCGCGGACTGCTGCTTAATAACTACTACTCGCTGCAAAATACGATCAAAACATCCCTGGGCATCGCGCTGATGCTGGCGCTGGTCCCATTGGCCGTAATTAATAACTCGATACTGAATGCCATCATTGGTGCGCAGATTCTGGTCTTTGTGGTGAGCATCGGGGCCTCCCTGCAGGCGGATGAGGCATCGAAGTGGAACCGCTTTGAGATCACATTGCCGATCAGAAGGCGAACGGTGGTCTATGCCAAGTACTTAAGCTTTCTGCTGCTGATTCTGATGGGGACGGCTACGAGCCTGATTACTATAGGGGTGATCTATGCCAAAGGCGTGGACACCTCGGGCTGGAGCCTATCCACCGGGTTCACCTTCGGTTTATCGCTGGCCATCACAACGCTGGCGGTCTATTATCCGGTTGTGCTTAAATTCGGTGTGGACAAAAGCGAGCTGATGGTGATGGTAGCCGCAGGAATCGCTGTAGTCCTCCGGGTTCTGGTATGGCTGCTGCTGGGCCAGTATATGGACGGTGTTAACTTCAATGGACCAGAGACCGGGTATGCATCTCTGCTGTTGGCGGTTCTCTTGTTCGCCATATCTTATGTGACGGCCGTGCGGATTCACCGGAACAAGGAATTCTGATGCTGAAGAAGCCGGGCTAAGACCCGGCTTCTTCAGCTTTTGCGGCTTCGCATAATCTCCTTATAGACTTCAATAGCCAGCGCCCGGGACCGCTTCAGGTCAACAATGGCATCATCGGCAGGCAAATGAATGGCCTGGTCAGACCAATCCGCGCGTTCCGGCAGCCAGGTGCGGAGATAGCTGCCGTCTGGATCATGAGTCCTGGACTGGGTGACCGGGTTCATCACCCGGAAATAGGGAGAAGCATCGAAGCCCAGCGAAGAGCTCCACAGCCAGCCGCCGCGGTTCTGGGCATTGTCGTAATCGCTGAGCTTCAGCCGGAAATAACGTTCACCGTAGATGAACGGACAGCCCAGATTCTTCGTCAGGAACATCGCCGTAATCATCCGCAGCCGGTTAGGCATCCAGCCGGTCTCATTCAATTGGCGCATGGCAGCGTCGATGACCGGAATGCCGGTCCTGCCCTGAGCCCAGGCCTCGAAGTGCTGTGTTCCAAGCGCAGAGAGGTCATATATTTTCTCATAATTGAAAAAATCCCCATCCAGCCTTGCCTGATACAGATAGAAATCCCTCCAGGCCAATTGCCGCAGCCATTCCTCTCCAAGGTCATCTTCCTCAGTCAGCCTGCGATAGACAGCCCTTGCAGATACAGCCCCTGCATTCAGGTGGCTGCTCATCCGGCTTGTCCGGTCCTCCGCATATTGGTCGCGGGTATCCGGGTAATGCTGGAGTTCTGCCGTAATGAAATCCTCCAAGGTTCGGCCCGGATTCATCTCCCTTGCCGCATCCTTCAGTTGTGCGAGTTGCTGATCTATTTCCTCCGGAAGCCTGAAGGCCTCTCTCATCTCCGGATGAAGGTCTGCCGTCTGCAAGCTGCCCAGTCCCTCAGTGTAAGGGGGCCGGAACCGTTCTGAGAGAAAAGCGCGCCAACGGCGGTAAAAGGGAGTGAATACCTTGAACGGCTCACTCCTGCCGCACCAGTCCATGAAATCTTCCAGGTCACAGAGCATCCGTTCATGCCGGGCATGGAACCGGAGGCCAAGCGAATAAGCGGTATCCTGCAGCACACTGTCCCGCTTCAGAGCATAAGGGGTATAGTCTGCGTGTAAACTGACTTCCTGTATGGGGTGGAGCTGTGCCAGTCTGCGGAGGATTTCCTCCGGCTCCCCGTACAGGAGATGAAGCCGCTTGCCCTGCTCCGCGTATTCCTGCCGGAGGCGGGCAACATGCAGCAGGAAATTCTGACCGCTATGCTCCAGATAACGCTTATTCCTTAGCAGAAACGGCTCCAGTATTAATACATGCAGGGAGTCCTCCTCTGCTGAAGCTATAGCGTCGAAGGCCGGCAGATCAGAAGTCCGCAGGTCCTTGCGGTGTATGAATAGAATCATAGATGATGGATGTCCTTTCAAATAGAAGTATCGTGTCTCTATTCTATATACCCAAATTGTACTTTTACAAGATTATAACACTCAAGTGTCAGGTTTTTTGTTAGAATTAGGAAGGCTGCAGGATTTTACTCGACTAAAGGAGAGGTTTTATTTTGAAACGAGGATTCACACTAGTGCTCATGGTGCTATTGCTGCTATCGGGCAGCATTACAGCATTTGCCGCAGAGCAAGGCAGCGTAGGAGCAGGGGGAGCTACCCCATCCGGCATTCCGCTGACCGGGCTGGAAGCTTTTGTAGACGATTATGTAAAAGAGTACATAGGAAAGCAGACCGTAGGCGCTTCCGTTGTGATGGTGAAGGATGGACAGATTGTTCTGTCCAAGGGGTACGGCTACGCCGATGTGGAGAAACAGATCCCCGTCACCCCGGATACGGTCATGGAATGGGGCTCGATCAGCAAGCTTGCTGTATGGGCATCCGTAATGCAGCTGGCGGAGCAAGGCAAACTGGACCTGAATCAAGATATCCGTAAGCTGCTGCCGGAGAACTTCCTGACTAAGCTGACGTATGATGAGCCGATCACGATGCTGAATTTGATGAACCACAACGCCGGATTCGAAGAGTATATGTTCGATATGGCCTACCAGTCTCCTGAGGAAGTGCGGTCACTGGAAGAGGGGCTGAAGCTGGCTCAGCCCGCACAGATCTACAGACCAGGGGAAGTGGTCGCGTATTCCAATTACGGAAACTCACTGGCTGCCTATATTGTGGAGCGCATCAGCGGACAGCCGTATCATGAATACGTCCAGCAGCATATTTTTGAGCCGCTGGGCATGAAGCATTCCATGGCGTATTCTGTGGTGGAGGACCGCCCGGAGCTGCTGGAGCATAAGGCCAAGGGATACTTCTTCGCCGGACCAGGCTCCTTCAATCAAGGGTCATGGAATTATATGTCCATGTACCCGAACGGCGGAAATAACGGGACGGCGGAGGATCTGGCCAAGTTCGCCATGGCCTTCATGCCTGCCGCCGGAGAGCAATCTCCGCTGTTCCGGAAGTCCGGTACGCTGGATACGATGCTGACCCGCAGTCATTCCGCTGCAGAAGACATGCCGGGCATCGCCCACGGGTTCTGGGAGTATCCGGGAGTTCACCGGACGCTGGGGCATGGCGGGAACACGATTGCTTTTGCCACCAATCTGATGCTGGTGCCTGAAGACCGGTTTGCAGTCGTGATTATGACGAATCAGGCGGGCGAATCCCATATTGTTCATGGTCTGACCAAGGCAGTAGTGGGGCAGAGAGCGAAGACGGAGGCAGCGGTTCTGCCGGATGTATCAGAGGTGGAAGGCCGATTCGTGGCAGCACGCCGTCCCGGACATGGCTTCATGAAGCTGTTCCCTTATCTCACGATGATGAAGCTTGAGCCTCAGGGAACAGATCAGCTTAAGGTGTCACTTGCCGGGATGAGCGGAAGCTATCAGCAGGTTCAGCCTTATCTCTATGCGAAGACGGGCGGAGATTCAGGGCTGGATGCCTGGCCGATGCTGTATACCAAAGTCAGTGAGGGGAAGGTAGAGGCCGTCTCGGTGTACACCTCCGATTATCTGCCGCTGGGTCCGGGCCGGTCCATGCCGGTACTGCTAATCAGTGCAGCACTGGCGGCACTGGCGATTGCCTATTTTGTAATTGCTCCGTTTGTGTTGCTGGTACAGGCGCTTCTGGGTAAAAGGAAAGCGAGTCGTCACCGTACTGCCCCCCGTTCCGCCAACCGGAAGCTGACGGCCGGACTGACTTTAACCGGCACCGGTCTGGTCGTGAACAATCTGGTGCTGGCCTTACGGATGCTGAGCAACAGTGAACGTGCCTATGCAGAGGTCTATCCTCAGATTATAGTGAATATTGCACTGACCGGCCTGGCGGCATTGCTTATCGCTGCGCTATTGCTAACCTTGATGAAGCGCCGGTCCCCGTCTGTCTTACCGGCCCGTAGCCATTGGCCGGCCATCGTGCCCATGGTGATGATGTCGATTCTGCTGGTCCAGCTTGTATTCTGGGAGTTCTACAGTTAAGCAGCAGGGGACAGGCTGAGAAGCGGCAGCTCAGATGGGAAAGAGGCCAGGATGCGATGAGAGCCGGAAACAGGTGGATTTTGTCCACTTGCTTGACCGCAAAAAACTCTTACTAAGCCCCACAAGTGCGGTGATCATTTGCTCGTGGGGTATCGGTAGAATACCTTTCAATTTCTGTACAAACTAGAAACGGCTACGCTATCCTCTTAAGGACGGCATAGCCGTTTCTATTACTATAATAAAGGTTCTATTAATATTTCGGCTGCTTAATGAAGGGGGATAGCAGCTTCTGAGCAATTGGACGAAGCCAAAAAGCCACCACTGTCGTTCCCGTCCATGAGCTGCGCTTATTCTGGAGATATTGGTCGTTGATGATATAAGTCCGGGTGGAAGCAGGGCTCCTCAGTCCCAGCCGTTCCCATTCAGCCGGATCATTGGACCCGCCGAGCCTGATCAGCATAGCCTCTGCCGCACGTTCGATCTTATCCGGAATCTGATCGAATGCTCCGGTAATCTGCGTATGAAATTCATCGATCGGGCTGCGGCTGGCGATGCTCTCCAGGTGAATGCCTTCGCGGAGATAGGAGACGAAGGCCAGATGGTCAGCCCAGCATTCATCGATATAGAACAGCCGTACCCGCTGTTCCGCAGGGCTCACCCTCTGCTCGCCCAGCAGTATGCTGAGCCGCTCTGTGTAGAGAATCCGCCGCTGGTCCTCGATCATATCCGAATAACGGTTCAGCTCGTTATGGATATCGAAGTTCTGGCTCATTACAATTTGCTGAATACTTGCGATCTTCCGGCCAAGCGAAGGCCCTGCAATAGCTTCCTGCTGTCTGAGCGCATGGGCTGGGGTTGGGGAGCTGAAGCGGCGCATCAAATCGTCTTCCAGACTGACATAGAAGACAGAAGCCCCCGGGTCGCCCTGGCGGCCGGAACGCCCGCGAAGCTGATTGTCAATCCGCACGCTCTCATTCACATGGGTGCCAATGACATATAACCCGCCGAGCCGGGCGACAGCGTCGGCCTGTACCGGGTCACCGCCGCCGAGCCGGATATCGACACCGCGACCCGCCATATTCGTTGAGACCGTTACGGCGCCGAGTTCTCCGGCTCTGGCGATGATATCCGCTTCCTCAGCATCATTCTTCGCATTCAGTACCTGAACGGGAACACCGGCAGCCGCAAGCTCCGCAGCCAGCATGTCCGATTCCTCGACGCTTGCGGTCCCAATCAGTATGGGACGTCCCTCCCTGTGAATAGAGGAGATGTCCTGCACGAGCGCCTGATATTTGACATCCTTGTGTGTGTAAATCCGGTGAGGGTGATCTACCCGGATGTTCGGCTGATTCGGCGGAATCTCCACCACCTGCAGAGCATAGATATCCTTGAATTCCATAGCCGAGGCGCAGGCTGTAGCGGTCATTCCGCAGATTTCCGGATATAGGCTAATGAAGTGTTGAATAGTGATTGTACCGAGAATTTTCCCGCCTGCGGTCCATTTCAGTCCTTCTTTGGCAGTCAGTGCGGCTTGCAGGCCGTCCGGCAAATACCGGTTCTCGGCCACGCGTCCCGTATATTCTTCGATCAGCTCAATAGCACCGCCACGGACAATGTAATCAATGTCCTTCGTTAATAAGGTCTCCACATGCAGCGCACAATTCAGTGAGGTTAGCAGCTGACTGTTCCGGCTATCGTAGAGATTACCGCATCCCAGCAGCTCCTCCACCTTGGCAGCACCAGCATCGTTCAGGTATACGTTCCGTTGGAATTCGTCATAATCGTAATGCTCTCCAGCCAGCAGCAGCCGGGCCAGATCTGCGTATCGCATGCCGTCGCTATGACTGACCTCGGATTCGCCACTGATTACAAGCGGTACCCGCGCTTCATCAAGCAGCAGGGAATCAGCTTCGTCCACGATGACATAGTGGAAAGGGCGGTGTACCGTAGCGGCTTCCGTGAGCGCAATGGTGTCCCGCAAGTAGTCGAACCCGGCTTCTTTTGCCGTAACATAGGTGATATCGCTCCTGTAGGCCGCCCGTTTCTCGCTCAGACTCATGCCCGCTTGAACCGAATCCACCGATAGTCCCAGGAAGCGGTAGATGGGACCCATCCACAGTGCATCCCGCCGGGCCAAATAATCATTGAAGGTCAGCACATGCACGCCTTTGCCGGTCAGCGCATTCAGATAGGCCGGCATTACGGCTGAGAGGGTTTTGCCTTCACCCGTGTGCTGCTCAATCAGCATTCGCTCGTGCAGGGCGATAGCAGCCATGATCTGGACATCATAAGGCTGTAATCCGAGGGTTCTTGAGGCAGCCTCGCAGACTAATGAATAGGCATCGACAAGCAGCTCTTCCAGAGCTATGCCGGATTGGGCAGCGTGCCGGAGCCGGAGGGACTCCTCCTGAAGCTTGGTGTCATCCCAAGTCTGCAAATTGCGTTTGCGGATTTGCTCCGTTTTGTCCCGGTAGACACTAAGCATATTCCGGTTATCGTAATCTCTGAAACGTTGCACGAATCTAGCAGCTATATTCATAGTCATAGTCTCTCCCTGTTCTCCCAACTGCTAATATGAACCTCATCGGGCTACTTTACTGTATATTATAATCCATTCCTGTTTCGGTTTACCAATGTATGGATTATAAGCCCAAGAGACGAGAGTTAGCTGAATAGGAAAGGGGAGTGGAAGCAGCCTTTAGGCACTCAGTCCGCCGTCGACCGGCAGGATGACCCCTGTTACGATTAAAAGCAGCCTCTCACTTGAACTGTATCCCCAATTATTATTGATGTCTAACCTATGTACAATTTATTGGGTTCGTTAGCGATAGAAGTCCACCATATCTCCAAACAGCTGTTTAATAAATTCGAGCTCGCTTTCTTTATATCTTTCCAAAAACTCGTACATTCTTTGCTTTTCCTTCACATGAAGCTCATCATGAGCAGCAAATAGCTTTTTGCCGATAGGCGTTAGCCGAAAATACACTTCCTTTTTGTTGTCGTTGAACTGGGCTTTTCGCACCCAACCTGCCTTTAGTAATTTATTTGCGATCTTGGAGGTATTTCCTTTACTTAAATTGATTCTCTCCGCGATGGAAGTGAGATTGATCGGCTCCTGCTCTCCGATGCACGCAATGGTGTGCAGTTCCGTCATATTCAAGCTGAATTCTGATTCAATATGCTTCCGGATATCCTTCAGGTATGTGGCAGTTATTCGGGTTTCATATTGCTCTTTTTGCTCAAGAAACTGAACGAAAAATTCATGAATGGCAGTTTTGTTTTTACTGGCAGTATCCATCATTATGCTGGCTCCTCGACTTATTTGTTTTATTATATCATAGATTGTTCTCTGAGAAACATACGGAATACCCATATTGGGATTGGGGTTGACATGATAAAGAGTAACCAAGTAAAATGATATTGTTTCGAATGAAACTAAAATTGTATATAATTTTCATCACCCTTGTTTTAACGGGCGATAAAAAAGGTTCTAACGAAACAATAATTGATGAAGGAGGTTTGCCGGGAATACTTGTCCACTTTTCAAGAGGGAATTTATAAATAGGGAAATGGAGCATACCTGCCTATGGAGGTCGTAAATCCGAAGACCTTGACGGATAAGTTTACATCTGTAATTTCTCATGTCGTGGTAACTACTGCCTCCCAATTGGCCTTCATCTCAGGTCAGGTTTCTGTAGATGAAACAGGATCATTGGTCGGTTCAGGGGACTATTACGCGCAAGCGATTCAAGTGTTCACCAACCTTAAGTATGCATTGGAAGCCGTGCGAGCGGATCCCTTGTACATTGTAAAAATGAATATTTTTGTTGTAAACCACAACCCGGAAATGATTCCGATTATTTTTGAGGCAGGATTTCATGTGTTTGGCCCTCACTGGCCGAAGACAGCAAGTACCTATATAGGCGTTCAAGCACTAGCCGATCCTGAATGGCTTATCGAAATAGACGCTATCGTGATCTTCCCATAATGTTTAAGAAAAGAGGCTTTTGATATGAAATATGAAGTCATCCTGATCGGTGGCGGACCTGTCGGCATGATGCTGGCCGGGGAATTGGCATTAGCCGGTGTAAAGGTCTGCGTCATTGAGCGATTAAAAGAGACAACTCCTTATTCACGTGCGCTTACCGTACATCCTCGAACTCTTGAAATATTAGATATGCGTGGACTGAAATCACAATTAATCAGTCAAGGCCGCTTACTTTCGAGAGGACATTTCGCCGGATTAGAAACTCCTTTGGATTTCACGGTGTTGAATTCTTCTTCCAATCACACTCTCTTTTTACCGCAGAGTGAGACGGAGAAGGTGTTGGAGGAATGGGCGCTTAGCCTTGGCGCAGAGGTCTGGAGAGAGGTTGAGGCTCTATCTGTACACCAGGATGAGGATGGGGTTGACGTTAAGGTCGCAGGACCTCATGCAGAAACAACGTTAAGATCAGCTTATGTGGTAGGTACGGATGGAGCCAGAAGTTTGGTTCGCAAGCATGCAAATATATCATTTGAAGGTTCAGATGCGACCTTCACGGCGATTCTGGGGGATGCCGTTCTATCTGATTTGGCTCCTATGAGTGTCATATCCCGGATTACAGAAAAAGGATTGGTCAGCATCATGCCGATCAATGATCATCTGTATCGGGTCTTGATGATCGATATGGAGAGACGTAACATCTCTAAGGATGAGCCCGTTACATTGGAAGAGTTTCGTTCATCGCTCATCCGTACAACCGGAAGCGATCTGGGATTGAACGATGTGAAATGGATGTCCCGTTTCGGAAATGCGACGCGGCAAGCTGGACGCTATCGGAATGGTCGATTGTTCTTGGCGGGAGATTCGGCGCACATTCATTTTCCCGCTGGTGGACAGGGAATGAATGTCGGCTTACAAGAAGCGATGAACTTAGGCTGGAAGCTTGCAGGAGCAATCAAAGGCTGGGCTCCGGACTGGCTATTGGACAGTTATCATGCCGAACGCTTTCCATGGAATACAACCTTGCTCCGGAATACCGAGGTCCAAACCCTGCTTCTGGATGTGACTCCCCCTATCACGGAACTTCGAAGTATGTTAGCTAAACTGATTCAAATACCGGAAGCAAATTATCAGATCGCCGCACAAGTTTCCGCAATGGATGTACTTTATGCTCCAGACGCCGAAGCGCCTCCCCATCCTTTAAATGGGAAACGTTTCAAGGATCTAAGCTTAAAGCTGAAAGACGGGCAATTGATTAACTCCTATCCGTTACTACAAAAAGGTACTTTTCTTCTGCTGCATTTCCATCCTAATGAACAGAATAGCTGTCAATGGGAAACGTTTAGCAACCTTCAAGTTGTACATGCCTCTTTGGCTGAGGCTGACGCGGATTGGAACGACGTCCACACGGCGCTTATTCGGCCGGATGGACATATTGCCTGGGCGATTCCTCTATCCGCTCCAAATCCAATGCAAACCATAAATGAAGGAATCACTCGCTGGTGCGGGGACATTACCGTATAGTAATTCGTTCGAGGTGCGTAACTGATTCGCTACCACGTTCAAGGATCTAATGAATTAGGGCTTGCAATTAAAAACAAGCGACCCTTCAGAAGGCGGACAGCCCCCGGAGGATCGCTTGTTTATTTTAATAGTATTCATTGGATCGTAAGACTTAACCTTTGACCCCGCCGACAACCATCCCTTTGACGAAATACTTCTGCAGGAACGGATAGACGATGATAATCGGCACACTGGCCACAATAGTCATCGTAGCACGGATAGAGGTCGGTGTAACGGTCGATTTGTTGCCCTGCGCGTTCGCAAAGGCATCGGCTGCCGAGGAACTGGACATCGCGGTGTTGGATGTTGACAGCATCTTCATCAGCTCGTATTGCAGCGTACTCAGGCTTGGCGTGGAGGAGTTGTACAGGAAGACGTCAAACCAGGAATTCCACTGATAGACCGCTACGAACAGGGAGACAGTAGCCAGCGCCGGAACGGTCAGCGGAAGCACAATGCGCGAGAAGGTGATGAAGTCGCCTGCGCCGTCGATTTTGGCCGATTCCATCAGTCCCTCAGGCAGTGCCTCAATGAAGGAGCGGATGACGATCATATTAAATACGCCGATGATGCCCGGAATGATATAGACCCAGAAGCTGTTCAGCATGTTCAGCTCTTTGATCAGCAGGTAGCCTGGAATCAGACCGCCGCTGAAGTACATGGTGAAAATAAACGTGACGGACACAAACTTCTTCAGCTTATATTCCGGACGGCTTACCGTATAGGCCAGCATCGCTGTACAGAATACGGAGACCACAGTGCCGATTACCGTCCGTGCTGCAGAGACAAACGTTGAAAAGAAGATGTTGGATTCACTGAATACATACTCGAAGTTGCGCAGTGTCCATTCACGAGGCCAGATATAAATATCACCGCGGACAGAGTCATTCGCTTCATTGAACGATAGAGCAAACATATTCAGGAACGGATAGAGGGTAACAATGACCAAGAGAATCATGAAGATCGTATTGCATATATCGAAGATTCGGTCACCAAGCGATGAATTCCGGTATGAATTGGTTTTGGATTTAGCCATTACTTGTGTCCTCCTTTCTAGTACAATCTGCTTTCGCCCATACGCTTGGCGATATTATTGGCTGCGATCAAGAAGATGAAGCTGACCAGCGTCTTGAACATACCCGCTGCGGTGGCAAGCCCGAAGTTGTTCATCTGCATCCCGTACTTCAGTACGAAGATATCCAGATTCTCCGAGTAGTCGAGGTTCATCCCGTTACCTAACAGGTACTGTGCCTCGAAGCCGGACTCCAGAATATGGCCCAGGTTCATGATCAGAATCAGAACGATAACCGGCTTGATACCCGGCAGGGTAATATAGAACATTCTTTGCAGACGGGATGCCCCGTCAATCTCAGCCGCTTCATATTGAGAAGGGTCGATGGAGGTGATGGCTGCCAGATAGATGATGGTATTCCAGCCGACATTCTTCCAGACTTCCGTAACCCCGAGTATTCCCCAGAAGTACTTGCCTTCGCCCAGCCACAGAATTGGATGATCAATAAGCTGCGCTTTGACCAGCAGCACATTGATGATCCCTTCCGGTGCCAGTGCCATCTGTACAATATTGGCCGCTACGACCCAGGAAATGAAGTAAGGCAGGTAACTGATCGTCTGCACGGTGCGTTTGAAGAACACATTGCGCAGCTCATTCAGCAGTAGGGCCAGTACGATGGCCGTTACAAATCCGAGAACCAGGTTAATGGAGCTCATAACCAGAGTATTACGAAGGACGCGATAGAACTGCTGTTCCTGGAACAGGAATTTGAAATTGTCCCAGCCGACCCACTTCTGGTCGAACAGATCCTTGGCTGGCTTGAATTTCTGAAAAGCAATCGTCCATCCCCATAGCGGGAGGTATTTGAATATAATCACCCATAACAGAAAGGGCAATGACATCAGCATCAGCATTTTCTGTTTAGATAGCTCTTTAAAAAAGGTTTTGAAGCGCGAAGTACCGGTATTATTCGATTTTGCCAACTGCACAGCGGTTTTTCCCACCTGTACCGTCCCCTTTCCAAGCTCCATATTCTCTCTTTGCTAACAAGTGTAGAAGGGAAAAGTGAAGGCAGGCTTCACTTTTCCCGGTTCATCATGCTGCATCTGGGAAGCGGACGCTTACCATTTGCCGTCGATGCGGTCCTTGATCTTGTTAGTCATGAATTCTTCGTAGCCCTTAGCATCGAGCTTGTTGTATTCGGCCAGGTATTCACTCCAGACCTTTTCAAATTGGCCAGGGGCAGCAAGCACCATACGAGGATAGTACTTCTGCTGCAAATCGCCGGCTCTCTGGCTGAAGAGCTGCTCAGGGGAGCCCGGTTCTTTCTCAATACTCCAGGCAGGGTACCATGGACGCTCTACCGGCTCGGCATAGAAGTCGGAGAAGGTCTTCAGGTTGTATTTCTCCAGCAGTGTTTTGTCGCCATCTGTGTAGTTGATCGCTGCAACTTCCGGCTGGTTGAACGGAACGTGGGCGTTGCCGTCATCATACACGGAATTGTCGCCATAACGCGGCCATTCATAATCGAAATAAGCGAAGCCGAATTTACGTTTGAAATCATTGTCGTTGCGGTTTGTCAGCTGTTCTTCGCTCATCACCATACGGCCTTCAGCGTTCTTAGTGTAAGTTTCGCCTTCAATGCCCCACTCGACAAGCTTCTGGTTCTCATCGGTCAGCAGGTTGTCAAAATACTTGATGATGCGGACCGGATCTTTTGCGCTGACAGAGATACCCAGCCCGCGGTTGTTAACGAAGGACGGAGGATCAACATAAGCATCTTTAATGCCTTCGTCAAATACGATAGGAAGGGCAACGTAACGCAGATCGTCGTTACCGGCGGATCTCAGATTGTTCGTGGCGTCGTTGATCTGCCAGGAATAGTTGACATATCCGAGTACACGGCCGGAGGTCAGCTTCGCCAGATACTGGTCTTTGTTCGCTGTGAACGTCTCAGGGTCAACCAGACCCTTGCCGTTCATTTCGTTCAATTTAGCCAGCCAGCGCTTCTCATCTTCGGTTCCCTGGTACAGCTTGGCTTCATGAGACTCCATGTCCACCAGGACGGCGCCTTCATTCGGATAACCGGCCAGATGCATAGGCTGGTTGGTGATGGTGAAGAATTCACCGGCTGTACCGGCGAAAGTAGCGAAGCCGATGGTGTCTTTACCATCCACCTTAGGGTACTTAGCTTGGTATTTCTCAATCAGGTCAAAGTACTGGTCAAGCGTTTTCACTTCCGGGTAACCGAATTCCTTAAGGACGCGTCTCTGCATCCAGAAGGTACTGCTTGGATCTGGCGGCGATAAGTATCCGTTTACATTTGCAGTGAAGGGAAGGATATAGATGTTGCCGTCTTCATTGGTGATCTTGTTCATATAATCGCCGTAGACACGCTTGATGTTAGGGCCATACTTCTCAATCAGATCATTGAGCGGAATGTATGCACCGGCATCGAGCAGCTTGGCGAGCTCGCCGACTGGAGAGATGACATCAGGATAATCGCCTCCGGCAATCATAACCCCGGACTTGGTGCTTCCATCGCCAACTACATATTCCATTTTCCAGTCTACGCCTGTCTGTTCCTGAAGCTTCTTACCGATGGTGGTATCACTGGCCATGGTATCCTTGTTGGCTCCGAAGCCGAAGTAAGTGAACGTTACCGGCTCAGTGCTTACCTCGCCGTCGTTGCCGCTGGCACTGTTCTTGTTCCCGTTGTTGCCGCCCGAGCAGCCGGCAATGAGGAGGGCTGAAGCCATAACAGCAGCCAGTCCGGTTTGCATCCATTTCTTTGTACGCATTTCATATCCCCTTTCTTTACTTTGTGCTATTGAACATCCTCATTATAAAAGAAAGCGTTTAACTTTGTTACAGGGCAAACCTTAGATCAGTCTTTGAATAATTAAGGTATACCCTATATTTATTATTTGTTATCCAGAGGCAACCGCAGCAAAATGCGGGTTCCCGCTCCGGGCTCGCTCGTGATGGAGAAGGTGAACGATTCCCCGTAGGTGATCCTCAGCCGGGTGATTACATTCTTCATCCCGATTGAATCCCCCATGGCGGTCTCATCGTCCAGATAATGCATAAGCTCACTGATTTTCTCCTGGTCCATGCCCACGCCGTTATCTGCAATGACGAAGACAATCTGCCCGTTCTCCTGGGCGATCTGGATATTGATATACCCGATGCCGGCTATATTCTCAATTCCGTGAATACTGGCGTTCTCCACATACGGAAGGAAGGCCATCTTCGGAATTTCAATGTTCAGCAGCGACTGGTCTACCTCGATGTGATATTCAAGCTTGTTGTCGAAGCGGTATTTCTGAATCTCCAGGAAGCTCTCGATTAATTCCAGCTCCTCGCGGATCGTAACGAAGCTGCTCTTCCATGTGATTGATTTGCGGAAAATTTTCGCCATGTTCTGAATCGTCCGCGCCGTCTGGGTCTCACCCTTCATCATACTGCGCATCCGGATCGTCTCCAGCGCATTGAACAGGAAATGAGGGTTGATCTGACTGTGCAGCGCATGCAGCTGGGCCTGCCGCTGCCGGAGTTCCAGCTCCTTCTTCTGTATTTCTGCAACATATACATCATTGATCAGGTTCTCAATGCGTTTACTCATCCGGTTGAACTCAACGGTAAGCTCGCCAATCTCATCCCGCTCCAGGTGGTAGGGGATGAGTCCGAAGTTTTTGTCTTTTACAGACTTCATATGCCTCAGAATGTTCTTAATACGCGTGTGAATAGAACGGGACATGATCATAATTACGATGGTAGGAACCAGGAAGTTAATACCGGCGAACCAGAGGATAAATTGCCCGGATTGTCTGACGTCAGACAAAATAAGGGTCTCATCCAGGACGCCGTAAATCGACCAGCCGCTTAGATAGCGGTTATTCTGGTAGGTTTTGTCGATTACAATGGCCTGCTTAGGCTTGGGAATCTCAGTTGGGGTCAGGGTATGCGCCGCAGTAATCAGCCCGCTGGGCTGACCGCTGGAGAGACGGCCGAAGCGGGCCTGGCCCGACGGGTCAAGAATATAGAAATCACCGCTGAAGCTGGATAAATCCAGAATCTGCCGGATATAGTTCATGTTCAGGTCAATTTTGAGCACATGCTCGTAGGTCTCCAGCCTGCGGTCGGTAAGGCGCTGGATCACGCTGATGCTGTCGGGCGTTACATAGAGATGAGGGTGAGTGTTGCTGAACTTACTGATCTGCTTATACCAGTCCTGCTCGCGCATGCTGTCCTCCAGCTTAATGATATGGGCTGAGGCCAGAACGGTTGGATTGTCGGTCATAATCACCGAGGAGCTCAGCACCTTGTTCTCTTTGTCGGTCCGGTTGAACAGATTCGATATGGCGTTCAGCGACTCCACATAGCGGTCTGTTGAAGCATAGGTGGTATTCAGATGCTGGATCAGCTGCCGGTCAATAGAGTAGAGGTAGGACATGCCTGCAGCATCTTCAATGACGGTCCTCAGCTCAGCCTGCAGCAGATTCATCGCCTGCTCGGCATCCGCGGTCTTCTGATTCTTGATATTGGCGGTGGTCACCTGATAGAACATTACATTGGTCAGGATGATCGGGATGAACACGCATACAATGTAGATGACAATCAGCTTGCTTCTAAGCTTCATATGATTCAGACGGAAGTTGAACACGGCAGGGAGCCTCCTTATTTACTGCCCAATCATCATATTGCGATAATCGGTTGGCGTCATATTCTCAAGCTTTTCAAACTGGGTGGCAAAATAATCCGCATTCTGGAAGCCGACCAGCTCCGCGATTTCGTACATCCGCTTCTTGGTTTGCCGCAGCAGGCGTTTGGCCTCCTCAATCCGCAGGGTCAGCAGGTATTCATTGAAATACACTCCGTAGGTTTTGCGGAATAACTGTCCAAGATAGACAGGGTTCATATCGAAATCGGCGGCAATACCCTTGAGGTAGATATTTTCACGGTAATGCCCGTCGATGTATTTTTTGATTTTTTCAATATTGCCCTCGCTCTTGCCGCCGCGCTTCTCTGCGATATATTCTGCGGCTTCGGCGATAAACTGCTGGAATATCTGCTTCAGCTGATTCAGATTTCGGTACTTCAGCGGCCAGTTGAGCAGCTCATGCATCCATTGCAGCGTATTCTCGTCACCTTCGAGCTGCCGGATAATATTAATGATGGCAATCATGCTGCGCCGGATCGTGTTCGTCACCGCTCCGGGGGCGAAGTGGCGCTCTTGGAACAGGGTGAAGATAGCGTCCACAGTTGAGCTGTAACCCTTGTTGTCATTGGCTTCGACCTCGTAAATCAGCTTGCTGTGCAATCCTTCATCGATGTCGAAATAGTATAAGGGCAGCTCCAGCAGCTCGTCCGCCATATAAATGCCTTCGAAGCCGGCGGCAAAACGGTACTGGAGGCATTGCTCGGCACTGGTCCCGGAGTCTGCAATCTGCTTGAGATGGCTTACCGTCCGGCCAACGAACAAAGCGATGCTTGTTCCAAGCTCCCGCTCCAGTGCATCCAGCATTGTGCGGTAGCCTCCCCACGGGGATGGATTAGGATCATCGGCCCAATGGCCGGGCACGATCACCCCGTATTGATTGTTAGTGCGTACATGAAGGAGCAGAGTCTGAGCCTCTTGGCGGAAATAACGCAGCAGCGAGTCCTTCAGTGCAGGCAGGTAATCGACTTCTCCGGCGGGGAGCTGATCCTGCATTTCTGCGATGAGATACGTATAGGAAGAGGTGAGAGGAAGCTCCAGCGCGTAGGCGATCCGCCCCATGACCTGATCATCAGGTTCTGTCTGCAGCAGGCTTTCGATGACCGTCTCAACCAGAGGCTTTTCACGGGTAATGGAGAGGAGCTGTTTCTTGTTCAGTATATGGGCGATTTTGCTGAGCGCAACCGCAAGCTCCTGTTCGTCAACCGGCTTGAGGATATAATCGGACACATTGTACCGGAAGGCTTGCTGGGCATAGGAGAAGTCGGCATATCCGCTCAAAATAATAAAAATCGGCTCCTGCACAAGCTCCGTCTTCACTTTCTTGATCAGTTCCAGCCCGTCCAGCACTGGCATACGGATATCGGCAATCACCAGCTCCGGGTTCAATTGTTCAATCAGGGTAAGCGCTTGCTCCCCATTCTCGGCTTCACCGCAAATTTCGAATTGCGGCGAGCATTCGCTTAAGATCCGGATCAAGCCCTTCCGCACAAAAACTTCATCATCTACAATCAGCACCTTATACAATGGACTTCCTCCTTGGGGTTATTCTGGATTGCTTGGTCCTGTTCCATCCTCGGTCAAGCCGCAGTGTGATCATTATAAGCTAATTTCCTGACAGAATTCGAGTGGAAACGACTTTTTATTCTAGCACCTGCTGGAAAATCTCTTCAACACGAAGAGCCTGCATCGTTTGACACAGGTTGTTCGGTATTGTATTTTCCGCTATGCGCTTAGTTTATTTGTCATTCTGCAGGAGATGCGGGGGCAGCGGATGCTGATGCTGCACCAGCTCGGCTGCCCGGGTCTGAACATTCGCCAGTTCAGCTGAATATTCATCCGTCCACAGATCTCCCCTGGCCAGACGTTCCTTCAATTCGCAAATACAATGCGCCAGAGCGAGGTGTGCGGGCCGACTGAGCAAGGTGTACGTGGTGCTATTCTAATGATATCCTGCCGTATATGGGAGCATCCGTCCGAATGTTTACGAACCCTGTCTGCTGAGTTAGTCTCTTCTAAGCTCAGTACGGCTCACCCTGTGTAAGCCCGGCTGCTCCGCATTGGGTGAGCCGGTTCTTTCCCGTATAATAGTAGACGTTACGCCGGAAGTCATATTTGAGCGTACCCCGGCGTATGAACTCTAAGCATCAGGAAGGGAATGAAGAAACGTTGACTTATACGAAACTGTTGGAACGAAAAGGGGAAATTCTCAAGCGAACCGTGGAAACCTGGATCATGAAAGAGAATCGTGACGGGCTGGACCGTCAAGAAGCCCATATCTACAGGAATATGGTCAAGGAGCTTCATCAGAATGAGCAGGAACTGAATGTGGCGCGTGTGGAGGAACTGGATAAGAGCCCGGATTCGGACACGGATGGAGCAGCTTCCGCGCAGAGAGAGCTTGTATCGCAGGGTGTGTGAAACCGACAGCGAGAAAAGTTGTGTTTATACTAACTAATATAATGGAAAAAGCCGTCCGGAATTCGCGTTAGCGAAGCGGGCGGCTTTTCGCTGTGAATAAACTTCATGTCAAGGCAGCTTGATCCGGTAACAGCTTGCAGCAGTCACTTCAGTGCCCTTGGTCGTAGCGAAAGTATAGTGATCGCTGAAGGAGAAACGAATTCCGCTGCGAGTCACCCAATTACCGCTCACAGCAGCGATTTTGCCGTGGGAGATGGCGTGTTCAATCGTCAGCGCAGTGAGCTCTGGAACTGATGCTGACTTCTGGAGAACGGCAGATAACGGATAATGTTCACTGCCTACAAGTTCTACAGTAGAATTGTCGGTAAGCAGATGGCTTAATGTCTTGGTATCTCCAGTAATAAGAGCAACTGCTAAATCCTCAGCCAGCTTGTTCTTCGGTGAATTTCCGCACATGCCGCTTAATTGAATTTCCATAGCTTGTGTGCCTCCTTTGACAGTGTTTGAGCGAATGGCCTACAGCCTCACAACCCGCCGGTACACCAGGCAATCCAGCAGATCCTCCCATTCCAGCTCGCTCTCATAAGGGTCGCGGAAAGCAGTGGCGGTTGGGAGATACCCGAGAGCAACGCCCTGGCCGCCGTGCAGATTGCAGCCGCCGTCGCCGCCTTTACCTGTGATGCCGCCCTCAGTGAGGACCAGTTCCTTCTTATAGGGATCGCCGGGGAAACATAGCCCAAACCCATTCGGCTGCTCCAGCGGATACGGGTCGGAAGTATTGCCCTCAGCTGCTCGGGATACATGCCTGAGACGCATGGATTCGTCAATCTCGTCACCCCATGGGAACAGCGTCCGGGCGCCTGCGCCGTACAGATACTCCCATTCATCCTCAGTCGGCAGGGCGAAGCCCTCTGGCAGCTCCGCTTCGGACCATTCCTCGAACGATTCGCTGTCGTCGAACAGGAACACTACGACCTGATCACCTTCCCGTTCCAGCCGGAAATACTGGGAGTACTCATAGCTGGTGTGCGGCCCCTGCCGGAATTCCTCGATAGCCTGAAGGACATCCTCGTCCTCTTCCGGGTCCAGCCGGTCCAGCGGACACTCATACCAGCCTGCCGAAGCAGGCTGGCGCTGCACGAGCAATGGCCCGATCACAGCTTCGCGGACGGGAGACATCTCCGCATACATATGTAACTCTGAACGGCCCAGGGTCACCGAGCCGCCAGGCACGTACACATATTCACTGCCCTCGTACTTGAATACCCCTGTTTCCAGTGACTGGCCGTAACGTTCGAACCTCTCTAACCGCAGCCATTTGAAGCCGGCGGGCAACCGCTTAATCAGCTCTTGCATCGCGGTTTGCTTCTCTTCTACCGTTAATTGCCCCCACCCGGCACGGTCCCATGCTACCATATCATCCTCTCCTCCCGGGAATCGGCATTATCAGCCTCTTTACTGTCATTGTAATGGACAGCCCGGGTACTGGCAAACCCGACGGGAATGCTGCCGGGCACACCTGTTAGATAGCATCCATTTATAACCTGTCCTTATTGTCTGCGTGGTCATATAATAATTCAGGTTGGAACATTAATACATAGACAAAGAGGGATAGAAGTATGAATTCAATTCGACTCAAAATCTTCACAGGAGCATTTGCGCTTCTGCTGGCGGCACAGGTACTGCTTCCCGGGCGCTCATCGGCAGCAAAAGTCATTGAACAGCTCCCCAAGCCGGAATGGAGCTATACGCTGCCGGAGGGCCAAACCTTCTGGGGCACCATAGACAGCTTACAGAGCAGCAAGCGGTTATTCGTTCCAATGGTCAAGACAGTCACCGTCTCACCAGCCAAGACGAAGTCTTCCGGTATGCTGTACGCATCCATTGACCGCGTTTACGGTTCTAACAACTGGGTCTATGACTACTCCGACATGGCCAACGACAAGCCGTTTACCGCCCATCGTTTCTTTACGGCCAGTAACGGCTACAGCTATTTCTATAAAATGTGGGGCGGCAAACCCTATGATCTTACCGTTGTTGATCCGAACGGCAAACGGAAATGGACCAAAACCATAACCGGGTCCTATTCGCCGGTGGTGCTGGATAACGGGAATATTGTGATTCTAACCTTGGTTAGCGGCAATGTAGCTTCTCGTGGTATCACCGAGTACAATCAGGACGGGAAGGAGGTACGCAAGCTTAAGCTGACCGGCAAATGGGCCGCAGGGATGCTAGAAGTGCTTCCAAACGGGTATGTGGTGCATACTGAGTACGATAAAAATAAAGTTAGCGTATACCGGAGCCTGGGCGCTCTGACGAAACCGCTGGCTGCCTACACTGCTCCCAAAGCGTTGAGCGATCCTTACTTCCAGGTGCAGCTGCTCAGCGGCGGGTCTTTCCTGATCCAGATGAGTAGTAGGGATACATGGCTGCTACTTGGCTATGATGCGGGGGGCATCAAGAAGTGGGTCCGTCCCTTGAACAAAGCGGATCAAATCAATACGACAGGAAACAACTACCTGATTAAGAGCGACAACGTCTACAGACTGTACAGCAAAGACAACCAATTGCTTGGCAAGCAGCAGATCGGTGAAGCCGGGAACCGCGAATGGTACTACAGGATAACGCCATCGGGTGAGATTACGGTCGAGAAGCAGTACCAATGGCAGGAGCGTCCGGCTGTGATTGATCTTGAGACCTTTGAGGGAGATATAGCGAAGGAAGATTTCTATGTGCTGGACCCGGCCAACCTGCAGATTAAATATCATCTCTCCACAAGCTGGCATGACTACGAAACCGGGCATAATTACATTTATGCGGGAGGCGGCGAGCTGTACATTACGAGGAGCTATGCGCCTAAGACCATAAGCAAATATATGTTAAAATAGGACCGAGCCGAGCATATGCCTCCGAATGATAAAAACAACGCCAAGTGGGACGTCCACTTGGCGTTGTTTTGGCATATTCCGCTACTCCAGCTTGAACTGCCTCAGCTCTTCCTCCAGCTTCTGCGAGATTTCGCTCAGCTCTCTGGACAGTTCAGCGACCTGCTCAATACTGCCTAGCTGTTCTTGCGTGTTGGCGCTAACCTCTTCAGTGGAGGCGGAATTCTCCTCGGTAGTGGACGAGATGACCTCAATCGCCTGCAGAATCTCATCCTTGTGCTTGTGGACAATCGAAGTGTTATTGCTGATCTGCAGCATCCGTACCTTAAGCTCCTCCAGGTCGCTGTTCAAGCTGAAGAAGACCTGCTTCGCATTCTCGACAGATTTGGCATTCTCCTCCGCAATCGTAAGGTTAAGCGTAGTGTGTTCTACGGACAGACTTGTTTTTTCTTCAATGGCGCTGACCTTCTTGTAAATTTCCTCGGTAGCGCGGGCTGTTTGCTCGGCAAGCTTACGTACTTCACCGGCCACCACGGCGAACCCTCTGCCATGCTCACCTGCGCGCGCCGCTTCAATGGAAGCATTAAGGGCGAGCAGATTGGTCTGCGTCGCTATTTGATTCACTGTGCCTACAATACCCGAAATCTCATGACGGCTCAGATCAATATCCTCAATGAGCGATGACATCGCCTGTGTAGATCGGTGATTGTCTTCTGCAGCTTTGGAGAGCTGCTCCACCAAGTCAAGACCGGAACTGCTGAGCTCTGCTGAGTTCTGCACCATGGTTCCTACAGTCTGGGCATCACTGGTAATTTCGTCAATTTGATCCGACAATGCACCGGTTTTGTGAAGAATGCTCTCGGATTCAGCGGACTGGTAGTTGGTAGCATTCGCAATTTCATTGATGGCCGTAGCCGTTTCGTTCATGGTTATCGCAGTTTTGGTAGAGATGGCTTGCAGGTTGTGGGAGGATTGGGCCAACACCTGAGTCGTATTATGGATCACCTGAATCATGCCCTGAATCTTCTGGACCATGCCCGCGATGCCATGAGCAATCTGTCCGATTTCATTGCGAGAGGCGTCACTCAGCTGAACAGTCAGGTCTCCGTCTGCAATCCGTTTGATAGCGGCCAGCAGTTTTGGAATGGAACGTAACAGGTAGCGCAGTGTGAGATAACAGATGAACACCAGGACCAAAGCGGCGACAGCAAAACCGGTGATGGTCGTCCGGGTGAAGGATGTCAGTTCGCTAAGCGCCTCTTGCCGGGTAATGGTTAAGCCTACAGACCATCCGGTATCCTTGCTGGTGGCATAGCCGATATAACGGGGGGCACCATTATCATCAATGAGCGATACGCCAGATTCGCCGTTAATCATTTTTTTGCCGATGGCCCCGAGATCGCCAGGACTGTCTGTAATTTTCTCCTTCAGCACTTTGGCTTTATCCGGGTGGTAGAGAATATCGCCTGAGCGGGTAGCCAGAATGGAGAACCCGGTGCTTCCCAAGGAATAGCTCTGCATGATTTGCGGGATGTCGTCGAAGGCAATATCTGCGGCAATGAAGCCGATCATTTGGCTGCTCTCATTCAGAATCGGATAGAAAATGCCCATCAGCATTTTGCCGCTAATGACGTCGGCGTAAGGTTCAGAATAATAGAGACCCTTGGATTCGGATACGGGCTTGAAGTAGGGGCGGGCGCGGATATCGAAGTCTGATTTAGAGGTCAGACCGTCATTTTGGAGAAAATATCCCTTCCCGGATAACCCGGCCACCCAGGCATCGGCGAAGGAGGGCTCTGACTTTACAATGTCCGCCAGTGTAGCGAGTGCTTCTGCGGCGTGGGGGGAGGTGGTGATTTGCTCTGGTGTAGTGCTCTCAATATATTTTTGGAAAATCGAGTTGGTAGCCATTTGTTTGACCAGTGAGCCCTTCTCCTTAAACAAAGCATCGAATTGGCTGACAATTCCCTGCGTCTTGGTCATCAGCATCGACTCTTGCTGGCTGACCAGAATGCTTCGGGTGCTGGAATAGAAGAAGGTACCCAGAATCGAGAAGACGACAAGAATAATGACGAGCAGTACAATGGCCAATGTGTTGGCAATGCTGGTTGAACGGACTGGCCGTTTTTGAATGAGCAGTGACATAGGTCATCTCCCGGATACGTATTAGAGCAAAGGCTCTTAGGTAATATGTCGGAATTTGGCGGATGTTCTTGTAGAGTGAAGCAGGTTGATTTTCATGAAAAAAACCGGATGGGAAAATGATCCCAATCCGGTGTGGAATTTTATAAGAGTAGTGTCAGGTTAAATGATGGGGCATCCGCCGCAATAGCCATGATCCGCTCTGAGCTTATAAGCCAGACAGCAGGTTGCCTTAACAGATATCGTATGGTGCGGCGGGTCGGGGTCCGTTCTGAATTTCGGGGTGATCCGCAGCGGATTGCTGCGAAGTCCGAATACCTCCGGTGTCAGCTCCCAGAGGGCAGCTTGGAATTGCCCGTGGATCAGGTTGCGATGGCATTCACTGGGAGCGTCAAGAGCATCCTCTTCGATAAAAGTATACAACTGATTATAGACATGCTTCCACAGCATCACCGCTTTGGTCTGTGAAGCCTCGGCAAGCGCGGCAATAACCGGTCGGACAACGCTGCTGTAGAACATGCCAAGCTCGCCGGATAATTCTTTTCCATCCCCATCCTGGTCATAGGTCCCATTTCCCTGATCGTGGATAAGAAAGGCGAATTCGGGATACCCCTCCGTGCGGATGAGCTGCACAGACAGGTTATTCAGCCGCAAGGCATGAGCCAGCGGGTCTGCGGCTGCGAGCAGTGCGTATTTGGCTCCGCAGATCCCGGCGACCCATGTGCAGAAGATGGCTGCAGCGATACGCTTATCCTCTGTCCCGAGCATGGAAGCATAAGTGGTAAGCAGATATTCAGCTTGTGCAGGGCTGCATAATTCGGTCAGCGGTATAGTAGCCACTGCGTTCTCAACAGCTTCGGGGCGGATGTAGTAACGCTCAGCCCCC
Organism: Paenibacillus sp. FSL H3-0469; assembly: GCF_038051945.1. NCBI lineage: Bacteria > Bacillati > Bacillota > Bacilli > Caryophanales > Paenibacillaceae > Paenibacillus > Paenibacillus sp. FSL H3-0469. Next base: position 261,280 of record NZ_CP150302.1, read on the forward strand.
TGGAGTCTGTCAGTGTCACCCATCTGAAGTCCCCCTTTATTTGGAGTTGCCTTCAAAGGCCTGAAGCACCGCATCCACCGCATAACGGTTAGCCATTGGAGACATCCCCAAGTTGAACCAGTCCTTGCCGGCCATGGTGTAGACCTGATTCTTTTTGACCGCAGTCATGTTCTTCCATAATGGACTCTTCAGCAGATCGTCATAGGTTTTCTTCACCCCGGCATCATCCTCGTTATTCAACTGGAGGAAGATGTGATCGGGATTATACTCCGGCAGCTTCTCCAGCGAGATCGATAAGGAAGGATCTTTAGCCGGGAAATTCGGGATCATCTCCAGCCCAAGCGTAGTGTGAAGGAATTTTCCGCGGTCAATCTGATCTCCGTAAAGAACGAAGCTGCCCGGCATAACCATCATGTACATCACCGTTTCATTACCCACCAGGTCATCCAGCTTCTGCTTGGCTTCTGCTTCCTGAGCCTCCAGATCCTTGATTACCTTCTCTGCAAGCTCCGTCTTGCCGAGCACTCCGGCGATATCCTTCAGCTCATCGCGCCAGTCATCGCGCTGCGGCAGCAGAACCGTCGGAGCGATCCCCGACAACTGGTCGTAATCCTTAGCCGACCACCATGTAGGAGCGAGGATCAGATCGGGATTGGCAGAGAGGATCATTTCGAAATTCGGGGTCTGGGCAATGCCCATCTTCAGCGTATCCTTGAACGGCTCCTGCAGATAGGTTGGGAACTCCTCCTGGTAGTTCTGCACAGCAACGGGAGTAACGCCTAAGGCCTGCAGGAATTCCGGGTAGACCACAGACAATCCAATCACTCTGGCCGGGTGGGCAGGGATCTTAATCTCGCCTTTCTCACTGTTGACTGTCCGGTAATCAGCTTCGGAGTCTGCGGCTACCTTGGCCTGTCCACTGTTGTTAGAGCAAGCTGTCATTACCAATATCAACGCTATCGCCATGCAGAACACCATTCTTTGTCTCATCTGTCGCATATCTTCAATAACCTCCTGAGTATCAATACCTGTCTTCTCACCTGAGAGTGAGAATCAATATCACTGTTAGGAGTATAAAACAATCCGTCTGATTCGACTATTGACTATCACGCCAATATTTCATGTCCGATTACGCCAGAGTGTCAGTGCGGAGTCGAGAGCCAGCTCTTGGGTGAACGAGTTATACTCTGTCCAAGGGTAGGGAGGGAGGTGGCCAATACGTGAAAACCATGCGGGATCAGGGGGCAGCAAGGACGCTCTGTCCCGGAATTTAGACCAGACGGCCTGCGAAGCAGCATCCTCATCCACAATGAACAGCAGCTTGTCCGCATCTGACGACCATAGCTCCTCCGGGGTTATGGTCTGATTACTTAGCTTACGGTCCACAACGGACGCCGGGATAAAATGCAGATCATCGTAGAACACCTCAGCTAAGCTTCGGGTAGACAGCACGGTGATGGATTGAGCGGATATACGGACAAGGAGCAGCTTGCCCATAGCGGGTCCTTGGCCCAATTTTACCCGGATGCTCTTGGCCTTACGCTCATAGTTATTCAGCCATGCCGCTGCTTCCGGCGCCCTGCCCACGCATTCTCCAATGAAGTGTAATTGCGAGCGCCAATCCGTCTGGAGCGGAGACACGAGGAACGTGGGAGCAATTGCCTGGAGCTGCGGGAGCATCCACCGGCTTACCGAAGTCTCCAGCCCGAGAATGTAATCAGGACGGAGAAGAGTAAGCTGCTCTATCCATAGAGTATCCTCCCGGGCAAGCGGCAGCACCGCATCCGTCTCATATTTTCGCCGGTAATATTCAGCCCAGGGATGGTCCGCAGGAGCCGCGCAGGGAATAATATTCAGGGTCAGCAGCGCCCCGGTGAGGCTGCCATGACAAACTGCGATTTTGAGCTTGGCATTGCGCATGAAGGTGGCCGGTGCGACCCCGGTAATCTGCTTGAATTTGCGCCGGAAGTAAGGAACATCCTTGTAACCCACATAAGCCGCAATATCCTTCAGCTCATAATTCGTCTGCGGAAGCATCAGGCTCCTGGCTTGTCTGATCCGGTATTCGGTCAAGTACTCGATTGCGCTGAGACCATAGGTCTGCTTGAATAGCCGGATGAAATGCCTGACGCTGGTGCCTGCTTCAGCAGCAAGCAGACTGATGGACAGCTCTTCACGGTAATGCTGCTCTATATAGAGCTTAGCCCGCTCCATGGCAGTATCGGTATCGGTGGGCTGCATTTGTCCGGCACTGCTCAGCAGACTGTGCAGCAGCTCATAGAACCGGCTCTGGGCAAGCAGACGCTGCAAGGGGGCCGGGCTTCCCATATAACCGCTGATCAACTCACAAAGTTTGCTGTATGTAATCGTTGACTGAATGGCTATGTTTCCGCTCAGAGGGAAGGGGAGATGAAGCTCCGCCGGGCGGGTAGGTTGCTGTTCTTCTGATATACTATGCTGGCTATACACATCAAACCGCAGGGTGTAAACACTTTGTTCAGCTGTGTCCTCCATTGAAGCCTCGATTAATTGCCCCGGCAGACAGACGAACACACATCCCGCCTTCAGCTCGCAGTATTTACCGTCCACCGTGATGGAGCCCTGGCCCGCAATGGGAATTAGCAGCATGTACGATTCCACAAATTGCAGCCGCAGCGGCCACTCTCCCCCTGGATTACGGCCATGCATAATACTCCGAAGCCTGAACCACATCTGATCTAGCTCTCCAAAGGCTTTCGAAGGCGGGAGGCTATTCTTATCGTTCATTTGTTGCACCGCCTTTCTGCTATGTGCAGCTTAATTTCATGGAATTTATTATAGCTCACTTGGCAGACAGATCCTATTTGCAGAGCTACATTGTTGTAACTGATAATGGTTATCAATTATAATAATAGAAATGTACAGTGAACGGATAGCCAGGGGGAAGTTGATGTGAGACTTGGACAGGAAGACAGCATTCGGGCATGGAACCATGTACCGGTTAGAATCATGGATATCCGTCATGTAAACATGAGGCCGGGAGAGCAGCTAAGGTACGTTTTTCCGTCAAGTGTGTTTGTACTCACCAATCAGGGGGAGGCTGAGGTTCGGTTCGACGGGGACGGGCACACTCCAGAGTATGCGCATGTTATTCATGGCGGGAAGGGAGCCGTTCTGGAAATTGCATGTCTGGAGCAGACATTCGACTATTATCTCATCCTGTACAAACCGTGGACAGACACTCCCTTCACAGAAGCGGGAGGGGACAGACCTAGTCCTTTTCAGCAAAAATATACCTTCCAGGGGAGAGACCCATGGGTGATTCTGTCCCTGCTGGAGCGTATGCATCAGCTATGGAAGAGCGGCGGAGAGCTGGAACGGATGCAGGTGACCGGGCTGTTCTATCAGTTCGTAGCCGAGCAATTCCGTCAGCTTGCGCTGGCGGGGGAGCAGGAGCCGGAGACAGATCTGGCTGAGCAGATCGCCCGTTATATCAGGGAATTCTATCACCAGGCCCTGTCCATGAGCACAATGGCGGAGTTGTTTCATTACAGCACCCATCATTTGGTGAGGGTGTTTAAGCGCAAGTATCACTGCAGCCCAATGGAATATGTGAGCCGGACCCGGATGCAGCACGCCAGAAGCCTGCTGGCCGGGACAGATGCGCCGATCCGCGATGTGGCTGAACGTGTGGGATATACGGATTTCTATTATTTTAGCAGACTGTTCAAAAAGGTGTTCAGAGAGACTCCGGCACAGTTCAAAATGCACGCCCCGCTTCTGAAAGGTTCAAATCCTACCAAAGAAATGCCGGAATCGTTCATTGCTCCCCGTAAGGAAGCACGCTATATTGATATCGATGATAATCATTATCAATACAGAAGATGGAGTGTGAATGATTTGAAAGTTAGCCATAAGCCCATGTTTGCGATATCCCTCTTGATCAGCTTGTCTGTGATGCTTGCAGGCTGCGGGGGCGGAGATATGAATGCTGCTGAAGACAAGCCCAATAAGGTATTTACTGATGGCTTCGGCAGAAAGGTAGAGATTCCGGCGGAGCCCGCGCAGGTTGTGGCACTCGCATACGGCGGGTATATGCTTCCGCTTGGACTGAAGCCGGCAGGTGTCAACCAGGAGACACTGGATCAATACAAGGAAGAGATGGCAGATGTGGAGAATGTCGGAGCAGGCGTAGGCAGTGTGGAAGCGATCTCTGCATTGATGCCCGATCTGATTATTATACCGGATTATCTGGGGCAGGATGTCATTGAGACGTATGAGAAGATTGCTCCGACCGTAGCAGTAGCCTGGGGCGGTGACCCGGATGTGGTGAACACACTACGGACCATGGGCGAGATTATGGGCAAGCAGGACGAAGCGGAGAAGTGGATTGCCGCATTTGATAAGAAGCTGCAAGGCATCCGGGATACCATCAATGTGAAGCTTGATGAAGGTACTACCGCCATCTCCTTCGTAATCCATAAAGGGGAAGTGCTGCTTGGAGGCGAGGGTGGCACCTTAGGCAAGCTGATCTATCAGGATTTCGGCTTTACCATGCCTGAACAATTCAAGCAGTATGCTGACGGGGGAACGGTACTGTCAATGGAGATGCTGGTGGACAAGCCGGCGGATTACTTTTTCACGCAGATGACCGATGAAGAGCTGGCTGCCATGCGGGAGCTGTTCAAGGAGCCGGTCTATCAGAGCATACCTGCGGTGAAGAACAACCGGATTATCAACGTCTCACGCGACAACTGGAACAATGGGCCTTATACGGTGGAGCGGGGCGTGGATGCACTGATTGAGCAGGTGTCGAAGCTGCAGGAGTAGGCGGTATGGAGGAATTAGCTGAATAGGCAGCCGAAGACTTCGGCTGCTTCTTCTCAGGGTGCTATAGTTTTCTTACGCGTGCCGAGTTTAACAGAGAACTGATGCAAGGCTCTTGGCAGTCCGCAAAACTCTAAAACTCCTTGGTTAACTAAGCTCCAAATTCTATTGGTAATAAATGGACACCCTACGAATTGGTGCGAAGTATCAAATATTCTAGCGACTACACTCCCCGCGTTAATAAAGCCATTCTCATCTTGTTCTTGCTCTAGTTCAATGACGGAACTAATGATCATTTCGTCCAGTGCAGATTCCTCAGCGCCTTTCACAGAACGCTCCTTCCACAAACGGAGCACATGATTCTCACTTGAGAGCATTAGCCATTCTGATTCATACCGTCTTCTTTGACTAGGATCAAGAGGAACACCTTCATAATATTTTTTAACGATGATCTGAAAATGTTCTCTATCGATTAAACTACTCCAATAAGGTTTGAATTCTTCTTTGTTATGATTGCCTATAGTATTAAAGAGCTCTGTCACATTAACAACATTAACCGGCTGTTTCCGGTCTCTTAACAAATGCATTACGAAACGTAAGCCTGTTTGATCATGTGCGTTATCCGCGCACCAAATGACAATGGTTTTATTTTCGGGAATATTCTTTACAGCCTCTACTATTCTATCAAGCTGATGCTCGGGGTTATAGCTGACGTTTTCATCGTTTTCCGTCAACCAAACTAACCTATTCTGCTGTCCAGTTTCCGTATCCAAGTTAGTTATGGGTCCAACTGAGAACAATTCATTGAATGCCAAGACTTGGCAAAGCTCCCGCTTGCCGATTTTACTTAGCGCTACTTTTAATGAACCTGCATCAGAGAGACTGAAAACAAGATAAACATATTGTTGGAGTTCATCTATTTGCCGTTTATGGTTGTGAACCGCCTCAATATGATTTTGCACGATAGTAAGGAGTCCTTCTGCTAACTTTCTTTCTTCCATACTGCCGTTCGTTTGATAATGATCTACTGTTTTTAATAAGTTGTAAAAGAAAAACCGCAGGTCATTTCCATCTAATTGATGTAGACGATCGTAGAGCGTCTCCATTGATTTCCTCCTCACAAGGCTACTCAAGCCCTACACACAGCGCCACGCTTCAAGTCTTCCCTCACTGATACGCAGGAACAGATCGGCTTGCCTATGATACAAGTCTGGTTGAACCGGAAATTCATACATCTGCGGCTGCAGATCCGGCAGGTTCCAGCAATATAGGGGCAAACCGGTTCCCCAGGCGAATAGTCTGCCGGAATATGATGCAGCCAACTGTGCCTGTGGGTGTATAAATACATCTTCCGTATTGGAACTCATGATAAAATTAGGCAGGTCTGTCAGGACAAGCTCTCTGCTCTTTTGGGCCGCATTGTAGACCAGAATGGCTGGACGAATTCCTTCTTCCTGCCAATCTTCTTCATCTACCATCTCTCTATCGATCTGCCCCCATACCGCCAGCCGTTCGTTATCCAGCCATACCATTGGCAGATCCCAATCAATCAGCGGGGTCCAGATCGCGTTCAACTGCTCGCCTCCTCCCGTTGCAGGTTTATTCTGAGCCCCATTCGAGAGTTTCCATACCCGGGTGATGCCGGTCGGCGACCATGCCCATCCGGTTTCCGCGATGTAAGTATGATCTGGAGAGACATGAAGCTGCCCGTGAAAATAGTCCAAATCGTCTTCCTGCACATCAGAGCTTGCTTCGGTAAGGCTTATATCAGCAGCAACTGGCCCGGCTTCAGGCAGAACAACAGTAAGCTCCAGCCGGTTCCAATCCACACCGTGAATAAGAACCAAGTCCTGTCCGCGTTCAGCAAAAGCAAGCGGATAGGTGGATACGCTGAAATGATAGGTTCCCCGGCTTAGGTCCAGCAGCGTATGACCGGTTTTCAGAGAGACCACGGTGGCATAACGTCCGAACCGGTTGCTCACAGCGGCTGCTTGTCCGCAGGGGCTAATGACTAGCTGCACCGGATGCTCCGGATGAAAGTCTGGCAGATGAATATCCGCCACAGCGGTGGTACAGCCGGATATGAGATCAATTTGCCATAGCTGCAGGTGCTCGTTCAGAGCGATTAACCGGGGCTGTGAGTTCTCCCGGGTTCTTGACGGCTGCGGCAGTTCGCGGATCACAAGCAGCTTGCCGGGATCGGGTTGAAGCGGAGGATAGGTACAGCGCTGAATCTCCATCGTCTAACTCCTTTACATACCAAAATACACTGCCATAGGCATTGCCTGCCCCCCAGGTTAGGCAATTTAAGATGCCTCGGGCAGCGGTCTCCAAGCCTTAGGTTTCTTGTGCCGTAGCTACCGGATTTTCCTCATAACTAATCCAGTCACTCCAGCTGTCGTGAAACGTAATAGTGCATTATACATAGTATAAAACATTTACTGTATGACACATAGTCTTGTTGTTCATTTTGGAGGAGAGAAAACAGTAAACAATGTTGTTAACGTCATTATAAGAAATGGCATTGGCACAGATGCCAGTTATATGAACTCTTCACCTATATTATCCCAGCACAAAGAGCCCGCGCAAATGCGGGCACTTTACTTTTACTATTCTTTAATCTATCGTAGTAACACGTTTCAATTCACGGCAAACCTTTTTGGGACGGACTCCAGTATTAATTTACAAGCATCCTCGCGTGATGGATAATTTCAGTAATATTCTAGATAGAAAAGGTGAATCTCGATATGAATCCATTTAAGAGAAAAGTCAATGTTCCTTACGTCAAATTCCGTAAAGCCAACATCCTCCGAAACGACTCTACCCAGCATGACTGGCAGCACTGGGGGGGCTACCGGGATCAGATCCGGCAAGTTCTGGAGCAAACTCTGGAGCATAACCGCTGCGGGCGCGGGCATATTTTATTACTCGGAGCAGGGAACGGAAACGATGTGCCCATCTCGTACATCGAGTCTATATTTGAACGGATCACGATCGTCGATATTGATGGAAAAGCGCTTGACCGCTTTCTGGCCAAGTCGGCGCACCCGGAAAAATACGAACTAGCAATCATTGATCTGACCGGAGTAGGAACGGAAGTGTCTTCGCTGGATGATTTGAAAGAAAAGGTTGACGATTTACGGCCAAGCGTGGATTTCTCGCCGCTGCACCCTCCTTTTGACGTGGTCATGAATTTATGCTTCACGACGCAGCTCATCTCAGCTTTTTTTTACCGGAAGAAAAATAAGGTTGCCCATACGCCAGAATTCAGCGCTCAGCTGGATCGACTGCTTGAACGGATTCATATCAATATCTTTGAATCTTTGCGGGGCCTTCTGGCATCGGACGGGGTGATTGTCCATTTAACCGATACTCTGCTGCTGCAGCACATGAAAACAACCGGCTATACCAGCCCGGCTACTTTTAAGACGCTGGAGCTGACGGGAGGTAATCTCCGTGAAAACTTGGACTTGATTTACGAGCATCTGCCGGAGCTGGCTAAACTAGGCTTGTGTCTTCCGGGGGCATTTGTCCACGTTCATCCGCAAATTATGCGGCTCTATAAAGTTGAATTAAGGTTTTCGCTGCTGTGGGAGTTCGTCCATGACGAATACGAAGACAGGGATTACATTGTGAGCGCACATGTGCTGACCAAGCTGTAGTGAAAGGTACCGGACCGGTCTTAGGTGGGACTGACGAATGGGGAGTGGGGGCTGCTAACCCGGAACGTTTGCAAGTTGTTGGCGGAAAGCCCAAAGAGGGCCGGGAAAGATCACTTCCTCCTAACCTTTTCCAGCCCCCAAGCCCGCGTCCGACGCGGCTTCCCGGTTCTTATCGGCGCTTAGCTTTCGATGATAATGCTGTCCAGCTTGAGATTAACCGGATATGCGAGGGTATCTCCAACTGGACATTTGCTTTCCAGGAATCGTACAAATTCTTCAACCTGTTCTTTGGGCGAATCTGTTTTGATTCGGAATGTATACCGAATGTCAGAATAGCCCGGACGTACCTCCGACCTGTTAAAAAAACCATCCAGGTCAAGATCGCCTTCTACATCCACGAAGAAATCCTTGAGGTTCACGCCGAATTTAGGCGCATACACTCTGGCCACGATAGACTGACATGCTCCCAGCGAGGCCAACAAAGCTTCGACCGGATTCATTCCGGTATCGGTTCCGCCCAAGCTTTTGGGCTCGTCGATAATAAACTCAAAGCTTCGGGATGTTACTTTCACTTGGACTCCGTCTTGCAAATGCGCAGATGCTTTAAAGGTTTGGAGAGCGGCCATTTTTTAAGTCTCCTTTTGAAGTTTAGTTTATAATGAATTAAATCATACTAATCCGCTGTGATTATTTTAGATTAGACACGGCTCATTGTCAATCTTCAAATTACTAACTTGTATATCTCGGGAACCGCGCGGGGACTTGTGATTTATTACTTTCTTAGGGATCTTGTTTGCAGGCTGTTGAGCGAAAATGCCAAAAAAGGGCCGTGAGCAGCCTGCCTCCCGGCAACCTGACACAGCCCCAAAACCCGCGTCCGGCGCGGTCTATCAGCTTTTACTCGTCTCCCGCCGCCACCGGATTCTCCTCATAACTAATCCAGTCACTCCAACTCCCCGCATACAGCCGCACATTCTTAAATCCAGCCTTCTCAAGGGCCAGGATGTTCGGGCAGGCGGTTACGCCGGAGCCGCAGTAGACGATGATCTCGCGGTCTTTATCCAGTCCGGCAAAATGCTCCGCAAGTTCATCGGCGCTCTTGAAGCTGCCGTCTGCATTCTGCGTATCTTTCCAGAAAAAGTTGAGCGCGCCAGGGATATGCCCCGCCTTCTTGTCCAAGGTCTCGTTAAGACCGCGATAGCGGTCATTCGCGCGGGAGTCGATCAGAACCGGTAGAGCGCCAGGTGAGGATGATACACCAGTGCCATCATTTGTCTGGACCTCAGTTGGTGCATCCGTGCCGTCAATAGCGCCAGCACTTGTGCCGGCACGTACCGTTTGCTCCGAAACCTCCCGCACCTCATCAACCCCCGCCAGCATCTGCGGCTGGACATTTGCTACGAACGAGCTGGGCACGCGAACCGGCTGATGATCCGTCACCGGATAATTGCCCTCTTTCCACTGGCTGAAGCCGCCCTCCAGAATGAAGACCTGCTCATGCCCGAGGTAGCGCAGCAGCCACCACAGACGGGCGGCATTCATGCCGTTCTCATCATCGTAGGCCACAATACGCGAGTGGTTGCCGATTCCGAGCTTGGATAGCCGGGATGCCAGCACTTGCGTGTCGGGAAGAGGGTGTCGTCCGCCATGCCCGCCTACAGGAGCAGACAGGTCGAGTTCCAAATCGAGATAGACCGCGCCTGGAATATGCTCTTTATTATAACGTTCTTTGCCCTCCTGAGGCTTGCCCAAGGTGAACCGGCAGTCTACGATGGTCTGTTCCGGTTCATAGAGTCTGGAGAGCAGCCAGCGTTTGGTTACGGTTGAATCCACATGCATCCCATCCTTTACAAGGTTCAAGTATGATATGGAGTTATTATAGCTGATTATTGCATCTCCGCATAACCGCTCCGCCAGTCTAAGCATTTGACACGGTCCTGATCTGATTCTACAATGGCTGGATACATAACCTATTCGTCGAAAGGGGCATAAGCCTATGGAGGCCATCGTGAGTCAGGTCTGGCCTGAATGGAAGGGGACCTTGCGCAAACGGAGCGGGGGCTGGAATAACACCACTTATTTCGTGGAGGGCGGGGAGCGCCGCGCGGTACTGCGGATCTACGACACACATAAGGACAGGAACAAAATAGAATTCGAGCATACGGTCCTCCTGAAGCTGGCCGGTGCAGGTCTGCCGTTCAGTACACCTCTTCCGATCCGTACTGCAAGTGGAGAGACCTTGGTTCAGCTCGAAGACAGCGGGAAATTCGCCTGCTTGTTTGCTTATATTGAAGGCGAATCCCCGTCCGGACAAGCTTCGGATTATTATGAGTCTTTTGGAGAAGCGGCAGGCAACTTGTCCGTTGCACTAGCTGAGATAGATACGGGCATCCCGGCCGTATACCGTCCATACTATGAGCTGCGGACCTCCTATCCGCTGTGCACCCGTGAAGCGCTGCATGGTCTGTTGACAGACCCGCCTGAGTCTCTGAAGGAGCTGATCCCGGAGTTGACCCTATTAGTGGAGGCCTACGACAATGTGGCTGACTCGCTGGAACAGCTTCAGAGCCTGCCGCATCAGCTGGTGCACGGAGATCTGAATGCTTCCAACCTGCTGGTGGATGGAGCGGATACTACCCGGGTGAAGGCGCTGCTGGATTTTGAATTTTGCACCAGGGATGTACGGGTTATGGATGCTGCTGTAATTCTGTCGGCCTTGCTCAGTTATGAGGAATCGGAGAGGATCATTCGTGATTTCTGGAGGGGTTATAATCGCATGGTCACGTTGACTCCCGAAGAACTGGCGGCTATTCCGGTGCTTATGCTCCTGCGTAAGATAGATGTGTTCCTGCATTTTGTCACCCGTTACTGGGAAGGGACCGATGAGGTAAATGTCCTGCAGCAGCAGGTGAGGGAGCTGGCGGCAGAGGTAGCTGCGATGTAGGCGGGAAGCTTCCTTACAGGAAAAGCTGCTGATTATGTATTCTATTCATAAGCTCTCTGCCTGATCGGACGACCTCAGGTTGATGATGGTGAGTACCCCAGCAGATATCGCCGAGGGCCATTTTGATGCAGCATATTTGTATTTCAGCAGTTTGGTTCTTAAGCACTTCAGGTCCATATCCTGCAAAATAGGCATCTCTGGCAGACGGATGATCTATGAAATATCTGGCGAACAGAATGGAGAAGTTGTCCACGGCCAGCCCCCATAACATATTCTCGAAGTCGATCATTCCCGTCAAAATCCCCTGGTCATTCACCAGCCAGTTGCCTGGCGTAGAGTCCCAGCTTATAGGCACAGGTGCGCTATGCCGTAGGATATGAACATTCTGAAGTGCCCAGTCGGTTAAACTTAATTCATCGGCTTGCACCAGCCCCTCATTAACACACTGAGAAGTTAAATCCTGAATGGTATCGGCAACATACTGCACCGGGTCAGCGTTGTGACTTAGCTCTATCGGGTTTCCGTATTGATCGGGGCGGCCAAACCATTGGCCTGCCTGTGAAAGGTGCAGAATCTTTGTTAATTCACCAGCCTTATAAAAAGCAGCATCAGCAGCACTCGGGCTTAGTGCTGTCTCTCTCATAATGGACCCGTCGATTGCAGTAATTAGTATGGCCTGCCACCCCTCACCCTCGTAAGCAGCGACTAACTCAGGCACATATGGCTTCAAGTAACAAACCCAATGACGGTATGCATAGACTTCCGGGTGCCATCTCTGTTTGCGGCTGTATGTTTTTAAGTAATAATAGTTAGAGTCCTGATCGGAGTACAGCTTCCAAACCCCGGTTCTCGCACTATTCTGCCTGTAATTCTCCAAGACCTGAAAGGGGCCAATGTCGGACTGAACCCGCCCGTACAACGCTGATGGATGGATATCCAATGGATTCATGTTCTGCTGGTCCTCCTTGTGTCATGCTAGGTTTCACAGGATATACTACCGTCCAGGTGATGTGGTCTGAAGATCCTATTGAATTTGATTAGCTAAGTCTATAAAGGCGGAAACCTCTAATTTATCAGTGTGGATTGGATCTAGATTTCCGTTGATATAATATACAAATCGCGCCAAAAAGCCGTTCTCCTCTTCCCACCAGATGGATTGAGTAGTTTCGTCTTCGTCATAGTATGCTTCTTTTCCATTATCAAGTTCTAAGCGTTGCTTGCCTTGAATAGAAATTTTCTCCGGTGCACTCATATCCTTACTTAGGATGTATCTTATTTCTTGCAGGGTCTGCTTGTTTTTATAATGAAAAACATACTGTTGAAGCACATTAGGGTTATCCACTGCGATTTCAGTACGAACGTCATCGATCTCAAACGGAAAAAGATGTGGTTCTTTGAAGCTGTAATTCATGTTTATGTTTCGTTCTCCGGTTGGGTTGTTACATCCGCTTATCAGAAAAATAGATACCAGAACGGAAAAGCAAATACTCCGCATGATCTCACCCCCCTATAACTTTAACGAAAAAGAAATCAATTAGTTGTGTGAAAAGTACGTTAATCAAGACAATTAAATGACAAACAGGGCACACTCCGGCTGGGCGATTACCAGAGGGTGCCCTGTTCAGCGTGCGTGTTCTGTTAGATTAAGCGGTAGCCTGCAGGGAGCTCCCCGCTGCTGCGGATACGGCGGATCTGGTCCAGCGTCAGTCTCTGGTTGGTAGAGATGATCGATTCTACGTCATTGCCGGAGATGAAATCATCCAGATCGCGGATGCTGTGGTTGCCGCGGAGCACGCGGAAGCTGCCTCTGAACCGGGTTCTGCTGAACAGGACGAGTGTAGCATTGCTGCTGGTGGAGAAGAAGCGGAGGCTTTCGATGCCATCCAGAATATTGTCCGTATTGCGGATGCCAAGATTGCCTCTGTAGATTCTGCTTCTTCCCCGGAAGTTTTCTTCACTGTACACTGTGAGTCTTGGATAAGTCTGAGAGATATGAACCTCTTTATTCATGTGTATTCCTCCTTGAAGCGGTTTTGGCAAAAGCAGCATGATACTGCCACCTGCAATACTATTCTATGTATGCTGATAGAGACTGGTATGGTTAGAACCCCTGCACGGATAGCCTGTTTACATACAGCTTCAGGAAATTTTTCACAAACCTGCTTTACAAACCGAAATACCTAGTGTACTATTTAACTAACACACCAATACAACGTAGAAAAATACACATGTTTCAGCTCAGTAACACACGTTCCAGCTCAGCAACAACCCGTGGAATACTCCACCTATACCGATCCGCACAAGGAGGCTGTCATGAATTCAACTGCTAATAAGGCTCAGGGGCCGTCTGGCCCGGCACAAGAACCAACCGTACTGGAAATGCAGGGCGTCAGTAAAATGATTAAAGGTAAGGCGATTGTAGATAATCTGAGCTTCAAGATTCAGAAGGGAGAGATTGTCGGTCTGCTGGGACCAAACGGTGCCGGCAAAACAACCACCATCCGGATGATGACCGGACTGATCCGCATGAGCGGAGGGGATGTTCTGATTCATGGACACAGCATCCGGAAGGAATTCAAGCAGGCGATCTCACAGATCGGGGCGATCATTGAGAATCCTGAGTTCTATCCGCATATGACCGGGTACGACAACCTGCTGCAATATTTACGCATGAGTGATGGAGCCGGGGTCTCGCGGATCAAGGAGGTTGTGGAGCTGGTGGGGCTGCAGGAGGCGATGAATAAGAAGGTTCGGGCTTACTCACTCGGGATGCGCCAGCGTCTGGGGATCGCTCAGGCCTTGCTGCACTCACCGAAGCTGCTCATACTGGATGAACCGACCAACGGGCTGGACCCCGCCGGTATCCGTGAGATGCGCGATTATATGCGCAGAATAGCAGAGGTAGAGGGCATTGCCATTCTAATCTCCAGTCATATGCTGGCTGAGATTGAACAGATCTGCCACCGGGCGGTGGTTATTCAGAACGGCAAGCTTGTAACGGTGACACAGCTTACGGAAGCACCGGAGGCGCGGAGTGAGGTAGCGCTTGCGATCCGGGTAGATAAGCTTGAAGCTGCACGGACTGTGGCCGCAGCCTTGCAGGGCGTCAAGGTCACAGGAACGGATGAGGCCCGTTCCGAGCTGCATGTGCAGCTGCCGGATGAAGCCGTACCGGAGCTGGTGGCGGCACTTAGCGAAGCCAAGGTAGGGATTTACCGGATTACTGAGAACAGACAAAGTCTGGAAGAAGATTTCCTGAAATGGACAGGGGGCAACCGCATTGCGTAAATTTAATCTGCTTGTGCTGAATGAATGGCTCAAAATATCGAAGAAACGCAGCAATATCATTCCTTATATCATTCTGCTGGTGCTGTCGCTGGCAGTGGGCTATATCACACGTACATTTGCTACGGATATCTATGCTTCAGCGGCGGACTTTACGGCAGATTCTCTTCAGCCCAGAGGCATCGGTCAGATTCTGGCCATTCTGGTCATCGTCGGAACGGCGGGGATTGTATCCAGAGAATACAGCCAAGGCACGATCAAATTTCTGCTGATCCGTGCCCGCAGCCGCACCGCAATCCTGGCCTCCAAATATCTAACTGTACTGCTGTATACACTTAGCATGCAAGTAGTTGCAGCGGTTGCGCTGTTCCTCACAGGAGCGGTCTTCTTCGGACTCAGCGGAGGGGAAGCGGGAATAGGCGCGATCCTTGCTTCGCTGCTGTATTCAACTGTGTACTGTACCGTCTACGCCACGATTGGCTTCATGCTGGGGATTCTGACAAAGTCGACGGGTGTAACCATTGGGGCGACCATCTTCGCCACCACCATCGACAAGCTGGTCATTTCCCGTGAATTCTACAAATATGTGCTGTTCCCTAATCTTAATCTCGCAGCCTACCAGGATGGCGGTGCGCCGATGCAGGGAATGACACTGACCTTCTCCATTATCCTGCTGTGCATCTACATGACGCTGTTCCTGCTTGCAGGCTTTGCCGTCTTCAGACGCAGGGATGTTGCTTGATGGGAATCGAATTCGATAATAACCAGCCGATTTATCTCCAGATCATGAATTACATCAAAGGAGAGATTATCACCGGCAAGCTGAAGCCTGGAGATAAGATTCCCTCTGTCCGTGAATTGGCCGCTGAACTGCAGATTAACCCGAATACCGTGCAACGAACATTTCAGGAACTGGAGCGTGAGACCATCGTGGAGACCCGCCGCGGCATGGGCAGATATGTGACCGGAAGCGAAGAGACGATTCTGACCGTTAAGAAGGAGATGGCACAGGATGTGCTGGACCGTTTTATCCGCGGAATGCAGGAGCTCGGCTTCCAGGGCGAAGATATTCTAACTGCAGTAGCAGAGAGCATTCATCAGCGGGACCAGGGACAGGGGGAGTAAGAAGAGTGGATGATATACTTGATATTCAGAATGTAAGCAAACAATTCGGTGCCAGACAGGCGTTGAATCAGGTCTCCTTCAAGCTGGGCAGCGGCACCATCACCGGTCTTCTGGGAAGCAACGGCAGCGGCAAAAGCACGCTCATGAAGCTGATCTCAGGACTCGCCTGGCCCGGCTCGGGCCGGATCTCGGTCCTTGGCGTACCCGTGGGCGTAGAGAGTAAGAAGCTCGTCTCCTTCATGCCGGATGTGCCGGTCACAGAGTCATGGATGAATATTGGAGATTCTCTGAGATTCCAGCAGGATTTCTACCCGGATTTCGATCAGGCCAAGGCACTGCGGATGCTGGATTTCATGAAGCTGCGCACAGCGGATAAGGTGCGGACGTTATCCAAAGGGATGAATGAACGCCTGCAGCTGACCTTAGCCCTCTCCCGGCGGGCCCGATTATATCTGCTGGATGAGCCGATAGGAGGCGTTGATCCGGTGGCGCGGACCAAGATTCTGAATGCGCTGATGGAGTTCTATGAGGAGGACAGCAGTATTCTGCTCTCCACCCATCTGGTGACGGATATCGAGCGGATCTTTGATGAGGTGATTTTCCTGAAGGATGGGGAGATTGTGCTGCATCGTCCGGTGGAGGAGCTTAGACAAGAGCACGGGAAGAGCGTAGATGAGCTGTTCAGAGAGGTGTTTGCCGAATGCTGAAGCTATTGAAATATGATCTTAAACGCCGCAAAGAACGCATTCTCGTCTTCATCGTCATTGCGTTGCTCGCTCAGGCCGGGCTGTGGATCTCCAGTGCAAAGATAGACGCGGACTTGGCGTCTCTGAATCTGGCTGTGTACTGTATACTGGCCATCGCAATGATATTTATAACGGTTACCGGATATTTCCGTAATCTTAAATCCTATCAACGGCGGCTTCTGCCGGTTACTGCGCTGCAGACGGTCCTGTCGCCCATGCTGCTGGCGCTGCTGCTGACCGGGGTAGTGATCCTCCTCGGTCTGGCCCATCTGGGGATCTACAAGCTGCTGTACACGATGGATTTCCTGCCTGGAAATCTGCAGACGGTTGGCTTCAGGGCATTGCTTCAGGCGGACTGGTCCACCTTATTTCTAATGGTGATGGTTATGTTCTCCTTTACAGTAGCCTTGAGTCTGCGAATGAAGGGGAGAATCTGGATTGGCATCGTCCTTCTGGTCCTGCTGGAGAACGGATTCGGTTTTCTGGAGAAGTTTTTCTTCCACACCTATTTCATCAGTTTGGAGAATGCCTTTAGCTTCGAGATCTACCCTGGAAGACTCCAGTCCGGCAGTGATTACACTATAAAATATCTTCCAATCAATCAAGGGGCGCTGCTGTTTGAAGTGGCGGCTGTCTGCCTGATGATCTGTGGAATGGTTACACTGGTGAGGAGAAGAATCGAAGTATAAAGGGATGTTCTTATTTCACGCAAGCAAGGCTCCCCATCAGCCTTGCTTGCGTTTGTGTGCATCCATAAGGAGAGGAATGGCTATAAGCCTTGCGCGCTTCTTCCGCTGGTCCAGAGCTCCAGCTCCCGCAGCAGCTGTTCTTCCTCGTCTTCCTGCAGGTCCAGCCTTACCCCGTACTGGTATTGTCCCAAACCAAACATCCAGCCCCAGCGGACACTGCCTTCGTACTGTAGCTTCTCTTCCGCCAGCTGAAAATGAATAATCAGCTTCGTATCCCCTGCGGTGAAGCGGAGGTTCAGCGAGGTGCGGACCTTGCAGCCGGAGCGGCTAAGGTCAAGCAGGATACCTTCAGTCAATTTTCCCGCTCCCGGTCCCGAATTACTGGCTGGAATCTCAAGCCAGCAATCGATGGGCTGGTTCATTACATATCGGAATGGTTCTTTTCTGCTGGAGTCATCCATCATTTACCTCCGCGATTTTATTTGCTATTATATCGAAACGGCTACACTTGGACAATCTCCTAAAGTAGTATATTTAAAGAATAATATAGTATATGTTATACCATATCTTTGGCCCAATACCCAGATCAAGAGGTGCTTAAACCATGTATCAATTTCATAATGAAACGTTTAATGAGCATAATTTCGATTACGCGGCGCTGCAGGATGGAGAAATAAACGGCTGTACCTTTGAGCGCTGCTCCTTCAAGGGAGCTTCGATGGAAGAGATGACCTCCAGCGGCTGCCGGTTTGTCGATTGCGATTTCACCGGTGCCCTGCTGAATGCTTCGCTGCACACGGATGGCGCATTCACCAACTGCAAGTTCACCGGAGCGAATCTGTTCGTGGCGAAGTTCGAGAACTGCAAGATGGTCGGATCGGATTTCGCCAACGCCCATATGGACGGAATCACATTGAGCGGAGGGGACTGGGCCTATACGAATCTGCGCCATCTGAACCTCAGCAGGCAGGATCTGCGTGGCATCCGGTTCACCGAGGCCGATATGCAGGGCTGCGATTTGCAAAAGGCGGATCTGCGCGGAGCGGATTTAAGCCGGGTTCAGCTTGCAAAGTGCAAGCTTGCAGGGGCGGATCTGCGTGACGCCAAGCTGGAAGGGATTGACCTGAAGAGTCTGGATCTCAAAGGGGTGCGTCTGGATGTGGAGCAGGCAGTGCTGCTGGCCCGCTCTATGGGAGCGAAGGTAGGGTAACGGCTCAAGAAAAAACGGCTGTGTGCCGGAAGCTGTATTATATTTCTGCCGGACTCTTCCGATAAAGAAATATCGACCCGTTTCGACATGTTGCCGCAAGATATCTTCAGTGGTCGGAAGCATGAACAAGGTCATCGGAAGAGGAGAGTTTACATGTCATTAAGTCTTCGCACTTTATTTTCAACAGCATTTGCGGTTATTATCATTCTGCTCACGGCTATCCTCAGCTATGTGATCGGCAACCGCTCCACCACTTCTGTGGAAGTCGGTATCGGCAGCTCCCTGGCCGCAGAGGCCAACCAAATGTCCGAGAAGCTGGATCAGTTCATGTGGTCACGTTCCGGTGAAATAGAAGTTTTGAGTAAGCTTAATGCTTTTCAGGAGCCTGTGGAACCGGCAGAAGCTGGCGGATTGCTGAATCAGCTGAAGAAGAGTCTTCCAGTATTCACCTGGGTAGGTTTTCTGGATAAGACAGGGAATGTAGTTGCTTCCACGGATCGGATTCTACAAGGAACGAATATCAGCCAGAGGCCGGTTTTTCAGCAGGCGCTTAAGGGAACCTTCGTCGGGGATGTCCACGATGCAGTGCTGCTCTCTAAGCTGCTGCCTGCCCCGACGGGAGAAGCGCTGCAGTTTGTTGATGTGAGCGTGCCGGTCATGGACAAGCAAGGACAGACAAGCGGTGTGCTGGCGGCACATCTTAGCTGGGAGTGGTCACGCGAGGTCGAGGCCTCCATTGTGAATCCGCTCAAGGAACGGCTTAAGGGTGTGGAGGTGTTCGTGGTCAGCAAGAAGGATGATACCATTCTGCTGGGACCTGAAGCGCTCACCGGTAAAAGAATGACGGATGCGGTTCTGCAGCAGGCCCGCAGCGGCAAGAACTCCTACGTGATTGAACAGGAGCGGGGCCGTGACTCCTATCTAACGGGATACGCTTATGGCGATGGTTACTTGAACTATCCGGGCCTTGGCTGGACGGTCATGATCCGTCAGCCGGCAGACATCGCTTTTGCCTCGGTCCATCAGCTTGAACGCTTCATATTGATCAGCGGTCTGCTGACCGCAGCAGTCTTCGCACTAATCGGCTGGCTGCTGGCCTCGTGGATCAGCCGCCCGCTGAGGGATATCACCCGTACAGCCGACCTGCTCAGCTCCGGCGCCGATGTGGAGATCCCGGCTTCTACCCGGTTCAAGGATGTGGCGATTCTGTCAGCCTCCCTGCGGGGCCTGGTGAACAACCTGACCAAGACAGAGACCAAGCTAAGCTATATGTCGGATATGGCGCTCCATGATAAGCTTACCGGCTTGCCCAACCGCGCAGCGCTGGATGAGTTTCTGGCCCATGCGGTCAGTAAGGCCAAGCAGAAGCGGACGACGCTAAGCTTTTTGTACATGGATCTGGACGGCTTCAAAAAAGTGAACGACAGCTTCGGCCATGCGGTTGGAGATGCCTTGCTGCAGGAGGTTGCCTTCCGGCTGATGGACTGTACGCGGGACAATGAGATCGTTGCCCGGCTGGGCGGGGATGAATTCTTAATTATTCTGAATACCTCGGCGGGCAAACCGATGAAGGAAGCGGAGGTGGTGGCTTCGCGGATTATCAGCAAGATCAACCAGCCGATTCTGATCAAAGGCGAGGAGTTGCGTGTGGGCTGCAGCGTAGGTGCTGCTGTATGGACTCCGGACGGCGGAGATACCGCCCTGACCCTGCGGCTCGCAGACGAAGCGCTGTATATCTCCAAGCGGAGCGGGAAGAACCGGATTACCTTCGAGGCGGCATCTTAGGATCAGGAGTCAGAAGCAGACAGTAACAACAAACAACCTTTTATCAGCAGGACAGGGGTGCTCCTCTTGTGCCGGATAAAAGGTTGTTTGACGTTATCTCACTACATTCAGCGCAATCGCTTACGTGGATTAGACCATCTCTTTATCCACAGAAATCCTTCATCGTCCCGGAAAAACTTAATGCCTATCCAGCTCAGCGGTGTCCAAATTTCCTTGAAATAATATGAAGGCATAGTAAATTAGTCCCTCCGATATAGTTAATTATTACTAGTTTAAGCCAGGGTGGAAGATTTAACAATACTTTTTATTACATATAAATCCCATATTGTGCGTTCGCCCAGTTTTTTTGGGACTACAGGCATATGATGTAGAGGAATCAAAGCTGGGCATGTGCGTAAGAAAGGAGGGCTTCAGATGAGTGGAGGTCTGAGAACGTCAACGGCGACCATACTGGTGTTGTTTATTTTGCTGATTATTATCCTTAGCGTATTTTAGCGGAGGGGCATATAGGGAGTATTGAAACAGCGCCGGGGCATCCGCTCCGGCGCTGTTTCAATACGTATAAGCTGCAGCCTGCTTCCATATACATCATAACAGGGATAAGCACAGGCAGTTTGGCAGGGCGGCGCATTTAATATAGTAGGAAAGGGAGTGATGCAATGGCAAGCTCCGAATTTATCACCCGGATTGCTTCCTTCGCGGTAGCCGATATGCAGCGCAGCCGTATCGCAGCTTCGCTGACGATTGCCCAGGCGGCGCTGGAATCCGGCTGGGGAACGAGCGGCTTGACGCAGAAGGCTAATAACCTGTTTGGTATCAAGGGCAGCGGGCCGGCAGGCAGCCTGGCGTTTCCGACAACGGAATACAGGAACGGCCAAGCTGTACAGGTGACTGCCCAGTTCCGTTCCTATCATAACTGGGGAGAATCTATAGCGGATCATTCTGCATTGATTACCGGGGGAGTCTCCTGGAACCCCAAGCTGTACAGCAAGGCCATTGGAGTGGACGGCAAAACAGCCGCCCGCGAGATTGCTGCTGCAGGCTATGCAACGGACCCGGATTATGCGGCCAAGCTGACTCAGATTATGGATTCATATAACCTGTATCAATATGACGAGCAGAAGGAGGATGAAGAGATGTCGGCTGAAGATAAACAAAAACTTGCGGCGCTGGAAACCGAGCTGCGGGAGCTGAAGGAGCTGCTGGCAGGATTGTCTGTCAGCAGAGATACACTGAAGGCCGGCGTTCAAGAGCAAGGCCAATCTATTAAAGGTGTGGCGGAGCGGCTGGCTGTCATTGAGGGCCGTGCTGTGATGAACGTACCGGCTTGGGCTGAGCCTGCGGTACAGGCAGCGTCAGCTGCCGGTCTGCTGGATACGCCTTCAGGAGGCAGCTATGATTTTTACCGGATGCTGACCGTTTTGCACCGCGCCGGTCTTCTGGTTACCAGCAAGGGGGTGTAGCCGTTATGTACAATGATGCACTTAACAATGTACTAGCCTTTGCATCCGTATTGGCGGTATTCGTCATGGCGCTGGTGCAGCTCGTCAAGAACAGTGTGAATCTTCCACGCAATGTGGTTCCTGCGGTGGGGCTGGTCATCGGCCTGCTGGTAGGAGCGGCTGCGTACCCTTTTACAGACATGAATCTCATTCTTCGTCTATGGGCCGGAGGCTTGGCCGGATTATCGGCAACGGGATTGTTTGAACTGGCCTTCAATAAGCGGAGCGGGACGACCAAAGAGGAGTAGGATAATACCGGCTACTTGAGAGGAAATAAAATAGGGTGCAAGGAATGGTAATTCCATCCAATCGGTTTGGTAGGAACGCTAATATACTAGTTAAGAAGAAAGGAGGTGCTTGATATGGGAACTTATGTTGATGGAAGAACCTCACAGAATGCTAGTACAGCCAACTCTATTGCAATACCGATTACAGTTATTAATACGCCACAGCTCTTCGGTCAAATTGGTCTGATCACTGCTGGGGTAGGCGCGAATCCGCGTGTAATTCTGAAGGGAACAGTTTCCGTTTCGCTGCCTCTTGCACTGGTTGGCATCACTGTAACCATCGTTAGAGGAACACTGGCTACGGACCCTCTTGTGTATTCCGCCACTTCCACTTTCAGCCTTAGTGTTCTGGCTCCGCAGGTTATCACCTTCTCTGCAGACGATTTCCTCCCGACGATTACTCCGCAGTTAACCTATACTGCGTTTATCAGCTCGAATCTTTTGGGTACGGTCCGTGTGGGTCCGGAGAGCTTTGACGGCATTCTGGTGTCTGATTAATCTCTTGGCTGTGGGACATCCTGCTCTGCTCTAACATTCGGGCGGGCAGGATGCCCTTGTACATACGCCCCAAATTATGTCCGTTTCGCCCAATCTGATCAGGCCATTTGCTCATATGCTGTTCTGTAGTCAACATTATGAAGGAGGTAATCTCATGGGTGCAGATTGCGGATACGGTGGCAATGTAGGCGGAGTGAATACTTGTGGAGTAAGTCCTTGGACATCGACAGGCGCGATTCTGGTTCTTTATATCCTGCTCGTTATTATTCTGAGTGCCTGCTTCTACTAGGAGATCCCATCAGTCAGCGCAGTCCCGGTAATCCGGGACTGTGCTTTTTTATAGATGCTGGATGGACAAGACATGCTGCCTGACGGTGAATTTAAATTCGCCTTGCCCTGACAGGATGTGCGATAATAGAAGTCATTGTCTTCAGGGCAATCAGTGCTGGCATGAAAGAGGTGTACGATGGAAGAGAAGGAAAAGATATATGCCATCCTTAAGCGGATCGAAGCAGATCAGCCGGTTAATCGGGAGGTAATGGAACTCGAAGCCGAGGCCTTCGCCGATATTATGGAGGAACTCATCGACAGCCGGATGGTGGAGAATGTTAAGATCTCCAGATCAGGCAGCGGGATGGTGACGGTTAGCACCACTGGAATGAAATTGACCCGGCGTGGCCATGATTTTATTTTATTGAAGGAGTCCGGCCGAATTTGACCGGAAAATAGAGGTCATTACCCGGCACTGAAAGAGGCCGGGTTATTTTTTTACTATCCACCCCGCTTGATGAATCAACGCTTAAGATTACTTATTGCTGTATTTCTGCAGAATCCCTTTCTTCTCAAACAACAGATAGACGCGGTCCAGAATGGTTGCCAGTTCTGCCCGGGTAACAGGGGCGAGCGGTCTGTAGTATCCACGGGAATCGGCTGTAATAATCTTGTGAGAATCCATCGCTGCAATGGCGTACACCGGCAGGAAGGTGAAATCTCCAACTAGCGAGATAGATCCATTCGGGTATGTATAAAAAATCGCAGGGGAGAGCTCATCCCCAGGTATGTATGTATTCCATCTGTTGCCGGCCTTCGCTCTTTCTGTATCCATGTATTGATCCATCGCAGTCTCAGTATTAAATTTTTTCAAGGGAATATCCTTGAATTTACTTAACCGCTGGTATAACTCTTTGTCAGGATCATCGGGATTCGCACCCTTATCGAAATCTTCAGCGAATAATTGGTAGAGCATAGACGTTAGCTTGAGTCGTGTCAGCCGGGCATCAGGCTGGAAGATATATTTGCCTGTTGAAGGGTTTTGGGAAATCCCGCCGCCGCTGACCGCAGAGGAATTGTATAGCTCGGATATTTCCTTGTAGGCCCAATGATTCTTGGGGACATCCTGGTAGCCGGTCACTTTCGGTTCATGGAACTGGGGCGCTACATTGGGGCGGTACTTATCGAACAGCCGGTGCAGCATGACGGTGAACTCGGCTTTGGTAACCGTTGCCTCAGGTTTGAAGGTACCGTCGGAATACCCTTTTAGCACATCGTTATCCGTCATGAAAAGAATGGATTCCATCGCCCAGGCATATTTCTGCTCGTTGACATCGGAGTACAGGCTTTGCGCACTTGCGGAAGAAGTTGAGGCAGAGCCGAGCAGCAGCATGCTGATGACGGGGACAAGGATCGTTTTTTTGAACATGGGACCTCCTGAACAATTGAATTCTTATGATGAATGCGGGAGCTTCTGCTCCCTTACCCTAATGAAAGGTATCACCATCATTCCTGAATTGTCAATCAATACGGGAGGTCCCATGCCGGTAACATAAGAATTTTTACTTGGTTGTAATCTCCGACAACGCCTTGTCCATCTGCGTTTCATTCGATTGCACGGCTTCGCTCTCCACAGCATCAATTCCGCGGAAGACATTCTTAGTGTTCTGATAAAAGTCAAAGGCAAACTTCTTAATAGCCTCACCATCAGAGTGATTGCGCTCAACAACGGTAGCCTTGAACAGGTTCGTCAGCATGTATCCGGCATCCTCGCTATGCGCGAGGTAATTCCCGGCGGTGTACTCCTCCACGATCTGGGATTCAAAATCTTTAAGCTCCACAGCCGACGGAGTATACGATTTTGCCAAAACTTCTGCGGCGTCTGCTTTTTGCGTGGCCTCCGTATCCGTAGCCGCGATTTGCTGGATCGCAGATTCCCAGTTCACTGCCCCCTTCCCGGTGGACGGTTCAGAGACAGGCGCAGGGGTTGATTGGGCTGCTGTCGGCTTCGCTGCCACGGTAGGAGTTGGGGCGGCCTGATTAGCCGGAGTGTTGCAGCCTGCGGTCAGTCCGATGGCACCGCCGAATACGATCGCTAGGGCAAGGGACGACATCTTTTTATACAAGGGCTTCTTCATAGCGGTTCCTCCTGAATCTATCTGATATCCATATACTATATATGTAACCTTGTCCGGACGGATTGAATTTATTCGCTAACGTGGCTGATAGATATGAATATTTTGTGAGTCTATAGAACTAAGTCATTTGGCCTGATATAATTGGTAAAAAATAGAATGGCAAAGAGGTGCTACTGTAAAATGAAGCGGAAACTGGCAACGCTCTTTTTGGTGATGATATTAGCGCTATCCTTAAGTGTGCAGCCAATATCGGCAGCAGGCAAGACTCAGAAGGTTAAGGTCACGTTTATTAGTGCAGACCTGGTTGAGAATAATCATGTAGGCAATGAGTGGTGGTGGGGCGGATTCGTCAATGGAGAGGAGCTTGAGGAAGGCGATTCAGTCACGCTGGATGTCAGTTCTACAGGAAGCATCAAGCTTCGGGCTGAAGCGCAGGAACAAGATAAAATTCCCGATGAAGGTTCGGCTAACGCCTCAATTAAGGTTTCCGCCCTGAAGGATACCCAAAACAAATCGCTGACAGTGAAGGTAGTCGAAAACCGCGGGCGGTATTCTGGAAATTCTGCTTCCTGGAAGTTTGTGTTCAAGATCGATAAGGTCAAATGACAAGCAGAAATGAAGTAGAATAATACATTTGGTTCTGGTACAATCTAAATATTAAGTTTGAAGGAGCGGAGCACATGGATGATGATCTGGTACATTTATTACGGTCCGTTATTCGGGAAGAATTAGTTCCTGTTAAGGCGGAATTAGGAACCGTCAACGAGCGTTTGGATCGAATAGAGACAGAGCAGCAGAACATGAAACAAGATCAGCAAACAATGATGCAAGAGCAGCAAACAATGAAGCAAGATCAGCAAACAATGAGGCAAGATCAGGAACAGATTAAACGTGCTGTGCTGGAAACAAACGAGCGGCTCATCAATGTGGAGTCTCTTCTGGAGAATCAGCACAGAATAATCGAACTTCTCTCAGCGCGCTCCATTGAGCAGGAAGCCAAGCTGAAGCGGATTATATAAGTATATACACAGCAAGCCCCCGTATCTTGATTTCAAGGCGGGGGCTTTTTTGAAATATAAGAATTTATATGTTGCACATGCTAAATTATCCTTCTATTTTTCGCTGAAACGGTACCGTCCTTAAAAGGACAGCAAAGCCGTTTCCACTTGCGTAAAACAAAAATCGAGGCTCCCTTTCGGGAGCCTCTTTCATGGGAGAGGAGAAACCGGACGAAGAGCTTATGGGGAAACGTAAGCCTGCTCCGCGGTTGTCTACGACATTTTGTGATGTCGATAGTTACAGGATGACCCGGTTACGGGAGTTTTATACATTTGCTTGCGAATATTCTTCTGCTCCTCATTGTGACAAAGTCGGACAATCTTTTTATTTCATGGAATAATTGTGGTACTATAGGCTTGGACTTATGCCCTGTAATGGCATAGTAATGTAGAGACATAAAGCTAAAAAGCAGGTGGATGATCGGTGAGAGTCATATCGGGAAGTGCAAAAGGCAGGCCGCTTAAAAGTGTTCCAGGCAATGGCACACGGCCTACTACCGATAAAGTGAAGGAAGCGTTATTCAGTATGATCGGGCCTTATTTTGAAGGGGGAACAGTGCTTGATTTGTATGCCGGTACCGGAGGCCTGGGGATCGAAGCCCTGAGCAGAGGGATGGAAGCTGCAGTATTTGTGGACATGGAGCAGAAGGCGATTGACACGGTGCGCGCAAATCTGAAGGCGGCCCGGCTGGAGGTGCAGGCTGAGGTCTACCGCAATGATGCGGGAAGAGCCCTTGCGGCACTTCAGAAGCGTGGGAGAGCCTTTGATCTTGTTTTTCTGGACCCGCCTTACCGTATGAAGCATGGAGACGAGCTGATGGTTACACTGGCGGACAAGCTGCTGCTGAACCCTGATGCAGTGATTGTGCTGGAGCATGAGTCGGGATATGCCTATCCGGAGGATATACCCGGGTTCGTGAGAACGAAGCAATCCGTCTATGGAGAGATTACGATCTCTATCTACCGGTATGAAGCTGCTGTTCCAGAGGCTGCCGTACGCGGCAAGGAGGTTAATGATGAGTCTGCAAATTAGAAAAGAACGTGTCGCCATCTATCCGGGAACCTTCGATCCGGTTACGCTGGGACATATGGATATTATTCACCGGGCCGCCAAACAGTTCGACAGGCTGATTGTGACGGTGCTGAACAACCTCAGCAAGAATCCGTTGTTCACGGTCGAGGAACGCACAGAGCTTCTGCGCCAGGCGACAGCCGATATACCGAATGTTGAAGTGGACAGCTTCCGTGATCTCCTGGTTAACTATGTGAGGCAAAAGGATGCGCAGGTTATTGTCCGGGGAATCCGGACCGTTACCGATTTTGAATATGAGCTGCAGAATGCTTCCATTAATCATAACCTTGACCCTGAAGCGGAAACTATATTTATGATGACCAATCCGAGATACTCCTATCTTAGCTCCAGTGTGGTCAAGGAGATTGCCCACTTCGGCGGGAAGGTCTCGGATTTTGTAACGCCTGAGGTGGAGCAGGCCATGAAGCTGAAGTTCAGCCGGATGGACGGCGGTTTGAAGTAAACAGCTTCACGGCAGCAGACAGCGACAGCAGCAGCGTAACAACCAGGGTCTGAAGTATCAGGATCTGCGGGGTCAGAGTCCATATGTTCAGCGAAAGGGCCGCTTGCGGCAGAGCAGCTGGGGGAGAACCGGCAAGAACCGGCAGCACCGCAGACTGAATATGGAGCAGCGGAGTCCACAGCAGGATTGTGAACGCAAAGGCAAATAGTCCATGCAGCAGCCTGACTGCGGTGAACGGGAGGAAGCGGACATTCGCTGCCTTCAGCAAAGCCAGTGCCTGGAGCTGGGCGCAGATGCCGCTCCAGGCCAGTCCGGCGGACAGCAGTGCCGGGCCAAGAAGACCGCCTATGACGGAGCCTTCGGGACCTGCTGTGGCTGAAGTCATTGCCCGGGCTCCGAGATGAATCTCAAGCATGCTTGCTGCAACCATAGCTGGCAGCTGAGGGAACAACCGGTTAACAATACTTATGACAACCGCGAACATGATCATATAGCCGCCTACAATCATTAGGCTCTGTACAGCGGAGGATACGGATTCACCAAGCACCTTACCGAAGCCCCGTCCGTCCCTTGAACGTGCATCCGCGGCTGCCTGATGGATACGCCCGGGTAAGGATGCTTTTTTGGCGCTGGAGCGGCTTCCGGTATGGCTGGGATCACTTTCTTGCGAAATAGGTGAGGTTATCTTACGGGAGTCATTGAAGCAGGCGGATAGAATACCTGCGGCTACCCCAGACAGCCAGTGAATGGCAAGCAGGGCATATCCGGCGGCTGGACTGTGAAGGAAGGCTGTTCCTACTACAATAAGCAGGGTGACTGGACTGGCATAATGTACGATAGCCGCCAGTCTTCCGGCTTCCATGTCCGTAATGTCCCCTTGCTTGTGCAACTGCATCACTCCGCCGGCTCCTGCAGGGAAGCCGGCGGTTAGGCCAAGTACCAGCGTCCAGCCGCCCGCCCCGGGAAGCCGGAAGCACCGCTTCATCAGCGGTTCAAGCAGAACGCCGATACCATGCACGAAGCCGGATGCGCTGAGCATCTCTGAGAGGATCAGGAAAGGCAGCAGCGCAGGAAAAACCAGGGTCCACCAGAGCTTAAGGCCCGTAAGTGAAGCCTTGAGCGAGGCTTCAGGTGCTATAATAATCGCTACAGCGAGCAGAATGGCTGCAACCCCGGGTATAAATGGAGCTGAACCCGACAGGAAGCGTTTGGATCTAAAGTTTATCATTAGAGTTATCCCCTCTTCATAGCTTAGGACATGGGCAGATCTTGTTACCAATTTATGCAGGGGAGACAACCATCATGCCACAGCCGGAGTGAAGCTCCAGGCTGAGGTACGACATTCTAAGTGCCGGGGCATCATCCGCAGGAAAGAAGGGGAAGAGACTTGAGGCAGTATAAACGCCGGGTAGGCATCCGCGCTTCAGCCTATTTATTTTCATTCGTGGTCATTCTCTATGTTGTCGTCTTTATGAACACGCCTTACATTGTATATCAGCCGGGAAGCGCCTCCGAGGTGGCACCGATGATCAAGGTTGAGAATGCCGATCCGCAGGAGCAGGGAACCTTCATGATGACCACAGTCTCGGCAAGCTATGCGAATGTGGCACTTCTAATCGCTTCCGTGTTCAATTCCAATGCCGAGGTGGTCCTGAAGGAAACCCGCCTGCAGGATAAGACGGAGCAGGAATATGCGGCGGAGCAGGTATTCTATATGAATAGTTCACAGTCCTATGCCGTGCAGGCAGCCTATCATGCAGCGGGCGTACCCTATGAGGATGTCGTGGATTATCTGTATGTGTTCTCTGTCCCTGAGGCTGCCAATCAGGACCGGTTCCAGCCGGGTGACAAAATCATCAGTGTAGGCGGGCAAAAAGCTGCCGATCCGGCCGCGCTGTCCAAATTGCTGTCGGTTCATCAAATCGGGGATAGCGTGGAGGTATCGCTCCAGCGTGACGGCAAAGAAATCAAGGAGCAGGTCAAGCTGGTGGGGGTCAAGGATAAAGAAGCTGCAGCTGCACGGCCGGGCTTCGGAGTTGTAATTGGTGCGGTTCAAAAGGTGGAGCCTAAGGAGAATGGGAAAGCCGTCAGTTTCGTGGATACTAATGTAGGCGGACCCTCTGCCGGACTGATGTTCACTATGGAAATCTACAACCGGCTTACGCCGGGAGACCTCACCAAGGGCCGGAAGGTGGCTGGTACGGGTACGATAGATGCGGAGGGGAACGTGGGGCCGATCGGCGGTGTGAAGCATAAGATTGTAGCGGCTGACCGTAAGGGCGCAGAGATCTTCTTCGTTCCGCTCAAAAACTATGATGAGGCCAAGGCAAAGGCGGAGCAAATCGGCACGGACATGAAGCTGATTCCTGTCTCAACGCTATCCGATGCTCTGAAATATATGGAGGAGCTGCCGGTCATCAAATCCTGACCGGCGGCTCGAGATAATCACTGTACAGATCGCTGCGCAGCGGGTCGGCATAAGCCCCGGCGAACACAGCCGCCGCCTGGAGGTCCCGCTCCAGCATGGGATGGGTATAGCGGGCCGGGCTTGTAATCACCGGAAGCGCCGCAGTCTGCTTCATCTGCTTCAGCAGCTCCCGGCCGCTCTCGCGGAAGCCGAGAACCCTTATGTAGCCGGGCCCCTGAGAGAGAACGGAGGGGGACATCTCTGCTTTGCTGTGGTTCAGCAGGGTGTGGAGCAGCAGACGCTGGAGCCTGGTGAGCGTATATCTTCTGCTCTTAAGCTCCTGCAGCAGGCCGTGGGTTGTGAACTTGTCCAGCTGGGGCAGGCTGCGGAGCAGCCGGTTCTCCAGGCCTTCGTTCATATCCTGCAGCATGTGCAGCTCCGCAGCGGAGCGAGTAGAGAGCACATGGCGCAGCGGACCCGCGAAGTCTTCCAGCCGCACTGGGCCCCGGCCTGCGGCACGCTCCCGCTCCAGGATGGAGAGTGCGTACTCCGGCATGTAAGCCGCCGGTGATCCGCCCTCCTGCAGCAGCCTGCGGATGGCTGTTGCACTGGCAATGGCCGACCCGCCCTCCAGCGGGTCGTGGAAGCCCGCGCCGGTACGCGGCACGGTCAAGGGCTTGATCGCGCTGCCCAGCCGCCGCAGCGCGATCAGGTAGTGCAGGCCGAGGGTGTTGTTGGGCTGCCGTAATATATCTTCAGCATCTTCCGGTTTCTCCTCTCCCATGAAAGAGGCCTTCCAGGCCGCCGCAGCCGCCGTGCTGTAGGCGGCGGGGAATCCCGCGCCCTCAGAGAGGCGCGCGCGGATCTCCTCCTTAAGCGCACTGCTCTCTTCGGCCAGGAAGCCGGCCAGCGGCAGCAGCACGCCCAAAGAGCCTGCTTCGGAGCCGAAGCACAGGCTGTCGACGGCGCCGGTCGCCTCCAGCAGGGATACCGCTCCGAAGGCGAACCATTCCGCCGGCTGGACGGCGTACGCCACCGGCAGCTCAATAACCAGATCAGCGCCCATATGCAGCGCCATCTCAGTGCGGGCGCGCTTGCTGACCGCCGCCGGCTCGCCGCGCTGGGTGAACGGTCCGCTCATAATGACAATGGAGCGGTCCGCTCCCGAGATTCTTTTGGCCTCGGTGAAATGATGGACATGCCCGTTATGTAAAGGGTTATATTCGGCTATAATACCTACAGTTGCCACAGTTGCTTCACGCCCCATTCTGGAATCTATATTGTATATCATAAATTGTCACGCCCCCTGAAACAATATAAAGGGAAAGTGGTTGACAAAGTCAGGGAATAATAGGTATAATAAATTTTGTTTGTTTGGAGTGATAACGATGAACATTCACTTTCGCAAATTAGCGAATGCCGACGAGCCTCTGGTCCTCCACGAAGTTGTGGATGTCAGCGGGGTTGTCACAGGGCGCAAGGATATACTTGCTGTTGCACCACTCTCAGTAGACCTTAAAGCGCTGCCCGCGGGAACCGATAGTGTGAACGTGGTGGGAACACTGAACGGAGAAGTGGACATGTTATGTTCACGTTGTCTCGGTGAGGTCAAGAGTAAGCTGAACATTCCTTTCGCTGAGACCTTCAAGTGGCTTAAACAGCCAATTCTTCCGGAAGATGAAGATGAGGAACTCATTTACATCACAGATGAGATTGTGGATCTTATCCCGTATGTGGAAGAAAATTTCGTACTGCACTTACCGGATTCGGTATTGTGCAAGGCAGACTGTCTTGGTCTTTGTCAGAAATGCGGACAGAACTTGAACGAAGGCACCTGCAGTTGCGACAACACAGTGATCGATCCAAGACTCGCTGCGTTGAAAGGATTCTTTACCAAGCAAGATGACTAAGAACAAATCCCAAGGAATTGGGTTACAACCAAATCAGGAGGTGTCTAACAATGGCAGTACCACAACGCAGAACGTCCAAGACTCGCCGTGACAAGCGTCGTACTCACTTTAAACTGGTTGTTCCAGGTATGGTGAAATGCGAACAATGCGGAGAGCTGAAGCTTGCTCACCACGTATGTAAAGTTTGCGGAACATACAAAGCAAGAGAAATCATCAAACAATAGTTTGCACATAAGAGTAGCACTTCATCTGCCGGTGAAGTGCTATTTTTATGGAGAAAAGGAAGCTGGGGCGGAGCTTGTATGCCTTGCACTGCGCGGGTTTTCAGGCGCTTTTCAAGCCAAAGCTTTATTTTTGCGGCGGCATGCTTTATACTACATATTAGTACCTGGTTCTAAATGGTAAGGGATAACAGAGAATCATAACTACAGCGGCCACTCTTGCGGGCCGGTGAGCTGCACATCAGGCCTGTACCGGGAGGTGAGCCGCTATCGAGCGGATGTCCAAGAAGGAACGTCAGCAGCAGCTGCTGGCAATAATTGAAGGGAACCCGTTTGTAACTGACCGGGAATTAACCCGCCAGCTGAAGGTGAGTATCCAGACGATCCGGCTGGACCGGCTGGAGCTGGGGATTCCGGAGCTGCGCGAGCGGATGAAGCAGATGGCGGAGCATTCCTATGATCAGGTGCGATCCCTGCCGGCCGATGAAGTGGTCGGTGATATTGTGGATCTGCAGCTGGACAAGAGCGGGATATCGATCTTCGAGATCCGCGATGAGCATGTGTTCTCCCGTAACGGGATTGCCCGGGGCCATTACGTATTCGGCCAGGCGAATTCGCTGGCAGTAGCCATAATTAATGATGAGATTGCCTTAACGGCTTCAGCCGACCTCCGGTTTGTGCGCATGGTCCGGCTGGGCGAGAAATGCATCGCCAAAGCGCAGGTGCGCTCACTTGCGGGCCGGAACGGCAAGGCTGAAGTGGATGTATTTACATATGTCGGAGAAGAGCTGGTATTTCAGGGCCATTTTATAGTGTATCGTTCAGCAACTGAAGAGTACAGCGAAGGGGGAAACCGGAGTGCGGATCGCCATTGATGCCATGGGCGGGGACAATGCTCCTGAATGTAATGTGGAAGGCGCGCTGGCAGCGGCAGCGGAGTGGAGTGACATAGAAATCGTACTGGTCGGTGATGTAGCGCGGCTTGAACCGCTGCTGAAGAGCAAGCCTTCCAATGTTACGGTACGTCATGCGGGGGATGTGATCGGTTCGGATGAAGAGCCGGTGAAGGCAGTCCGCCGTAAAAAAGACTCATCCATGGTCGTAGCCGGACGGATGGTCCGCGAGGGTGAGGCCGATGCCATGATCTCCTCCGGGAATACCGGAGCGCTGATGACTACAGGACTTCTGGTAGTCGGGAGAATGGAAGGGATTGAACGGCCGGCGCTGGCTCCGATGATTCCGACGCTGGATGATGTCGGTGTGCTGGCCCTGGATCTTGGCGCGAATATGGATGCCAAGCCGCAGCATCTGGCACAGTATGCCCAGATCGGCAGCATCTACCGCAACAAAGTGCATGGCATTGCGAAGCCCCGGGTAGGCCTGCTCAACGTCGGGACTGAGCCGGGCAAGGGAAACGAATTGACTAAGGAAGCCTATCCGCTCCTGGAGGCGCTGCCGGGCATTCATTTTGTCGGCAATGTGGAAGCGCGGGATGTGCTCACAGGAAGCTGCGATGTGCTGGTCTGTGACGGCTTCGCCGGTAATATACTTCTGAAGACGCTGGAAGGAACGGCCGGTGCGATGTTCTCCCTGCTGAAGGAGCAGTTCAGCAAATCGCTGAAGACGAAGCTGGGTGCTGCGATTCTGATGCCGGAGCTTAGAAGTCTGAAGGGCAAGATGGATTATAAAGAACACGGCGGAGCGCCGCTGCTCGGTCTTAGCGGCCTGGTAGTCAAGGGGCATGGTTCGTCCGACGGCAATGCGGTAAAGAATGCGGTAAGACAGGCACGGATTGCCCTGAAGGCTGAGCTGGTGCCTAGTATATCGAAGGAAATTAGCGGGAAGTGAGTGAAGACATGAGACAATTACGTCCGGTAGGAATTATTGGGACTGGTAAATATGTACCTGAGAGAATATTAACCAACAGCGATTTGGAGAAGATTGTTGAAACGAATGATGAATGGATTGTCAGCCGCACAGGAATCCGGGAACGGCATATTGCGGCCCCGGAACAGGCTACCTCTGATCTGGCCTATGAAGCGGCCCTGAAGGCACTGGAATCCGCAGGCATGAAGGCCGAGGAGTTGGATCTGATCATTGTCGCTACAGTTACACCGGACAGTGCTTTCCCGTCCACAGCCTGCATTCTTCAGGACAAGCTGGGGGCCAAGAACGCAGCCGCCTTTGACTTGTCGGCAGCCTGCTCGGGGTTCGTCTACAGTCTGGCTACTGCTACGGGCTTTATCCAGAATGGAATGTATAACAATGCGCTGGTGATTGGCGCAGATACGCTGTCGCGTATTACAGACTATACTGACCGCAACACCTGTGTGCTGTTCGGTGACGGCGCAGGTGCGGTAATCGTCGGCGAGGTTCCGGAAGGACGCGGCTTCCAGTCCTTCGATCTTGGGGCGGAAGGCTCTGGCGGCAGCCTGCTTAATCTTGAAGCCGGCGGCTCGCGTCTCCCGGCTTCCCAGCAGACCGTAGAAGACAAGAAGCACTTCATCTATATGAATGGCCGCGAGGTTTTCAAGTTCGCAGTACGCGTTATGGGATCGGCTACGGAGCGTGTGCTTACCAAGGCGGGATTGTCTAAGGAGAATATCGACTTGTTCGTGCCGCATCAGGCCAACATCCGGATTATTCAATCTGCTATGCAGCGTTTGGATCTGCCTCCGGAGAAGGTTGTAGTCAACGTTGATAAATACGCAAATACCTCCGCAGCCTCCATTCCGCTGGCTCTTGTAGAAGCAGCCGAGGAAGGCCGGATGAAGGCCGGCGATGCTGTGCTTATGGTCGGCTTCGGCGGCGGACTTACCTGGGGCGCTTCTGTGCTGATCTGGTAAGAATCGGGGCATTAATAATAGCAACGCGCAGCAGCTCGATCCGGAGAATATCCGGGTTGGCTGCAGTTAAAGGGAAGGAGCTTTATACCTCATGAGCAAAATCGCATTTGTCTTTCCCGGTCAGGGTGCACAGGCAGTCGGTATGGGTAAGGATATATATGAAGCATTACCTCAGAGCCGTGCGGTCTTTGAAAAGGGTGACGAGGTGCTTGGATTTCCGCTGAGCGGGCTTGTATTTGAAGGGCCGGACAGCGAGCTTAAGCAGACGGTGAACACGCAGCCGGCACTGGTTACGGCCAGTGTGGCTTATCTGGAAGCGCTAAGCGGCCTTAAGGTTACGCCGGATTATGTGGCAGGCCACAGTCTTGGTGAATATAGCGCTCTTGTGGCAGCCGGCGTGCTGTCCTATGAAGATGCTGTAAGGCTGGTCCGCCTGCGCGGACAATTCATGGAAGAAGCCGTTCCCGGAGGACAGGGGGCTATGGCAGCTGTGCTTGGAGCAGACCGTGAAGGGCTTACGGAATTATGCCGAAGTATTACAGCGGCGGGTACTCCCGTTGAACTGGCGAATGTCAATTGTCCGGGGCAGATTGTGGTCTCCGGTTCCGTGGCCGGTGTCGGTGAGGTGATCCAGCGTGTGAAGGAAGCCGGGGGCAAACGGGCGATTCCGCTGGAGGTTAGCGGGCCGTTCCACTCCTCATTAATGAAGGGTGCGGCTGAGCGGCTGGCTGCTGAGCTCGACAAGGTAACCTTCAATGCTCCCGCTATGCCGGTAGTGGTCAATGTGACTGCTGCTCCGGTGACAGACCCGGAAGAAATCCGCAAGCTGCTGGTAGAACAGGTGTATTCTCCGGTACTCTGGCAGGATAGCGTGGAATGGCTTATTGGCGCAGGGGTAGATACTTTTGTAGAGATCGGCTCCGGCAGTGTGCTGGCTGGCCTGATCCGCAAGATTGACAGGAATGTCAAGGTTGTGAATATCAACAGTCTGGAGAGCGTACAGGCTGGCTGGTAAGCAGCTTGAGACTAGCCGCATGATTATCGAAGGGGGACAACATAGCATGTTTGCAGCACTAAAAGGTCAGACCGCCCTTGTAACCGGAGGGTCCCGGGGGATCGGCCGCAGCATAGCCTTGGCACTCGCTGCTCATGGCGTGAAGGTCGCGGTGAACTATTCCGGCAGTCTTCAGGCGGCTGAAGAGACCGTGGCCCGTATTCACGAGCTTGGCTCGGAAGGAATCGCCCTGCAGGGGAATGTCGGCAGCAGCAGTGACGCCGAGAACCTGGTCAAGGAGGTTATCCAGACCTGGAGAAAAATCGATATCCTGGTGAACAATGCGGGCATTACCCGGGATAATCTGATCATGCGTATGAAAGAGGAAGAATTCGATCAGGTCATCGAGACGAATCTGAAGGGCGTCTTCAACTGCCTGAAGGCAGTAACCCGCCCGATGATGAAACAGCGTTATGGCCGGATCATCAATATTTCCTCGGTCGTGGGTGTGACGGGGAACCCGGGGCAGGTGAACTATACCGCTGCTAAGGCAGGTGTAATCGGCATGACGAAGTCTGCGGCCCGCGAGCTGTCTTCACGTGGAATCACCGTGAACTGCATCGCTCCCGGCTTCATTGATACCGACATGACCCGCGAGTTGTCCGATGAGGTTCGCAGCGAGCTGATCAAGGGGATTCCCTTGGGAGAGCTTGGGCGGGCGGAGGACATTGCGAATGCGGCGGTATTCCTGGCTTCGGAAGGGGCAGCCTACATGACAGGCCAGACGCTTCATGTGGATGGCGGAATGTACATGTAAGGCTTCGCAGGGCTTCAGATCATTACGGGGGAAGATGGACAGAGGCGGCCAGGGCAGCGTTTTTTATGCTCTATGGTATTTTGACTTCATATCTCGTATAATACCAAAAGAGGAGGTGAACCGGATGTCCGATGTATTAGAGCGTGTAACACGCATTGTCATCGACCGCTTAGGTGCCGATGAAGCAGAGGTAACATTAGAAGCGTCTTTCAAAGATGATTTAGGTGCTGATTCTCTTGATGTAGTAGAATTGGTAATGGAATTGGAAGATGAATTCGACATGGAAATCTCTGATGAAGATGCAGAGAGAATTACGACCGTGGGTGAAGTTGTGAAGTACATACAATCTCATACCTAGAGTCATATGATTGAGGGTCCCGTTCCTGCCAGGGCGGGACTTCTCCTCATTTTACGGTTCTTTAAGCCAAGCGTCCGCGAAGTGGTGCATGAGCATCTTGATGAAGATAATAACAGAACCGCAGATTAATTAATCTTGCGGCGACTGCAGTTTATATAGACATCTGGCATGTTTGCGTTTACAAATTGTAGAGGTACACAGCCTATAGACGGGGTGATTATGTTTGAATCATAGAGTAGTTGTAACTGGCATGGGTGTAATGACTTCGCTGGGTAAGGATCTTGAGACGTTCTGGGATAGCCTCATGAGCGGCAAGTCCGGAGTATCCCTGGTTGAAGCTTTTGATGTTAGCGAATATCCAACACGAATCGCTTCCTCGGTCAAGGATTTCGATGCGGAAGCACGCTTCGGCCGCAAGGAAGCCCGTAAGATGGACCGGTTCGTACAATTCGCGGTTGCTGCCGGTGAAGATGCGCTGAAGGACAGCGGACTTACGATCGGTGAAGATATCGATGCAGAGCGGATCGGCGTATCTGTCGGCTCTGGAATCGGCGGCCTTGGCACATGGGAAGATAACCACAACCTGCTGCTCGAAAAGGGTCCGAAGCGGGTTAGCCCGTTCTTCATTCCAATGATGATTGCCAACATGGGCTCCGGCCAGCTGTCGATTAACCTCGGGGCCAAGGGACCGAATACAACGACAGTGACCGCTTGTGCGACCGGCAGCCACTCCATCGGGGAATCCTTCCGTCTGATCCAGCGCGGAGATGCGGATGCGATGATCTGCGGCGGTGCGGAAGCGACCATCCGTCCTACAGGAATGGCAGGCTTTTGTGCAATGAGAGCCATGTCTACCCGCAATGACGAGCCGGAGAAGGCCAGCCGCCCGTTTGATGTGGACCGTGACGGTTTTGTCATGGGCGAGGGG
The DNA here is from genome assembly GCF_038051945.1 of Paenibacillus sp. FSL H3-0469. NCBI lineage: Bacteria > Bacillati > Bacillota > Bacilli > Caryophanales > Paenibacillaceae > Paenibacillus > Paenibacillus sp. FSL H3-0469. Next base: position 299,301 of record NZ_CP150302.1, read on the forward strand.
GCGGGAATTCTGATTCTCGAATCCCTGGAACATGCTGAGAAGCGCGGAGCCAAGATCTATGCCGAAGTCATCGGATACGGTCTCAGTGCCGATGCCCACCACATGACGGAGCCTGATCCTGACGGTGCAGCACGCTGCATGAAGATGGCGATTCGTGATGCGGGCATTAATCCTGAGGATATCGACTACATTAATGCACATGGTACATCAACACCGGTAGGCGATAAATCCGAGACTGCTGCTGTGAAGAAGGCGCTTGGAGAGCATGCATACAAGGTTGCGATCAGCTCGACCAAATCGATGACAGGCCATTTGCTTGGTGCTGCCGGCGGTGTGGAAGCGATTATCTGCGGGCTGTCCTTGCAGAAGGGTATAATTGCCCCTACCATCAATTTGGACAACCCTGATCCGGAATGCGATTTGGACTATGTTCCGAATGTGCCCCGTCAGGCGGAGCTGAATATCGCGATGTCGAATTCCTTCGGATTCGGGGGACATAACGCAACCGTTATTCTCAAAAAATATAATAAGTAAGGGGAGACAGTGCAGTGAAAGGAGACCTGAAGCAGTTACAAAGCCAACTTCAAATCCAATTTCACGATCCTGTACTTCTGAAGCAGGCTTTCACCCATGCATCTTATGTGAACGAACACCGGTTCAATCAGCATCAGGACAACGAGCGCCTGGAGTTCCTGGGTGATGCGGTGCTTGAGCTGACGGTGTCCGAATATCTGTACAATCTGCTCCCGGACAGACCTGAGGGAGAATTGACCAAGCTGCGTGCTGCGATTGTCTGTGAGCCGTCGCTGGTCCGGTTCGCCGAGACCTTGGGCTTCGGGCGGTATGTACTGCTGGGAAAAGGGGAAGAGCTTACGGGCGGGCGTACCCGCCCGGCTCTGCTGGCTGATGTGTTCGAAGCCTTTGTGGGAGCGCTCTATCTCGATCAGGGTCTGGAAACGGCCCGGAGATTCCTGGATAATCACGTATTCCCGCTGGTTGAAACCGACGGTAAGCTGCAAATGCAGATGAGCGACTTCAAGACAGAGCTTCAGGAACTGATACAGCATCATGGGTTGGGTACGCTGGAATATCGGATTATTGAAGAACGCGGACCGGCGCATGAGCGCGAGTTCGTCTCAGAAGTATATATGGCCAGCCGTTCACTCGGCAGCGGCAGCGGCCGCTCCAAGAAGGAAGCGGAGCAGCAGGCAGCGGCAGCGGCGTTATTGCTTCTGAAGGAAGACGGTGCCTGAAGGCATATCGAAGCAAAGCCCCACTATGTGGGGATAGTTTGCGCAATGCGGAGTAGAGCAGCAATGGTCTGAATGCCGGCGGTTCGGCGGAAGTCAGACTTTTGCTGCTCTTTTTCGAAAGATCAGTGGGGTTGTTTTGGCAAGGAAACACTATGGTATAATGGGTCAGAGGTGAGTGGCGAGTTATGTTTCTGAAACGGATTGAATTAGCAGGCTTCAAATCATTTGCCGACAAAACGGAGATGGAATTTGTACGCGGAATTACGGCTGTAGTCGGCCCGAACGGAAGCGGCAAAAGTAACATATCCGACGGCATCCGCTGGGTGCTTGGGGAGCAGAGTGCCAAATCCCTGCGCGGCGGCAAGATGGAGGATATTATATTTGCCGGAAGTGATGCCCGCAAGGCGGTCAATTACGGCGAGGTCTCGCTGACGCTGGATAATGAGGATCATGTGCTGCCGCTGGATTTCAGCGAGGTGACCGTGACCCGGCGTGTCCACCGCAGCGGCGACAGTGAATATCTGATCAATAAGCAGGCCTGCAGACTGAAGGATATTACAGAGCTGTTCATGGATACCGGTATCGGCCGTGAAGCTTATTCAATTATCGGACAAGGCCGGATTGAAGAGATTCTTAGTACCCGTTCGGAAGACCGGAGGGGCATCTTTGAAGAGGCTTCAGGTATTGTTAAATATAAGTCACGCAAAAAGGATGCTGGCCGCAAGCTTGATGAGACCGAGCAGAATTTGCTGCGGATTCATGACCTGATCAGTGAGCTGGAGGATCAGGTGGGACCGCTCAAGGACCAGTCCGAGAAGGCGATAAGATACAAAGAGCTGCGTGAGCAGCTGAAGCATCTGGAGATTTCGGTATATGTGCATCAGATTGAAGGCATACATACTTCCTGGCAGGAGGGCAACGCCCGCCTGGAGGTGCTTAAGACGGAGCAGCTGGAGCTGTCCACTGTAGTCTCTGCCCATGATGCCAAGCTGGAGAGCGGCCGGGCGGAGCTGCGTAATCTGGAGCAGGAAGTGGAGAAGCTGCAGGAACAGCTGCTGCGCAGCAGCGAAGCCAACGAGAAGAGCGAAGGCTATGGAGAGCTGCTGAAGGAGCGCCGCAGGAATCTGGAGCAGAACCGGGAACAGCTCATGCAGACTCTGGGTTCTGTAGGCGAACGTTCGGAGGGGCGGCAGCGTGAGCTGGCCGAGCTGGAGCATAAGCTGAAGCAGACCAGGCAAGCGCTGGAAGAGCTGCGGGCACAGCTGGCGGATGAGGAATCGAAGCTGCAGGGGGTGGCCGGAGGCATCAGCCAGAGCAAGGAGGAGAAGCTGAAGAGCGCTCTGCTTGAGCTGATGAACCTGATGGCTCAGGCGCGCAACGAGATCCGCTATGCGGATCAGCAGAAGGAGAGCCTGGAGCGGCGGATGAGCCGCAGCCAGGAGGAGAGCGGCAAGTGGACAGCCCGGCTGCAGGAGCTGCTCTCTGCACAGAACGGGCTGAAGGATAAGATTGCCGGGCTCGGGAAGGAAATCGGCCTGCTGCGCGGCGCGTACATTACGGAGAGCGAGCAGACCGGCAAACGGCAGAAGCTGCTCGAAGAGACGCAGAGCGGCCTGCGCAAATGGGAGCAGAAGCGCGAAGCCCAGGTGTCCCGGCATGAGACGATGAAGGAAATGCAGGATGATTTTGACGGCTTCATGCTTGGGGTCAAAGAGGTGCTGAAGGGTGCGCGTAAAGGACAGCTACATGGTGTACACGGTGCAGTTGCCGAATTGATCTCTGTTCCCGAGAAGCTGGAAATGGCGATTGAGACCGCGATGGGCGCTTCCTTGCAGCATGTAGTTATGGAGAATGAAGCGGTGTCCCGGCAGGCGATTGCGTTCCTGAAGCAGCGTCAGCTCGGGCGGGCGACCTTCCTCCCGCTGGATGTCATCCGGCCCCGGCAGATTACCGGCAGTGACCGCAGCATGGTTCAAGGTGCTGAAGGGTTCGTCGGTATCGGTTCGGAGCTGGTCGGCTATGAAGAGAAGTATGGCAGTATTATCGGAAGCTTGCTCGGCAATGTCGTAATCGCCGAGAGTCTGGAGCAGGCGAACCGCATTGCGGCCAAGTGCCAATACCGCTACAGAGTGGTTACGCTGGAAGGCGATGTGGTCAATGCAGGCGGTTCGATGACGGGCGGCAGCCAGCATAAGAAGAACAACAGCCTGCTTAGCCGCAAGCGCCAGCTCGACCAGCTCTCCGGTGAGATTGAAGAAAGCGAGCAGCAGATTGACAAGCTGAAGCAGGGGATCAGCCGCTTGCGCGCCGAACAGGACAAGGGCTCCCAGAAGCTGGAGCAGCTGCGGCATGACGGGGATGAGAAGCGGCTGGAGGAACAGCGCGTATCCGGCGATCTGAAGCAGCTGGAGCAGGAGCTGCGGCATGTGCAGGAGCAGGTCGAGGGCGCAGGCGCGGAGCGGAGCGGCTTCGAGCAGGAGGTCCGCGGCCTGGACGAGGCCCGTAAGCAAGCTGAAGCGGAGCTGGCCCGGCTGGAGAAGGAAGAGGAGGATGCGCATGCAGCGATCCGCAGTGCCGAATCGGACCGCAAGGCGAATGAATCTGCTAAGGAAGAGCTACAGGGCAAGCTGACCGGGATGAAGGTCACGGAGGGCAAGCTGGATCAGGAGATCTTCTCGCTGGAGGAGCAGCTGCGCCGGATGAGGCAGGATGCCGGCTCCCAGGAGAAGGAGCTGCGCCAGAGCCGCAGCCTGCTTATGACCATCGAGCAGGATCTGGAAGAGAATGCACGGGAGACTGTGAAGCAGAAGGAAGAGGTCAACAGTCTGCGCCTGAGCAAGGAAGATACGTCTGCGAGGCTTGACCTGGCCCGTGCCGACCGCGCGGCGATCTCGCGCAAGCTGGAGCTGGCCGAAGGCGAGACCAAAGACCAGCGTCAGGCACTCCGGGCAGTCGAAGACAAGCTCCGTTCCACGGAGGTTGCCGTTGGCCGGCTGGATGTGGAGCTGGACAATATCCTCCGCAAGCTAAGCGATGACTACGAGCTGAGCTACGAGCTGGCGAAGCAGCGTTATCCGGTGCCGGAGGATGTGCCGGCGGCACAGCTGGAGGTGCAGCGTCTGAAGCGCAGCATCTCCGGTCTGGGCGAGGTTAACCTGGGCGCGATTGAGGAGTATCAGCGGGTGCATGAGCGGTATACTTTTCTCAGCGGGCAAAAGGATGATCTGGTAGAAGCCAAAACAACGCTGTATCATGTCATCCATGAGATGGAAGAGGAGATGTCAAAGCGCTTCAAGCAGACCTTCGATGCGATTCGCCGCGAGTTCGGCACGGTGTTCACGAAGCTCTTCGGCGGCGGCCGGGCAGATTTGCAGCTGCTGGACCCTGAGCATATGCTCGATACAGGGATTGATATCGTTGCCCAGCCGCCGGGCAAGAAGCTGCAGAACCTCCAGCTTCTCTCGGGCGGAGAACGCGCCTTGACTGCGATGGCTCTGCTGTTCGCCATTCTGCAGGTCAAGCCGGTGCCGTTCTGCGTGCTGGATGAGGTGGAAGCGGCGCTGGATGAAGCCAACGTGGTGCGCTTCGCCCAGTACCTGCGTGAGTTCTCGGAGCAGACGCAGTTCATTGTAGTGACCCACCGTAAGGGAACGATGGAGGAAGCTGATGTGCTCTACGGCGTGACGATGGAGGAAGGCGGCGTATCCAAGCTCGTATCCGTGCGGTTAGAGGATGAAGAGGCTGAGATAGCTTAATAGATGCAGGATTCATGAAGTGATCCCTATAACCCTTTAGGAGGAAGCATAAGCATATGAGTTTTTTCAAAAAACTGAAAGACAGCATCTCCGGCAAAACGGAAAGCGTAACGAAACAGTTCCGCGACGGTCTGGAGAAAACACGCAAGGGCTTCGTTGAGAAGGTCTCTGATCTGATTATCCGCCGCAAAAAGATAGATGAAGAGTTCTACGAGGAGCTGGAAGAGATTCTGATCGGCGCTGACGTAGGCGTAAATACGGTCATGAATCTGGTGGAGGAGCTGCGTGCCGAAGTGAAGCAGAAGCGGATCGAGGACGCGGCGGAGCTTCAGCCGATTCTCTCCCGCAAGCTGATGGAGCTGCTGCGCGGCGATGACGACAACAGTCTGAACGAGAATCCGGACGGCATTACCGTGATCCTGTTCGTTGGCGTGAACGGAGTCGGGAAGACGACGACCATCGGCAAGCTGGCGCACCGCTACAAGCAGGAAGGCAAGAAGGTTCTGCTGGCGGCTGGCGACACCTTCCGTGCCGGAGCTATTGAACAGCTTGAGGTGTGGGGCAAGCGTGCCGGAGTGGATGTTATCAAGCAGCAGTCGGGCTCGGACCCGGCTGCCGTGATGTATGATGCGGTTCAGGCTGCCAAGCAGCGCAGTGTGGATGTGCTGATCTGCGATACGGCAGGCCGGCTGCAGAACAAGAGCAATCTGATGGAAGAGCTGAACAAGATCTTCCGTGTCATCCAGCGGGAGATTCCAAGCGCCCCGCATGAGGTGCTGATGGTACTGGATGCGACCACCGGGCAGAATGCGCTAACTCAGGCTAAGCTGTTCGGAGAGAAGAGCGGCGTGACCGGTCTCGTATTGACGAAGCTCGACGGTACGGCGAAGGGCGGGATCGTGGTAGCGATCCGCCAGGAAATGAACCTGCCGGTGAAACTGGTCGGCCTTGGCGAGAAAATGGAAGATCTTCAGCCGTTCGACTCCGACCAGTTCGTGCACGCCCTGTTCGCAGGCATGATCTCGGAAGAAGAAGCTGACTCCGGGGAATAACCGTTTAACTATGAATGGATAAGATAGTCAGAACCTATATACAACAGGCTGTGCACTCCCCGGGAAAGGATGAATTTCCGGGGAGTTTTTTGTGTTGTGTGTTGAATGAATCTTACAACCTGAGAGGAGGGTGATGGAAGATTAATGAACAAATTGGTGCTGTCAAAGCAGCAGTTGGGAAAAACACACTTAATTAAGTGTATTTCAGCTAAATAGAAAAAACAAACACTGATAGAAGTAGCTTATCCAATTATTGATTAAACCCAAAACCTAACGGACCGAAGAGAGCTTATCCCCGCGAAAACGCCACTTTTTGCAGCGTAACGGATTCAGGCAACCTTATAGTCTCTTTATGAGACGTTTCGGAACTGAAGTGCAAAGGATAAGGCCTGTGGAGTCCGTTACTCGCTCAATGGACGACTTTCTTCCCAAGTAAAAGCACCTCAGTCCGTTACGCTAAACCAAACGCCCTGAAGAACAAGGCCCATTTAGAAAAAGATGTGATTCGAAGCGGAATTGCGTCTGCTCGACTATTTTAAATCAATAAATCTGATAAGGTACTGTCTTTTTCAAATCTCCTTGAATCCTTGAAGAAATTGCCGGAAAATATAATAAAAATACATCATATGAAAAATTCATAATAGTACTGCTTGTCAGCACTCCGGCATACAATGGGATGTGGAATGAACGCGCAGCACCCCGAAAAGCAAGGTTAAGAGAAAGGAAGCGATTCCAAACGGGCAGAATGATTCGGAAACTCCATTTTGCTGTTATATATATTGACATGGATAATATCATTTACGTATTATGGAGGTAGTAAATCATATTTTCGTGGTGAATTTTTAAATTTTGAACTTATTTGTCAAGAAACATAACACATTATACTGATCCGAGAGGAGTCGGGCTCATGTCCAAACTAGATCCTTTGCCCGGCCTGTCCCCGTATCCGCTGCAGCATTTCTATGATGAGATGTATGCGGATGAACGGAACGTCCGGCCTCATTACAAGCATGTGAACCGCATGTTTACCGGGATGAGCCCCGAAGAGCTGCAAGGCAAGCAAAAGCTGATGCAGCGTCGGATGATGGAAGAAGGCATTACCTTTACGCTGTATAATCCGGCACAGGATCAGCCGATGGAGCGGACAATTCCGTTTGACATGATTCCGCGCATTATTCCCAAGGGGGAATGGGAACGGCTGGAGGCGGGCATCGTGCAGCGGATTACCGCACTGAATCTGTTCATTCATGATATTTACCATGAGCAATACATCGTGAAGGACGGTATAGTGCCGCGGAGAATGATTATTTCGAACTGTTATTTCCGGCCGGAAATGTCCGGACTCCGCGTACCCGGCGGTGCGTACATCACCACTTCAGGAATTGATCTGATCCGGCATCATGACGGCGGGTATTATGTGCTTGAGGATAATTTGCGCACACCCTCTGGCTTCTCGTATCTGTTCAAGGGCAGATCGCTCATGAATCAGCTGTTTCCTGAGTTGTCGTTTGCCAGCTCCATCCGCGATGTCGATCACAGCCTGAACCGTTTCCTCTCTGTACTGCGCAGCCTGTCGCCGTCCCGGACCAAAGATCCGGTCATTGCTCTACTGACTCCGGGGGAATACAATTCGGCTTATTATGAACATGCTTTTCTGGCGCAGCAGATGGGAATTCATCTTGTTGAGGGCCGCGACCTGGTTGCACAGGACCACAAAATCTACCTGAAGGTGATGAACGGGCTGCGCAAGGTCGATGTGCTGTACCGCCGGCTGGATGATGATTTCATTGATCCGCTTGCTTTTCAGCCCAGCTCGCTGCTTGGGGTTGCAGGTCTGATGAATGCCTACCGGGCAGGAAATATCGCGATTGCCAATGCGCCGGGAACCGGGGTAGCTGATGACAAGGCCATGTATGTATATGTACCGGATATGATCCGCTATTACCTTAATGAAGAGCCGATTCTGAGTAATGTGCCGACCTATCTGCTGTCACGGCCGCAAGAGCGCCAGTATGTGCTGGATCATCTGTCTGAAATGGTGGTGAAGGAGACGTCTCTCTCCGGGGGCTACGGCATGCTGATCGGAAGTGAGGCCACGAAGGACGAGATCATAGACTTCCGGCTCAAAATACTGGCAGAACCCGAGCGTTACATCGCTCAGCCGATTATGTCACTGTCCCGTGCGCCGGTCATGTCAGAAGGCAGTATGGCTCCGCGCCATATTGATCTGAGAGCCTTTGTGCTGATGGGGGCTGACCGCAAGCCGCATGTCATTCCAGGGGGGCTGACCCGGGTGGCGATGCGTGAAGGCTCGCTGGTTGTGAACTCCTCCCAAGGCGGCGGAGTGAAGGATACCTGGGTAATGGCCTAGAGACTTTTCTAAGGTAAAGGGGGGGCTAGAATGCTGAATCGCAATGCGGAGGCTCTATTCTGGATCGGCCGATATATTGAAAGGGCTGAGAATCACGCCCGGCTGATCGACGTGCATTACCATATCCAGCAGGAAAAGGATTTCCAGGAAGAGGGGCATAAGTGGTCTCGCCTGATTGACGCGCTTGGGGTGCGAAGCGAATATTTGCAGCAGTTTGAGAGCTTCAACGAGCAGGATGTATTGTCCTTCATCACACTGGATATGGGGAATACCAACTCCCTATTCTCCTGTGTGCATCAAGCTAGGAACAATCTGCGCACCCTGCGCCAGCATCTGCCGAGTGAGCTGTGGGATATAGTCAACGGCTTCAACCTGTGGCTGGGGGAGCAGTCGGTAGCGGATATCATGCGCAGTCCCCATCAATTCTATCAGCAGGTTAAGGAACGGGCGGCGATGTTCCTCGGTGCGGAGCAATCGGTGATGCTGCGGGGCAATGAATGGCATTTCATCGAGAGCGGCCGGTTTCTGGAGCGGGCAGAGAATACGACCCGTATCCTGCAGACCGTCACGGTATCCTGCAAGTCGAAGGATATCAGCTCGATCTATACCCAGCTTCAGGCCGTGCTGAAATCGGTAAGCGGCTATCAATCCTTCCGCCGGTATTATGCGGATGATATGTCGCCGGAGTGTATTCTTGAATTCCTGATCGTGAACCCGTTCTTTCCCCGTTCGATCCGCTTCTCGTTCCACAAGCTGGAGGAGCATCTGGCCAAGCTGGAGCTGGACACGGCAGAGAAGGGCTCGGGGCATGAGAAGGTGATCCGGCAGGCGGGCAAGATCAAGGCGGAGCTGGATTATATGGAGAAGGATGAGATGTCCGGGGACCTGGCCCTGGATGTGCTGGATTCACTCATGATATCCTGTCAGAGGCTCGGCAGAACGATGGACGGTGCTTTTTTTCGCCGTGAAGGAGTCTCGGTATGAAAATACAAATCAATCACACAACCACCTACAGCTACCCCGAGCCGGTGACGGACAGTGTCAATGAGATCCGGCTGACGCCGCGCACGAACTACCGGCAATCCTGCTATCACCATGAAGTAGAGGTGCATCCGGCGGCCGATCTGCTAACGTATGAGGATTTCTTCGGCAACCGGGTCCATGCCTATTCGGTGAATAAGCCGCATACGGAAATGGTGATCCACACCAAAGCTACCGTGGTCACGCTCGACAAGGCGCAAGGCACGGATCTGCCGCATATCCCGCTGGAGGAGCAGGTGAAGCTGCTGAATGACGAGAAGTTTCAGAACCGGTATATAGAGTTTATTCTGCCTACCCGGTACACCGAGGTGACGCCGGAGCTGGTGGAATTCGCGTCGCAGCATCCTTTTGAGGAAGCCGAGGATATGTATGAATGGACTCGGAAGCTGTCGTCCACGATCTATGAGCAGTTTACGTACGATCCTGAGGCGACTAGCGTCAATACTACAGTGAAAAGAGCACTGATGCTCAAGCGCGGAGTCTGCCAGGACTATGCGCATCTGATGATTGCGGTCTGCCGCAGTGTCGGCTTGCCCTCGCGTTATGTGAGCGGGTACCATTTTGTCGGGGATTTGCAAGGGGGCAACGCTAACTTCGAACAGGCCTCCCATGCCTGGGTGGAGACGCATATTCCGGGTACGGGCTGGCTGGGCTTCGATCCGACCAATAATGTTGAAGTGAACTGGCGGTACATCAAGCTTGGCCATGGACGGGATTATAAGGATATTGTTCCGGTTAAAGGCGTATACCGCGGAGCAGCAGGCACGCTTACGGTTAAAGTGGATGTCCGGCAGCTGGAGAATTGAATACGTAGAGGAGACCCCGCAGATGTGGGTTCTTTGCTGTTGCCGGTAAGCTGCACGCTATGCCCGGTTAGCGGATGTGCTGTGCATGTTGCACGAGGTTTGTGCAATTTTTTGCATAATCTGATTATAATCGAGCATCAATTGGGTAATCTTGAAACAGAGCCATTATCAGCAGAATGGTATTCATGGAAGGAGAGTGTACATATGAGCCCCAATATAGCAAAAAAGCAACGTTTTCAAGGGAAAACAGCCATCATTACAGGTGCGGGCTCGGGAATCGGCAGAGCGGCAGCGATCCAGCTGGCACGTGAAGGCGCGAATGTCGCCTTGTTCGATCTGGTGAACGAACGTACCTCTATCCTGGAGCAGAAGCTGAACAAGCTGCGCAAGGACTGTGCCTTAGCCATTGATGTGGATACTTCGGATGCCGGCCGGATGGAGGAAGCGGTGCGCAGAACCGTGGAGCATTTCGGAGGTCTGGATATTGTGTTCGCCAATGCAGGCATTAACGGAGTGGTCGGTCCGATTGAGGAGCTGAGCGTAACTGATTGGGAGAAGACCCTGTCGGTCAACCTCACAGGCACCTTTCTGACGCTGAAATACAGCATTCCTCATCTGAAGGAGAAGGGTAAAGGCAGCATTATTATTACCAGCTCGATCAACGGCAACAGCAGATTTACCAGCTTCGGCTGGTCACCATATAGTACTACTAAGGCTGGTCAGGTTGCTTTTGCCAAGATGGCTGCACTGGAGCTGGCTAAGTTTAAAATCCGCGTGAATGTCATTTGTCCGGGAGCGATTGCCACGAATATTGATGAGAGCACGGAGTGGAACGATGAAGTGGAGTCCATTGTCATCCCGATTGAATTCCCGGAGGGAGCACAGCCGCTGGCAGACGGACCGGGTAAACCGGAGAATGTCGCCGATCTGGTCGCCTTCCTCGCCTCGGATGAATCCATTCATATTACCGGCTCGCAGATTGTGATTGACGGTGCGGAGTCGTTGCTGTCTTAAGCATATTCTGCCGCCCGTTTCTGCTATGAGACACTGCCATGATTGGCGGTGTTTTTCTTTTGCGGAAAATGGTCTAATTAGATACTTGTTAAATAACAAACGAAATGATAATATGTCTATATAAAAGCAAACAAAGGATGTGGTGGTCCAGTTGACAGGAGAGAATGAGGCGGTGCGGATATCAGAAAAATTCTGGAATGCGTCCATTGCAGAATTGAAGCAGGGCTATAATGTGGAGACGGAAGAGCGGACGGAAAAGTACCATTGTCTGGTCTGTGGCGCTGCCTTCGAGAAGGGCTTGATCTATCAGGATGCCGGGCAGTATTACGAAGCGGAGAAGTTCGCCGCTCTGCATGTGGACAGGGTTCATGGCGGGATGTTCAATTGGCTGCTGACACTGGACAAGAAGCTGAGCGGGTTGACCGAATTACAAAAGGGGCTGCTGCAGGCCTTCCGCCAAAGTCTTAGCGATGCAGAAGCAGCCAAGGAGCTGGGAATCGGCAGCACCTCTACGGTGCGTAACCACCGGTTCACGCTTCGCGAGAAGGTGAAGCAGGCCAAGCTGTTTTTGGCGGTTATGGAGCTGGCTGAGGAGAAGCCGGGAGCTTCATCGCCTTTTGTCAGTATTCCGCGTACGGCTGTGATGGTCGATGAACGGTTCGCGATTACGGAGCAGGAGAACGCCGAGATTCTGGGCACCTATTTCAAACAAGGGCCGGACGGCCCGTTGTCAGAGTTCCCTAAGCGGCAGAAGCGGAAGGCGGCTATTCTGCGGCATTTGCTGCAGCGTTTTGAGACCGGGCGCAGGTACAGTGAGAAGGAAATCAATGCGGTACTTGAAGCGGCTTACCCCGATTACGTGACGCTCCGGCGGTATCTGATCGATTACGGGCTGCTGGATCGTGAAGAAGACGGAAGCAGCTACTGGGTGAAATTATAACGGAGATAAGAAGGGGAGAGAAGAAATGACGGATAAAACGAGACGCAAGGAACTGGGATATAATTACGCACACTCGCACAGGCCGATGGGGGTATACCGGATTGTGAACACCGGCAATGACAAAATGTTTGTGGGAAGCAGCCTGAATCTGGACGGGGTCTGGAATAAGCATAAGTTCATGCTGGATATCAAAGGCCATGACAACAAGGCGCTGCAGGAAGACTGGAATGAACGCGGTGAAACGGGCTTCCGCTTCGAGGTGCTGGAGCAGATTAAGCCTGAGGAGGATTTCGTCGCGGATGTGCAGGAGCTGAAGAAGTACCGCAAAATGCTGCCGGAGATGGAGAGTAAATGGCTGGAGCAGCTGTCTCCTTACGGGGAGCGCGGCTATCATAAGCAGAAATAGAGGACAGGCGGGGATGGGAACGGAAGGAATTTGATCAGCGGCTGTGGTAAAATGAGGGCAAAGCGGCGGCAGGTAAGCCGGATGTAATAAGAAGAGATGCTCAGCTGCTGATGAAAGGTGCGGTGTGTATGGCTATATTATCTTGGCTTGCAGAACAGAGAATTCAGGAAGCGATGCGCAGCGGAGAGTTTGCCAATCTGCCGGGGCACGGTAAGCCACTGGAGTTGGAGGATCTCTCCGGCGTACCGGAGGAATTGCGGATGTCCTACAAGATTATGAAGAATGCCGGGCTGCTGCCGGAGGAATTGACGCTGCGGGCAGAGTGCGTAACGCTCGAAGAGCTGCTGGTAGCCTGCCACCGCAGCGGCAACAGTACGGCCGGGGAACGCAAGGAGCTGGAGGGTAAGCTCTCCCTGAAGCGGCTGCGCCTTCAGATGCTTTTGCAGGAACGGGGTCTGGAAGGCAATGCTGCCTATGCAGATTACGGGGATGCGGTCGGGCTGCGGCTGGCCGGGGCGGAACGGGATGGCAGGGAGTAGTCAGTGATATGGCAGGGCGACTGGGCGGATGGAAGATAAATGAATAGTGAAAAGATGAATATGATAGTTGAATGGATGGATAGGCGAGCTAGTGAATAGGGGAACAGATGAGTAGACGAGTATTGAAGTAAATATGAGGCCTCCGGTTCATGAAACCGGGGGTTTTTGTGCAAATAGAAGAATTTGTATGTTGCACACGATAACTTATATCCTTCTATTTCTCGCTGAAACGGTACCGTCCTTTAAAAGGACGGCAAAACCGTTTCCACTTGGAAGATTAGTTGGGAGGGGGGAATAGGTGGATTTCCTCCACTTGCTGATGATCGGATTGGCGTTTCGGGAACAGTAATTGGAAAAAGGGAACTTAAATTATCACAGGTTTCTTTTAATGGTCAACCTAACAGCAATAGTTGCCCTTTTTCCACTTGTTTGCCTCTAATCATACGAAATCAACAAACTAAACTACATTTTTCCACGTATTGTTGAAGACTAAATCCTCGCACAGCAGCAATGAACCGCTTGATATCTGGAATGAATTCGCCGATGATAGGGAAATGGAGATTTAACTTAACCTTTAGCAGATGATGGAGAGATGAAATGAAGCAGCTTCCGATTATGCAGGTGCTCCCTGACCTGAAGAGAATTCTGACAGACCGTGCAGCGGCGGTTCTGATTGCTGAGCCTGGGGCGGGGAAGACCACGGCGGTGCCGCCTGCCTTTTTGGAGGAGCCCTGGCTGGCCGGTAAAACTATTCTGATGCTGGAGCCCAGACGCCTCGCCGCCCGTTCGGCCGCTGCTTATATGGCTGCTTGTCTGGGAGAGAGTGTGGGGCAGACCGTAGGTTACCGTATGCGGATGGATACCCGGGTGGGGCGGAATACACGCATTGTTGTAGTGACGGAAGGTGTGCTGACGAGAATGCTCCAGAGCGATCCTTCCTTGGGGGATGTGGGGCTTGTGATCTTTGATGAGTTCCATGAGCGCAGTCTGCATGCGGATCTTGGACTGGCACTGGCGTTTGAAGCGCAGAGTGTGCTGCGCGAGGATCTGCGCATTCTGGTGATGTCGGCGACTCTGGACGGAGACCGCGTAGCTTCTCTGCTGGGGGAAGCGCCAGTCGTGCGTTGCCCGGGCCGCACCTATCCTGTGGATACGATCTATATGCCGGAGGCAAGTAATGTTTCTCCTGAGAAATCCGCAGCCGCCGCTGTCAACCGGGCACTCGCTGAGCAGCCGGGGGATGTGCTTGTTTTTCTGCCCGGGGAGCGGGAGATCCGCCGGACGGAGCAGGAGCTGGCGTCAGGAAGTCTGCCGCCGGGAACGGTAGTGCGGCCGCTCTATGGCCAGTTGCCGCAGCCGCAGCAGGATGCTGCGGTGGCTCCTGCGGTGGACGGCGAACGGAAGGTCGTGCTGGCGACTTCGATTGCCGAGACGAGTCTGACAATCGAAGGGGTACGCTCGGTGATTGACACAGGGCTTCGCCGGACACAGGTATTTTCTGCGCGTACCGGCATGCCGCGCTTAACGACGGTGTCGGTCTCGAAAGCATCGGCCGATCAGCGGCGCGGCAGGGCAGGCCGCACAGCGCCGGGCGTCTGCTACAGGCTGTGGAGCCGGGAGGCGCATGATCATCTGCCGGACGACAATGTCCCGGAGATCATGGAGACTGACTTGGCGCAGCTCGCCCTGGAGCTGGCGCTCTGGGGCGTGCGCGAACCGGGAGCGCTCGCCTGGCTGGACGCGCCGCCTGCCGCGCCTTACGCGCAGGCCACGGCGCTGCTGCGCCAGCTCGGCGCGCTGGACGCCGGCGGCGCCATTACGCCGCACGGCCGCAGCATGGCCGTGCTTGGCGCACACCCGCGCATCGCGCATATGCTGCTGCGCGCGGCAGACCTTGCAGCCGCGCCGCTCGCCGCCAGGCTCGCTGCGCTGCTGCAAGAGCGGGACCTCTTCAAGGGTCCCGCGGCTCTAGACAGCGACCTCACGCTGCGCGTGGAGACGCTGCTCGGGTACGAGCGCTCCGCCAGCAGCGGCGGAGCGGACCCGGCGGCCTTGCGCGCGGTGCAGCGCGAGAGCCGCAGCTTCCTGGCGCAGCTGCAGGCAGCGCCAGGCGAAGGGCCCGGCGACATCAGCCGCAGCGGCCTGCTGCTGTCGTTCGCCTATCCCGACCGCATCGGGCAGGGACGCGGCAATGGCGCGTTCCTGCTGTCCGGCGGCCGGGGGGCGGCGATGCGCGAGGGGCAGCCGCTGGCGCGCTCGCCCTATATCGTGGCGCCCGGCGTGGATGACCGTGCCGGGCAGAGCCGGATTATGCTTGCCGCAGCGCTCTCCGAGCAGGACCTGCTGAAGCATCATGCGGACAGCCTTCTGGAGGAGCGCGAAGTCTACTGGGACAGTGAGAGCGGAAGCGTGAAGGCGCGAAGAGTGACCCGGCTGGGGGTGCTCATTCTGAAGCAGACGACCCATGAGCGGGCTACTCCCGAGGAGACAGAGAGCGTATTGCTGAAGGTGATCGCGGCGGAAGGACTACAGCTGCTGCCTTGGGAGAAAGGGACCACTCAACTGCGGCAACGTATGGAATTCATGCACTCGCTGCGGGCTGACTGGCCCGATATGTCGGATGAGGCATTGACGGATACATTGGACGAATGGCTGGCACCCTTTATGCAAGGGATGCGGAATCTCCGTGACCTGCAGCGGGTGAAGCTGACGCAGGCGCTGGAGGGAATGCTGGACTGGAACAGCCGCCAATTGCTGAACAAGGAGGCGCCGACTCATATTACGGTACCGAGCGGTTCGCGGGTTCCCTTGGATTACAGCAATCCGGGAGCGCCGGTACTGGCAGTCAGGCTGCAGGAGATGTTCGGGCAGACGGATACGCCGAGGATCGGCGGAGGGAAGGTTCCGGTACTGCTGCACCTGCTGTCTCCGGCGAGAAGGCCGATGCAGATTACCTCAGATCTGGCCAGCTTCTGGCAGAACACCTATTTCGAGGTGAAAAAAGATCTGAAAGGCCGTTATCCCAAGCACTACTGGCCGGATAATCCGCTGGAAGCAGTGCCTACCAACCGTACCCGTCCTTCCAAATAGAAGGTGGCGGTAATCAAGTATGATGTAATCGGTGAAGCTTTTCCTGTTTGGGTGTCGCGTGAACGGGTAATACAATAGCGAACAACAATTACGAAGGAGGGCTTCAAGTGACAGAGAAAATTATTGGTGTATTCGATACGGAACAAGAAGCAACCAGAGCAATTGAAAGTTTGCAGAGTCAAGGGTTCACGAACGATGAGATTTCAGTAATTACGAAGGATCGGGATGACCTGAAACACATATCTGAAGATACAGGAACGATGGCGCCTGAAGGCGTTGCTACTGGAGCGGCTACCGGCGGCGTTGTTGGCGGAATTACCGGACTGCTGGCCGGGATCGGTGCGCTGGCCATTCCGGGAATTGGTCCAATCCTTGCTGCAGGCCCAATCGCAGCTACGTTAACAGGGGCTGCCATCGGAGTAGGAGCAGGCGGTCTGGTGGGCGGATTAATCGGACTCGGCATTCCCGAAGATGAGGCCAGAGATTACGAAGGCTACATCGACAGCGGCAAAATCCTCGTCCTCGTCGATGACAACGGCCGCGGAAGAGATATCCATACCGTGTTCCGGGGTAACCGTTCACTCAACTCGGGCCGGTACGACAGCCTGTACCCGGAGGATACCAGAGTCGGCAACTCTTTGGGCAACAGGGGCGCGATGAACGCAGACCGTGATCCAGACCTTTATAACCGGGACAAAATCTAATCTTACAGCGGTTAACCCCCGCTAATATAGCTTCATCCAACAGCTGCCTGGGACAACCCCGGGCAGTTCTTGTGCTGACTGCCTGGTTGTTCTAGCGGATGATTCTCGTCATGATCAGATCCGTTTGCTCCTCGTCACCCATATAGAAAGAGTGAACTCCCGTCTGTACGAAATTCATATTGTTGTAAAAAGAAATCGCGTTCCCGTTTTGTTCCCAAACCCCCAGCCAGAGCTTCCTTTTATTCTTTTCGACTGCAAGTTCCACCGCCTTCTCTATAAGAAGTTTCCCTAGCCCCAGCCTGTGAAAGGGCCTTCTAATATAGATCCGTTCCACTTCGAGCGAGTCCTCGCCCATATTTTCAGATTGGGCATCCTCAGCGTTAACCTTCAGGTACCCGGCAATTTCTTCATTATAATAGATGAAGTAAAATTCAGTATTGCGGTTGGTGCATTCTTTTTTTAACTGCTCTGTATGAAATGCTTTTTTGATATAAGCTTCTATAGCTTCTGGTGAATTTTGATTTTTGAAGGTGTCTGTAAACGTTTCAATACTAATTTTTTGCAGGGTGCCCAGATCGCCGGAAGAGCATCTCTTTATTAAAACAGCCATCTATAATTCTCCTTTTGTATAATCAATAGTCACTTGTACAATCAATAGTTCCGTTTGTTTCCCTTTTTTACATACCCCCAGTCTTTTTCCACATTGGATCTTACCTTTTGCAGCAGTTTCACCAGGGTAGCTGCCTCACTTTCGGAGAAGCCGGACAGCGCTACGCTGTTGGAATGATCGTTTTCTCTTTTGATCAGAGGGTAGACGGCTTGCCCTTTCTCTGTAGGCATCAGCCGTTTGATTTTTTTGTTATGCTGATCTTCATGTTTTTCAATAAAACCGTTACTCTCAAGCTTCTTTACAGCACGTGCGGCGGTTGTCCGGTCCACCTTAATCATTTCAGCCAGCTTCTCCTGGATGATCCCCGGATGCTCACAGATCCGCACCAGATACAGATATTGGCCCCTGGTTAGGTCGTACTGTTTAAATTCAATATTGCTGATAGAGTCCAGTGCCCGGGCAATCATTCCAACCTCGCGAAGAATCTCCTTCATAGATTGCAGCTCCATTATTCATATATTTTCCAGCCCCTCAACATTTCCCCCAAATCTCCTCCGCCACTTTTTCCTGTCTGTATATTATCAAGAACATTCTCTATGGTTTTAAAATAATATAGGATTTTTGTTGTAATTACAACAAAAATGTTCGTGAGAGGAGGTGAAAAGTCGGGGGATTGAGGTGGATATTTTATGTTAATTCACCATATGAAAAATTCATAATAGTTACAAATACAACATTCCAATAATCGTAATCCCATTTAAGCAGAAGCAGCTAACCATCAACACAATATGAACCGGAAAGCTTTTTAACTAGCTTATAACCTAATTTCATTATATGAAAAATTCATAATAGAAGAATTAAAAAAACAACCCCATCTACCTACAACCCCACATAATCAAACTCCACACCTGTTTATCTCCTTAAACCAGGAAAAAGTGAAAAATAACATCTTCACCCGGCAACGCAAATACCACAAGTGCCCGAAATCTCAAGCTATCTGAAACTTAAGCTTCATGACTAGCGGACTATATTGATGTCGCTTGGATTTTATTCTCAAATTACTTGTTGTGAAGGCTGGGAAATAGGGTTTATACTAGAGACATAGTTTAAATTTGCAATTCTCAAATCGTACAAAAAAACACCCCGGGAGGTGTCCTATGGCGTTCATGATTGCCCAGCGGGCGTTTATAAAGGTATACCTGATTACAATGGTGGAGCAGCACAAAGGGTATGGGTACCAGATGCTTGAGGATTTGCGCAGAGATTTCAAGGCTCATGGCTATTCCCCTCCCCAAAGTGAAATTTACCGAGCTCTGCATGAGCTGGTACAGCAAGGGATACTTTACCGCACCAAGCAGCTTAAGGGAAACGACCCGAAGGTCGATTTTCAGGAGATTGTCCTGTATCATTTCACTTCGGACGGGGAGGAGAAGGCCAAGCTGTATAAGAAGCAAGTGAAAGCTGACCTGGACCGTTGTCTTGGAATTCTTAATAAGGCAGTAGCAGACAACTTCTGATGGAGGATCGACGAGCTGGCTCGCTCATGCTTATCGTTCTAGCCACGATCCGGCGGACTTATCTAAATCAGTCTATCCACAAGCCTTGTAAGCTCTACACTGCCGGATCAGGAATCCTCATCTTCAGAATCCTGGCCCGGCGGGGTCACCGGCGAGCTTGCGCTGCCATAATCCTCCACGGCTTCCCAGGCACCGGCATCGTCGAACCGTCCGCTATTCTGCTGGCGTCCTTCGCCTGCACCGGCTGGCGGCGGGGTCATGACCTCTTCTTCCACAGGACGTGCGTCAGTGTTATTGCTGGTTGGGGCATGCTCCACGGTATAGCGGGTGTAGGGGATGGCCTCAAGCCGTTCATAAGGAATCTCTTGCTTGCTGGCCTCGCAGATGCCGTACGTTCCGTCATTCATCCGCACAAGTGCAGCCTCGATCTCCGTTAATTCTTCGGATAGCGAGGTGTTGATGGACAGATCGCGGCTGCGTTCAAAGGTCTCCGTGCCTGTATCGGCAGGATGGTTATCGACAGAAGAGAGCTCGCCCGTAGAGAGATTAAGGGAATCACCAAGCAGGCTGTCTTCAGCTCCGTTGCCGGAGAAATGCTGCTCCAGCTCTGCCTTGCGTTCCTCAAGGGCTGCCCGGAGTGTATTTAATTGGTCTTTGGTTAAGTGGCTCATGTGTCATCTTCCTTTCAGCTTGATTAGTAGTTACACTGTCGTAATCTTTCCTTACCCTAATGTGTTATAGGGCAATCAGCGGACATCTCTATGCTGAATTGTAACTTTAGTGATATTTTCAGGCTGCTTTCACCCTGTTATAATAATTACTGCCGGATGAAAGCAGCACACACTTGGAGGTTATGAAATGGACGAACATATGAAACGGCGGCTGGATAAGCAGAGAAAGCTGTTCAGCCAGCTCGGTATTACACTTGATGCACTTACAATTCATGAGAAGGAATTCAGTATGAAGCTTCGCGGCTATGATGCCGAAGAGGTGGATACGTTTCTGGACAGCGTAATTAAGGATTATGAACGGTTCTATGCCACCATAGCGGATCTGATGGATAAGTGGCAGGAACAGCAGCTTGAGATGAAAGAGCTGAAGGCAGAGGTGAGAACCTCAGCCACTCCGGCCCCTGTGCCGATAATTAAGGGGATCGATCCGCAGGATCTTGAGGATATCATCATCAAGCTGGAAGCCAATGTGCGTCAGCTCAAGGACAGATTGCCTATGCCCCGCACGGAGGGGTATTTATAAGCCCTGTGCAGCCACAGCGTGAGAGACAACAATATGCAGCATAAGTATAACTCTGGACGGGGGTTGGACCATTGCCGGAGAAGCATGCTTGGAGCTTGAAGATCCGCGGCAAAATCGCACTTGGATATGTCATCATACTATTAATGCTAGGGCTATTTCTGATTATAGTCTCTGGCCGGATTAACAGCCTGGAGAAAGAAACCGTGTTCTTGAGCGATCATGATATAGAAGTTCATGAACTTACATATCAAATTGAGAAAAATGTACTCGATATGGAGACCGGACAGCGGGGGTACGTCCTTACCGATGATGAGTCTTACCTGGCGCCGTATAATGACGGGCTGGTGGAGTGGAGAATTAATGCAGCGAAGCTGAACAAACTCATTGCTGATAACCCGAATCAGGTGCGGAATCTGGACACGATAATGGATAATATCGAGAAGTGGGTCGATGTCGCCGGACAGCATGTGGTTGAGCTGAAGAAGAACGGGCATATGGAGGCGGTCAATGCCTTTTTCCGCAACGATACGGGGAAAAATCTCGTTGACACCATCCGCTCCCAATCCGATTACTTCCGTGACATCGAACGAACGCTCACGAATGACCGGATCAGCAATCTGAAGGACAGCAATCATAAGCTGCTGATCACCATGTACATATTGTGGGGACTGGTGGTCGTACTTGCGCTGCTCATCACTTATCTGCTCTCGGCCAGCATTGTGAATCCATTGCACAGCGTCATACAGGCTATTAACAGCATTGCCTCCGGCGGTAACCGCTCAGAGCGTATTAAGGTGAAGACGCTGGATGAAATCTATGACCTCAGCGAAGCAACGAACGGACTGCTGGATAATGTGCAGCGGGAGCAGTGGATGAGCGAACAGCTCACCTCAATGTCGATTGCCCTGCAAGAAACTGTTGATATGCCTTCGCTGTGCAGAATTTTTGTCAGCCGGTTGTCGGTTATGCTGGAAATGCAGTATGCCACTATATACGTCGTGAATAACGATGAACTGTTCGAGCGTATCTACTCCTATGCCGGAGCAGAGAATAAGGAAGAACATATAGGACCGGACATTATTCACCCGGGAGTAGGCCTCGCAGGTCAATGTGCGCTGGATCAGCGGATGAATGTGATCGAGCAATTGCCTGATGACTATATCTACATCAACTCTGCTCTGGGCAGAACGGCACCTAAGTTTGCTGTGATCGCTCCGATTATTTTTGAGAACAAGACCGTTGCCGTACTGGAGATTGCTGCGCTGACCCGTTGGGCACCTTATCATTTCGAGCTGCTGAAGGAATTGCTGGACATGATGGGGGTTACCGTGAATTCGGTGAAGACCCGGATGGAAATCCAGAGGCTTCTGCATGAATCGCAGGTGATGAACGAAGAGCTTCAGGTTCAATCAGAGGAGCTTCAGACGCAATCTGAGGAGATGCAGATGCAGACGGAGGAGCTTCAGAGTCAGACCAGCGAGCTGCTCACCGTGAACAAGGAGCTTGAGAATCAGAAATATGTAGCCGAGAATGCCGCGATTGAGCTGGAGCGTTACAATGAACAGCTGGAGCAGAGCTCGCGCTACAAATCTGAGTTCCTGGCCAATATGTCGCATGAGCTGCGTACGCCGCTGAACAGTATGCTGATTCTCTCACAGCTCCTGACGGAGAACCGTAATCATACCTTAACTGAGGAAGAACTGGGCTATGCCTCAGTCATCTACAATTCCGGCAGTGATCTGCTCAATATGATTAATGATATTCTGGATCTCTCCAAGGTGGAAGCCGGCAAAATGCTGGTGGAAATGGATGCCGTTAATCTCACCGAGCTGCCCTCACTGCTGCAGGGTTATTTCGGCAAGCTTGCCGAAGCGCAGAATGTGGATTTTAACGTGACCCTGAACCCGGAGGTTCCGGATCTGTTCTTCACCGATGAGATGCGGCTGCATCAGATTCTGCGGAATCTGCTGTCCAATGCCTTCAAATTCACGGAGCAGGGCTCAGTGACCGTGGAGATTACCAAGCTGGCGGCATATTCAGATCAGCGTTACATAACAGAGGGGCCGGTGCTGGCCTTTGCTGTACAGGATACCGGAATCGGTATCTCCAAGGAGAACCGTGAGCTGATTTTCGAGGCCTTCCGCCAGGTGGACGGAACGACTGCCCGCAAATTCGGGGGAACCGGTCTGGGCTTATCCATCTCCCAGCAATTGGCTCAGCTACTGGGCGGACATATCAGCCTGGAGAGTGAAGAGGGCGAGGGCAGTACATTTACCTTGTATCTCCCTTGCCGTGAACTGGACAGTGAAGAAGAACCGTTCCATCCGGCGGAGCTGGCTCAGACGGCAGCCGGGTCGGAGCACTCCGGGACTGTTCCTGATGAAGGGCAGCCGGGTAATGCCCAGGACTCCCTGTTCGAGAAGGAATATGCCATGCTTCAAGGCAAAACTGTCCTGATTGTAGATGATGATCTGCGCAATATTTATGCCCTCCAGAAGGGTCTGGAGCCTTACGGGATGATCATCATGACCGCTCAGACAGGGTATGAATGTCTTCAAGTGGTTAGAGAGCGGCCGGAGGTGGATATCGTACTCCTGGATATTATGATGCCGGTTCTGGATGGTTATGACACGCTGTCTATTATCCGTGAGGAGATGCATCTCACCGACCTCCCGATCATTGCGGTCTCTGCCAAGACGATGAAGGAAGACCGTGAGCGCTGCCTGGCCGCCGGAGCCACTGATTTCATCAGCAAGCCTGTACTGATGCAGGACGTCATTACACGAATGTGCCGGTACATTTGACTTTTCCAAAAACCCATTGACGGGAATACAAGGTATGCTTTATGATGGGTTCATAAATGATCATTTATATGCAGTGGCGTGTTACCTTAACAGGGCATGAGCCAAGATTCGTACTCAACACTTTGAGTCCAGTCTTGGCTCTTTTTTGTGCAAAAAATCAGGCAATGGGCGGAAAGGAGGGGGAACTTGGCGAGGGACACTGAACAATTTCAGGTGCTGCGGGTGATTGGAAATAATGTCGTAATGGTAGAAGGCGGCAAGAAGAGCAAGGAATATGTAATCATCGGCAAGGGCATCGGGTTTGCGCTTAAGGATACAGGTGTTATTGATTCGGATGATCCCCGGATTGAGAAGCTGTTTCGGCTGGAGGACCGGGAGGAATGGAGCCAGTATCAGATTTTGCTGGAGGATATTGATCCCAAAGTCATGAGGATCACAGATGAGATTATCTCTGATATCGCCCGTGAGTTTCCCGGCAAGTTAAACGACAAGATCTATTTGGCGCTCCCCAGCCACATCCAGTTCACCATTTTCCGCTTGCGCAGCGGGATGGACATTGTGAATCCTTTCCTGGAAGAGACCCGGATGACCTTCCCCAAGGAATTTGAGATCGCTTCCAAGGCGGCGGGGAAGATCAGCGAAGGCTTTGAAGTGCAGATTCCTGAAGATGAGGTCGGTTTCCTTACTTACCACGTCTATTCTGCGGTCAGCAATGTGCCGGTGGGCCAGCTCGTGAAGGCCTCCAATATTGTAAGCGAGCTGATGGAGATGATCCGCAGTGAGCGCAAGATCCGCTTCGAGCAGGGCAGTATGAATCATGTCCGGCTGATGGTCCACTTGAGATTCTCGATTGAACGGATTCTGCAGGGTTCGCTCATCGACAATCCTTTTGTGAAGCATATTAAGAAGGAATACAAGGATGAATACAAGCTCGCCCAGAGGATGGGCAAGGTCATGCAGGGCAAGCTCAGTGTAGACGTACCCGAAGAAGAAATCTGCTTCCTGGCTATGCATCTGTACCGGCTGTTCCAGACCATAGAGAAGAATAATTAACAGCGGCAAGGAGTGAGTTTTATGTTTTCGAGATGGAAAGCTAAAAAAGAAGAGAAACCTACTGTGGCGGTAACCCGCCTGGAGATATACGCTCCGGTCAGCGGACAGTCCGTACCGTTAACGGAAGTGCCGGATGAGACCTTTGCTGGTGGGCATATGGGCCAAGGCATCGCCATAGAACCTATAGAGGGACGTTTAATGGCACCTTTTGACGGGAAAATTGCGCATGTGGTCAAAACTAATCACGCTCTAATCCTGGAGCATGCCTCCGGGCTACAGCTGCTGATGCACATTGGAATTGATACGGTCAGCTTGCGGGGCGAGGGCTTCATCAGCCATATTGCCACCGGAGATGAAGTGCAGGCAGGGCAGACGCTGATCGAATTCGATCTGGAGGCGATCCGGGCTGCGGGCTACCGTACCATTACTCCAGTGATAGTAACTAGTAACGGGGAGGAAACCCCGGAGGTGAATTGTCATTACGGCCAGGTTACGGCAGGAACGAGTAGTATTCTTACCACAGCAGCTTCACAGCTATAGAACATACACTTATTAATATGAAACCAGGGGGATGATTTCATTATGTTGGCTTTTCTACAGAAGTTAGGGAAATCTCTGATGCTTCCAGTGGCAACTTTACCGGCGGCAGCGATTCTGCAAGGGTTCGGACTCATTAATTATGAGAAGGATTTCCATCTGGGCAGTACCGTAGGCGGATTCCTCAACCAGTATGTGGCTCCTTTCCTGAATGCGGGTGCGGGTGCTATATTCGGTAATCTGGCGCTGATTTTTGCAATTGGGGTAGCGATCGGGTTCGCAGGGGATGCGGTTGCCGCGCTGTCTGCCCTCATTGCTTATCAGGTGCTGGACAGTATTCTTAAGGTGCTCCCGGCCCAAATGCCATTCATCGGCGATGATGTAAAGCTGAATATGGGCGTGCTGGGCGGGATTTTTGCCGGAGCCTGGGCCGCTTACCTCTACAAGAAATATCATAATATTAAAATGCCGGACTGGCTCGGCTTCTTCGCAGGCAAACGCTTCGTACCCATTATCACAGCTATCACTACCATGATTCTCGCAGTACTGATCGGTATGATCTGGAGCCCGATTCAGGATGTCATCAGTGACTTCGGTACCTGGGTTGTCGGTCTCGGCGGTGCAGGGGCATTTGTATTCGGGACGGCTAACCGTCTGCTGCTCCCGTTCGGCCTGCATCATGTAATCAACGCCATCGCCTGGTTCCAGCTCGGTGATTTCACGAACGCTGCAGGTGATATTGTTCACGGAGATCTGACGCGCTTCTTCGCCGGAGATAAGACTGCGGGAATGTTCATGACAGGCTTCTTCCCGATTATGATGTTCGCTATGCCGGGTGCAGCCCTGGCATTCATTCACACAGCCAAACCGGAGAAACGCAAAATGGTCGCGTCCATCTTCATCGGCTCGGCGATTGCTTCCTTCCTGACAGGGATCACGGAGCCGCTGGAATTCTCTTTCATGTTCCTCGCACCGCTGCTGTATCTGGTACACGCTTTACTGACCGGGTTTGCCGGATTCCTGATGTATGTGCTGGATGTGAAGCTCGGGTTCGGATTCTCTGCGGGGCTCATTGACTACCTGCTTAACATGAAGCTCTCCACCAATGCGTGGGTGCTGATTCCGGTCGGGCTTGGCTTCTTCGTCCTCTATTATGTGCTGTTCCGGTTCATTATCGTCAAATTCAATCTGAAAACCCCTGGACGCGAGGATGATATGGAAGAGGACCTGATTGATCTGTCCAAGAGCGGAACAACGGTGTCGTCCTCTTCCAGAGCCGCCAAGATTCTGGAGAACATCGGTGGTCCTGGGAACATCCGCAGCATCGATGCTTGTATCACCCGCTTGCGCCTTAACGTAAATGATGACAAGGCGGTTAAAGACTCCGCGCTTAAGCAGCTTGGTGCTTCCGGTGTGATGCGGCTTGGGCAGGGTGCCGTACAGATTGTGTTCGGACCGCAGTCTGAGCAGCTCAAGGATGATATCAAGAAACTGATGTAGCTTGAAGCTTGTTAACAGAGCCGAATAGCATTTTACTGGCAGGCATCCTTCGCGGGGTGTCTGTTTTTTGCACAATTTCACCAATTTTCGTTTTGAATACTTTGCTTCCGGGTAAGGAGATAAAAATCTGTTTGTTTAGCTATCTATAATTTGAGGTCTGCGAAAGGATGGGTATACGTGAGGAAAAGGCGAATGGCCGGACCTGTAATCCGGCGGATATGGACGGCTGTCATCTGGCTGGGGCTAGCCGTAGCACTGAGTGCATCAGCGGGTGAGGCGCAAGCTTCGCCAGCTGCGGGCAAAACGATTGAGGTCAATCTGGACGATAAACCGTTGTCTTTTGAGAAAGCTCCCTTGCTGGATAAGGGGACAACGCTGGTTCCATTCCGACCGCTGTTCGAGGCCATGGGACTTGAAGTAGGTTGGAACCCCGCGCAGCAGACAGTAACCGGTACGAAGGAAGGTCTATCCATCGTCATGAAGATAGGCAGCAAGACGGCCACCGTTAACGGCACCAGTGTTCAACTATTGCAAGCGCCAACAATTATCGATAATTATACAATGGTCCCGCTCCGCTTCGTCGGAGAATCCACTCAGGCACTGGTGGCATGGAACCCGTATAAGCCGCAGATTCTCGTCTACACCGACCCGTACTTAGCGGCGAACGGCCTGACCCAAGCAACGGCGAAGGCTGCGGTTGACAAGCAAATTGCTGAATTCAAAAAAATATATGACGAGCAGATCGCCAGCCAGCCGCCGCAGCCCAAGCCGCCAGCTCCAGGGACTGTGCCGAATGCTCCTGCCGGAGACGGTTCCTACAAGCTAGCGGCTTCGGACCAGGTGAATCTGAGCAATCTGCAGGGAATGTATTACGGCTTCAGCCCGGACAACGACGGGTATGAATGCGGCGGAATGTGCTGGAATATCATCACCTTCCTGCCCGGTAATAAAGTGGTTGTGGATGCTCCAAAGCAAGGCGGACCGGAGACGATCAACTGCTCGCGTGACGGCTGCCAGACTTACACCATACAGAGTGGTAAGCTGAAGCTAAGTAACGGAGATACTTATGATATTGCGGTCAAATCCGGCAAGCTGCATATTGACGACGTTGAGCTCAGCCGGGTCAAGACGGTCAAGAACGGGCTAACCCTAAGCGGCACTTATGTTCACCGCGGCTTCCAGGGGCTGGCTGGGATCTCAGCCGGATCGACCTCCTGGACACGGACGCTGGTGCTGAACAGCAACGGTACCTTCACCAGCGATAACCTGATGCTGGGTACCGTTCAGGGCGGAGCGCCTACAACAGGCGGGGCTGGCGGTTCAGATGCCGGTTCCTACAAGATAAGCGGCAATACCATCGTATTCGCTTTTGGCAACGGCAAGGTATCCAGCTCCCTATTCTTCCAGCATGATGACGGCAGTATTCAGGTTGGCGATGAGAATTACGACAAGGAATAGCTAGAGGCAGCAACATAGAACGGTCCACGGGAATATCCGGAGGACCGTTTTTTTTTTGTGAATATAAGCGTTTTTGTAAATATAAGCTTTTATAGTTGCTCATTCGTACACATGCTCCTTATCGGCCGACGTTGATCACTTTGCGGGTCCAGGACGGCTCGCTGCCAGCCGCACGCAGCAGGCAATCGGCACAGGCAGCATAAGGCAATGCCTGGAGTGGATGTATGCGGGCCGATGGGCCAGCCGTATAATTAGAAGAACTCTGTGCGTATTTAAGCACGGATGCCCGTACGATCACCCAGTCCAATCTGCTGCGCATTACGGCTTGTTCAGCAGCAGCCTTATCCTCAATCGCTTTGCGGAAAATGCGGCGCATCAAGCGGACAGCCCAGCGGTTGACGAGTGACAACTCCTTTCCATCACTCAGATTAATTCCGCTTTGCATCACCAGCCGCTGAACTTCATGATGCTGACAGGCTGCAAGGATATTAGGAACTCCTTCTGACATGACGGTACCCGGCGAGAAGTTGGCCGCCATAACATTTTTACCTGCTTTAAGATTTATAAGGCCCTTATTGCCGGCAGCATCCGGAGAGATGTTGCTTGGAGGACCAATACAACTGATGACGGCTTCGCTTCCGGCAAGGGCGTGGATCATGCTGGATTTGTCGAATACATCCCCTTGCCGGATAGTAAGCCCCGTTGCAGGGGAGAGTGCCTCCGGTCTGCGTACCACAGCTATAACCTCGTGTCCCGCTGCAAGGGCCTGCTCCATTACTTTTCTTCCCGTTCCTCCAGTGGCTCCGATAATTGCAATTTTCATTATAATATTCTCCTTTTAATGCACAGTAGTGTATTAGTGAGCATGTATGTATAATATTAAGCGGAATAAGAAAAGATACAATTCTTAAAAAGCTTGATTCTGTGCATTAATTCACGACTTCAATGGAATTGTGCAGTAATCTGCAGGAAAGCTGGTGAGGACAGAGTGGTAAAGATCGACCGGAGAATACGCAAGTCCCAGGAAGCCTTAAAAAAGGCTGTTATTGAGCTGATGCTGGAGAAGGATTTTGATCAAATTACAATACAGGACATTGCCGATAGAGCGGATGTCAGCCGCAGAACCCTTTATCTTCACTACACAGACAAATTTGATCTTCTGGACAAGCTTATAGAAGAGCATATCGGCAACATACGCGAAATCTGCGAAAGTTCAGATGATGCCGCCGGATATACCGAGATGGGCTTAGTGTGGTTTGAATATTTTGAGCAGCATTCGATGTTCTTCTCTGCGCTGCTGGGGAGTAAAGGCAGCGTGTTTTTCCGCGGACGGTTTCTTGAATTCTTCCTCGGGGAGCTGGAGAAGGATAAGAGCCTGTCCGGAGGGAGCGGCAAGGATTCAGCGGTCATCAAAAATGTAGACATCCAGTTTCTAGGATCGGCAATCGTTGGGGTAGTGGAATGGTGGTTCAAGAATGCAAAGCCGCTCCCTCCAGACGTAATGGCGCAGCGGATCGGGAACTTGCTGGAGAGAAATCTTGAGGCAAGGTGATACAAATCTGCCCCAGCCTTCGTCTTACTTATAGCTGCAGCGGATAAGGAGGATTTACCTAATGAATATTCCGGAATCAGACCCATACAAATTAATTTTTTATGAGCATTACCCGAGCGTGCGGCGCAAGCTGGCGGCACTTGTGAGGGACGAGAGTGCTGCCGATGATCTGGCGCAGGAGGTTTTTATCAGACTCTACCGGAATCCGCCGGATGATCCGGCGGCTCTGGGGGCGTGGCTGCATAGAGTGCTTACGCGGATTGGATATGATTATCTGAACCAGCGGGTGAGAGAGCGGCGTCTGATCAACAAGCAGGAGCTGTTATATGATGCGGGGGCTTCGGCTCCTACAGGGGAAGAAGTGGTCCTCAGCAAGCTGGATCAGGAAGATGTGCGGAGCTGGCTGGAGGATCTTCCTCAGCGGGACCGGCAAGCCCTGCTGCTTAAGTACTCGGGCTACAGCTATGCAGAGATCGCCCTTGAGCTGGGAGTGAGGCCACCGGTGGTCGGCACCCTGTTAAGCCGGGCGACAGCCAAACTGAAACACCATGCGGTGAAATCCATTCCGCAAGAATAATGAGAACCGGGAGGAAAGAAACCATGAATAGAGCAAACGGGCAGGGACAGCCCCAGAGCACAGATGAAGCCTGGGCTAAATTACAGAAGAAGCTGGGAGATGAGCCGGTCAATCCAGTGTGGGCTACATGGGGCAAGCAAGATACCCTTCTAGAGGAACAAGCTGCCAAGACTGATAGATCAGATAGAACAGAATTGGCAGCAGAGGAAGTGCTTCCGGCAGCAACGGCGGATAACCTTGCAGCAGCGGAGCCAGTGCAGAATACAGAGCGGAAATCACGCCGGCCTATGACCCGCAGCCGCAAGTGGGCAGCAGCGGCAGCAGGCGTAGCGATTTTTGCAGCAATTCTGGCTACTCCGGTAGGGAATACAGCCATGGCAGCCCTGCTGAACCAGTTCAAGATGCAGGAGGCTACAGTTGTTGAAGAAGGCGATCTGCGGGATATGTTCTATCAGATAACAGAGAATGGAAATGACCGCAATATCGAGAAATCCCTTGAGGCCTTCGGTGATGTATCGGTCACTAATGGTGAGGTGAAGGAGAATGTTGCGCTCAAGGATATCCAAGGCTTGCTGGGCTACGAGCCGCTGAAGGGGTCCGCTATGAATTCAGTTAAGTTTGTCCGGGTAAGCGGCTCCCATGATATCACACTGAACTTGAAGGTGGAGGAAGTGAACAAGGCACTGAAACGCCTGGGCTCGGACAATCTGCTGCCTGCATCTGTAGACGGCAAGCCGATTACGCTTCATATCCCCGAGCAGGTGAATTACGATCTGGGCAGCGATCAGCACTGGGGATCCTTATCGCAGATGAACACACCTGTCGTTACTGTAGATCCTTCTGTGGATTTGGACGAAGCGATTGATGCCGTTGTGAACTTCCCGCTGATTCCCGACAATCTGCGAAGCAGTCTGCAGAAGAGCCGGATCTTGGCCGGAGATCTGCCAATGCCGCTGGTTAAGGGCAGTCATGATGAACAGATTACGGTGGCCGGTACGCCGGTGATTCTTACTGAAATGAATTTCAGCAGCGGCAACAGCTATACGGCTGTCTGGGTGCAGAATGGGCAGTTTCTACAGTTTTATGGCGGAGATATCTATCCTGACCGCGAGCAGTTCATTCAAAAGGTACAGGAGTTGATCACACAATGAGCAGTATCCCTGCGATAGATGCGAACGCCTTAACTAAAGCTTATCCTAACGGGCGGGGTTGCCGGGATGTTACTCTGACTGTGGGGAAAGGGGAAGCCTTCGGCTTCCTCGGCCCCAATGGTGCCGGCAAGAGTACTTTTGTCAAAATGCTGGTTGGACTCATCTCACCAACGGACGGGCAGGCTTCCATCCTAGGCCATCCGCTGGGTTCTATAGAAGCCAAAATGAAGATTGGCTACCTGCCGGAGCTGTACCGCTACCAGGATTGGCTGACCGGTGAAGAGGTGGTCAGGCTTCATGCCAAGCTGTGCCGGATTCCGAAGTCCGTTATGGATCAGAGAATTCCCCAGCTCTTGCAGGAGGTAGGCATAGGGTTGCGCGGAAAGGACCGGGTTAAGCATTATTCCAAGGGAATGCAGCAGCGGCTGGGTCTTGCGTGTGCGCTGGTGAATGACCCGGAGATTCTGTTCCTGGATGAACCCTCCTCAGCCCTTGATCCCATCGGGAGAATGGAAGTGCGGAAAATTCTGCAGAAGCTGAAGGAGCGGGGGATTACTATTTTTCTCAACTCTCATTTACTTGAGGATGTTGAAGTGCTGTGCGACCGGATGGCTCTGCTGAGTAACGGAGCGGTCCTGCGGCACGGCAAAGTAGCGGAGATGCTGAATAAACGGACAAGCTGGCATTTTAAAGTGGGCGGATACACGCCTTTTTTGCTGTCCTGGCTTAATGAGCATACGGGTCTATCCATCCGGCAATCCATGCCTGCAGCGGGTAAATCGGGCAATGCTCCGGCACGGGAGGAGTCAGATTCAAGCGTCGTATGGCTGGAGACGGAGCTGGATCATGAGGAACAGGCAGGCTGGCTGAACGGGCTGATGGTGGAGCAGGGAATGACGCTGTACCAGGTCAACCGCCAGTCTGAACGGCTGGAGGACTGGTTCATGGATGCGGTAGCCGGGCTCAGTCATAGGGGGGAGAAGGAATGAGAACCATACTGGCAATGACCTGGAAAGAAATGCTGCGCAAAAAAGTGATGCTGCTAACCCTGCTGCTAACTCTGGTGTTCCTGATTGCCTTCTGGTTTGTGGCTGATACCGTGGGAACGAACGATCAGGGGGCCGGAACGTTGGGAAATGGCAGCGGGTTGTTCATGCAGTACATGAACGGCGCTTTTATTCTGAGTCTGGGCTTCTTCTTCGGCGCGTTCGTTATTGCCTTTCTGGCCATCTTCAGCTCCTTCTCGGTGATTGCCGGTGAAGCAGAGCAGGGGGTCATGCAGGCTCTCTTGCCCCGGCCGCTGCCGCGCTGGAAATGGTATCTTGGCCGCTGGCTGGGCTTCGTCACGCTGGGAACGATCTATGCCCTCATTCTGTTCACTGCAATTCTGCTGATTACAAGCGCCCACGCGAATGTTCCCAGAGATGTAGTCGTGCTTGCGAAGTCATTCCTGCTGTTCGCCTCTGTAGTTCCCTTATTAATCTCTGTATCTATGCTGGGTTCAGGACTGTTCTCCGCGCTCGGCAACGGTGTGTTCATGACGATGCTCTACGGGGCGGGATTTCTCGGAGGGATGGTAGATAAGCTTAGCGGGTCGCTGAGACTGGAGGAGGACGGACTAAAGGTGCTGAATAATCTGACCGGAATGATCTCGATGATTATGCCCGCAGATACCTTACAGCGCCGAATGACTGTTGAACTGTTCAGCTTACAGGATATGAATGGTATGGTGTCGATGAATAACGGGGCGCTTAGTCTGATGAATTTCAATTCATTTCCGTCTAATACGTTTGTCGTATACGCTTCAATCTACACGGTGGTTATCTTTGGGCTGGGGCTTCTGCGCTTTCAGCGTAAGGATCTGTAGGGATCAACCATGCTTATTATAAAAACAAACAAAGCAGCGCCCCGAAGGTTCCTGTTCAGGAGCTTCAAGGGCGCTGCTTCGCGTGCCGTGCGGGAATCATTTGGTCACGCCGATCTCGATCCAATCCGTAGACCAGTTACCGATCTCTCCAAGAATGGGGGCGAGTGCCGTACCTTTATCGGTTAACGAATATTCAATTCGTACGGGCATCTCAGGATATACAGTGCGCTGTATAATCCCTTCCGTTTCCATTTCCTTCAACCGGTCTGACAAGACCTTGCCGCTCAGGTTGGACAAGCAATGCTCAATTTCTCCGAACCGCCGCGGACCATCCATCAGAACGAATACGATCAGGGCGACCCACCGCTTACTAAGCACATCTACCGCTTTCTCAAACCGCGGGCACATCTCAAAATCATTCATAAGGATCACCTCAGCATTCATTATATCATAAACTTACAATAAGTAATTATAAATATTTAAATATATATTATAACTTGACGAAGTTACATTACAATGATAAACTAACTTACAAATAGTTACTACAGAAAAACTTAAATATCAAAATTAAAACTAAGTGTATGCTTTCTAAGCAACACTATCAAACTTTTAGGACGGTGCTCTTATGATTAACCCAGATATCCTATCTATACTACAGAACAAAATCAGCCGGATTCCTATGGAAAACTCCACGAATATATTGGTCGGACCTATTACTCTGCCTGTTAATCTGGATGGGGAGACAATCACCTTCAAATGGTACAGCTGGCTGAACGTGACGGACGAAGAGCTTCAGCGCGCTGAAGGCAAGGAGGCTACCGAGCTGCTCATTAGCCGGTTATCTTCGATGAAGCTTGCGGATGGACAGCAGTCCAGCGTCCTGGTCTACGGAGATTTCGAGCATTCCGAGGAAGCGCTGATCCGGATGCACAGCATTTGCCATACCGGGGACATCTTCGGCAGCAAGCGCTGCGATTGCGGCTTCCAGCTGCATCAGTCGATGAAGATGATTGCCCAGCATGGCGCCGGGGCACTCTTTTATCTGGCGAATCATGAAGGAAGAGGGATTGGCCTGTTCAGCAAAGCAATGGCATATCTGCTCCAGGAAGAAGGGTATGATACTGTAGAGGCCAATCTGGAGCTTGGGTTCGCCGATGATTCCAGAGATTACACAGATGCGATCAGCGTGCTTCAACACCTGCGCAGCCATCCGGTGACTCTGATCACCAACAATCCGAAGAAGCTGGAAGCACTCCGGGCTGCCGGAATGAACACAGTGAAGCGGGTGCCGCTATGGGGCGATGTATCGGCCTTCAATGAGAAGTATCTGCGGACCAAGGTTGCCCGTTCCGGACATCTGGAGGCTGTGCCGGGTGCAGAGTTTTTTGAGGGAAGATTGGCTAAATAAGCAGGCTGGACGGATATGCATCCGTTCCATTATAATGGGGTACTGAACCCAATACTTAGCTTAGTGAGGTAACCTATGAATGCTATACAAGTGCAGGACTTGCGCAAGACCTTCAAAGTCCAAAAAAACCGCGAGGGCCTCAAAGGGGCCTTCGCTGATTTGTTTAAGCGGCAATATTCCGAAGTAACGGCAGTGAAGGACATCTCGTTCAGCATTCCCGAAGGTGAAATCTGCGGATATATCGGAGAGAACGGGGCAGGGAAATCTACTACGATCAAGATGCTTACCGGAATTCTTGTCCCTACCGCCGGCAGTCTGACTGTCGGCGGCTTCGTGCCGTATGAGGAGCGCGAGAAGTTCGTGCAGAATATCGGGGTTGTCTTCGGCCAGCGCAGCCAGCTCTGGTGGGATATCGGCGTGATTGAATCGTTCCAGCTGCTGCGTAAGGTGTACCGTGTGCCGGAGCAGGCGTTCAAAAAACGGCTGGATGAGCTGGTCGAACGCCTGGAGCTTCAGGATCTGCTGAACCGTCCGGTCCGTAAGCTGAGTCTGGGCCAGCGGATGCGCTGCGAGCTGGTCGCGGCGCTGCTGCACAATCCGTCCATTCTGTTCCTGGATGAGCCGACGATCGGACTCGATATTGTCGTGAAGTCGGAGATCCGCGAATTCCTGAAGGATATGAACCGGGAGCATGGCACAACCATCCTGCTGACGACGCATGATCTGCAGGATATCGAAGCGCTCTGTTCGCGGGTCATCATGCTGGATGACGGGCGGATTATCTATGACGGAGGTCTGGATGACCTGAAGCAGCGCTGGGGAACCGGGCGTGAGGTGCAGTTCCAGTTCGGAACGGCCACGAAGCTGCAGCAGCTGATCGACTGGACGGAAGGCATGCCGGTGACCTGGACCGCCGAGAATGAGCTGGCAGCCAAGGTCTGGATTCCGCTGGAGCTGAATGTATCGGATGTGCTGGGCCGGGTCGTAGGGCAGGCAGATATTACAGACATCAAAATCATAGAAACGAATACGGATGACATCGTCCGCAGTATTTACCAGTCAGGCTCGGCAGAGAAGCCTGAGGAGCGGATCGCCGCACTCAGCGACGAGAAAGAGGCTATTCATGTCTGAGAAGCTGGCAACGGCAGTTCCCTCCTCTGGCGGTTCTCCGGGCGGTTCCGGGGAAAACGGGCGGAGGCTGCTGCTTGGCGCTTATTTTGATTTTATCCGTATCCGGTTCCTGACGATGCTTGCTTACCGGGTGAATTACTATTCGGGGATTCTGATCTACACGCTTAATATCGGGGTGAACTATTTCACCTGGAGAGCGATCTATGGCGATGGTGAATCGCTTGGCGGCTTTACCGGGGCGCAGATGACCACGTATGTGGCGGTGTCCTGGATGGCGCGGGCCTTCTACTTCAATAATCTGGACCGGGAGATCTCTACGGATATCCGTGACGGAAGCATCGCGATCCAGTTCATCCGGCCTTATAATTATGTGCTGGTCAAAATGATGCAGGGCCTCGGCGAAGGCCTGTTCCGCTTCATGATGCTGATGATCCCGGGCATGGTGATTGCCATTCTCCTGTTTCCGGTGCAGCTCCCTACGGAGCCTTCGGCTTGGGCCGGATTCCTGGTCATGCTGTTCTTCAGCTTCCTGATCAGCTCGCAGATTAATATTATCACAGGCCTGTCCGCCTTCTTCGTGGAGAACAATGAGGGGATGATGCGCATGAAGCGTGTGGTCGTCGATCTGTTCTCAGGCCTGATTGTGCCAATTACCTTGTTCCCGGACTGGTTGTCTTCCGTGCTTAAAGTTCTTCCCTTCCAAGCGATTACCTATCTGCCGGGTTCTGTATTTACAGGCCGGGTGCAGGGGGTAGGCATCTGGAATGTGCTGGGTATCCAGGTCATCTGGTTCCTCATTCTGCTCATTCCGATTGTCTGGCTAAATCACGCAGCGCGTCAGCGGCTGTTCGTGCAGGGGGGTTAAGCTGAGCTATGTACTACCTGGGCTTATTGATTGAATATCTGAAGAATTATATGAAAACACGTTTAACCTACCGCGCGGATTTCTGGGTGGAGGTCATCTCCGACCTGTTGTTCCAGGCGACGAACTTTATCTTCATCCTGGTCATATTCATGCATACCGACAGCCTGGGCGGCTGGAATCAGAACGAAGTGGTGTTCGTCTACGGCTTCTTCATGGTGCCGTTCGGCGTATTCAGCTGCTTCGTCAATATGTGGGGCTTCAGTGAACGGTATATTGTCAAAGGCGAAATGGACCGCATCCTGACCCGTCCGGCGCATAACCTGTTCCAGATCTTCCTGGAAAATGTGGACCCGCCGTCCCTGTTCGGCTCTATCATCGGGCTGATCGTTATGGCGATCAGCGGCAGCAATCTGGGCCTGCCGTTTGAATGGTGGACCTTGCCGATGCTGATACTTCTGACCCTCAGCGCAGTAGCCATTTATACGGGGATCTATACGACACTGACTTCGTTGTCGTTCTATTCGGATGCCCCTACGGGCATTCTGCCGCTGATGTATAACATCCAGACGTACGGACGTTATCCGGTAACGATCTACAACCGGGCGATTCAGGTGCTGCTTACCTGGATTATCCCGTTCGCTTTTGTCGGGATCTATCCGGCTGCCTTGTTCCTGCACCGCGATGAGATGCGGACGATGGCCCTGCTGACCCCGCTGGTTGGCGTGGTCTTCCTCAGCATCGGCCTGATGGCCTGGAGCTTCGGCGTCAGGCGGTATAAGGGCGCAGGTTCTTAACGGACTGGAATCTAATAGAATTACGGGGAGGGTTGTCCCGCAGCTTCGGAAGAGGCTGCCGGGGCAGCCCTCTTTGTCAATAAAATACAGCAAACGCTATCCGTAGGATGTGCGCTTTCAAGTGAAATGTACTATCCATATGCTAGGAAAATACTACTTATCTAAAAGTTGAAAGCGCATAATAAGGTAAGAAGACATACAGCAATCTATCGGGGAAAGAAGGTTGG
This sequence comes from Paenibacillus sp. FSL H3-0469, assembly GCF_038051945.1. Taxonomy (NCBI): domain Bacteria; kingdom Bacillati; phylum Bacillota; class Bacilli; order Caryophanales; family Paenibacillaceae; genus Paenibacillus; species Paenibacillus sp. FSL H3-0469. The sequence goes on from NZ_CP150302.1 coordinate 336,577, forward strand.
GGCAAGATGAGCAAGTATATAGTAGGAATCGATCTGGGTGGAACCAATATCAAAGCAGGCCTATTCGATGAACATTTCACAGCAGTGGAGGAGCTGTCAATACCCACAGAAGCGCAGCAGGGTCCGGCGCATGTGCTGGAGCGGATCCGGCTTGCTGTTACACAGTTATGTGCAGGAAGCGGGGCTAACGAGTCTCAGATTGCCTGTATGGGCATGGGAATCCCTGGTCTGCTCGACCCGGAGGAGGGACTGTCGGTCTTCTCACCGAATTTTCCCGGCTGGGAGCAGGTCCATGTGGTCAACGAAATGAAGCCTTACTATGACTTCGAAGTCTACATAGATAACGATGTGCGGGTTAATCTATACGGGGAATGGCAGCGGGGGGCCGGACAAGGCCATAAGCATCTGATTCTGCTCACTCTCGGCACTGGTCTCGGCTCCGGGATGGTTCATGACGGCAAGGTGATCTACGGGACAACCTACAGCGCTGGTGAGATCGGACATATGAATATGTTCCGGCAGGGACGGCCCTGCCGCTGCGGAAGCTCCGGATGCCTGGGGCGGTATGTATCTGCGGTAGGGATGGTGAATACCTTCAAGGAGAAGCTGGAAGCAGGAAGGGTCAGCCTGATTCAGACCTGGACCGGGCAGGACCAGGAGCAGATCACGGCGCAGATGATCTCAGAGGCTTATGATCTTGGAGACCCCTTGGCAATTGAGGTCATGCATGAGACGGGAGAACTGCTGGGGTTCGGGCTGGCGAATGTGATCAATCTGCTGAACCCGGAGCTGATTATTATCGGGGGCGGCATGGCCGCAGCAGGAGACCGTCTCCTGAATAGTGTCCGCGATACTGTAAATGCCCATGCGCTGAAGCTGTCCGCAAGCCGGTGCCGGATTGTTCAGGCAGAGCTGGGCAGCAGGGCGGGCACATTGGGTGCGGCTGTGTATGCTTATCAGAAACAGAGCAGGCACAACGATATAGATTGAACTAAAAAATACTAGTGAAGCTGGAGCTAAAAACGGACCGGAGAGATCTTATCCCCGTGGAAACGCTACTTTTTGCAACGTAACGGACTCAGGCGACCTTATAGTCTCGCTATGAGACGTTTCGGAGCTGATGTGCAAAGGATAAGGCCTGTGGAGTCCGTTACTCGCCCAATTGGCGACTTTCTTCCCAAAGAAGAGCACCTCAGTCCGTTACGCGAAGGCAAACGCCCCTGAAAGAACAACGCCCGCTTGGAAAAAAGATGTAATTTGAAGGGGGATTGCGTCTGCCCCATTCTAACTGAGCAGAAATGCGCTGATGCAAAACTATTGAAATTCAATAATTCACCATATGTCCATATAAAAGCCCGGAATCGACATGAATCGTCAAATTAACCCAATGAATATAGTAACTGACAGGCGATATACTGATAACAGTGCAGATAAATGGAATATATATCCTTCTCTTTTAAGGAAGAAGATTGGATGATCCGGTTCTTCCATACTGCGCATTATAATCACGGGCAGATTGAATGAACCGTTAGCAGGTTGCTGAAGGTCTTCATGTGTTCGATAAGGAGCCGTTCATGTTATGAATCTCGTAATTGGGGGTAATGGCGGTCTGGGCCATTCTATCACACAAGAATTACTGTCACGGGGCAAGCTGGTGACAGCTACATACCACCGTTCCAGTCAGGCTCTGCGCAGGCTGAAGGGGCCGCTGCTGACCATGGCAGCAGTAGATGTAATGAATGAGAAGGTGCTGGCTGAAGCGCTGAATGGGGTGACAACCGTCTATTTCTGTCTTAATGTGCCGTATCAGGACTGGTACTCTATCATGCCGGAGGCGCTGGAGCGGGTAACCCGCCTGCTTAGGAGCGGACAGACGCTGGTATTTCCGGGCAATATCTACGGTTACGGCAAGCTCCAATATCTTCCGGCGGATGAACGCCATCCGAAGGAGGCACGAACCCGCAAGGGGAAGCTGCGGAATCAACTGGAGGAGCTGCTGAAGACGGAGGCTGAACGGCGGGGCTTCCGTTACGTGATTCCGCGATATCCGGATTATTACGGTCCCAATGTCACGAACCGGTTATTCGGACCGATCTTCAGCGGAGCCCTCCAGGCCAGAACGATTAAGTGGCCAGTGAAGCTGGATGTCCCGCATGATCTGGTCTATATCCGCGATGCGGCCAGGGCGGCCGTGCTGCTGGCGGAGAGCGGCGAGCAGGGGGAGTGGCATGTGTCCGGCTCCGGAGCTATTGAAGGGCGGCAATTCCTGATGCACATCCAGCAAGCGGCTGGCAGCAAGGGGAAGTGCTGTGCGCTGCCGGCATGGGCAGTCGGAGTAGCCGGTGTGTTCAATAAGGAAGCGAACGAATTCCATGAGCTTCTATATGAATTCGAGTATCCGCTCCTGCTGAATGATAATAAATTCATGATGCGGTTCCCCGAATACAATCCGACATCGTATAAGCGGGCCATTAGGGAAACCATAGAATGGTTCCGCGAAGAGCTGGGCTAGCGGATGAAGCCAAGGGAAATGAGCAGCAGTGCTTGTATAATAAGCTTGCAGAATTGTACGCTGTCCCGGGTAGCATGATATGCTATAGGCAGTAATACACGGGAGGTAATATGATGACACGCGACATACAACATATGCCTTATGGCTATGAACCGCCAGCCAATGAACGTAAGGGAACGCTGATCTTCTATGATTCGTTCGAGCATATATCGGATATGGAGCTGCTTAAGGCGGCGGAGACGGCAGTGGACCGCAGGTTCATGAAGCTGGTGCTCTACCCGCTGCATGAAGAAACCGTCCGGCGGATGACGAAGGAGCCGGTGAAAGCCTGGTATAAGCGGGATGACCGGCTGCATGAGTGGAAAAAAGAGCAGGGACAGTCCTTCATTACCGTGGAGAGCCTCGAAGGTAAGCGGAAGAAGTATACCCCGCTGGATTCGGCACTGCGTCATATCAGTGACATCTATCCTGCACCGTATTTTCTCTATCTGACTCCACATATGGCGAATCAGTTCGCCTCCTTCTCCTCCTTCGAGGAGTGGATCGTCAAGCTGCGTCTGCTTCTCTCCGAAGCGCCGGCAGAGGTCCATCCGCGCCTGGAGAAGTTCCGTCACCGCTGGGATGTGGCAGGGGCGCCTCCCAAGGCCTGATACTTAAGATGGATTGGGGCGCAGGCCAGAGCTTCGCCTCCACAGTGGAAGAGATCCTTGAAGATTATGTAGTGAAGTAAGCCGTGTAGAAGAAGAGGCAACTCAGGCCAGCCGAGCCTTGACAGTAGTGTTAGACTGCTGCAAGGAATGGCTGGCCTGTTCTGTGAAATGGTGTATAAATGCGCAGCAGTAAGGAAATCCCGGATTATTTGTGAAGCCCGGCCTGCTTGCGTCTATAGGTGTACATTCTCCACTGATAATGGATGAAGCAGCCAATGCAGAAGCCGAGAATAGCAACCGTTGCTGCGATTCCGACCATCATGGTGAAGATATATCCGGCAATTGTCCAGCCGGCGAGAAAGCTGACCAGTCCGCCCGCCAGACAGAAGACGGCAATCTTCTGGTTGAATTGCTGCTGCTCCGGGTCTTCAAGCGCATAGGCGGAGCGCGGCTTCGTCAGCAGCGGGCTGCAGAGCCTGATGACGGGATTATATCCGAAGATTAGGCCAGATAATCCGGCGGCAAGCGGGAGGGCGAGAATCCAGTGGAGACCTGTGAGCAAGGCCAGTAATACAGATATGACAATGAAGGCCTGATTGAGCTTCACTAACGGCCGGGGAATTCCCTGCACTGAAGGCGTTTGATTCATGTAAATCATACCTTTCGTATTGGAATTATATAATTTAACTCGATTATAACGGCAGAACGTGGAAGTAGCAATCCTTATGTGCTACGAGCAAGAAACAGAAATTAAAATTTGAAATTATTATCCATTGACAGGGGAAGTTTTTTTGTGGTTTTATTATGTAGACCAATTGTTATAATCATTGGATCGTCAAGATAAGGAAGTGTAGAGCTTGTCGAACAAGCCTAATGCACGCGAAGCCATTGTGGATACGGCTTCCAGGTTGTTTTTTACACAGGGGTACCATGCTACCGGACTGAATCAGATCATCAAGGACAGCGAATCGCCCAAGGGCTCCTTGTATTATTATTTCCCCCACGGCAAAGAGGAGCTGGCCCTGACCTGCATTAACCGGACTAGTGAAGAGGTAGCCCGTTTATTGCGCCATTATATGGAGGGCGAAGCGGCACCGGCTCAGGCTGTGCAGAATTTCATCATGTCTATGGCAGATGAAGCGGAGAAGTCCTCTTTTGAAGGACTCGTTCCGTTCAGCTTCTGGGTAGCCGTGGAGACCTCCTGTGTCAGCCATGAGCTGCGCACTGCTTGCCAGTGTGTCTTCAGGGATTGGCAGGATATTATTGCAAAGCGTCTGATCCGGGAGGGGGTACAGGAGGAAACGGCAGAGCGCAAAGCTTCGGTGGTGGTGTCCTTGTTCGAAGGAGCGCTGCTGCAGGCGTTGACCTGCAGAAATATTCAACCGCTGGAAGCAGCGGCAGAGTGCATTCCGGCAATACTGGCTTAACCGTAATACGCAAGACCACAGAGAGATATACACAGATACCAGGAGGATACGAGAGTGAACGCAACTATGACTGACAAGGGGTCAAGCAACCCCCGGCAATTCAAGACTTTACCCATTCTGATCTCCCTGCTGATTGCCGGCTTCATCGGCATGTTCAGTGAGACCGCCCTAAATGTAGCTTTAAGTGATCTTATGAATGTCCTGCAAATTACACCATCGACGGCGCAGTGGCTGACTACCGCCTATCTGCTGACGCTGGGGATTCTGGTTCCGATCTCCGGAATGCTTCTGCAGTGGTTTACCACAAGACAGTTGTTCGTAGCTGCCCTATGCTTCTCCATTCTGGGCACGTTCCTTGCGGCAATGTCGCCGAATTTTGAGTTTCTGCTCACTGCGAGAGTGGTACAGGCGATGGGAACCGCGCTGCTGCTGCCGCTGATGTTTAATACGATTCTTATCATCATTCCTGCTGAGAAAAGAGGGGCCGCGATGGGACTTATCGGCTTGGTAATCATGGTAGCTCCAGCGATTGGACCTACGATTGCCGGTCTGCTGATTGAGAGTCTCAGCTGGCACTGGATCTTCTGGCTATCGCTGCCATTCCTGGTGATCGCCCTAATTAGCGGAATTCTCTTCATGCAGAACGTCACGGAAGTGACAAAACCTAAGATTGATGTCCTGTCCATTATTCTGTCCTCCTTCGGCTTTGGCGGTATTGTCTACGGCTTCAGCAGTGCTGGTGAATCGGAAGGCTGGGGAAGTCCGAAGGTTATTATCGCCATCGTGATCGGTGCGATTGCCCTTATTCTATTCTGTATCCGCCAGTTGACGATGAAGCAGCCAATGATTGATCTGCGCGCCTTCAAGTTCCCGATGTTCGTGGTTGGGGTACTGATGGTCTTCATCTGTATGATGGTCATTCTCTCCTCAATGCTGATTCTTCCTATGTATCTGCAGCAGGGACAAGGGTATTCAGCCTTCAAGGCAGGATTACTGCTGCTGCCGGGCGGAATCATCAACGGTCTGATGTCGCCGGTCATGGGACGTCTGTTCGACAAATACGGTCCCAAATGGCTGGTTATCCCTGGACTGGTGCTCGTCGCTGTCTCCTTGTGGTTCTTCTCAGGGATTACAGCTACATCGACCGTTGTCTTCGTAATCGTGCTTCACAGTGTACTGATGATCGGAATCTCCATGATCATGATGCCTGCACAGACGAATGGTATCAATCAGCTTCCGCTGGAATACTACCCGCATGGTACTGCCATTATGAATACACTCCAGCAGGTGGCGGGTGCGATAGGTACAGCGCTGGCGGTAAGCATCATGACCTCCGGCTCCAAAAGCTACATGCAGACCGTCACTAACCCGGCTGATCCGCTGAACATCGGCGCTGCCTTCACTCATGGAGTGCAGAATGCCTTTATCTTCGGTATGGTCATGGCTATTGTAGGTCTGGTGATTGCGTTCTTCCTGAAGCGTGTCATCGTATCGCACAAGACTCAGGCTTCGATGCATTAATTAATCTGCAATTGAATAAGAACCTCTCCTTGCTAAAACGGGCAACCATTTGGCGGGAGAGGTTTTTTTGTTTTGTGGAGAACGATGATTTACATACTGGACTTCGTTTGGTTAATACTGTATATTAAGCATAGATTAACGATGTATAGGCGAATCAAACAGGAGGGAATGCCGATGAAGGTCAGCAAGGAAATGCTGAAGGGGAGCACGGGTACGATGATCCTCACTCTGCTGCTGGACAGGCCGCTGTATGGGTACGAGCTGATTAAGGAGCTGGAGCAGCGCTCGCAGGGAGTTTTTGCCTTGAAGGAGGGTACGCTCTACCCGATTCTCCATGCGATGGAGAGTGAACGCTGGGTGGAAGCGTATTGGATGGAGGTAGACGGACGCAGACGCAAGTATTACCGGCTATTGGATGAAGGCAAGCACAAGCTGCAGGAGAAGAAGGCAGAATGGGCGCTGTTCAAGGGTGCCATGGATACCGTTCTAGGGGAGGGCAGCGGATGATGAAGCAGAGTAAGCAGGATCTGGAGCGTTACCTGGATACAGTATGCGCAGAAGTTAGAGCCAAAGGGATGCATAATGAAATCCGTGACGAGCTAAGCGGGCACTTCGCAGACCTGGTGACGGAGCGGCTGGAGCTTGGTGCTACCGAAGAAGAGGCTCAGCAGTATGCGATCAGGCAACTGGGTGATCCGCAGGCCGTAGGCAGAGAGCTGCACCAGATTCATAAACCGCGCATTCCCTGGGGGCTGCTGGCGGGTGTAATATTGTTGTCGGCGGTTAGTCTGCTGGGGATGGCAGCTGTGGAAGCGGGGTTCACTGAGGACTTTATTCCTAATGCTCTAATGTTGCGTCAATCTGTCTTTATCATCCTTGGTCTTGCAGCCATGACCGGGATGTTCTTCATCAATTTCAAGCAATTGCAGCGGGCCTCAGGTTGGATTTATAGCGGAGCGCTAATATTGATTGTTGCCAGTCTATGGCTCGGTCCAGAGATGATGAATGGCAGCAGGCGCTATGTTTCTATTCTGGGATTCCCCTTTGATCTGATCGGTTGTAGTCCTTATCTCTTCGTTGTGGCGCTAGCAGGAATTTGGAAAAGACCAGGGGGACAGAAGACTGCGGGCGGACGACTGAGGATTTGGATGGAGTTGGGCTTGCTGCTGCTGCCTGCGGCCATTTATATTCTCATCCTTTCTTTTGCCGAGCTGGTTGTATATCTGGTTGTTGCCTTGCCTTTGTATGTATGGATCACCCGGCGGTGGGTAAGAGCAGTCGTTGTTGCTGCAAGCTGTGTATCAGGAGTTGCCCTCTATGTCTGGAGTCAAATGTATTTACGCGACCAGTTCAACCATTATTTCTTTATCAGTGATGCGGAGAATGGCGTAGGTTTTCTTAACCGGATGATTCACAGCGCCCTGACCTCCGCAGGCTGGGGAGGTCAGGGAATAACCGATTTGGCAGTGGAGGAGCGTTTGCCCTATCCGTATACAGATTTTTTCCCTTTGTACCTGGTTCAGAGCTTCGGCTGGGCTGGCGGTCTGCTGCTGCTTGTGCTGGTCTGCTGGTTTATGCTCAGAATGTTCTCCTACGCTCGCACCGTAAGCGATACCTATGGACGGGCGCTGATCCTGGCACTGGCTCTGATGCTCTCCATTCGTCTAATCTATGGGCTGACTATTCTCACCGGCAGAATGCCGCTGATCTCCATACCGTTCCCGTTCCTGAGCTACGGACAGCATGTGTTCATTGAATTCGCGGCTCTCGGGCTGCTGATGGGGGTCTACCGGCGGAAGGATATGCTCCCAGCGGGTCAAGCTCCATCTTCACTATAGACGCTCCCTGGGGCTGCACCGTATACTTGAAGGGTAAATATGGGATAAGGAAGGTGAGGAGTAAGCATTGTGAACAAGCTGCGATATACAGGCACAAGACTCGGATTACTGTTAGGTGCAATGATTGTAAGCGGGGCTGTGTTTCTGAGTGTCATGACAACAGCTACAGCAGCACCCGTGACTCCTGAGACAGCGTTTATACCAAGTACAGTTGTGAAGAAAAACAATCTCCCCGGCGGTTTTGTCTATCTGGGTGAGGTTATTCCCTCGGCGCAATATGAGATCCGTTATTATAGTGAGAATAATTTTACCGGCACCAGGGTGGACGGATATAAAGCACCGCTCGCGATCTTCTCGAAGACTGCCGCCTCTGCGCTGAAGAAGGTTAGCGAAGATCTGGAACAGAAGGGCTATATCCTGCGGATCTATGATGCTTACCGTCCGCAGCAAGCAGTGAACCACTTCGTACGCTGGTCGCAGGATGCCGCCGATCTGAAGATGAAGCCGCAGTATTATCCGAAGCTGGACAAGCGGAATCTGTTCAAGCTGGGCTTCATCGCCAAGAAATCCGGGCACTCCCGGGGCAGCACGATCGACCTGACCCTGGCCCACAAAAGTACAGGCAAGCTGGTGGATATGGGCAGCCCTTATGATTTTTTCGGCGAAATCTCTTACTATAATACGACGCTCATCAGCAGCACCCAGCATGCGAACCGGAAGCTGCTGAAGGATGCGATGGTGAAGCAGGGCTTCAAGCCCTACGCCAAGGAATGGTGGCATTTCACACTAATTAAGGAGCCTTATCCGAAGCAATATTTCAACTTCAAAGTGGAGTAGGGCTGTTCCAAAGCTGTACAGAACGGTTAATGGATAATGTAAGGTTAATCTCTGAAGCATGCGTGCATAATATTGTAATACAGGAGAGGTGGGATCGATTTGTTCAAAAGAATCGCAGCCGTATTCCTTAGTGTAATGTTATTTGCAGCAGGAGCAGGTGTATTGACCAGTCATAATGTTAGTGCCGCCGGCAGCTTGAGGATTATCGTGAACGGTCAGGAATTGCAGCTAGGTGGGGCATCGGCTTATACCGACGGACCGGATGCCATGCTTCCGCTACGGGAGACGGTAGAAGCTCTCAAGTATAAGGTCACCTTCAGTGGAGCTACCGGAACATTCCTGCTGGAACGGTTCCAGGAGAGCGTACAGTTCAGACTATCCGGTCAGGAGCTTGTGCTGGACGGCAAGAACAAAGTACCGTTTACAGACGGCTTTGAGTTAAAGCAAAAAAAGGCATACGCGCCGCTGTCTTTTTTTGCAGCAATCGGGTTAGTCACTTCCTATAATCCGGCAACAGGCCAGGTTGATGTATACTCACCGGAGGTAATGGCTGGTGCCGTAGCAGGTCTGCTGGCAACCGGTAACTATCCGGCGCTGAAGGAGCGGTATTACGCCAAGGATGCAGAACCTGCTCCTCTTCCGGCGCTCCAGCAGAGCTGGGAAGGAATTAACACACCGGCGGGCAGTTACCTGGGAGTGAAATCGACCACAAGCACACAGCAGGATGGAGTAATGACGATTGTGAGCGTATTGTCATTCACCAAAGCGGAGGCCTTACTGACTCTGGAACTAGGCGCTTCCGGCAAGCTCACCAAGCTGACTCTAACACCGGTTCAGGCAGCCAGTGAAGTATTGGCCAGCCCGGCCCAACCCTAGGTTCACATAAAACATAACCTCACTCCCAAGGGAGAATTCCACGGCTTAAGTACAGCTGCAGGAATTCTCCCTTTATATTTCTGTTGACAGAATGCCGTAAAGAGAGTAATTTTAAATTCGAATTAAACAATGTTTAAATCAGTGATTAGATCAAGGATCAAGGATTAAGATTCTGTGACAGAGGAGGGCGGCAATCTTCATTATGGCCAAACCGGACGGTAAGACGGATTCAACGGATAAAGATACGAAGCAGATTATTCTGGATGCCACCGTGGACTTAATCCGTGAGGAGGGATTCCGCTGCATCACCCTGCGCAGTATCGCAGCGAGAGCAGAGACCAATCTGGCGCTGGTGAACTACTACTACGGCTCCAAGGAGAAGCTGTTCGGCGATGCGGTGAAGCAGCTTATGGCGACTTTTGACGATGCCTTTAAGGTCCTGGAGGATACATCTTTGCCGCCAAAAGAGCGCTTGAAGCTGTTCTTCACGCGGTACATTGTCAATCTCAATCGCTATCCCGGCATGGCCCGGCAGATGCTTGACCAGCGGCATCATATCATGGGCTCCCACGATGAATATGCGAAATATTCCAAGCTGATGCGGATTGAGCGGATTCTGGACGCACTTGGGGAGATTACCGGAGAACAGGACCGCGATAAGCTCATGATGATGAATATGCAGATCTACGGGGCGATTGTCTTCCCGGTGATTATGGTGAGCAGTTTCCCGAAGGAGCGTGAGGATCTTCAGCAGATCTTCAGGCTGGCCCCGCTGGAGGAACAGATTGACGGGTTGTTTGAGCTTTACTTTCACAAATATCATTAATTTCTAACAGAGAGAAGAGTGGACAAGAGAATGTCAAAACCTATGAATCCAAGTAACACCGCAGCAGCAGAGGCGCCGTTCTCGCTGAGAGCTATACTGCCATCATTGCTGGCGATTATTGTCGGCATGATCATGGTTATTCTGGACAGCACCGCGGTCAATGTGGCCGTTCCGAATCTGGTGCAATATTTCCATACGGATCTGAAGACTGTTCAATGGGCGATTACCGGCTACACGCTTGCACTCGCTGCTGTAATTCCGCTGGCCGGCTATATGACCGACCGGTTCGGGTCCAAGCAGGTATTCCTAACAACCATTGCCATGTTCGTGCTTGGCTCTGTGTTATGCTCTGTAGCTCAGACTTCGGGGCAGCTCGTCTTGTTCCGCGTCATCCAAGGTCTTGGCGGCGGCATGGTCGCTCCAATCGGGATGGCGATGGTTTTCAGACTCGCTCCGGCAGAGCGCAGAGGCTCTATCATGGGGATGCTCGGTATTCCAATGCTGCTGGCTCCGGCCCTGGGGCCGATTCTTTCGGGATGGCTGGTGGAGTATGTGAGCTGGCACTGGATTTTCCTGATTAACCTGCCAATTGGTATTGTAGGTATTATTCTGGGCCTTAAATATTTGCCGGCGACCGAGAAAAAGGGAAGAGCCCACCTCGATATCTTCGGAATCATTCTGGCTCCGCTCGCCTTCTCGATGCTGGCTTATGGCGTCAATCAGGGCGGCGGGGAGAGCTGGACTTCCACCGGGGCTATCGTAGGCTTGTCGGTTGGCGGAGCCGCGTTGATCGTCTTTGTCATTGTTGAACTGCTGCAAAAGCATCCGCTGCTGGAGCTGCGCGTCTTCCGCTCCTCGGACTTCACGCGCGGGATTATTCTGTCCTGGGTCACACAGGCTGCATTGTTCGGCTCCATGCTGTTCGTTCCGCTGTATCTTCAGCAGATCCGCAATTACACGCCACTTGAGACGGGTCTGATCCTGCTTCCCCAGGCGCTGGCTTCCGGAGTAGGGATGCCGCTGGGCGGCCGCCTGTTTGACCGGATCGGTGCGCGTCCGCTGGTATTCGTAGGTCTCAGTATTATATCGACGGCCTTGTTCCTGCTCTCAGGAGTTACAGTAGACACTAGTCTCCCTATTATTATGCTGTGTCTGGTCATGATGGGCCTCGGTATGGGTCTGTCGATGATGCCGGTCAACACCCATGTCCTGAACTCTGCGCCGCGTGAATGGGTGAACCGGGTTACCCCGCTTACCGCCGCTGCCCAGCAGGTTGTGGTATCGTTCGCTGTTGCCGGCATGACCGGTTACCTTACCAGCCAGATTACCGTGCATATGGGTAAAATGGCGGCCGGAAGCAATCCGCTTGCCGCTGCCGTGCAGGGCTTTGGGGATGTCTTCTTCCTCTCGGGCTGCATCGCTGTAGCCGGTGTGGTGCTCAGTCTGATTCTGCGCCGTCCGAAGACAGCAGGCGCCGCGCCTTCTCCTGAAGAACAGCAGACCGATGCTGCCATGATGATGGGGCATTAATCGGACACCATTGTTAAAGCACAGTATAGATACAAGTATAGTTACAAGTTATATACGCATGTTATAGACATATCAATAACGTCCCTTACTGCCCGTTGGCAGGGGGGCGTTTTTTGGTTGTTCTCAATGAATGATGCGGGGGAGGGAGTGTGTGGGCAGAATGTATGCAGAAAACTGAACATAATGTGCAGCAGCCAAGTAACCTAGGACTAACGTATGTGAAAAACTGAATACAATGCGGGGAGCGCTGGTACATGGAGCAGCACAAACATGAAGGGAGAAGAATGAGGTGCAGAAGTGCACCTGAATTCACGGGATGTGTGAGAAAGGAGCAAATGAAGAGCACTAGTGCACCAGAATAAGCGTGAAGTGGGCTAATGAAGCAAATGAAGAGCACTAGTGCACCAGAATATGCCGAACGCGATCATAAGGAGGAAATAAGGTGCACTAATGCACCAGAATTGGCGGGATGCCCCCAGTATTCGCCGGAAGTTTGGCTAAGGCTGGCTGCATCCCGTTATCGGGCTACAGATGCGCCCGCCGCTTCTTCAGCATCCTTGCCGGCGGCACAAGATGCAGCTTGCCCAGCAGCTCGGAGGCCAGAATGCCCAGCAGGACAAGGGCAGCACCGGTATAGCCCTGGAGCGAGAGCTGTTCGTGTACGAACAAGTAGCCGAAGAAGGCAGCGAATACCGGCTCCAGTGCGAAGATCAGACCGGTGCGGGTCGGTGTTGTGTACTTCTGGGCAACCGGCTGCAGGATGAACCCGCAGGCGCTGCAAAAGATCCCCAGAGCCAGAATCGCGATCCACCCCGGAAGGGTGGACGGCAGCGAGGGGGACTCGAAGATAGCGGATAGAATCAGGGCATAGCCCCCGGCGAAGCCGAGCTGCAGAATGCCGATATTCAATGAGTCGCAGGTCTTGACCGCCCGGCCCGTCACTAGAATCTGCACCGCATAGAATACTGCTGACAGAATGCAGAGGAGATCACCGGGCCGGATTTGCAGCGAGCCGTTCAGCGTGAGCAACCCGATGCCGCTGATGGCGAGAACGGCACCGAAGATCTGCGGGGGCGCGACTTTTTTTCGGAAGACCAGAACCTCCAGCACCGGAACGAACACAACAGTCAGAGCGACCAGGAAACCGGCATTAGAGGTCGTAGTGGTCTTCAGCCCGAAAGTGATGCAGGTGAATACGCCAAGCAGCAGGAAGCCGAGCAAGGCTCCGTATTTCAAGGTTTTGGCATCCACACTGCGCAGCCGTTTACGGAACAGCAGCCCCGCCAGGATAAACGCAAGCCCGAAGCGCAGTGCGATCAGATTGAATTCTCCCAGTGTACCCAGTCCCAGCTTCATGAACAGATAGGAGGAGCCCCAGAATAGTGTTACTACAATGAGCATTAGCTCGGCCTTAAGCGGCTTCATTCAGTCATCATCCTTCTTTATTTCAAGTGAATATAGTATAATACGCACGAATACATAAGGTAACTGAATGTTTATCATAGAATACATGAGAAATTGTCATGCTAAATGAGGGGGCTGGGCATGAGTCTGATTAAGTACGAGGTGTTCCTGAAAGTGGTGGAGCTGGGCAGTCTGACGCGGGCCGCAGAGGTGCTGGGCTTCACCCAATCCGGCATCAGCCACACGCTGAGTAGCCTGGAGCACGAGTTCGGCTTTCCGCTGCTGGTGCGCAGCCGGTCGGGGGTGAAGCTGACGGTGAACGGGGAACAGGTAATGCAGCCGATCCGGGAGATTCTGAACTGGAATGAGCAGCTGAAGCAGCAAGTAACGGATATCCACGGGCTGGAGACAGGGACGATTACGATCGGTACCTTCACCAGTGTCTCTGTTCATTGGTTGCCGGATATCATCAAGCAGTTCCGTGAGGAATATCCGTACATTGAGTTCAAGCTGATGGAGGGCGGGTATCTGGAGATTGAGCAGTGGATCGAGGCTGGGGTGGTCGATTGCGGCTTCCTCTCATTGCCGACAAGGGAGCGGTTCGAAGTCATTCCCTTGAAGCAGGACCGGATGCTGGCTATTCTCCCGCTGGACCATCCGCTGAGCAAGGCGCCTTATATGCCGCTGGCTCAGATCGCCTACGAGGACTTCATCATTCCGAAGCCCGGTTCGGACTATGATGTACAGCGGGTGCTGGAGAAGGCGGGCATCAAGCCGAACATCAAGTTCTCGGCCGGGGACGATTACGCCATTATTGCCATGGTGGAAAAAGGTCTGGGCATGAGCATCCTCCCGGAGCTGGTCACCCGGTTCCAGTATGAACGTGTAGCCATGCTTGAGCTGGAGGAGCGCAGTTTCCGTTCGCTTGGTATCGCGGTCAACTCGATGAAATATGCTTCACCTGCCACCCGGCGGTTCTTGCAGCATGTGCAGCACTGGTCGTCCAGCCAAGGAGCAGTTTAACTTGGTGAAAAGCGCAAAAAAGGCATGTTTCCAAATAGAAAACATGCCTTTTTGCCAAGTGAATCCGCGTATCATCCGCTTAATTTGCGCCCTTCAGGGTCGAGAAACAATAGCTCGTAGTATTTTTTTGGCCGCCCCTTACTGTTGTCCCTTTTTTCAAATACCGTTTGCACTTGTTTACTTTCCTCAATTTTGTTAAGAATTCGGTTGGCACCTTTGACGGTCATGGACAGACACTGTGCAACATCCTCAGAGGATAGCTTGTTGGTTCGCATGATTTCTGCATAGGATATGATTTTCTGCAGGTTGATGTTGTTGATACCGATTCTTTTGGCTAAAGCAATGATTTCCGGGTCTCCCTGTTCTGAGAACTGGATGACATTCATGCTCCGCATGGGGCCGGCAACCGTCTGATTCTCGTCTATGAAAAAGCTGGAACTGCCCGTATAGGCTTCCGCCTGTCTGTGAGCCTTGGTGGCATTAACATTCGCTTGATAATATTCATGCCCCGAGCCCCACCCGATCTTCACTTTGCCCTGTATGCGCTCCTCCAGATACTCCAGCAGGGAACAGTTATGAGCGTTAGAGGTGATTCGCATGAAATTTCCGTAGGTGGTGTACAGTCTGACATAGCCTTCTGAGATTTGGGCCGTGTCTGCCAGATTCACGCTGCGCAGAAAATTGCCGACCAGGACGTTCAGCTCATGAAGCTCCTCTTCGGAGGACTGCTGATCCTTTTGGACCGATAAGCACGCAACCACTGCCCTCTGGTTCTTAAGCTTGAGGATGGTAATTTCGTTGATGATTTCGCTGATGGTCTCTTTAACGCTCTCCAAAGTGGGCCGGATTAAGATATATTTGACGCCGTGCTTTTGGAGTTCTGGAACAAAGTGGCCAAAGGCCGTAATGGACAGATCGATCTTCTTCTCTTCCCACAGCGTGATATGGTTCTCCAGCATGCTCTCCACCCGCTCCAGCAGATTTCCGCTGCTAACGGGCTTTACTTCATGAGTCAGATATTGCTGGAATTCGCTGAAGGACTCGATGACATACGCATAATCCACATAGACCCGGGACATATCAAGTCCAGGTTCTGTAACCAGCAGCCGGAAAAGCTCTCTGTACAGCAGGTTCTCATCATCATGCAAAATGTGAACAGGTACCTTGTCATCCAGGCATTCCTTGTCGATGGCCTCGTAAAGCATCCTCCCGCTGATCACAAATCCATCCACCGAATCCAGGTTTTTGAGATAAATGTCCGTTGTTTCCCGGAAGTTGCTGATGGTAAGGAAGCGGAACTGGCATAGGGGCCGCATTTCTTCTTCAATGGCGCGGAAATAATCCATATGGGACTCTGGCGTGATAATACCCAGCTTGATTTTCATAATAGATTCCTTTCATGAACAGTTCAATCAAAAGAGTTATATCACAATAAATGTGATATTACAATGTTCCGGCAGCCCTTGAAATAATGTTCTTAAAAAGTCTAAAAATATCTTGACAGCGAATGAAAATGCCAGTACGATGAAACTGTTCTTAAAAAGTCCTAAAACATAAAGGGGGTAAGATTTATTCTAACTAAACGTTCATTTAATTTATGTTGCGGGAGATGTTCATTGTGAGTGAAGAAGCTGAAGACTTAATGAGTATGGCTCATCAGCTGCAGGACAAAATGGTCACGTACAGGCATCATCTTCATGCGGTTCCGGAGCTTGATCTAAGTTTAGCTAAGACTACTGCATACGTAAAAGAGGCATTGGAATCGATGGGGCTGAAGCCCACTCTCGTCGGGGAATCAGGGCTAACCGTTACCATTGGCGGACAGCATGAAGGGAAGGTAGTTCTGATCCGTGCGGATATGGACGCTTTGCCCATTTCAGAGGAAACGGAGCTCTCTTACGCGTCGTTGAACGGAAACATGCACGCCTGTGGGCATGACATGCACACTTCCATGCTGCTCGGAGCTGCGGAGATCCTGAAGGCTAACGAAGCTGAGCTTCGCGGGACGGTTAAGCTTATGTTCCAGCCGGGTGAGGAGACGCTGCACGGGGCAAAGATGATGCTGGAGAATGGGATTCTGGACAATCCCAAGGTGGATGCAGCCATGATGCTCCATGTGTTGACCGGAATGCCGCTACCTCTCGGACAATTTGTAGTGCCTGAGGAAGGCGGAGCGATATCTGCTTCTTCGGATTGGTTCGAAATCATCATCCGGGGGAGGGGCTCACATGGCGCTATGCCTGAGGCCGCAGTGGACCCTTTGAATGTGGCTGCTCATCTCCATCTGGCACTGCAAGGAATCCTTAGCCGGGAAATCTCGCCGATTGAACATGCAGTCCTTACCATTGGCGTGATGGAGGGCGGAACTACGAACAACGTGATTCCCGATACGGCCAGATTGAAAGGCAGTGTACGTACATTTAACACCGCATTGCGGGATAAAATGGAGACCCGTATCCGTGAAATTACCGCAGGGATCGGAGAAACTTTTCAGGCAAAAATGGAAGTGATCTATACACGTGGTTGTCCTGAAGTGAAAACGGATGGCGGACTTAATGAGCAAATGAGGGCTTCGATTGCAAATACCTTTGGCGACGGCTCCTATATTGGTATAACTGAGCTGGTACCCGGCGGGAAATTAATGGGCTCAGAAGATTTCGCATTTGTCTCTCAGGCGGTGCCAAGTACCACAGTGTTTCTTAACGCAGGCAATACCGAAGAAGGTTATAGTTACCCTGTACACCATCCTAAGACGATGTTCGCGGATGAGGTGCTTCATAGAGGGGCTGCGGCTTATGCAGCTTTTGCCAGAGATTGGCTTGAAAGTAACAGTTAAGCTTAAAACCAAACTTAGGAGGAATTACAATGACAGAGAGACGTATGATTGGACCCACCAAATTCGAAGAGTATTCCGAGAAATACAAGGAATTCCTGTTAATGACCCGCCGTGACGGAATCCTTGAAGTGCGTCTGCACACTGATGGAGGTTCATACAAGCACAATTGGGAAGCTCATACCGCCTGGTCTCATGCCTGGTCAGATATTGGCCGTGACCCTGAGAACGAAGTCATGATTATTACGGGAACCGGGGATAAATGGCTGATTGGCGACCCTGAGGTCTGGAATACGAAATTCATGGACTGGCCGAAGCAAAAGAAGCTCGAACAGTATCATGAATCACTGAGACTGCTTGAGAATCTGATCTTCTGCATTGACATCCCGACCATCGGGGCGGTTAACGGACCGGGAACGCACTGCGAACTCGCAACGCTTTGTGATATTACCATTTGTACGGAAGACGCTGACTTTTTCGATCCGCATTATCTGGGAGGCACGCCTCCGGGAGATGGAATGTTGCTCACACTGCAGAACATGATCGGTTTCAAAAAAGCAGCCTACTACGCCTACACCGGCAAGAATATCAATGGACAGACCGCCTTGGACCTGGGCATAGTCAGTGAAGTTCTGCCCCGCGAAAAGCTTCTTCCACGCGCTTGGGAGCTCGCGGAGATGATCATGCAGGCACCGCGTTCAACGAGACATCTGTCTCACTCCATCATCTCCCGTCCATGGAAGCAGGCCCTGGTCGCCGATCAAGGATTCCAGCTGGCCCACCAGATGTACGACATGGCCATAGATGAAGAAGGAGCGCTGGAGCGGCTGAAGAAAATGCAAGGACGCCTGATGGGCAACGATGTTCAATAGAGAGATGACTGGACCTACCAGGCTCGAAGAATACTCTGAGAAGTACAAGGACTTATTCCTCATGACCCGCCGTGACGGTATTCTCGAAATGCGGTTGCACACTCACGGGGGACCTTTACAATTCGACTGGCCGGTCCAAGCCGCATATGGTCAGGTATGGTCAGATATTGGCCGTGATCCTGAGAATGAAGTCATGATTCTCACAGGGACTGGAGAGTTGTGGCAGACCGGCAATCCTGAAGTCTGGACCACCAAATTCATGGATTGGCCGAATCGCCGGAAGCTAGAGATGTATCATGAATCACTTAGAATGATTGAAAATATGGTTCATTGCCTGGACATCCCCACGATTGGGGCGATCAATGGCACAGGCGCACACTGGCAATTGGGAACGCTTTGTGATATTACCCTTTGTACGGAAGCCACAGCGTTCTTCGATGCCCATTATCTGGGCGGTGTACCGCCCGGAGATGGAATCGTTCTGGCACTTCAAAGGATTGTGGGAACCAAGAAAGCGGCATACTATGCATACACGGGCTTGAATATTAATGCTCAAGAGGCATTAGAGCTCGGTTTGGTCAGTGAGGTGCTGCCTCATGATCAGCTTCTTCCACGGGCATGGGAGCTGGCAGAAATGATCATGCAGGCACCCCGCTCTACGAGACATCTTACTCATTCGATTGTGTCACACCCGTGGAAACAAGCTTTTGCGGAGGATCAAGGTCTTCAGCTTACCCACCAATTGGTTGATATGGCTATGGATGAAGAGGGGATTCATGAGCGGCTGATGAAGCTCAAGGAACGTTTTCAGAGAAATGGGTAATAAGCCTGATCAAGCCGCAGGAGGAAATCTTAAGCCAAAGACAACTTAGAAGGGATGAGGGTGCTATGAGATCGTTGACTGAGCTATTTAGGATTGGCAGTGGACCGTCCAGCTCCCATACCATGGGGCCGGAGAAAGCGGCCAGCATCTTCAAGTCGGAAAATGAAGACGCAGACCAGTTCAAGGCACTGATCTATGGTTCTCTTGCCAAAACAGGCAAAGGCCATATGACGGACAAGGCCATTATTCGCGCATTGTCACCCGCTTCAGCGGAGGTTGAATTTGTTCCACAGCCTGACTTTGATCTGCCTCATCCCAATACAATGGATTTGTTTGCTTACAAAGACGGTCAGCAAACAGCCTCCATGCGTGTTGCCAGTATCGGCGGCGGGGAGATCGTGATTGATGGGCGGGAGGAGACGCGGGGACCTGATGTCTATCCGGAGAACAGTTTTGCCGAGATCAGTGCCTATTGTAAAGCGAATCATATCCGCCTAAGCGATTACGTTGAGCAGCGTGAAGGCACACTGATCTGGGAGTTCCTCCAAGGCATCTGGGAAGCGATGAAGCGGTCGATCGACGAAGGGCTGTCTGTCACAGGCATTCTGGAGGGTGGTCTGAATGTCGAACGCAAGGCGAAATATCTGTATCATCAGGGGACTGAGGATGAGAGCCCGGAGACTCGGGAAAATCGGATCGTCAGCGCGTACGCTTTTGCCGTCAATGAACAGAATGCGGCCGCCGGTACAGTCGTAACGGCTCCAACCTGTGGGGCCTGCGGTGTTGTGCCCGCCTCGCTCCGTTATATGCAGGAGAAGCTGCAGGTCCCGGACGAACGAATTCTCCGGGCGCTGGCCGTCGGCGGGCTCATCGGTAATCTGGTCAAGCAGAACGCCTCCATCAGCGGTGCTCAGTGCGGCTGCCAGGCGGAGGTGGGCACGGCTTGCTCTATGGCAGCGGCTGCACTGGCTGAACTGTCCGGGATGGAGATTGACCAGATTGAGTATGCGGCGGAGGTGGCGATGGAGCACCACTTGGGGTTAACCTGTGATCCGATTAACGGACTGGTTCAGATCCCTTGCATTGAACGGAATGCGGTCGGTGCGATGCGGGCGATTAATGCGCAGAGTCTGGCCAAGTTCTTGTCCGGTACCCGTAAAATATCCTTTGATCTGGTTGTACAGACCATGTATGAGACAGGCCTCGATATGAACAGCAGGTACCGTGAAACTTCTGAAGGCGGGCTCGCTAAGTTCTACAACATGGGCAGTTAAATGAAAATGATACCGCTATAGATGAGGAACGTCCCTGGCTGCCGTTTGGCAGAGGGGGCGTTTTTTTGTTTTTTAGGAAATTATGATTTTTATCTAATTTGCTCCGCAGCACGTAACATTGTAGAGAAATCCTGCAAATGGTGCAACAATGTACCTTAGCCCGTTCTGCAAAATGTGCAACAATACGGTTGTAAGGCAGATCTAGCTGTCCGGCAAGAAGGGATTTGACTTAAGCGCAGCCTGAATGAGAAAATGTATGCGTGTACATCGAGTAGTCTATTCAGTGAGGAGGCACCAAATGAAACAGCTACGCATTGGAATGATAGGTTATAAATTCATGGGCAAGGCCCACAGCAACGCTTACCGCAGTCTGCCCATGTTCTTTCCCAAGGCAGTTAAGCCGCAAATGTCGGTCATCTGCGGACGTAATGAGGGAGCGGTACAAGAAGCGGCAGCACAGCTTGGCTGGTCGGAGAGCGTGACGGACTGGAAAGACCTGATCGCACGCAGCGATATTGATCTGGTCGATATTAATGCGCCAAGCAATGCCCATAAAGAGATTGCCCTGGCGGCTGCGGCAGCAGGCAAGCATATCTTCTGCGAGAAGCCGCTGGCCCTGAATTTGGAGGATTCCCGCGAGATGCTTGCGGCTGCCGAAAAGGCTGGAATAGCGCATATGATTGGCTTCAACTACCGTTTCTCCCCGGCGGTACGGCTGGCGAAGCGGCTGATTGAGAGCGGCCGGCTGGGCACCATCTATCATTTCCGCGCGTGGTTCCTGCAAGACTGGATTCTCGACCCGGAATTCCCGCTGGTCTGGCGGCTCCAGAAGGAGGTTGCCGGTTCGGGATCGCATGGTGATCTCGGGGCGCATCTGATTGATCTGGCTCATTTCCTGGTCGGAGATGTAGAGGAGGTTATCGGCATGAGCGAGACCTTCGTCAAGGAGCGTCCGCTGGCAACGGAGATGACCGGGCTTAGTGCCAAGGCTGGCAAGGATGCGCCGCGCGGTCCGGTAACCGTGGATGATGCGACCTTGTTCCTGGCCCGCTTTGCGAACGGCGCACTGGGCAGCTTCGAGGCAACGCGGTTTGCCGCCGGACACCGTTCGACTAACTCCTTCGAGATCAATGGCAGTCTCGGCAGTGTGAAGTTTGATTTTGAACGGATGAATGAGCTAGAGGTCTACCTGACCTCGGATGACGAGGATGTGCAGGGCTTCCGCCGGGTACTGGCCACCGATCCGTCCCATGACTATGCGGAAGCGTGGTGGCCGCCGGGCCACACCATCGGGTTCGAGCATACCTTCATTCATGAGATGCTGGAGCTGTCGAATGCCATTGAGGAAGGTCGCCAGCCGGAGCCGAACTTCAACGACGGCGTGAAATGCCAGGCGGTGCTGGAAGCCGTGGACCGTTCCATAGAGCAGCGGCGCTGGGTTCCGATATCTGAGATGTAAGCTGAATACAGAGAAACACCGCCGGGGGTTTAGTGGCCGGCGGTGTTTTTTGGGCTGCCAGGGGGAAATGGGCGTGTTAGCAGGATGTGTTCGAAAAACCGATCACAATTGGACTGTGCGCGGCGGGCGGGCCAAATGTAGTCGGAAAACCGACCACAATTGGACTGTGCGCGGCGGGCGGGCCAAATGTAGTCGGAAAACCGACCACAATTGGACCGGGAGTGGCGCGCGGACGAAATGTAGTCGGAAAACCGATTACAATTGGACCGTGCGCGCCACGTAAGCCTGATGGTCGGCCGGAGTGTCCACTTGGATTTACTCTTGTTTCCGTGCCTGGGAAGGGGTCAGACCCTTGTACTGCTTGTACAGCTTGGTGAAGTAATTCGGATTGTCACAGCCGACCCGGCCTGAAATCTCGGTAATGGTCAGGTCCGTCTCCAGCAGCAGCCGCTGCGCCTTATCCATTCTGCAGAAATTCACATAATCGATGAATGTCCGTCCGGTGAGCTTCTTAAAGGTTTTGCAGAAATGAAAAGGGTTCAAATTTACGAACCTGGCAGCGGCCTCAATCGACATCTTCTGATCTGCGTGGTTCTCCAGGTGTTCGAGCAGCGGCTTGAAGCGCTCCCGGTGGACGCCGCCCCGTTCCCCCTGTTCCCGCTCGCTGCGCTGCCGGGCCGGGAAGGCCCGGGACATCAGGGTGAAGAACAGGTGCAGCTGATTCTTCACCACGAGCTGAAAAGCCGGCTGCTTGGCCTCCACTTCGGCAATCACCCGCTCCAGCAAATGATAATACGCGGCGCATTCAGGCTGCTGGGCGGCAGGCATAACAGGGAATTGATTCAGATTATTAAGGTATGGAGCTACGAATTGCTCATGCTGGGAATCCTGGTTCCTGTCCTTGAACAGCGAGGCATGGAACACAATTGAGACATACGACAGGTCACCGCTACACTGGCTATAGCCGACATGAAGCCCGCCGGACGGCACCATCAGGACATCCCCCGGCCCGGCTTCATAAGGCTTGCTGTCCACATGAAAAATGGCCTGACCTTCGCGCATAATGATGATCTCGAAATGCTCATGCCAGTGCAGAAACAGGATGTTCTGTTCAGGAGATACCTCCCGGCAGTTGTTGAAGAACAGACGGAACGGATACGTTTTCTCTTCCAGCCTTGGATATTCCTTAAGTTCCTTCGGATAGGTCATCTTTATTCAACTCCCGCAAGATTCAGCTAGTTTAGCACAAGATAAGTAGAGATTTTGCCCAAAATGAGCGATATACTAGGAATGTTGCATTAACTATAAACCAATATTGGAGTGGCATACAAGATGCAGGATACATTAAGAATCGGAACACTGGTTGGAGGCGGGGATGCGGTCAGAGTTATTCCGCAGATTATAGGGCATGGATTCGAATCCTTCAGCTTAACCTTTTGGCAGACTACAGGAACTACTGATTTGGCAGAAACCGCGGCACGGGTGCGTGAACTGGCTGCGGAGCATGATTTCACGATTTCTTCCGTCGGCATATTCGGGAATCCGCTTACAGGGACAGGTGACAATTCAGATACGGTTGCCAGCTGGGAACGGCTGATCGACCATGCCCACTTGTTCGGGACGGATCTGGTCTCCGGCTTCACTGGACGTCTGCCCGGCGTATCTATAGATGAGTCGATTCCGAAGTTCGCGGAGGTGTTCGGTGAGCTGTCGAAGCGGGCGGCGGAGCGCGGGGTCAAGATCGCTTTTGAGAATTGCTCGATGGATGGGAACTGGCGGGCAGGGGACTGGAATATTGCTCATAACCCTACTGCCTGGGAGAAAATGTTCAACGCGGTGAATGCCGATAATCTCGGCCTGGAATGGGAGCCCTGCCACCAGATGGTGCAGCTGATTGACCCGATCCCGCAGCTGCGCAAATGGACGGACAAGATCTTCCACGTCCACGGCAAGGACGCAACCATCGCCTGGGATATTATCAAGGAATACGGAATCCACGGACCTAAGCCTTATGTGTGGCACCGGACGCCGGGCTTCGGGGATACCAACTGGACAGATGTGATCTCGATTCTCCGTCAAGCCGGATACAAGGGCACGATTGATATTGAAGGCTGGCATGACCCTGTCTATCGTGACGATCTGGAGATGACCGGTCAGGTCCATGCACTGAATTATCTCAAAACCTGCCGGGGCGGCAGCTTCATCCCGAACCCGGTGTAACTTGGAGGAGAGCGTGATGACAGCAGGACATCGTGTGGTTGTGGCGGGCTGCGGGGCTATGGCTAATGAATGGATCAGCTATGCTCTGAAGCATGCTGATGGAATAGAGATTGTAGCGCTCGTGGATATCCGGCGGGAGTCCGCTCTGGCCATGGCAGAGAAGCACGGGCTAACTTGCCCTGTATTTACTGATGTGGAACAGGCAATTGCTGATACAGCGGCTAATCTGGTATTCGATGTGACGGTGCCCGCCAGCCATTACAATATTGCCAGCAGCGCGCTTGAGGCCGGTTGCCATGTGTTCGCGGAGAAGCCGCTGGCGGAGACGATGGAGCAGTGCAACTCGATCGTCAGCATTGCTGAACGTACCGGCAGAAGCCATGCGGTGATGCAGAACCGCCGGTATGATCCGCGCATCCGCTCATTGCGGGAGCTGATAACGTCAGGGGTGATAGGGCGGACAGGCTCTATCAGCGCGAATTTCTTCCTGGCTCCGCATTTCGGCGGTTTCCGGGATGCGATGGACAGCCCGCTGCTGCTGGATATGGCGATCCACACTTTCGATCAGGCCCGCTATATCAGCGGCGCTGATCCGGTAAGCGTGTATTGCCAGGAGTTCAATCCGCCGGGATCGTGGTATGCGGGGAAAGCGGCGGCGGTCTGTATTTTTGAAATGTCGGACGGCTCCGTATTCTGTTATCAAGGCTCCTGGTGTGCGGAAGGCGCGCCTACCTCCTGGGAAGCTTCATGGCGGGTGCAGGGTGAAAAGGGAGCTGCGATCTGGGATGGACGGGATCTGCCGTATGCCGAGGTGATTAGTGCCGGGAGTGAACACTCCGGCCAGTTCCTCCATGAATATGGGCGGCTGGAAGCGCCGGAGGTACGGATGGAGGAGACCTTCCACCAGGGCTGCCTCGATGAAATGTTCCGTTCGCTGGCCGAAGGCCGTCCGGCCGAGACAGATTGCCGCGATAACCGCTACAGTATGGCCATGGTGCTGGGGGCTCTGGAGAGTGCGCGGACAGGCCGCAAGCTGAGCATTGCCGAATTCATAGAGGGCGCTGAGCTGACGGGGAGGAAGGCGTAGGGGATTTTAGCACGGGAAGCAAAATGGAATGCAAAAAAGCATGGGGAAAGCCCCATGCTTTTTCTTTTACCGCCGTCTTCACAGATCACTAATCTGCTTGTTGGTCTAATTATTTATCCGTCCCCAATAACAAATTCACAACCGTATCCAGTTGCTGCTCCAAAGAATAGGGGTCCTCCATGACAAATTCATCATGATAATGATCCCCGTATAAAAATACTTTGCCATTCTTCACGGCAGGTACACTTTTCCATATATCACTTTCCATTGCTTGGTTTGTAATCTCAGCATCGCCATTATATACAAAGATATAATCTCCTAAATATTCAGGCAGCACCTCAAGGGAGATCGATTCGAACCCCTCTTTCATATGTAAGGCACTTTCTGTTGGCGGCAGCTGCAGCATTTCGTAAATAGTGGAGGAACCGTAATTTCCGCCCGTTGCTGCTAACACATATACTGTTTTTTCGGCAAATTGAACGATGGATACGGTCTCCCCTTCTTTCATGACGTTAGATACCTTTGACCTTGCATCAATAACCTTCTGTTCGTATTCCGCAATCCAATCCTCTGCCTGCTGTTCTTTTCCGAATATCGAGGCTACTCTTCTGAATTTATCAAGCGGACCAGCTGTTGACAGCTCTTCCCAGTATGGCAGAAAAACAGTGGTGCCGATCTTCTCATATGGGTCAACGTAATCTTCAATCGAACCGATAATGAGGTCTGGCTCCAGCATGGTCAATTTCTCCAGATTCATCGGGAATTCCCCCAGATCTTCGATTCTTTCGAGTGTTTCTTGGGGAATCTCCGCCTTGTCCATCCAGCCTTCGTCGAGCATGAACGTTCTTGCACCGACAGGGACAATGCCCAGTTTCAATAAATGACCCATATATTGGTCTGCCGCCACTTTTACCGGCTCTGCGGGTACTTCAATGTCTCCTCTTGGTGTGGCTACGATCCTTGTCTTAGAACTTTCTAGCGAGGCAGCCGGAGTTGCCTGATTTACGTTATTGTTCCCGTTGGAGCAAGCACTGAGCAGGAGGGAGCCGCAGAGCAGGATAGCAGCCATGGCCACAGATCTGGTCGGTTTTGATGTAAACATATGTATGTCCCCTTTATCTGTATTCTGATAATGATTATCATTATTAATATACAGATCCGCACGAGGTTCAGAAATAGAGGATATGGGGAAGTTTAATGGACTTTCAGCAACTTTGTGCTGCCGCAGCTCCCTATTTCTATGATGAGCAGGGGCTACACCCTTTCGTTTTTTATAAATTCTGCTGAAATAGTATACGTCTTTATACCCTATGCTTGCCGCAATCTCCCCGACAGAAGCATTAGTTGTCATTAGAAGCTCTGATGCAAGGTCAAGCCGGTAGCGGATTAAGTAATCTATCGGACTGATGCCGGTATGCTCCTTAAATAAGGATGACAGGTGATAAGCACTGAAATTGAACACTTCCGCAAGTGAATCTAAGGTAATAGGCTCCGCATAATTCTCACGGATATAAGTGATTATCTGCACTGCAATCGAAGTTATTTTGACCTCGGTCTCATGCTCTTGCAGGCGGAGTTCCTGTAACGTCAGATGAACGAACTGGTAAAAAAGTGCTTTTACCTGAAGACGCTCTTCCGGCTGATCCCATTTCTGATGCATCTGCTGAATTTTGTTATACAGTGAAAGAGGAGCCTCAGGCCTAAAACAATACAGCTCTTGAAAAGGATTCGCTTCATGAAGCAAGGATTTGTAATAAATAATATAGTAAATAAATTTGCCGTTTACGGGAACGATGCTTAGGGTTGCCCCTTCGCCGCAATGCAAAAGTTGAAATCCTGTACAAGCAAACTCAGCCTGGTCTGCCTGAACTTGTGCGCTTCCTTGTACCGATAGCAAAAATAGATTGGCAGGTATTATAAATGGAGGAAGAACTTCGCCTTGCGCTAACTCCTTCTGCCGGATATTTAGCAGCGTAATTGCAGCCTGATCCCAAAGTAATAATTGATTGCTGATGTGCATGATGCGTTATTCCCCTCTATTATCTGTCTACAACTCATTTTAAATGATAACTATTATCAATGACAGTCTGATTAATACATGCGTAATTGAAAGTCACATCACTCCATATCCTCCTCACATCGCTGCATTCCAGATCTGTGTAATGAAGCTTAGAATAAATACCAGATAGTGGATGTAACGAACAAGGGGGATCGCGATGGTTGAGCAGTTAAAAGTTGTAATTGGCAGCGGTGGAAGCCGGCATAACCAGGGATGGCTGCATACGGAGGAGAGGGAGCTTAATCTTTTGCAAGAAGAACAGTGGGCCGTCAGGTTCAAGAAGAGCTCCATACAAGCCATCCTTGCGGAGCATGTCTGGGAGCATCTGACGTATGAGGAGGGGATACGGGCGGCAAGTATCTGCTATCCTTATCTGGCACCTGGCGGGTATATCCGCTGTGCTGTGCCGGACGGGTATTTTCCAGATGAAGCTTATCAGATGATTGTGCAGGTCGGGGGACCGGGTCCCCTGGATCATCCGGCTGCATCCCACCGTATTGTACATACTTACACTACACTTCGCAGCATGTTCATAGCCGCCGGATATGAGGTAAGACTGCTGGAATATTGCGATGAATCCGGGCAGTTTCATTATCACCACTGGGATGAGGGTGGAGGATTTATCTACCGTTCCAGGCGCTTTGACCACCGTAACACAGAGGGAAGGTTAGGTTTTGTCTCGCTGATTGTGGATGCCGTTAAGCGATAACACATAACATCTCCTCCTGACAAAAAGGCTGATCCCCGCAGCACAATTCGCTACGTTAAGATCAGCCTGTTCTTCATTCTATCCGTCCGGGCTAGAAGCCCCGGTACTGCGGTTCTTCCTTTTCCAGCTCGGTTACGCGTCCTTCCACCTGCTGGACAATCTGCTGAGTCTGCTCGGCCGCTTGGGTGAACAGAGTCTTGGCTTCCTCATTCTGTGTCTCCATGGCGAATTGCTCCAGACTGGCCTGGGCGCTCTTCAGCGAAGCTACGCAGGTCTTGACTTGTGAGGCGACAGTCATCAGGCTTTCCCTCCTCCATATTATAGAAATGGATCATCATCCACGGATTCTAGTATCTGCATTCCCGCAGCTCATATTCTGGAAAAATACTCCAGACTCATGAGACATATAACCAACCCGCACAAATCTTATGGTTAATTCCCCCCTGGTTTGACAAATACTGAAGCAGAATGCCTGAGCACACAGAGCATGAAATATCACAACACAGGGGGTTATTCGAATGCCTGAAGCGCTGGAGGTTGTCCTGCGGACCTTGTTTGCAGTGGTCGTAATGTTTTTTCTAACCAAGATACTCGGTAAACGGCAGGTTTCGCAGCTGTCTTTTTTTGAATATATTACGGGAATTACGGTGGGGAGCTTGGCGGCTTATATCTCGCTGGACACGGATAAGACTTGGCATCTGGGCCTGATTGCCTTAGGCGTGTGGGTTGCCTGCTCGCTGGGAATCGAATATCTGCAGATTAAGAGCAAGAAGGCCCGGGATTTCATTGACTTCAAATCGACGGTGCTGATTAAGGACGGCAAGATTCTGGAGAATAATATGAAAAAAGAGCGTCTGAGCGTCGATGAGCTGCTGGAGGAATTGCGCAAAAAGGATGTCTTCAAGGTGGCCGATGTGGAATTTGCGATTATGGAGTCGGATGGTGCGATTAACGTGCTTTTGACCAAGGAGAATCAGCCCTTCACCCCCAAGGATCTGGGAATAAAGGTCGCCCCGGAGAAGGAGACGCTCGCTGTGATTATGGATGGTGAGATTCTGGACGAGCCTCTGGATACGCTGAATCTGTCCCGGAAGTGGCTGCAGACCGAGCTGGAAAAGCTGAATCTGACCGTGAAGGATGTCTTCCTCGGCCAGGTGGACTCTTACGGTGAGCTTACCGTGGATCTCTATGCCGACAATGTGAAGGTGCCGCAGCCGCAGGATAAACCGCAGCTCTATGCGCTGCTGAAGAAATGCGAAGCCGATCTGGAGCTGTTCGGCCTGTCTACGAAGAATAAGGCGGCGAAGCAGATGTACGGAAATTGTTCAGAGCAATTGCAGGAGCTGCTGCAGAAGCTGAAGCCTTTTATCCAGAACTAACAGCCATTGTCCTAAGAGGCATCGGGAAGATTTTCCATTCGGGCGCTGTAGAGGTATACTATAATCGATTTCATAGGATCTACTTCTACTACAAGGAGGATGCTGCCGATTATGGACTATGTGAAGCTGGGAACGACCGGACTGGATGTATCACGGATCTGCCTGGGGTGTATGAGCTATGGGGTGCCGGAGCGCGGGAGTCATCCCTGGTCGCTGAATGAGCAGGAGAGCCGGCCGTTTATCCGCAAAGCGCTGGAGCTGGGGGTTAATTTCTTCGACACGGCTAATATCTATTCGGATGGGACCAGTGAAGAGATTGTCGGACGGGCCCTCAAGGAGTTCGCCTCCCGTGACGAGATTGTGCTGGCTACCAAGGTGCATGGCCGCATGCGTTCCGGCCCCAATGGCGGAGGACTGTCGCGCAAAGCCATCCTGAGCGAAATTGATCACAGCCTGAAGCGGCTGGGCACAGATTATGTGGACCTGTATCAGATTCACCGCTGGGACCCGTCCACGCCGGTTGAGGAGACGATGGAAGCCCTGCATGATGTGGTAAAAGCGGGCAAAGCCCGCTACATCGGCGCTTCCTCCATGCCTGCATGGCAATTCCTTAAGGCACTGCATACCGCAGAGCGTCATGGATGGACCCGGTTCGTGTCGATGCAGAACTATGTGAACCTGCTGTACCGGGAGGAGGAGCGGGAGATGCTGCCGCTGTGTGAAGCGGAAGGGATCGGTGTCATTCCGTGGAGTCCGCTGGCCCGCGGCCGCCTGACCCGGGACTGGCAGGAGACGAGCACCCGCTCGGAGAGTGATCAGTTCGGCAAGCTGCTGTATTCACAGACGGAGGAAGCGGACCGGCTGGTGGCCCTGCGGCTGAAGGAGATTGCGGAGCAGCGGGGAATTCCCCGCGCACAGGTGGCACTGGCCTGGGTGCTACAGAAGAAGCCTGTTGCAGCGCCGATTGTCGGAGCAACCCGGATGAGCCATCTGGAGGATGCCGCCGCAGCGGTATCGGTTATCCTCACCGATGAGGAAATCCGCCGGCTTGAGGAGCCGTATGTGCCTCATCCGGTGATGGGCTTTTAGCACAGGTATTATATGATAATTTGAGTTGTTGAGTTGAACAGGAGCCGGATGACGGCTCCTTATTTGTGCGTTCTATATAAGGTGAACTAAAAAAAATAACAAAAAAGTAAAAGAAGCGGAGGGGAAATTTGGAACTGGAAGAGCGGCAGCGTCCGCCTTTGTCAACCGATTTCAACCGCGAAGAGCGGATAAAATCAAAGAAATTGGGTGACAACAGCGGCTGGAAGTCCAAATGTTCACCGCAGTGACGACCATGCTTCAGGTTCAAAGCCTCAGTGAGTCTTATATAGCTATTATATAATGTAGACGCTTTCTGGTATGATTAGCTTATATGTACATACCTTTTTTTGGAATAGGATGGTGTTATTATTCATGAATCTTCAAGAAGCAACCGCTCTAATTGGATCGATCCGAAGTAATCTGGCGCAAGTTATTGTCGGCAAAGAGGGCGGCGTGAACCTGCTGCTGACCGCCTTGCTGGCGAATGGTCATGTGCTGCTGGAGGATGTTCCCGGCACCGGAAAGACGCTGCTCGCCAAAACACTGGCCCGTTCCCTGGACTGCACGTTCAAGCGGATTCAGTTCACGCCCGACCTGCTGCCGTCCGACTTAAGCGGCATCAATTACTATAATCAGAAGACCGGCGAATTTCAATTCCGCCCCGGGCCGGTATTTGCCAGCATTCTGCTTGCGGATGAGATTAACCGGGCCACGCCGCGCACCCAGTCCAGCCTGCTGGAGTGTATGGAGGAGCGGCAGATTACGATAGACGGAGTGACGCATGAGCTGGAGCGGCCGTTCCTGGTTATTGCTACGCAGAATCCGGTGGACAGCCAAGGGACCTTTCCGCTGCCTGAAGCGCAGCTGGACCGGTTCCTGATGCGGATTACCAGCGGGTATCCGACATTTGAGGAAGGGATACATATCCTCCGGAGATTCCGCCAAAATAACCCGCTGGAGGATACCGTTGCGGTGGCCACGGCCCGGCAGATTCAGGATATTCAACGCCTGGCTGCGGAGGTTGCCGTCAGTGACGAGCTGCTCGCTTATATGATGCGCGTGGTTGAGGCCACCCGTACCTCCCCGGCGGTCCGGCTGGGGGCAAGCCCCCGGGCTGCCTTCGCCCTGCTGCGCGCCTCGCAGGGGTATGCACTGATCCAGGGCAGAAGCTACTGTATCCCGGATGATATCAAAGAGGTTGCGGTTCCAGTGCTGGCACACCGGCTGATTCTCCAGCGCGGTCCCGGAGTCCGCGAAGGCCAGTCGGCAGAGGTCGTGCTTCAGGTGCTGCGTGAGATTGAGGTGCCGGCTGAGCCTGCGGTCCTGTCCAGGGGCGGAAGGGTGGAGTGATCCATGTCGCTGCCGTGGTTCATTGCAAGCACGTTCATCCTGCTGGTCCTGATCTCGCTGGTCTATGACCGGAATGCACTGAAGAAGGTCACCTATACCCGTTACTTCTCTGCCAAAGCGGTGTACGCCGGTGAACAGGTAGAGATGGTTGAGGAGATTATGAACAAGAAGCTGCTGCCGCTGCCTTGGCTGCGGCTGGAATCGAGCATAGCCAAGGGGCTGGAATTCGATAACCAGGAGAATCTAGGCATCAGCAGCGGTGAGATTTCACAGAATCATGTCAGCCTGTTCTTCCTGAGGTCTTACCGTCATATCAAACGGCGCCATAATATCACTTGCAGGGAGCGGGGGCTGTTCGTCCTGGAGACGGCAACCATGACTACCGGCGATCTGTTCGGACTGAGCCGCAGCGCCAAGACCTTCCCGCTTCATCTGGAGCTGCTGGTCTATCCCGGGCTGCTGCGTTTTCATGACCTTCCGTTGCCTGTTCACAGCTGGCTTGGCGAGCTGCCGGTCAAGCGCTGGATTGTCGAAGATCCGTTCCTGACCGCCGGTACAAGAGAATACAGCGCCGGGGATTCCCTGGCGAGCATTAACTGGAAAGCAACAGCCCGGACGGGAATGATGCAGGTGCATCAAAAGGATTACACCGCCGATTCCCGGCTGGTCATCTGCCTGAACGTGGAGACCAGTGAGTCCATGTGGAGAAATGTTACCGATGTGCAGCGCATAGAGCTGGGTATCCGCTATGCGGCGACTGTAGCCGAGTATGCGATCAGCCACGGTATTGAGGTCCGGCTGCTCAGCAATGGAAGACTGGACGGCAGCGGGGCGAGAGATTCGGTGGACACCTGGTCCATAGCCCATACAGAGGAGTTCCTTGGCCTGCTGGCCAGACTGAATCTGGACCGGACCGTGCCTATGAGCAGGCTGATGGAGATTGAAGCGGATAAGGGTGAGGGAGATATGGATTATCTGATCATTACCTGCCACCGGGGGGCAGAGCTGCAGCTGGCTGCCTCAGGGTTAAGCTTCCTCGGGAACGGTGTAGAATGGCTGGATATTCCGGCAGAAGGGGGCGGTGAGCTATGAATTCCCGAATCCCGGATGCCTTCAAAGAAAACTTCGCCATATGGATGTCAGCCCTCATCGAATGGCTGCTGCTGCTCCCCGTATGGCTGGTACTCCAGACTTATTTCCAGCCGGAGGCCGAGGCGCTGCGCTGGATCTATCTGCTGCCGGTACTGGCCGCAGCTGGTGTACTGCTGCGGAAGATATGCAACCGCCGCTGGAAGCAGCTGCTGGCGGCGCTGGTTCTCGGAGCTATTACAGTTGCTTTAACCGGTACGCTGACACTTATGGGCCTTCCGCTGGCAGCCGGAGCGGCAGTGTCTGCCTTCCTTGGTATGACGGCAGCCACACGGGGGAACCGGCTGTGGCTGTATATCAGCGGGATTATCCTTTATTTTGTCGCTTCGATTGTCTTCTCGCGCATACCCGGTCTCCAGCCGAGTGCAGCGGTGCTCACCTGGAGCGGCAGCTTATGCCTGATCCTGGCACTGCTGGCTACGAACAGCACACACCTGCGGTATAGCTCTTTGAACGGAGGTGCAGGAAATCTGCCACAAGGACTTCGGAGGCATAACCGGATGTTCGTGGCCGGTTTCATTATCCTGGCCGCACTGCTTGCGGCGGGGGGCGGTAAGGCGCTAGGAATGCTGCTATGGAATATGACGCGGGCATTCTTCGCCTGGATCAGCCGGCTATCCTCCGGTCCCGAGGAGACACCGCCAGCAGAAGCACCGCCTGAGGCCATCCCTCCCATGCCTGCAGCGGAGCCGGGTGAACCGGGTTTGCTGTCGATGATTCTAAATATAGGCTTCTATATTCTAGGAGCGGCAGCTATTCTTGCGGTACTCTATTTTATCCTGCGTTGGTTATACAGGAATACAGGAGGCATCCTGCGCAGAGCGATGGACAGGCTGTTGTCCCTGCTGCGCAGAGAGACGCCAGCGGCTTCGGGGTATCAGGATGAGGAGACCAGCCTGTTCAACTGGGAGCAGACTGTTCAGGACTTCCGCCAGTACGTGCGTTCCAAGCTGACACCAGCCAGCCGCCGGGACCGCTGGGAGGGGATGGGCGGAAGCCGCGAGCGCATCCGCTGGCTCTACCGGCACTGGCTGCGGGCCAGACATGCGGAAGGGTATGAGGTGAAGCCCTACCTGACCCCGCAGGAGACAGCTGCGGATGTAGCTGCCTGGTCGCAAGCGCAAGGCCAGAAGCGTGCGAACAAGCACGCTGGCAGCGGTCAACCCGCCCAAGACCGGCTGCTCGGCCTATATAATAAGGCCCGCTATACCGAGGAAGAGCTGCCTGAACTTACTGCCGCTGAGGCGGCAGCGCTTAAGGAGCAGTTGAAGCTGTAGCAGCTTTATTAAGAGAATATTGCAACTGGAGGATATGCAACATTAACGCCCTTAGTCTGAATGGGATCGTACAGCGTATCAGTCAACAGAGTCAGAACAGCAGACGCAGTAGCATCAGCGTCACAATACCGGTTATTACAGTGGCCAGCAGACTGCGGGTCTTGATGGCTACCCAGAAGGTGGGGAGGGCGGCGATTAGCTCCACATTGGTGGACAGGACTGCGAACCTGCCGCCGCTTACGAGCAGCTCTTGGGCAACCAGAGCAGCCATGACTGCAATCGGCACATAGCTCAGCCAGCGCATGCCCCATTCCGGGATCGTGATCCGGCTTAGCAGCATCAGCGGAAGGACACGCGGAATGAAGGTAACGAACGCGGCTCCGAGAATGATTATAGCAATATCAAGTCTTATTTCCATTGTTCCATCACTACTCCAATCGTTGAGGCTACCAGCGCGGCAGCTATGACACCCATACTGGGTGACCACAGCACAGAGACGAGCACGGCCACCGCAGCAGCTGCTATTCCGACAGTGATATCCAGTCTATACTTGCGCCGTCCCATAATGGTCAGGACCAGCAGTCCGATGAACATAGCCGGAAGGGCGAAATCCAGTCCCCACTTCTCGGGGCTGGATATCCATTGACCGAGAATAGCGCCGGCGATATTGGCCAGGAACCAGTTCAGATAAGCGGTAATATTCAAGCCGTGCATCCATCTCTCGCTGATTTGCTTCCTTGCGGCACTCTTCTGAATGGCTACGCCGAAGGTCTCATCGGTGAGCAATGAGCCGATCAGCAGGTTGCGCAGCGGGGTCAGATGCCGGAAGTACGGCGACAATGCTGCGCTTAACAGCAGATGACGCAGGTTAACCAGCAGAATCGTAATGACAATCCCGGAGGCGCTGCTCCCGGCGGCAATCATACCAGCGGCAATAAACTGGGCCGAACCGGCATACAGGATAATTGAGATCATGGCGATTTCGGCAAGGGTCAGCCCCGCTGTTTTCTCCACAACGCCTGCGGCGAACCCTATACTGAGATAACCGAGCAGAGTGGGGAGGCAGTCCTTGACCCCTTGCCAGAACGTATCGCTGCTCTTCGGCACATTGGGGCTATCTGTAACCAGGCTGCCGCCGGATAGCGGCTCCTGATGAATGGATTCTGGTTTCATAGGTATGCTCCTTCCGGGTAATGGAATAATGACTAGAACAGGGATAGCTTGAAAACTGTAAAAAATGAACCTCAGGGGTGTTAAAGTCTGAGAATGAACATTGAGCTGCTATTAGGACGATCCTGCCCCGTCTGCCGTCTGCTACTCTTACATATAAGTATGTGATTGTATTTTATACAATAGAAAATGCATAGCTGACCGTGAAATGAGATTCTATTGTATTTCATACAGTAGAATGTTGTGTTTTGGATGAAAAATAGCCCTTTCTCAACATTCAATTGTACAGAATACAGTAGATTCTATTTCAAAGTCTTTTTTACAGTATTCTAATGTACAAAATGCAGTTGCTATCACTCCAGCGCCAACATACAGCATACGAATGACTGCTGCGGGATTAGCACTGGCTCATTAAGGTCCGGTAATAAATACATTGTATTAATATCTAATAATTCATAGCGAATTGCAAGGGAATATTAGCTGTAACTGTAAAAACTGTGAAAAGGGTTCCGCCATCCGCAGAGCGATCTGCGGCAGCGGAACCCTTTTGGAGTTCTTGGTTATTTCAAGACGAGTACGCCGAACCCTTCCATCGTATAGCTCCCCGACAGGGTCTGGCCGCTTAAGAGATCCGTCTTGGCTGTCTTAAGCACAATCTGTGCCGGTTCTTCGCTGTAGTTGAGCAGGAAGGCGACACCTGTAGAGGCGTCTTCGCTTGTGGAGCGAATCTGCAATTCAACCTCTGGCGGCAGCTCCGCCCAATCTGCGGCTGGCGAGACCAGATCCAGGCTGCCAAGCATCTGCAGCACAGCAGGCTCATTGAACACGGCGCCGTAATACCACACTTCGCCTTGGCCCCGGGTGTTACGGGTTACTGCCGGTTTGCCGGCATAGTAGTCGGTCGCATAGGTTGCCATAACCTCTACACTGTCCTCTTCCACCTGCAGGATGTCATTGAAGGCATCTGCACCGGTCAGCGCCTCAGGATCATGGTTCCAGCGGATGGAGGTAGGCTTGCGCGTTCCTTTGACCAGCGTGAATTCTTCAACCGTTACCCCGCACAGCTCCTGTGCCGCTCCGGGAAAAGGCCGCATGTAGCATTGTCCGGTAATATCCTTATAGCCTGTGCGGCAGCCGAAGACGAGCTTCCCGCCTTGCTGTACATACTGGTCCAGCAGGGCCGCTGTATCATCGGTCATAATCGCCGGATGCGGGTAGACCAGCACCTCATAACGGGCAAGCTCTGCAAGGGTTGTATGGCTGCGCAGGTATAGAACGTCATTCGGAATATGCTTCCGCTGCAGAGCCTTGAACCATTCCTTGTTGCTCTGCCACATGAACGGGCCGTGCCAGACATCATATTCCCCGTCCCACTCATTGTCATAATCACGTACGATTGCAACGCTCGCCTGCGTCCGGCTGCCGATGAACTGCTGCCCGATGCTTGCCAGCTCGCGTCCGATCTGCTCCGCTTCTCTCACCCGCCGGTTAGGCTGGTTATGGTAGTCGTTCAAGCCGTGCCAATAGATCTCATTGCCCATCGTGGCGGTCCGCCAGCGGAAATAGAGCAGCATGTCAGCGCCGTGGGCGACGGACTGGTACGTCCAGAGCCGCATTTGTCCCGGCTTCGGTGAAGGCATGTCCAGCCGGTTGACCCAGCCTCCCGGACCGGATTGCTGCTCCATGACACAGAAGTTGCTGCTGACCGAACGTACAGCCGACAGGGACAATCCCCAGCCGCGGTCAAGCATCGGGTTCACCTCTGCCGGATCGAAGCCGATGGTGGAGAACTGCGGGTACGAGTCATAGCTGAAGAAATCCAGCAGCTCGTCATTCAGCTCATGGCTGTCCAGATGCCCGAACAGACCGTTCGTGGTAACCCACTGGTTAGGGGCTAATTTCCGCAGGATATCTGCCTGGATTTTGGCGAAATAGATGGTGTTATCAGAGATAAAGCGCTTCTCATCCAGAGCCTGGTGAGGGTTCGGCTGGTTCGGTGAAGGGGTAGGCCGGGTGAGGCAGACCTGTGACCAGCTCGTATAGGTCTGATTCCAGAACACCGTGCCCCAAGCCTGATTAAGCTTGTCCAGGGTGACATACTTGTCCTGAAGCCAAAGGCGGAAGGCCTGATGATCACTCTCCGAGTAGAATACATTGATCTCACAGTTCAGCTCGTTGTCAATCTGCCAGCCGACAACACCCGGATGATTGCCGTAATGTTCAGCGAGCTTCGTTACGATTCGGGCACAGAGCTCGCGGTATTTGGGACTGCTGTAATTGTAATGGCGGCGCATGCCGTGCTGTAGCGTCACACCTTCATAAGTAACATTGAGAGCCTCAGGGTACTTCTCGGTAAGCCAGGCAGGCGGAGTGGCCGTAGGCGTTCCCAGAATAACCTCCAGCCCGTGGCTGTGAGCCATATCGACCGCACGGTCAAACAGATCATATTGAAACACGCCTTCTTCCGGTTCAAAAATGGACCAGGCGAACTCAGCAAGACGTACAATAGTGAATCCGGTTTCAACCATACGGCGGTAATCGTCAGCCCACATGGATTCAGGCCAGTGCTCGGGATAATAGCAGACGCCCAGTTCAAATCGTTCTGCTGCAACAGGTTTCTTCATCTTAACCTCCAAGTGTAAAAATATGCTTTATTTAAGCTACAAATCTATTGTATTATCAGCAGTGTATCCACTTATATAACAGAATATTGCTATTATATCATTATATTGCGTGCTTGAGTCAGCGCAGAGCAGGAGGAAATTCACATGAGAAAGCACTGGGTTCTGCCGCAGCCCGCTTATGCCCACTATGTATGTTATCCGGAGATGCTGGGGCATTACAGCGACTTCCCGGAGCATGCAGAGCGCAGAAGCGAGGGGTTCCTGAACAGCTATAATCTCCACATGGTTTTCGGTGGGGAAGGGTATGTATTTCAGGGAGGGGAGCGGATATCCATGAGGCGGGGCAGCGGGTTTCTTTTTCCCAGAGGGGCTTATCAGCAGTACGGTTCTGATCCCGGAGCCGCCTGGGATGTGCGCTGGATGCACTTCGCCACGGCGATGCCTCTGACTATGCTGGAGGAAGCGGATCAGTCACGCGGCTACTTCTTCAACTTCGATCCCGCCAGCGGCTATGAAGCGCTCTTCGAGGAAATGTACCGGCTCAGCGCAGGCTATGAGACCCGGAGTGAACCCCGTCTCTCTACACTGCTCTATGAGATACTGGTTACGCTGATGCAGAACTCCGAACCGCTTCACGGCTCCGTTCCGCTGGAGATCCGGCATTCCATCCGGCTTACCGCCGACAGGATCTACAGTGAGTGTGAGCGGCCCTGGACGCTGGAGTCCATGGCCAGCCTTGCCGGTTATAGCAGCTACCATTTTCTCCGCCTGTTCCGCAGCATTATGGGCAAGACGCCGAACCGGTATTTAAGCGATTGCCGGATGGCCCGGGCCAAGCTGCTGCTGGCTTCCACCAAGCTGTCTGTTTCGCAAATTGCGCTGCAGAGCGGTTTTCAGCAATCCAGTTATTTCATCAAGGTGTTCAGACAGTTAGAAGGGATGCCGCCGAACCAATACAGACGTTCCTTCAACTCATAGAATCAAGCTTTTTTAGGACCAAGTATCAAGAAAGTTTGTTACATTTATGGCAGTATTCTCGCCGCGATAGTCTTGGTTGTGTGACAGAAAGTTACAAATGGCAACAAAGGGTTACAAAGTGGATACAAATTCCACGCGCCGAGCAACTATACTATTGCTAGTAAATACATCTGGAGGGAAATAAATGAGAAAGTATAGAGTTACATATGCTGCATTGCTGGTGAGTTCGCTCGTTGCCGGCCAGGTGGCTGGCAGTATCACTGCGCCTGCTGCACATGCAGCCCCGGCGGCGAAGCCTCCCGCAGTATCCGCTCCGGCGGCATTCAAGTTCAATTCCGTTCCCATGGGTGCCGGAGTGACCGCAGTACTGGAGAATATCAACATATGGAGCCAGCCTGGCGGGAGCATTTTGTCATACACACTTAAATATACAAATTCCGGGAATTCAAGCGCCAGCTTAATGCACTATTTCTCACGTGTGGTCACTCCGGGAGGGTCAGTGCTTCCGGGGAATCCCTTAGGTGCGGATGCCCTGAAGAAGAAAGTCGGCGCCAAAGAAAGCCTTAGCGTGACCTATTATGTAAATGTGGGACAAACCTCCTCTTTGCAGGGGATCAAAATCTCGATGCTGGTCTGGGATGCCAAGACGAAAGGGTATCTGAAGCAGACGGGATCTTTTGGAGTGCCCGCTAATTATTCAACAACGGCTCCAGTTGGAACAAGCTTAAGTACAATCATGAACGACATTCCTGTCGCAGCCAGCGCAGACTCTCTCCAGCTCTATAAATACAGCGGCAAGGTCTATGCCAAAGTAGGAGTCAGTCTAACCAATAAGGGCAATAAAGTCCTCAGTGATCCGGGCTATTCGGCGTATCTGGTATCTGCCAGCGGCACTTCTTTCGAGCTGGCGCTGAGCGGCACACAGGCGGATTACAGTATTCAGCCGCAGGAGAAGCGGAGCATTTATTACATTACCGAAATCCCGGCCTATCTCAAAACAGATAATATGAAGCTGCAATTCACGAAGAAGGATGAGACCGCGAAGCTGGAGCTGGCTAAGTCCTCTTATAAGCTGCCGGCAGCAAGCTCGCCTAATCTGGTAGTGGGCAGCGGTGTAGTCAAAAAGATAGTAGTCAATAACAACACAGTAGACACGCTGCTCCGCAACGCTAATGTGTACGCACAGGATGCAGATGCGGTATGGACGTTCCAGATGCAGCTTAAGAATACCGGCAACAAGGCGGTAACCCTGCCAAGCTACGACCTGGCGGTCAAATCGGTCAAGGGTAAGGTTTTTCCGGTGAATTCCAAAGGTGTAAGCGGAGTAACCCTCAAACCGCTAGAGACCAAAATTGTTCCGCTTACGGTCCGCATCCCGCTTGAAGTCGATCAATCCGGATTGCAGCTTATGATGATAGAGTCGGTAGGCGCTGAGAGCATCAGTGCACCAGAACCGGGCGGAACCGGCGAGTCCACCGGAAATACAGGGAATACCGGCACTCCGTCCACTGCAGCTCCTGCAACACCGACTGCCAAAATGATTTTCCCGGTAGCCTACTTCGTCATTCCATATGCATTACGTACGGAAGTCACGTCCGGCCAGGAGTATATGACCACGAATTCATACGGCTCCTTCTCGTACAGCATAGTGTCTCTGCAGCGCTATCCTTGGAGAGATGATGATATCCTGGCTGCCAAATTGAGAATCACTAATACCCAGAACGTGTCTCTTACGCTGCCTGAGCTGAAGGGAACCATTAAGTTGGATAAAGAAAGTCTGCCCGTGACTACCGAGCTGTATATGGACAATAAGGATTCTTCTGTTCTTGCGCCAGGGAAGTCAGTGGAGCTGTATGTACTCGGTAAAATTGCCTATACCTCAGAGTTCCAGGATATGCGGATTGCCCTGAACGGCACACAGAATTCAGAGACCGTCCCGTTCATGGATGTCAGCATCAGTAACTCGATTAACAGTATTCCGACCATCGAGAAGGGCAAGAGCTACATCATTAGCGGCAAAGGCAAAACGGCCAGTGTCGAGGAGAACCGGACTACGATCTATCAAGGGGAAAGCCACAATCTGGTATACACAGAGCTCTATCTGAGCAGTGAAGAGAAAAGACAGAGCAAAATGGCCCGTCTCCAGGCTTACTATAAGACCAAGGACGGCCAATATTTCGAAGCAGGCACCAGCCAGTCGGAGAACAGCGCATCTCCGGGCGCCAAGCAGCTCGTGGTCTTATGGGCCAAGGTGCCCAAGGCTACGGATCTCGCGGATGTCTCGCTTTACCTCGGTTCCGGTATCAAAGAAGGCAAGCTGATTGAGGCCAAGGAAGAAGCGACCGGATTCGTCAATGTGGCTGCGCTTCAGCTGAATCCGCAGGCTAACGTACCGAAGAATACGCTGGAATCAACGGTACTATATCCTTATACGATTTCTGTCCTGACCTCTCAAGGCAAGCGGATGAAGTCATCCGATACCCTGGACATCACGATGAACTACAGCCTGAGAAAGGATAACCTGTACGATGCAGGTGTGCTGGAGCATAAGCTGATTCTGCAGATTACCGATCCGTTCGGCATCGCTACCGAGAAGGTTCTTACCCTGGGCACAGACCTGATTGAAGGGACGAATAACCAGTATTCCTTCTCTCTCAGCAGACCCGTGTACAAGACGATGGACGGCGGAGCTTATAAGTTAGCCTTCTATGATGAATTCCAGGGTGAACGTCTGTTGCTGGGCAGCCAGGCCTTCGGAGTCACTAACGTGGTTCCGAACAAGACAGAGGAATAATCGTCATTTACTCCACTAAAACATTCTTGTATTTTTAAAAAAGGAGCAGCTTCCATGTTGCGTGTTGAAGATATTACGCATTCGTACAAAAGCGGTAATGAATGGACCTCCGTTCTTCATAAAATCAATTTCGCTGTCAAAAAGGGAGAAATGGTTGCTCTGCTGGGCAGCTCAGGCTCCGGGAAGTCAACGCTCCTCAACCTGATGGCCGGCCTGATGAAGCCCACAGAAGGTCATATCTATATTGCTGATCAGGACATTGTGAAAATGGGTGAGAATAAGCTTGCCGAGTTCCGCCGCAAGAATATCGGATTCATCTTTCAGGCGTATGAGCTGATTACCAGCCTGACGGTCCGTGAGAACGTGGAGCTGCCGCTGGTCTTCCAGTCGGTCTCTCCCAGGGCCCGTAAGGCTAAGGCGCTTGCACTGCTGGAGCAGGTAGGGATTCCCGACAAGGCGGATCTCTTCCCCTCACAGCTCTCCGGAGGACAGCAGCAGCGGGTCAGTATCGCCCGGTCACTCATCACAGAGCCGTCGGTCATTTTCGCCGATGAACCGACGGGGAATCTGGATTCCAAGACCGAGGAGGAGATTATCGGCATTCTGCTGAACCTGAACCGGACGATGAAGACGACATTTATTGTCGTAACTCATGAATATAAGGT
The DNA here is from genome assembly GCF_038051945.1 of Paenibacillus sp. FSL H3-0469. Taxonomy (NCBI): domain Bacteria; kingdom Bacillati; phylum Bacillota; class Bacilli; order Caryophanales; family Paenibacillaceae; genus Paenibacillus; species Paenibacillus sp. FSL H3-0469. Next base: position 378,832 of record NZ_CP150302.1, read on the forward strand.
GGCTGAACAAATGCAGCGGATTTTTACGCTGAAGGACGGATTCCTGGTTACTGAATCGCAGACAGCACCGCAAGCAGAGACGGAACCGCAGATTGAGCTGCAAAAAGAAGTACAGGTTGAAGAGCAAATTGCTGAGGAAGCTGAACCGCAGACCATGGTAGAGGTTGAAGAACAATTAGCTGCAGGAGCTGAACAGGAAGCTGTAGAGCCGCAGACAGCAGCAGCGGATGAAGATCCGCCGGCTGAGGAACCTGAACACCAGACCGCTGCGGAAGCTGATCCTGCAGAGGGAGGGAAGCCGTGAAGATCAGAGACATTTCACGGATGGCCTGGGAACAGGTCAAACGGCGCAAGGTGGTTACGGGTCTGTGTATGACCGGGATATCTATCGGCTGCGCAGCCATTATTGTGGCCCTGAGCGTAGGACAGTCTGCACAGGTCTATGTTACCGAACAGGTGAATGCCAACTTCAAAATGGATGAGATTATGGTCTCACCGGGCGGAGGGCCGCCAGACATCGGCAAGGGAGCCAGTGCAGGCGGCTCGGGAGAGGTGAATGAGAAGCTCGACCCCGGCAAGCTGACCGATCAGAAGCTGAAGATTATCCAGGGGCTGAATCATGTGAAGGCGGCATCGCCTTTTCATCAGGCAGGATATCTGCAGATGGTAACCATTGATAATAAGATTTCCGATGTTCAGGTCATTGTCGCCGATTTACAGAAGCTGACGGCGTACGACCACAAGTTCAAGCAGGGAGGGGCGAATGGCCAGCCCGGATCAATTGTGCTCAATCACGGGGCTACACTGGGCCTGATTGACCTGGAGACCCGGACGAAGCTGTTCGATCAGATGAGTGCGGATCCGTTCAACCAGGAGCTGTACCAGCAATATGACAAAATGGCCACTGTGCCTACTGAACTGTACCGCAAGCAGGTCCAAATTCAGGCTCAGGATTACAGTTCTACATCACCGGTGTTCAAGCTTAGCTCCCCCCTGCAGATCTCCGGAATTCTGGCGCTTCCCAAGGGTATGGACGAACTGCGGTCATCCTATGAGAAGATTATGTATATGTCTCCCGAGACCGCACAGCAGCTCTCCAAGGAGCTTGTATTCGATAATTCCACCACCAGTGTGCTAACTCTCCCGCCGGAGGGCAGCTATAATTCGATTACAGTCAAGGTGGACGATGTGGCGAACATCAAGCCGGTGGAGCAGATGATTCAGAAGCTGTCGCTGAACGCTCAAGACAATCTGTTCCAGCAGGAGATGCTGAAGGAACAATTCGATATGATCAAAATGGCGGCGCTCGGCATCGGGGTATTCATCCTGATCATCGCCTCCATCTCGATCATAGTGGCCATGACCATGTCCACCCATCAACGGCGGCGCCAGATTGGGATTATGAAGGTCCTCGGGGCCAACATGGGACAGATCCGCAATATGTTCATTACCGAAGCTGCACTTCTGGGGCTGCTCGGGGGCATGCTGGGGGTTGCTTTCTCCTATTTGATTGTCATGGCGCTCAACAAGCTGGTAGGCAGTGCAGGGGACGGGATGAATTTCTTCATTCCAACTATGAATCTGCCGATCGGCATCTCCTTTGCCATTATGACCGGTGTGCTGTCGGGGATCTATCCGGCGATCAGCGCCTCCAGAACCGATGCATTAACCGCTATTAAACGAGACTAACCCTAAGCTAGAAAGGAAGCCGAAACGATGAAGAGGACTCTAAAGAAGAGCCTGAAATGGATCATAATCTTAGGTATTATCGGAACTGCCGGTTATTTCGGATATACCAAATTCTTCAAGGCTGAAGAGACCGCTGATCTCCCGCCTGAACCGATGCAGGTAATCAGCTTCCCGGTAACGGAAGAGACGTTAACCAGCTCCGTGCAGATCAAAGGCAGATCGCAATACCAGAAGGAGACGCTGGTGTATGCCCCCTTTGCTTCCAAGGTGACAGCCTGGAAGGTGGAGAACGGGGCACAGGTGAAGAAGGGGCAGGTGCTTTTCACCCTGGATCAGAGCACACTCCGTAATGAGATTGCCACGGCGGAGGCAACCGCCCGCAAGGCGAAGCTGGAAGGGGAACTGAATGCTTTTGTCGCGCAGCAGGAGGATGATTCCACTACCCCGGCCGGAACAGAAGCGGAACGGCTGAAGGCCTTGGCTGCCCAGGAAACTGCACGTCTGAGCGATGAGCTGAACCAGGTGAATGCCGAGATTCAAGCCAAAGAGCTTGCGGAGAAGAAGGCGAAGCTGAACACTGCGGTATACCATGCACCGGAGAACGGTATCTTCCTCTTCGACAGCAGTGCAGAACGTCCGCAGACCGTCACCGACAATCAGTACATCGGCAAGATTGTGGACACGAACAAGGTAGAGTTCATAGCACAGGTCGGGGAACAGGATATTTTCCGCATCAAAAAAGGCATGAAGGTGAAGGTGAAGATGACCGCTGTCAAAGATCTGGTCCTGGACGGAGAGGTAACCGGAGTGGCCAAATTCGCTACAACGACTACCGGACAGAACACAGCGGGCCAGCTTCCGCAATTCGAGGTGGTCATCTCCATGCAGCCGGACGAGCATTTGATGGGCGGCCTTAGCCTGAGCGGAGACGTCGAGACCTCTCGCAAAGAGAAGGCAGTAGTTGTATCCAATATCGCCGTCATTCGTGAAGGGGATCTGGCCTTTGTTATGGTGGACAAAGGAAACGGACAGTACGAACGCAAAGAGATCAAGACCGGAATGGAAACGACTGATAAAACAGAGGTGCTGTCGGGACTGAAGGCAGGAGACACCGTGGTTCTGCAGTAGACAGCAGTAGTTGACAGCAGTTGAAACAGTTGAAAGCCCCAAACCCTGATTCCCGGGATTGGGGCTTTTCTGCGGATTGTGGCCTGTGTGGAGGGCAGCAGTTGTCACTTCCGTATGAACGGCTTGCGCCAAGTCTGGATGTCACTGTTCAGTCCGGCGAGATCAGGTAAGGGCACCGCTTCGTCCGTTAACTGATACTTGTCCTTCAGCGCCAAAATACGGTAGACACTTTCGTCAATCCGTGCTTCGGAGATGGTGCCGTTCCTGACACTGTCCAGGAGTGCGGCGCGTACAGCTTGCTCGTTCTTGTATTCATGGGCAACCAGCAGGATATCGCTGCCAGCCAATACGGATTCTATTGCCGCAGCAGGGAGGCTGTAATTCTTAATAATCGCCCCCATAGTCATGTCATCCGTAATAACTACCCCTTCGTATCCCATCTGTCCTCGCAGCTGCTGGCTGATAATTACTTGGGACAGGGAGGCGGGTTTGTCCGGGTCGAGCTTTGGATAAAGAATATGAGCCACCATTACGGCATCGGCCTTCTCGCGGATCGCTGCCTGGAATGGCAGCCATTCCAGTTCTGCCAGCTGGGTCTCTGTCTTGTTGATCACAGGCAGCTCCAGGTGCGAGTCTACCGAGGTATCGCCATGGCCTGGATAATGCTTGACCACGGGAATGACGCCTGCGCGCTCAAGCCCCTTCATCTCGGCAATGCCTAGCCGGGTGACCAGCTCTGCGCTGCTGCCGAAGGAACGGTCACCAATTACCGGATTATCCGGGTTGCTGTTGATATCGAGCACCGGCGCGAAGTCCATATTGAAGCCGGAGGATTTCACCGCCCGTCCGAGCAGCTCGCCCATCGTTCCGGCAGCTGTGGCATCGTCTCCGCTGCCGACAGCAGCGTTCGAAGGGAAGGTGGCGTAGTCCTCAGGAAGACGGCTGACCTTGCCGCCTTCCTGATCGACACTCATGAACAGCGGCGCGGGATTTCCTGCGTTGCTCTGCTTCAGGGCGTTGGTCAGCTGCACCAGCTCCTTCAGGCTGCCGACATTATTAGAATACAGAATGATTCCGCCCACCTTATCTTCGGCAATCATCTTCCGTGCTTCAGCACCTGCTGTTTTGCCTTGGACGCCGACCAGCAGCATCTGGCCGATCTTCTCCTCCAGGGTCATTCCGGAGAGCTTCCGGGAGACGGGGTCAGGAGTGACCGAAGCCTCAGGTGATGGTGTCGCTTCTGCTTCGGTTGCTGCTGGTGTCTGTACGGCGGCCGGAGAAGCTGCTGACGCAGCAGGGGTGGAGCCGGTATTGGTACTAACCTGTGCGGAATTCACACTCCCCTCACAGCCGCTTGCCAGAAGCAGGCAGGCGGAGGCGGCGAGCGGGAGGAGAGAGTGGCGGAGTGGATTATTGTTTATCTTTTGAAGGCTGAACCATTTCATCGCGGGAATCTTCCTTTCGATTGCGGTTTGGCGGATAAGAATGATAGAATGAACAAGACATTACATAAGAACTGCATTAAGCATAATCAATACTATAGGATGAGGTGACCTGTCAATGAAAGAGCAATTAATGAATACGCTTAATGAACAAATGAATTTCGAATTCTATTCTGCGCATGTCTATCTTGCGATGGCTGCGTACTGTTCCGGTGAGAGCCTGGACGGATTCGCCAATTTCTTTTTGGTGCAGGCTGAAGAAGAACGGTTCCATGCCATGAAGATCTACAAATTCCTGAATGACCGTGATTACCGGGCAACCCTTGCGGCAATGCCTGAACCGAACAATGAGTATAGCTCCATGCTGGATGCGTTCGAGCATGCCTTCGCGCATGAGCAGCAGAATACGAAGAAGTTCTATCATCTGGCGGATCTGGCACTGGATGAACGGGAGCATGCGACGATCTATTTCCTGAAATGGTTCATTGATGAGCAGGTGGAAGAAGAGGCGCTCTTCAGCAACATTATCGCCAAGCTCAAACGGATCGAAACCGACAGCAATGCCTTCTATATGCTGGATGCAGAATTTGCAGCACGTTCGTTCACTCCTCCAGCGGAGTAGCAGACAGCCAGTGTAAGCGATCGTACGTAAGCTCAGCGGCATTCTCCTGAAGAGGGGAAGCCGCTTTTTTTGTGCAAATAGAAGAATTTATACGGTACCATTCTTTAAAAGTACGGCAAAGCCGTTTCCACTTGGCCGGCTTAGGATCTCCATATAGTTAGACTACGTTTTACGGGAAAAGTTACATGGCCTGTCAGCAGCAGATGAGCTGCAAAGTTGAACAAGGGCAAAGAATGTTGGGGGCCGCAACTTACTTCCGGGCTTCCAACTCTATTTAGCGGGGTTAACTCTTGCGCTGTCCGGCAACACTGTTTCTCTAGACCCACCCGTAAGCCAGCGTGTAGTATGGAACAATACTAATCTTTGGAGGTCCTTTTTCTTGGAAAATTACAGCGATATCAAACAAAGTGAAAAAGGAGCATGGCTAAGTCTATTAGCATACATACTCTTATCTGCCGTCAAATTATTCATAGGAACGGTGTCAGGCTCTCAGGCACTGCTTGCGGACGGGCTGAATAACAGCACCGACATTATTGCTTCCCTGGCCATTCTGACCGGGCTTAGGATTTCCCGCAGACCCCCGGATTCCAACCATAGCTATGGTCATTTCAGAGCAGAGACAGTTGCCGCACTGGTCGCCTCTTTTATCATGATTGCTGTAGGCTTCCAAGTGCTCTATCAGGGTGTGAACAAATTCATTCAGCCTGTGCTAGAGACCCCTGATCTGATTGCCGCGTGGACGGCTGCTGCCTGTGCTGTGGTTATGATCGCAGTCTACCGTTACAACATCAGGCTTGCCCGCAACCTGAACAGCAATGCAATGCATGCAGTGGCGCAGGATAACCGTTCGGATGCGCTGGTCAGCATGGGGGCCTTCGTCGGCATTATCGGCTCACAGTTCGGCATACCTTGGTTAGATCCGCTCACAGCCACGATTGTCGGACTGCTGATCTGCAAGACGGCCTGGGATATTTTCCGCAAAGCTACACATGACCTCACCGACGGCTTCGATGCCGGTAAGCTGGAACTGATGAAGCAGACAGTGGCGGAGATCGAAGGGGTGGAGTCGATTAAGGATATCAAGGCCCGTATTCACGGCAATAATGTACTTGTGGATACTACAGTGCTGGTGGATTCCAATCTGAATGTAGTGCAGAGCCACGATATTACGGAGGAGATCGAAGATCAGCTTAAGGACCGTCATCAGGTCTCTACCGTACTTGTCCATATCGAACCGATGTGATCAACAGGTGTGCAATAAGAATAGGTTACATGAATTGCCTTGCTTTCGGGTGGGGCAATTTTTTGTTTTTTAAGTATGGACAAAATGGTGCTTTCTCCCGGCAGACTTGCCCGCATTCCATTAACATGTATATAATATCAATATGTTATTAACAACCGATTCCTATTAATTGATTCAAGACAAGGAGAATATCCATGCCAAATCAACCGATCACTGACTTCAACGGCTTAAACGAGGAGCAATTCCTGAAAAATTATAATGCCGGCAACTACGAGCGTCCGTCCGTCACCGTCGATATGCTGATCTTCACCGTAATGGAACAGGAGCAAAATAACTACCGCAAGCTGGCGGAGAAGTCCTTGCAGCTGTTGCTGATTCAGCGCGGGGAGCATCCTTTTCTGGGACAATGGGCCTTGCCGGGAGGATTCGTAGGGATTAACGAGAGTGTAGAGGAAGCCGCCCGCCGGGAGCTGTACAGCGAGACGAATATCGATAATATCTATATGGAGCAATTATATACGTGGGGCGATGTGGAGCGTGATCCGCGGATGCGGGTCATCAGCTGTTCTTATATGGCACTGGTGGACCGCAAGTCGCTGAAGGTTCAGGCCGGGGATGATGCCGCCGCAGCCGGTTGGTTCGACGTCTCGTACAACATCCTGGAGACCCGCCGCGAGGTGCTGGAGCAGGACGTCCGTCAGGAGACACTGGTGGAGATTATACTGGAGAGTGAGCAGGAGAAGCTAAGCGGGGTGGTCAAGCTTACGGAGACTATTCAGGGGCATGTCCGCCAGGTCAGCCGTGAGATCGTGCGCAGCGCGGGGTTTTCTTTTGACCATCTGCTCATGGTGCAGTATGCCATCGAACGTCTGCGAGGCAAGGCGGAATATACGGATATCATCTTCAATCTCATGCCGCCGCTGTTCACCTTGTCCGAGCTGCAGCGTGTGTATGAGATCATCCTTGGTAAGGAGCTGCTCGCTGCCGCCTTCCGCCGCAAAATCGCAGAGCGGGTCATTGAGACGGATCAGAGCACCCGGGATGCCGGACACCGTCCCTCGAAGCTGTACCGGTATAACCGGGAATGGAATTTATTTTGAGATCACCCTCCTGTCCGGCAACGCCGCCCTGTGATGTTCTTAATAGAACTTTCATAGGGAAAAGCAGACAATTAGTTATATTTTGACTATTGCATTTATGGCAAAGGACAGGGTGAACCTATGATTAGCTGGAAGGATTCGTATGATATCGGAGTAGAGAAGATTGACTGTCAGCACAGACAGCTGCTGGTGAAGCTGAATGATTTTTTCGATGCGTGCAGCAACCAGCAGGGCAAAGAGAAGATCGAAGAAACGCTGAAGTTCCTCAAGGACTATACCGTGGAGCATTTCGGAAGTGAAGAGCAGCTGATGAAGAATATCGACTTCCCGGAGCTGACGGAGCATCAGAAGACGCACGCTGAATTCGTGCAGACGGTGATGGAACTGGAGGAGACTGTTAAGACCAAGGGCGTATCCGTATTATCCACGATCAAGCTGAACCGGACACTGACGGACTGGCTGATTAATCATATTCACAAATGCGATAAGCTCATCGGTGAATGCATCGCGGCTAAGGGGAACCGGGCGGTCTAACTTAACAAAGGAAACTTGGAGATGCCGTGAGGCATTTTCTTTTTTTATGATTCAGCTCTTAAGCGGAAAAAGGGTAACGTTACTTGTTCAAAGACTTGAAGTATGTTTAATCAGAAAGGATAAAATGTTATACTGAAAATAATCAGGAATGGAGTGAGAGGCTCATGCTTGAACTGCTTGATCCGCGGGTAGATGTTATTTTTAAACGAATTTTCGGCAGTGAGCATAATAAGGATGTACTGCTGGCTTTTCTGAACAGCACATTCCGCGAGGCGGGAGAACCCCCTCTGACTGAGATTGTCTTGCTTAATCCTTACACGGAACCTGATAGTCCGAACGATAAGCAATCGATTATGGACATTAAGGCCAAGACGGCGAAGGGCGAGCTTTTAAATATTGAAATGCAGTTATTTAACCCTTATCATATGGAAAAACGTACGCTATTCTATTGGTCTGAAATGTATTATCATCAGATTCCTAAAGGCGGAAATTACAATACGTTGAAGAAATGTGTGACTATTAATATACTGAATTATTCTTGTCTGCCTAATGACCGTTATCATAATGTATTTCATCTTCGGGAGGACCGTACAGGAATTCCGCTGCTGGATGATATTGAAATTCATGTGATTGAGCTGACCAAGCTGAGTGAACATGCGGTAGAGCTCGAAGAAGGCGGGCTGGTGAACTGGCTGCTGTTTCTAAAGGGAGTCGATCAATCCAATTGGGAGGTGCTGACCATGAAAGAGCCGATGCTGAAAAAAGCGATGGACACGCTAGAGTTTCTAAGTCAGGACGCGGCAGCGCGAATGGCTTATGATGCCCGAATGAAGGCGCTGAGCGATGAGCATTCCCGTATTGAAGGAGCCAAGGCTGAAAATAGCAAAGAAATTGCTATTAAACTTCTGGATCGCGGCATAGACCTGCAAACTATTTCCGAAGCCACCGGCTTATCGGTTGAAGACATTAAGGGACTGAGACAATAAGCAAAAGCGAAGGGTCTAATTCAGCTGGTTGCACACAGTTACACACTACTAACTACGCATCACTAATTTAAGCATTCCATGGACGGCAGCCGCAGGGCTGTCTTTCTTTTTTCTTTTTTGTCCAATGGGAACTCAGGTTTATCACAGGTTGACGGCACAGTTTATACCTGGTGAATACTTTGTGTTATGATTTGAAGTAGATAGGATAGAAACTTACTTTAAGGGAGTGGAATGAAGTGAAAAATATGCGGATGCTGGCCGGGGCTGCGGTCATGGTGCTGGTGCTTGGACTGGTGAACGTCTACATTGGATGGCATCTGTCCATATTGCTCCAGGCATGGCTGCCGGGGATGAATACTGCTGCGTACTGGACTGTCTTTCTTGTCATTTCCTTCTCTTATATGATTGGCCGGGTGCCGCTGCCGCAGGCGCTCAGACCGGTAGGCCGGTTGTTCAAGGTGATCGGCTCTTATTATCTGGCTTGTATGGAGTTCGCTGTGATCATGCTGCCGCTGACCGATCTGCTCTATGGTGTGCTGGCGCTCGCAGGCGCGAATCTCTCCGCATTCGTGACGGAAGCCGGGACTACAGTGCTGGTATTGCTCGCCGTCTTCCTGATCTGGGGATCGCGCAATGCCTGGAGTACTGTGGTGCGGACCCACCGGCTTAAGGTGGACAAATCCATCGGAACCAGCGTTCCGCTGACGGTAGCCGTAGCCTCTGACCTCCATCTGGGCAACATTGTCGGCAACCGCCATCTGCGCAGAATGGTCAGGGAGATGAACGCGATGAACCCGGATATCATTCTGCTGGCTGGGGATGTGCTGGATGACAGCATTGAGCCTTTTCTCCGCAATGGGATGGAGCAGCAGCTGAAGCAGCTGAAGGCACGTTATGGGGTCTACGCTGTGCTGGGGAATCACGAATACTACGGCGGTTCGATTGCGCAGTATTCGGAGGTTATGCGGAGTGTTGGCATTCAGGTGCTGCAGGATGAAGTGGTGGAGACTTCGGGAGTCTACGTGGTCGGACGCAAAGACAAGACTGCTGAAGCTATGGAGGCCGGTGGACGGCTCAGCGTAGAAGCTTTACTGGAGGGTCTTGACCGCAGCAAGCCGATTCTGATGATGGACCATCAGCCGACTGGCTTCGGCATCGCTTCAGAGGCTGGAGTAGATGTGCTGCTGTCAGGACATACCCACCGGGGGCAGATTGCACCGAATCACTGGATTACCCGGCGCCTGTTCGAACTGGATTGGGGCTATCTGCTCAAAAACAAGCTGCATGTCATCGTCTCATCCGGCTACGGAACCTGGGGACCGCCGATCAGGCTGGCTAGCCGCTCGGAGCTGATCAAGCTGGAGCTTGTGCTGGATGGCAGCATGAGCTACGGTGAAGAAGCGGTGTCATCTGCGGCTAAGCCTGTCTTAATCTAACAGAATACTGCATCTGGCTGGATTATGAGCCCCCTGTCTTCCCCGTGAAGGACAGGGGGTTTTTCGAAATATAAGAAATTATATGTTTCACACAATAACTTATCCTTCTATTTCTCGCTGAAACGGTACCGTCCTTTAAAAGGACGGCAAAGCCGTTTCCACTTGTATGGATATGGGGAGAGCAGCGCTATGCCTTTGACAATCCTGGCGGAACCTGTTATTCTGTCTGTGAATATAGTTAAGCTATTAACTAAATGGAGTTGACCACTGTTCATGGATGATTTGCAAAAGTTTGTGACGGAGCTGCCGCTCGCCAATGAGTTGTTCTTCGCCTTGGTGGAAGCGACAGCAGGAACCGTAGCCGTCTCCGAGAAATACTGGCAGGCGCAGGGGCTTAACGGGGCCAGAATCCGTGTACTCGTGGAGATCGCGAAGCACGGGGGAACGATGTTGCCTTCGCTGCTTGCCGCGAGGATTGGGGTAACCAAGGCCAATATCAGCCTGCTGCTGACTCCGCTGGAAAAGGATGGATATATCACACGGGCTGGTCATGCGCACGATGGGCGTAAGACGGTCATTTCGCTGACGGAAGCAGGCGGGCGCCTGCTTATGGAACAACTGCCGGGGAACCGGGAAGCGGTCGCGGCTGTAATGAACCGGCTGGATGAGACGGAGCTGCACCTGCTGCTGGAGCTGCTTAATAAGCTGGTCCGGGGACAAGGTTAGCAGCACTAGCTGCTGCTCGTTACCCGATAAGATTGAGGAGGAAGCAATTATGACAATTATGATCACTGGAGCCACCGGACAACTGGGGCGTCTAATTATTGAACAATTACGTCAGCGTCTCCCGGCCGGACAGATTGTTGCCGGAATTAGAAGAATGGAGCAAGCGGCTGATTTCCGGGAGAAGGGGATTGAAGTCCGTTATGCCGATTATGATCAGCCGGCATCACTGGATGAAGCCTTCCGCGGGATTTCCCGGCTGCTGCTCATTTCCAGCTCGCATACAGATGATGAGGTGCGTCTCGCCCAGCATAAGCGTGTTATTGATTCAGCGAAGCGAGGCGGGGTCCGGCATCTGCTTTATACAGGTTTTGCTTTTCCGCAGCATAGTACGGATCGGAGTACTCCAGGGAATGTGCACACTCTGACGGAGCAGGCAATCATAGAGTCCGGTATGGACTATACCTTTTTGCGAAACGGATTGTATATGGACTTTGTAGGAGTACTGGGTCTGAAGGAGGCTATCTCCAGTGGGGTACTGGCTACGGCGCCGGGAGAATGGAGGTTCAATTCGGTAACACGCGCAGACCTGGCTCTGGCTTCGGCTGCTGTGCTTGGGAGTGGGGAGTCCGGCAATCAGGTGTATGAGCTGGCTGCTTCCCGAACCTGGGATTTCGCAGATCTGGCTGAAGTGTTGACTGAGGTTGCCGGGAAGCCTGTTGTCCATGTTCAGGATGCGAGTGTTCAGCACTGGATCTACACTTGGCTCCGCAAGCTGGATACGGATTCCACCTCCGGGGACTTGGAGCGGCTTATGGGCAGACCGGTCACCCCGCTGAGGGACAGTATTCTGCCTTTTATAGTATGATGACATTGATCAGGCAAGCCGGAGGGGGCGTAGGAAATTGAAAAAGATACTGGTAGCCGACGACGATGTTCATATCCGCACGCTGCTGCGGCATGTTCTTACCAGAGAGGGATATCAAGCGATAGAAGCCGGAGACGGGCTGGAAGCGGCGGCACGCATGAAGGAGCAGACAGTGGATCTGGCAGTGGTGGATGTGATGATGCCGCATATGGACGGATTGGAGCTGTGTGCATACATAAGGGAGAACTATGATATTCCCGTCATTCTGCTGACGGCCCGTCAGCAGCTCAGCGATAAGGAGCAGGGGTATCTGCACGGGACGGATGATTATGTGACCAAGCCTTTTGAGCCGGAGGAGCTGCTCTTTCGCATCAAGGCCTTGTTCCGCCGTTATTCCATCGCCTCGGATGACCGGATTCGCCTGAACTCGCTGGTGATCGACCGTAAGAATTACGAGATCACTGACGGGACGGAGGTGCTGCTGCTGCCGGTGAAGGAGTTCGAGCTGCTGGCCCAACTGGCCCAATATCCGGGACGTCTGTTCACGCGTGGCGAGCTGATTGAGCTGGTCTGGGGAGCGGACTACGAAGGGGACGAGCGGACGGTAGATGTGCATATCAAGCGCCTGCGTCAGCGGTTCAGCGAATACCAGAATGATTTTATCATCCGCACGGTCCGGGGTATTGGCTACAAAGTGGACATGGTGAATTCATGAGATCGCTCTATGTACGGATGAGTATCATCTTCTGCTCGGTAATTATGATCAGCAGTGTGCTGGGATTTTTGGTCTCCAACCTGTACTATCAGTCCCAAATCAAGCCGAAAAATGATGCTAAGCTGACCCGGATGGCCATAGGTTTGCAGCAGTTCATCGAGGATCACCCGGATTCGGTGGAGGAATATCTCCTGAGTACAGCTTCCCTGGGGTATAAGATGTATCTGGTCAACGCTGACGGGGAAGAACGTTTCTACGGCCTGCCTTTTCGCAAAAATGACCTCAGGGAAGAGGCACTGCACAGTGTGCTGGACGGGGAGATCTACCATGGGGTGGGGAATTTCCCCGGCCAGCTGTTCGTGACAGGCTTCTTCGATAATCAGCTCAGCAATTCCATTGGAGTGCCGGTCCATATTAACGGGGAGACCTATGCCCTGTTCATGCGTCCGGATGCTCAGGTGCAGTTCGGGGAGCTGCGGATCTTTTTTGTCGTGATCATCGGGGTCATTATTCTGCTAAGCCTGTGGTTCATGCTGATTACTGTATTTCATGTGGTGCGGCCGATTACCCGGTTAACTGAAGCCACGCTTAAAATCTCCAAGGGGCGCTACGACATCAAGCTCTACACCGCACGCCGCGACGAGATCGGCCAACTGGCTTCCCACTTCATGACGATGAGCCGCGAGCTGGAGCGCACGAACCGGGCAAGACAGGAGTTTGTCGCCAATGTCTCACATGAGATTGAGTCACCGCTAACCTCCATTCAGGGCTTCGCCCATGCACTACAGGACGGTACTCTGCCGGAAGCCCAGCGTCTGGAGTATCTGTCCATTATCGGGGAGGAGAGCCGGCGGTTGTCCATGCTCAGCACGCAGCTGCTTACCTTGTCCTCACTGGATTATGACGAGCATGCTCTGCAGAAAAGAAGCTTCGATCTGCGCGCCCAGCTGCGTCAGGTGATTCAGATTATGGAGTGGCATCTTACGGAGAAGGAGCTGGCGGTAAGGCTGCATGCCGCAGACATCACGTTTACGGGCGATTCCAATCTGCTCTATCAGGTGTGGATGAATTTGTTGACGAATGCGGTCAAATACACCCCGGTGGGCGGGACCCTCAGCATTGCAGCCCATGTGGAGGGCCAGCAATGTATTGTAACGGTGACCGACAACGGTGCGGGCATTCCGGCAGAGCAGCTGCCGATGATCTTCGACCGGTTCTATAAGGTGGACCAATCGCGGTCCCGTGAGCCGGGTAGCAGCGGGCTGGGGCTGGCCATTGCCCAAAAGATCGTCCAGGCGCATGGCGGAACCATCGAGGTGACGAGCACAGTAGGGGAAGGAACTACGTTCACTGTCACTCTGCCCTGCCACCCTGCCACTATATAGGTTGAACTAATAATTTATAGTTAAGGGAAAAGTGGCGGAGGGGAATTTTGGAACTGGAGGAGCGGTAGCATCCGCCTTTGTCTGCGGATTTCAACCGTTAATAACGGTATAAATCATGAAATTTGCAGAAGGGCAGCGGCCGGAAGTCCAAAACTTCTCTGGAGTCACGGTAATCCCAAAACATAGATCTTTAAGTTCAATCTATATAGTGTAATTCTTTATTCATACTCCGTTCATCTTCACTCTCTAAACTGTGGATATACAGATTAGAAGGAGTGGTTATATGTTCTTGGCAATTCGGGAGATGAGGCACTCCAAAGCACGTTACGGCCTCATTATGGTGATTATGCTGCTGGTATCATTCCTGGTGCTGTTCGTCACAGGCCTGGCCAGAGGTCTGGCTTATGCTAATATTTCAGCGCTGAAAAATATGCCCGCCAATTATTTTGCCGTGCAGAGCGACGCGGATCATACCTTCAGGCGTTCACAATTAACGGATACGGAGCTTGCGGCTGCCCGGTCGGTAGCCGGAGAGGCGAACGCGACTCCACTGGGGGTACAGACCAGTACTATTACAGCGGCCGGTGCGGATGTGAAGGCGGATATTACGTTTTTTGCTGTAGATATGACGGGGATGCTGGCTCCTGAAGTAACGGAAGGTGCCGGACTCACCAATGAGGCTCAAGGCAGCGCGGTTGCAGATTCGAAACTGGAGCAGTCCGGCGTTACCATTGGCAGTACGATCCGTGACCAGGCTTCCGGCATGAGCTGGACGGTTACAGGCTTCGTGAAGGATAGCTCCTACAGCCATACTCCGGTGGTCTATATCAATCAGCTGGACTGGCAGGCGATGAAGCAAGGAGCGGTTAAGGAAGGCGGCAGCGCAGGTAATGCCAATGCCCCGTACAATGTGATCGCGCTGGATGTAACAGCGGCTCAAGCTTTGCAGATTGCGGATCAGCAGCAGTCCATAGAGGTAATTACGCAAAAACAGGCGATTGCCAGTGTTCCCGGTTATTCCGCCGAGCAAAATTCGCTGCTGATGATGATTGTGTTCCTGTTCGTAATTGCTGCAGTAGTTCTTGCTGTATTCTTCTATGTCATTACGATCCAGAAGACCAGCCAATTCGGTATCCTGAAGGCGATGGGGACTAAGATGTCCTATCTGGCCTGGAGTGTAGTCGGTCAAGTGATGCTGCTGTCTGTCGCCAGTCTGGCGCTGGGCATTCTGCTTACGCTTGGGATGAATATGGGCCTGCCCGACACGATGCCTTTTGAGCTGGACGGACAGACGATGGCGATGACCAGTCTGCTGTTCATAGGGATGTCCTTGCTGGGCTCGTTAATTTCGGTAGCAAGAGTAGCCAAGGTGGATGCCTTGGAAGCGATAGGGAGGACTGGAGCATGAGTGCGAAATTAGTGATGAAGCAGGTAACCAAGACTTACGGGGATGGGGACCGGGCTATGACCGTGCTGAACCATCTGGACCTTACGGTGAACGAGGGCGAATTCATAGCAGTACTGGGGCCATCCGGCTCCGGCAAAAGCACGTTTCTCTCCGCAGCCGGTGCGCTGCTCACACCTACCAGCGGAGAGATTCTCCTCGACGGTGAATCGCTGCGTGACAAGGACAAAGGGGCACTAACGGAGCTGAGGCTGAAAAAAATCGGCTTCATGTTCCAAAGTGCGCAGCTGCTGCCGTTCCTGAAGGTAGAGGAGCAATTGCTCTATGTCGCGAAGCTGGCTAAGCTCAGCCAGAAGGAAGCGAAGGTGCGTGCCGCCTATCTGCTGAAGCGTCTGGAAATCTGGGAACGCCGCAACCATTACCCCGAACAGCTGTCCGGGGGCGAGAAGCAGCGGGTGGCGATTGCCCGGGCATGGATGAACAAGCCGGCCATTCTGTTCGCGGATGAACCTACAGCCAGCCTGGATTACAGCCGCGGCCGGGAAGTCGTGCGGATGATCGCCGACGAGGTGCGGAGCGAAGGCAAGGCCGCCGTGATGGTGACTCATGACGAACGGATGCTGGACTGGTGCGACCGGGTGCTGCATCTGGAGGATGGTGTGCTGGTTGAAGCTTAGGGAAGAGATGATCCTGCCCTGCGGGTGAAGAATGTTTGGCCCCCTAAGCCCAAATAGCCCGACTATTCACCACGCGGCGTAAATTGTATTCGGTTTTTCGCATACAAATGGCCTGTCACTTCGCGGCTGAACAAAAAACCTGAACCTCAGAAAACGAGGTTCAGGTTTTTTGTTATTGATATCTCAGGCCTACACGCCGGAATAGGCCATGAAGCCTCCATCCACTGGCACAGTGATGCCGGTAATGAACCCGGACATGTGCTCATCGGCCAGCCAGAGCAGGGTGCCGAGCAGATCCTCCGGTGTGCCGAAGCGGCGCATCGGGGTCTGGGAGATGATTTTGAGCGAACGTTCGGTTAATTCACCCTTCGGGTCCTTCAGCAGCTGTTCATTCTGTGCCGTGACGAAGAAGCCGGGGGCGATGGCATTCACCCGTATGCCGGACTCTGCCAGATGCACCGCAAGCCACTGTGTGAAGTTGTTGATGCCTGCCTTGGCCGCGCTGTAAGCCGGAACCTTGGTGAGCGGCGAAGCGGCGCTCATGGAGGAGATGTTGATCACCGCAGCTCCAGGGCGTCCGAGCATCTGCTTGGCGAAGATTTGGGTTGGAATTAATGTTCCGGTCAGATTGAGGTCAAGGACCGTGCGGAAGCCGTTCACAGACAAATCGAAGAAGGAGACAATATCGGGATTCTCCAAATCTCCCGGCTCCAAGGTCTCCTTGGTGGTAATCGCCGAAGGCTGATTGCCACCGGCTCCATTGATTAACAAGTCGCAGGGACCCCACTGCTTGTGGATCTCATCTGCTGCCTGCCGGACACTCCCGGCATCCATAACGTCGCAGGCCAAGGCCAGAGACTGGCCGCCGCCGGAAGTGATCTGTGCAGCCAGAGCCGCTCCCTTGGCTTCCGTACGGTTCAGAATAGCGACCTTCATGCCTTGGCGGGCCAGCTCCAGCGCCATGGCGCTGCAAAGGGCCCCGGCTCCTCCGGTAATTACAGCAATCTTGCCTGCCAGTGCAGGCTGTAATGCCAACTCGGTCATAATGATCCAACCCTTCTTGGTGAAAGTATGATTAGCGTCAGGTTCTATCAGTCTGCGGATCTTTGCTTATAATATTGCGGATATTTCTCCATCAGCATCTCCTGGTCGGCGATTGTCAAGGCCATATGCTCCTGCATAATCTGATCCCCTTGTAGAATATTATGCTGCTCAATCGCTTCATATAGACTATAATGCTGCCGGTACAGATGCTCCCAGTTGTGATCTGCCGTGAGCTTGAGCATCCGGCTGCGGTTCAGGTGAACCTTGATCTGCTGGATGACCTCCCAGGTGTTCTTTTTATTGCAGCCCATGAAAATCACATGATGGAACTCTTCGTCCAGCATGAACATTTCTTTATAGTCCTGGTCCTCGATGCAGAGCTTCTGCTTATCCAGATTGGCCTTCAGATCAATAAGCTTCCTGGCTTGAAAGGTGTTGCACGCTTCCCAGATGACCGCCCGCTCCAGATGCTCGCGCATGAAGCGGGCTTCTTCCACGAGCTCGGAATCAATCAGCGAGACCACCGTCCCCCGCTGGGGATATACGGCAAGCAGGCCCTCCTGGGCCAGACGGACAAAAGCCTCCCTGACCGGAGTGCGGCTGACACTGAACTTCAGCGAAATCTCCTTCTCCGAAATCCCGGTTCCGGGCGGCAGCTCCAGCAGCAGAATCTGATTCTTCAGTGAACGATACACGATGTCCCTTGTGGAGAGTGCTTGTGTACCTATAGTGTATTCCATCGTGTAACCCTCCTGTTATAGTTATTGTAAGCACTACCATACTACCATACTTGTATGGTAGTATGGTAGTGCTTACGGGCAGAAGCGTCTGCCGTTCGTTTCAGGACGGTATCCGTGGCCCGCCAATATCATAGACGAGAGGCAGGAGAACAATATGAGTACCTCATCTTTTATTCATGACGACTGGCTGCTGTTAAGTTCAAGTGCACAGAGACTGTATCACGATTATGCCGCCGCAATGCCGATTTACGATTTCCACAGTCATCTGAATCCGCAGGAGATCAGCAGTAACCGCAGGTTCCGCAATATCGCTGATCTCGCCTTATCCGGGGACCATTACAAGTGGCGGGCGCTTCGCTGGCTGGGTGTCGACGAACAGCTAATTACCGGGAATGCGCCGGACAAAGACAAATTCATGGTCTGGGCGCGCTCCCTGCCTGAGATGGTGGGCAATCCGCTATACCACTGGACTCATCTGGAGTTGAAGCGTTACTTCGGGATCGACGAGCTGCTCTCCGGGGAGACAGCGGAGAGTGTGTGGGAACGCTGCAATGAGCAGCTCCAGGGAGATGATCTGACTACGCAGGGCATTCTCAAAAAGCTCAATGTCAATGTGGTCTGCACAACGGATGATCCTATTGATTCACTGGAGCATCACATTCAGCTTAAGAAGGATAGCGCACTTCAGACGGTAGTCGCCCCGACCTTCAGACCGGACCGGGTACTGAACATCCGTGATGAAGGATTCAGCGGATACGTGGGCCTGCTTGGTGAGGCGAGCGGTCTTGAGATCCACGATTACGCCGGGTTCCTCGAGGCTGTGACGGCGCGGATCGATTATTTCCATGAGCATGGCTGCCGGCTGTCGGATCAGGCCTTCGGCGAGCTGCCGCATGCCCAGTCTACAGAGCATGAAGCGGCCTACATATTCGCCCGGGCCTTCAAAGGGGAAGAGATCAGCCCGCAGGAGGAACAGAAGTTCCAGAGCCATACGCTGATCAAATTAGGCAGACTCTATCATGAGCGGGGCTGGAGCATGCAGCTGCATATCGGAGCGCTGCGCAACAACAACGCACGGATGTTCAGTACCCTCGGCAAGGACAGCGGCTTCGATTCAATTCTGGATTTCAATATGGCCCGCAGTCTCAACGCGCTGCTGAATGAGCTGGATGCCAGCGGACAGCTGCCGAAGACTATCGTCTACACACTGAAACCTTCGCAATATGAGATGATCGCCACCGCGATTGGCAACTTCCAGGGGGCCGGCATCAAGGGCAAGGTGCAGATGGGCTCCGGCTGGTGGTTCCATGATCAGAAGGAGGGGATGCTGCAGCAGTTGAAGGCGCTCGCAAGCATCGGCCTGATCAGTCCTTTTGTCGGCATGCTGACAGACTCCCGAAGCTTCCTCTCCTTCACGCGTCATGAATACTTCCGTCGCATTCTCTGCAACCTGTTTGGAACGTGGATGGAAGAGGGAGACCTGCCGAGAGATTATACCTTGATCGGCCGGACAATTGAGAATATATGCTACAACAATGCGGATGCGTATTTCGGGATCAAATAGAGATCGGGAGTGCACCATAGCATCCGTTGTTTGAAAAAGCATAAAAAATCAGCAGGTCTCCTAGAGAGGCGTGCTGATTTTTTTATTATTCAGGAATGATGTCTTTCAAGGCACAACACCAGCATAAAAATGAGCAGCGTGCCTAGAATACTCGCAGGGTCATTACGTTCTGATACTTCCGGTGCATTCTATCTCGTACTGCTCCGGTAAGCAGAAGGGGATACGCCGGTCGACTTCTTGAACACCTTGGAAAAGTGGGCCAGCTCCATGCCGACCTGCTCGGCGATACTTGAGATGCTGAAATCGGTGTAGGAGAGCTGCCTCTTGGCCAGCTCCATCCGTTTCAGCTGGACATACTGCATCGGCGGAACACCGATGAATTTCTTGAAGTAGGGAATGAAATAGTTCGGGTGCAGATGGACCCGCTCTGCCAGCTCCTCCACCGTCAGCGGCCGCATTAGCCGTTGATCGATGTAGCCCAGCACATTTGCCAGCTTACCCTGGTCGCTTGTATGCGTCAGATCGTCAAGGAAATTGCTGTAGCCTCCAGATTCCAGACAGAGGGACAGCAGTGTAAGCAGCGCGGCCTGCGTCCGAAGGGTAGCGAGGAAGCCGGTATCCTGAAACCAATCAATCATCTCCGCGAACATCGTCCGGGTGGCCTCCGGGTCAGGCACATCACAGATATAGAGCTTATTCGCTGAATGAAACAGCGGCCATTCCCCAATCTTCGCATCGAAGTGGCAATAGTAGCGTGTATAAGGATCACTACGTGAAGTATCTGTAGTCTGGGTGGAACCGGCGGGCATAATCATCAGCTGTCCGGGTCTCGGATAGTACGCCACTCCGTTGATAATCACCTTGCCTTCGCCGGAATCAATGTAGTAGAGCCGGTTGAAGGCAGGGGTCTCATTCGTCCGGTTCCAGCCCGGGTATCTGCTGGTTAACTGGGCATGGGTAACGGTAACCGTCAGGTTGTGCAGCAGGCGTCCGGTCAAATTGCCATTGCCTTTCGCAGTCATATTCATATCAGGACTCCTTCAAATAAGGCTATAAAGCTATTATAACGCTTTCATTTATCCAATGCATCTTATTATTATACAAATATACCTTAATTACAGTCATGGTCACCACCGGCAAATAGGGTTATCCTCATATCATAAACTGTTTCAGGAAGGGACTGGGAGATGGATAAGGTACGATTTGGAATTATTGGAGTAGGCAATATGGGGCGGACCCATGCACAGAGTCTGCTGAGTGATATTAAGGGAGCTGAGCTTACAGCGGTATGCGACAGCAGCCCTGAGCGGCTGGATTGGGCAGAGGAGCATTTGCCGGATAGCGTGCAGCGCTTTTTGTCGCCGGAGGAGCTGTTCAAGTCCGGGATCATTGATGCGGTGATGATTGCCACCCCGCATTATGACCATCCGCCGCTCGCGATCGAAGCGCTGGGCTACGGGCTGCATGTATTGATTGAGAAGCCCGCAGGCGTGTATACGAAGGCAGTACAGGAGATGAATGACGCCGCAGCGAAGTCTGACCGCAAGTTTGGCATTATGTATAACCAGCGGACTAACCCGCTCTATCAGAAGCTGAGAGACTTGATCCAGTCCGGGGAGCTGGGGGAGATCCGGCGTACGAACTGGATTATCACCAATTGGTACCGCTCTCAGAGCTACTATGATTCCGGCGGCTGGCGGGCAACCTGGGGCGGGGAAGGCGGCGGGGTACTGCTGAACCAGGACCCGCACCAGCTTGATCTCTGGCAGTGGACCACCGGGATGATGCCTAAGCGGGTACGCGCTTTTTGCCAGTTCGGGAAGTACCGGAATATCGAGGTGGAGGATGATGTCACCGCTTATGTGGAATATGAGAACGGTGCAACCGGGCTGTTCATCACCACTACAGGCGAAGCGCCAGGGACCAACCGGTTCGAGATTACAGGCGACAACGGGAAAATCGTTATTGAAGACGGCAAGCTGACCTTCTTCCGCCTTCGCACTCCTGAGCCGCAGTTCAATGCGGAATATACCGGAGGGTTCGGAGCACCGGAGTGCTGGAAATGCGAGATTCCGGTGGACTCGGGGAATGGAGAGCAGCATAAGGGGATTCTGCGCAACTTCACCAATGCGATTCTGCATGAGGAGCCGCTGCTGGCTCCGGGGGAAGAGGGCATTCACGGCCTGACTCTGTCGAATGCGATGTATCTGTCCGCATGGACCGACGACTGGGTGGACCTGCCGATCGACAGTGAGCTGTTCTATGAGAAGCTGATGGAGCAGGTGGAGAATTCTACTTTTCAGAAAGCGCCGGTCAGCCAGAAAGCCCTGGATGTATCGGGCACCCACTAGACTAACCTTACTCTCTTACGCAACTCAAACTTATCTAGGAGTGATGAATGCAATGAACCGTTCAACAATTGCCGCCCAAATGTATACCCTGCGAGAATATACCCAGACGCCGGAAGCCTTGCGGGAGAGCCTGCGGAAGGTGAGCAGCATCGGGTACCAGGCTGTCCAGATCTCCGGGATCGGTCCGATGGACCCTAAGCTGGTGAAGGAATATGCGGATGAATTTAATCTGAAAATATGTGCGACGCATGTTCCCTGGGACCGGCTGGTGAATGATCTGGATGCGCTCGCTGCCGAGCATAAGCTGTGGGACTGCAAATACATCGGTCTTGGTTCACTGCCAGGGGAATACCAGACCAGTCAGGAAGGCTATCGTACCTTCACCAAACTGGCTTCAGGCATTGCGCGTACGCTTAAGGAAAAGCATGGCCTGCAATTTGTGTATCATAATCATGATTTTGAATTTGAACGGTTTGACGGTCTGACCGGCATGGAAGTGATGCTGAAGGAGAGTGATCCGGAGGTCTTCGGGTTCGAGCTGGATCTGTACTGGGTGCAGGCCGGAGGCGGAGATCCTGTAGAGTGGATTCATAAAGTGGAAGGCAGAATGCAAGCTGTGCATTTCAAGGATATGGCGATTCTGAACAAGAAGCCTGTGTTCGCCGAGATCGGCGAAGGCAATATGAACTATGGAGCGATTATTGAGGCTTGCCGCAAGACAGGTGTGGAGTGGCATATCGTGGAGCAGGATGTGTGCCAGCGTGATCCGTTCGAGAGCCTGGAGATCAGTCTCCGGAATCTGCATTCCAGATTGGAGGTGAAAGCATGAGCCGCAAGGATGGAATGATGTATGCTCCGGTACATGAGGCGAAGCCTGTGGTGGGACCGGGTGAATTCGTAATCGCAGCGCTGGCATTGGATCATGGGCATATCTATGGAATGTGCAACGGACTGGTAGAAGCGGGAGCCGAGCTGAAGTGGGTATACGATCCTGACCCCGAGAAGGTAAAAGCGTTCCAGAACAAGTATCCCGGCGTCAGAGCCGCACGCTCTGCTGAAGAGATTCTTGAAGATCCTGAGGTCCGGCTCGTAGCAGCAGCGGCCGTTCCTTCGGAGCGTGGTCCGCTCGGTCTGCGGGTGATGGCACACGGGAAGGATTATTTCACGGACAAATCTCCGTTTACTTCTCTGGACCAGCTCGCAGCAGCACGCCTTCAAGTGGAGAAGACGGGACGGAAATACATGACGTACTACAGTGAGAGACTGCATGTAGAGAGCGCTGTTTATGCCGGTCAGCTGGTGCAGCAGGGGGCGATTGGCCGCGTGCTTCAGGTGATGGGGCTGGGGCCGCACCGGTTAAATGCACCCAGCCGGCCGGAATGGTTCTTCCAGCGTGACAAATACGGCGGCATTCTCTGTGACATCGGCAGCCATCAGATTGAACAGTTCCTCTTCTACGCGGGCTGCCGTGATGCCAAGGTGCTGCACAGCAAGGTCGCCAACTACAACAATCCGGCTTACCCGGAGCTGGAGGATTACGGGGATGCTACACTGGTTGGGGACAATGGGGCTACGCAGTATTTTCGTGTGGACTGGTTCACTCCTGCAGGGCTGGGGACCTGGGGCGACGGACGGACGATCATTCTCGGTACGGAAGGCTATATTGAACTGCGCAAATACAGCGATATCGGCCGCTCCAGCACCCCGGATCATGTCTTCTGGGTAGACGGTGAGGGCGAGCATTATGAGCATGTAGCCGGGAAGATTGGCTTCCCGTTCTTCGGTGAGCTGATTCTGGACTGTCTGGAACGGACGGAGAAGGCGATGACCCAGGAGCATGCGTTCAAGGCGGCTGAGCTGTGTCTGGAAGCGCAGCGGCAAGCGGTGAATCTGACCCCGGATACGCTTAAATAGGTGCAGGACAGCTAGCAGAAGATCGGAAGGTGGTTAAGATGAATACTAATGGAGCAGCGATTATCGGCTGCGGGGCGATTGCCCCGCTGCATGCCAGAGCCATTGCTTCCACCCGGAATGCGCGGCTGGTAGCCGTGGTGGACAGTGACCCTGTTCAGGCAGCACAGTCTGCTCAGGATTACGAATGTGAAGGACTGACAGATTACAGGGAGCTGCTGGAGCGAGCAGATATCAGCATCGTCCATCTGTGCACGCCGCATCATCTGCATGCCGGAATGGCGGTGGAGCTGCTGAAGGCCGGCAAGCATGTGCTGACCGAGAAACCTATGGCGCTGGATGTGCCTTCTGCCCGCTTAATGCAGGAGGCGGCGGAGCATTCTGCGGGACAACTGGGTGTAGTATTCCAGAACCGCTATAATGAACCTTCGGTGCGGATCAGACAAGTGATTGATTCCGGCAGCCTGGGCAATCTCCTCTGCATGAAGGGCCTGGTGACCTGGACCCGGACGGAGGAGTACTACACGAACAGTCCCTGGAGAGGCCGCTGGGCTACGGAAGGCGGAGGGGTATTGATCAATCAGGCTATCCATACCCTGGATCTGCTGCAATGGTTCGGCGGTGACATTGATTCCGTGAAAGGCAGTGTCAGCATTGATGTGCTGAACGATGTCATTGAGGTCGAAGACAGCGCGCATGCGTGTATCGACTTCAAGAACAAAGTGCGCGGACTCTTCTACGGGACCAATGCGTATCAGGCTAATTCACCGGTGGAGCTGGAGCTGGTCTTCGAGCAAGGGACTCTGCAGCAGCGCCGGGACAGCCTCTATCTGTGGAAGAATGGTCAGGAGACGCTGCTCTATGAGCCGCAGAGCATCAGCAGCGGAGGGAAATCCTACTGGGGCAGCGGACATTCACGGTTAATTCATGACTTCTACGACCATATCCGTGAAGGCCGCAGGTTCTGGATTGACGGTGCGGAGGGCATCAAGGCGCTCACTCTGATTGCAGAGATCTATAAGTCCTCGGGGAGCCGGAATCTGGTTCCTCAGGTCTAGTATTCATCAACTGGCTGATGCCGGAATATAGGCTGTCTCTTAGGCAGAGTTTTGCTTAAGGGATAGCCTTATTTGTGTTAGCCGTTATAGCTTAATCGCAAGCCAGCAAGCTTCAATGGTCTGCTGAATCTGCTGTTCGTTAAGCGGATACTTTCCGTCCAAATAGCCTTTGATCACAGCAATTAATATTCCGTAGATCAGCTGATAGCACAGGCATACATTCATTTCCCGGATGATTCCCTGCCGCTGGCCTTCTTCAATGATGGAGAAAATCTCTAAGGTGGAGGGAGCGGGTGTGTTCCGCAAATCCTCTGAAATATAGGGCGAAGAGCAATAGTTCTCTGTGAAATCAACCTCTTTGGGGTAGTGAAGCGAGTAGGTGGCTGTATTCTTCAGGAGACTCTTCACACGCTCGTAGATTGTTAACCCGGGATCATAGCCGTTCATGACGAACTCATTTTTATGTATGCGGACCTTTTGGTACAGCTCATTGACCAGTTGCTCTTTGTTCTCAAAATAGTGGTAGAATGTGCTGGAGCCGACATTGGCTCTCTTGAATATTTTGGCAAAAGTAACAGATTGTAAGCCCTCTTCAGTAATCAAATCAAGGGTTGCCTGAAGAATATCATCGCGTTTACCCATCATTACACCTCATTAGCGGAAAAATCATTCTATAAAATAGTACATCCCCTGCAAGGAATTGTCAATTAACAGAATATGTATTCCGCCTTAAAGTATCAAAAAGATAGATTTTGTGGTGAAACAGACAATAGAAAAGCTATATTCTAGTCATTATTCTGCAAAAAGGAATTTCCATTCCGAACATACTTGAAGTTTAATTATTCTCTTTCTGAACTATCAATAGAATAAATATTCTATTTCTAAAGTTTATCTATGGGCAATCAGTCCTAGCGATCAAATTGACTTTCAGGTTATTAGGCTTTATCTTCAGTACAGGATGTAACATGAGTCACTAGATGAGAGACAGGGAGTGGGAGGATGGCTATGGAACAGGCAATGTTTGCCGGAGGCTGCTTCTGGTGTATGGTTACACCGTTCGAAGAGCTGCCCGGCATTCACGGAATTGTATCAGGTTACGCCGGAGGAACGGTAGATAACCCTACTTATGAGCAGGTGAAGACAGGGACAACCGGTCACTACGAGGTAGTGCAGATCACTTATGATCCGGAATTATTCCCTTATGAGCGTCTGCTTGAGCTATTCTGGCCGCAGATTGACCCGACGGATGACGGCGGACAGTTTCAGGACCGGGGAACGCAGTACCGCACGGCGGTATTCTATTATACGGAAGAGCAGCGGCTGGCTGCACTGGCTTCCCGGGAGCAGGTGGCGGTTAGCGGCCGTTTCGAGCTTCCGGTAGTGACAGAGATTCTGCCTGCGCCGGTGTTTTATCCGGCAGAAGACTATCATCAGGACTATCACAAGAAGAATCCGAAGCACTATAAAGAGGACCGCGAGCAGTCCGGGCGGGATACCTTTATTTCGCAGCATTGGGAGTAGCGAATAAGATGTTGAAGCGTAAAAAAGCCTTTAATAACCAGGCGTCTGGGAATTAAGGGCTTTTTGCTATTTTTGCAGCACCAAACCAAAATATGGGAACCAAAATCCGAAATTCTGTGCCTACTAAATAGTTACCAGAGCTACTATAATCATATTTGTAAACGGATACAGAAATGCCAATATCATTCAGGAGGAATGTTAGGATGTCCAAAAAATGGCTAATGACGATGCTTGCGTTCGTGCTTCTGCTCTCATGCCTGCCCTTGTTCAATTCCAAAGCAGCCGCTGCAGACTTTACCCAAGGAGTAGACCTGTCGGGAACCTCGGCAACCATCTGGTTCAAATCTTCAGTCAATACGAGCTGGACCGATGTGCATTACAAAGTAAATTCAGGTACCCAGCTTAACTACCGTATGACTTATAACAACAGTAAAGCGCGTTATGAGCAGGTGGTTACAGGAATCGCCAGCGGCACAGCACTTTCTTACTTCTTCACCTACAACAACGGCACTCCGGCTTACGACACTAGCTGGTTTAGCTACACTGCCGGAACTGCGCCAACAACCGGGCCGACAACTCCGCCGTCAGGCTCTTCAGGCTCCATTTATTCCATTGCTGCTTCTTCAATCCCGACACCGCCTGCAGGCTCTGTCTCCGTCAAGGTCATGAACGGAACAGGCGGCGCTTATCCTGACAGCCAGATCTACTGGGGGGTGCTCGGCATCAACCCGGCCAATGGCAAATGGAGTTATCTGGACCTGAATGGCAATCTCATTCCGATCTCGAATGCGCTGAACAATGCTTCCGGCCATCTGACCAAGAGTGGTGTGAATTATGCTAATATCTATCACACGATTAATCAGGCTTCCTGGGTTACACTGCCCAAAATTACCTCCGGCCGCATGTTCCTCAGTGTAGGCACGCCGCTGTACATCAAGACCTATGACGACGGCTTTGCCGGACCGGATATCGATAATCCGACTGATCCTAACCGTAATCTCTATTTCGACTTCGTTGAATTCACGGTGGATGCTACAGGCTATCATGGCAATACCACCCGTGTAGATGCTTTCGGCTTCCCGATCCAGCACCGGCTGGTCGGCTTGTCCGGCGGTTATGACAAGACGGTAGGCGAACTGGAATCGGAGACGCGGGCCGGGATTTTCACCAAATACCAGAATGAAGTTCCTGCGGCCTTCAAATCGCTGGCAACCGATCAGGCGCCTTACCGGATTATTGCTCCAGTCCATGGATCCTTCAAAGCCGGTGGAGCCAATGCGAATTACTTCGCAGGGTATTCCAGCTATAGCACCCAGGATATTCTGCGCAATGACGGTTCGCTAATCGATGCCGCCACTTCCGCTGCGATCAACCGCCATGTCTACACCACCAGTAACTGGAACAACGTAGCGAACTATTACAATGCGGCTCCCGCCAACTTTTATGCAAAATTCTGGCATGATCACAGCATCAGCGGACTGGCATACGGCTTCCCGTATGACGATGTGAACGGCCAAGCAGCCTACCTGGAAGTTGGTGACCCTAAGGGCTTGATTATCCGCGTGGCTTGGTAAGCATAGAGCCGATGGTTTCCAGCAGCGCAGCTTCCTCAATCATCAGCAAATGAGGGGTATCGTGTAGAGAGCCGGTCCTGAATAGAAGCAGGCTGCCGACTCTCTCACACGATTGAAGCTGGGAGTACAGGGAAGGATCATCATCCATTGAAGGGAAAACTACACTCGCAGGCACGGGCTCATATCCGGCAAAAGCCCATTCAACGATCCGTTCCATCGTTCCAGGATCAAACAGAAAGAAGCGTTCATTCGTATTTTGCGTGATGGCTTGACCGTTCTGAAGATAGAGCATGCCATACCCCGGATAATTGTCTTCTTCCTCATACTCATCTTCGTAGTCCCCTTCGTGCGGGCCCTGTTCCTGTAGCAGCTCCAAGGCTGGATAGGAGAACCGGGCGTACATCTGCGTATCATTCTCCAAGGTGAACAGCTGACGGCCGTCAGGATGCCAAGCCGGCGCAATATAACATCCCTGCGGGAACATCTCCCTGCTATGTAACCCGTCCTGCTGAATAGATAATTCGTACACAGATATACCATCCTGACCAGCCGCAAGCTCCAGTGTCACAGCCTCCGCCCCTGGGATATCCATCAGCCGCAGCGCACTGTCACCGAAGGGATCTTCCAAGTCTAGTGAATGTGCTAACGTTCCGTCCCCGCTATGAAACACCGAAATCCGCAGATGTTCCCCGTCCAGCTTGGCTACAGACCAGATTAGACCCCCATCACGCGAGAAAAGAACACAGACATACGGCCCGGCTTTGCTCCATAGCAAGCGGCCCGTAAAGTCTCCTGTGCCCATTACCGCATCCTGCATAATGAAAGCCGCCAGCTCCCGCTCAGGATGGAATGAAAGAGAGTCCAGGTTAAGCGGTTGCAAGTTATAGAGCTGTCCGGCTTCACGAGGCGTGAAGTCCGCATCCAGGCGGTACACTCTGCCTTCTTTGTCATATACAACAACTTCAGTTCCGGCATTGTTCCTTGCGGCGAAGCGATAGTCGCCTATGAGTATTGTGGCGGGATTAAGCAGTATCATGATATTCCTCCTGCTCCTCGAATTGCCCTGAATTATAGCATCCTGAGGATGGAAAATAAACAGGAAGAAAGGTATGATAGATAGCAATTGCACACGAAGGGAGCATCCGGAAGAGATGAAGAACGGCTTGAAGCACATCTTATTTGATCTGGACGGCACATTGACTGACCCCAAGGAAGGCATTACCAAAAGCGTGGAGTATGCGCTTAACCAATTCAGCATAGAGGTGGAGCATCCTGACCTGCTGATTCCGTACATAGGTCCGCCGTTATACGATTCTTTCATCGAAATTCAAGGCTTCACAGCAGAGGCAGCGGCACAGGCTGTGGAGTTCTACCGGGAGCGTTACCGGACGCTGGGGATGTTCGAGAACCATGTGATTCCAGGCATACCTGAGCTGCTGGAGAGCTTGAAGGCCAAGGGATTCGAGCTGTATGTAGCAACCTCCAAGCCTATTGTGTTCGCAGAGCAGATCCTCCGGCATTATGAGCTGGACGGGTTCTTCAAGTACGCGGCTGGCAGCAATCTGGACGGAACACGCTCGAAGAAGCGCGAGGTGATTCAGCATGTACTGGATGAGAATAATCTGCTTGCTTCGCAGTCGCTGATGATCGGGGACCGGGAGCATGATATTATCGGTGCAAAAGCCTGCGGCGTAGCCTCAGTGGGCGTGTTGTTCGGCTATGGTTCCGAGGAAGAATTAACAGCGGCCGGAGCGGATTATATTGCGCATACGGTGGAAGAAGTGGGGGATATTATCCTGCGGATACAGAGGAATGAGCTGAACGGATTAAAGATTTAAGTGGTCAAGCGGGCAGTGACTTTTAAGTTTTTTTCAGCGCGGTATTGACTTCTGGCGAAGACCGTGCGTATTATGTAACCAGCAACACCATAACCAAGGCAATGACCAGAGACAGGATATCCCGTGAGGACTGACCAGAGAGAGAAGTGCAAGGTGAGAGCTTCTTACAGAGACCAGCCGGATGTTACCCCTCTATAGCCGTGACACTGAACCCTCCTGCTGTTAGCGAGGCTGTAAATGTCACCGCCCCATCCCCGTTAACGGATGCCATGAGGATTGTACTGATCACATTTCCGCCGAACAGCCGGGGGTTAAGTGACGTATAGTCGAATTAGGGTGGAACCACGAGCTTAAGACGCACTCGTCCCTTTCCGGGATGAGATGCGTTTTTTTGTGTTTTTATATACTAACCTAATATAAGAAGCACTTAATAAATAACAAAAAGCGAAAAGAAACGAAGGGGAAATTTGGAACTGGAGGAGCGGTAGCGTCCGCCTTTGTCAACGGATTTTACCCGCAAATTGCGGATTGAATCAGGAAATCTGTTGACAACAGCGGCTGGAAGTCCAAATGTTCACCGTAGTGACAATTACGCTTCTAGTTCCGATCCTAAGTGCGTCTTATATACACTCAAGAAATGGAGGCCAAAATCATGGATATTCAAGTGCAGTTGCCGGATGGAGCAAGTAGGAGGTATTCGCGTAACACCACAATTGCGCAGATTGCGGAGTCGATTAGCGTAAGTCTAAGGAAGAATGCAGTAGCCGGCAAAATCGATGGCAATCTCGTTGACCTTGATTGTCCGGTTGAAGGGGACAGCCTCGTGGAGATCGTGTCAGCGGACAGCAGCGACGGGCTGATGATTCACAGACACAGCACAGCCCATGTGATGGCCCAAGCCATCAAACGGATCTATGGAGAACGGAACGTGAAGCTGGGCATTGGTCCGGTGATCGAGGACGGCTTCTATTACGATATAGATATTGCTCAGCCTCTGTCCAGCGAGGATCTTGCTGCGATTGAGCGGGAGATGGGGAAGATCATCAAGGAGAACCTGCCGATCCGGCGCCGGGTGGTCAGCCGGGTGGAAGCGGTGCAGTTCTTTGAACAGCAGGAAGAGCCGCTGAAGCTGGAGCTGCTCCGGGATTTGCCGGAGGACGCGGTAATCAGCCTATATGAGCAAGGCGAATTCACGGACCTCTGCCGGGGGCCGCATCTGCCCTCCACTGGCCGGATCAAGGCGTTCAAGCTGCTTAGTGTTGCGGGTGCCTACTGGCGCGGGGATGCTGACAATCAGGTGCTTCAGCGGATATACGGCACAGCCTTCCTGAGCGCTGCGGCACTTGAAGCGCATCTGCACCTGCTGGAGGAAGCGAAGAAACGGGATCACCGCAAGCTGGGCAAGGAGCTAGGCTTGTTCATGTTCTCCGAGGAAGCGCCCGGAATGCCGTTTTACCTGGCCAAAGGGATGCTGATCCGCACAGCACTGGAGGATTTCTCCCGCAGGCTGCAGCGTGCCGACGGGTACGAAGAGGTCCGCTCGCCGCTGATGATGAACCGCCGTCTGTGGGAGCAATCCGGACATTGGGATCATTACAAGGATGAGATGTATTTCACGAAGGTGGATGAGACAGATTTTGCATTGAAGCCGATGAACTGTCCGGGACACATGCTGATCTACAAGAACAGCCTCCGTTCCTACCGGGATCTGCCGATCCGTATTGCGGAATACGGCCAGGTTCACCGCCATGAATCCTCCGGCGCGCTGAACGGGATGATGCGGGTCCGTACCTTTTGCCAGGATGATGCCCATTTGTTCGTGCTGCCGGAGCAGATTGAGTCCGAGATTACAAGGGTGCTGGAGCTGATCGATCAGTTCTATTCCATCTTCGGATTCGAGTACAAGGTCGAGCTGTCTACACGCCCGGAGGACTATATGGGTTCCGAAGAGCTCTGGGATCAGGCGGAAGAGTCGCTTGTGCGGGTGCTGAAGAAGAATGGAATCGAGTACCGGGTGAATGAAGGAGATGGCGCTTTTTACGGACCGAAGATTGATTTCCATGTCCTCGATGCCCTGAAGCGGAGCTGGCAATGCGGTACCATTCAACTGGATTTCCAGATGCCCGAGAAGTTCGACCTGACTTATATTGGCGAAGATAACAACAAGCATCGTCCGGTTGTCATTCATCGTGCGGTGTTCGGCTCCATTGACCGGTTCATGGGTATTCTTACAGAGCACTATAGCGGAGCGTTCCCGCTGTGGCTGTCTCCGGTGCAGGTTAAGCTGCTGCCAGTCTCTGTGGTTCATGACGAGTATGCCGAGCAGGTCAGAAGACAGCTGGCAACAGCCGGACTGCGGGTGGAGGTAGATTCCCGGAATGAGAAGCTGGGCTACAGAATCCGTGAAGCTCAGCTGGAGAAAATCCCTTATATGCTGGTGCTGGGAGATCAGGAGCAGAATGACGGGACAATCTCGGTACGAAGCCGTGCGGAGAACACATTATTCACACTGGGCGTGCCGGAGTTCATTCAGCAACTGACTGCTAAGATTGACGGATGGGAATAAATCGCTTCATATATAACAGGTGAGAAGTATAACAGGTAAAAAGATATAGGGGGAAATCAGGTGACGGCAATAGAAACAGTGCAGCATGAAGGCAACGTAATCCGGCTTGTGCCTTTGACGGCGGAGCATAAACCTGAGCTTACCAAGGTGCTGCACAATCCGCTAATTTGGGAATACACCTGGAGACGGATTAGCTCTGAGGAAGAGGCAGGACAACTAGTGGATGCGGCTCTGGCGAATCAGGCAGCAGGCAAGGATATGCCCTATGTGATGGTGGAGCAGGCATCCGGCCGAATCTTAGGGACTACGAGGTTAATGCATCTGGATCGTACGCATCGTAATGCAGAGATCGGCTGCACCTGGATCTCAACGGATTACTGGAGAACAGCGGTGAATACGGAGTCGAAGCTGCTTTTGCTGCAATACGCCTTCGAGGTGCTGGGGCTGATCCGGGTAGACTTCTCCATTGTCAGTGACAATCTTCGCTCGCGGCGGGCCATTGAGCGGATTGGAGCGGCCTTGGAGGGCGTTCTGCGCAAGCACCGGATCACCGCTGACGGTACGGTTATGGACAATGTGCTGTACAGTATTATTGATGAGGAATGGCCTGCGGTGAAGCAGAATCTGCTATATCTAGTGAATGAGAAGTACAATTAGTAGAGAGATCTTATCCCCGCAAAAACGCCACTTTTTGCAGCGTAACGGACTCCGGCGACCTTATAGTCTCGCTATGAGACGTTTCGGAGCTGAAGTGCAAAGGATAAGGCCTGTGGAGTCCGTTACTCGCCCCATTGGTGACTTTCTTTCCAAATAAGAGTACCTCAGTCCGTTACGCTAAGCCAAACGCTCTGAAGAACAACGCCTTCTTGGAAAAAATGTAATTTGAAGGGGGAATACGTCTGATCCACGATTTTAAATCTGATAAGGTACTAGCGTTATACTGTGAATTCGTGCCATAACATAGAGGAGTCCTAACAAGGGCTCCTCTATTCATTTTGCAAATAGCCATATCTATGAAACATTGTTATAATAGAAAGACATGAGAATAGAAACATACATTCCCATTATTTCGGGGTCCTGAGCATTAACAAACTGTCTATAACTGTGTATGTTCCGGCCCAACCTTCACCCTGCGGTGCAGATTTGGGTTTATGTTATGTTGTAGGGAAATTATGAAGTGATGGCGAGGTTGGCAAGAGCATGAACTGGAATGATTTCGGAGAACGGAACAAGCGGCTGAACCCCTTATGGAGTCTGGGCGCAGGCATGAATCTGGGTGAGCTGCAGCCGTATAAGGAAATGATTGCGCTTAGTGTGCTGCTGCAGGTCTATTATCTGGAGCTGGAATCGAATGAACAGCGGGCAAGGGAGGATCTGGTGGATCTGGCCTGGAGCTCGCTGGAACGCTTCGGCATAGCGAAGCTGGGCAGCCCGGAATCGGTCGAACGGCTGGTAGACGGACTGCTGTGGAGCGGCAGCGGCGGGGATTTCGAGGCCCATTATTACGATGACCATACCCGGCAGATCGGGGTTCAGAAGTACAAGTATTTCACTGTGGATGAGGATGCTACACGTATCAGCTGGGAAGAGAACGGGACGACCATCTACCGGCTCTCCGAGTATGCGATGGAGCTGATCTTCATGAGCCACGAGATTATCGATGAGTTCCAGGTCAGCATCAAGCTGCTGGAGATTCAGATGCACATCAAGCATGGACGGGTTACCCGGGCGATGCAGGATGTGAATGAGCTGATCTCCCGCGTGCGCAAAATGACCCAGCAGCAGCAGGAATACCGCAATGCCTTGCGCCGTAATCCGAAGCATATCTTCAGCGAATACGGCACCCAGCGGCATGAGCGGCTGGAGGAGATCCACCAGCAATTTGACGAGGAACGCAAGCATTTCGATAATATCCACCGTTCGCTGGCCCGGCTGGCTAATGACGAGAAGGATGTCATTGATTTCAATGAGCTGCGTCAGCTCTCCGAGCGGGTGGAGCTGTCCCGGCGGGTGCATGATGAGCTGGCCGAGGTCGTGCTGAGCATTTTCGAAGCAGAGACGAATCTGCGGCTGAACTTCCCGGAGTTATTCTGGGGAGCAGCAGGCTTCAACTTCCGCACCCATGTGTGGGAGGAATGGGTGAAGCCCGAAGGGCTGCGGGATGGGGATAGCCTGGAGACGCTGATCAGCGGGCTGTTCTCGCCCAGCCAGGATTTCATCTATCCGCTGGCCTGGGCCTGGGAAGAGCAGGAGGCCGGCTTCTTGCCGGAGGATACGCAGGATGCGCCGGAGGAAGCCGGGGAAGAAGAGGACATCCATTATGTGCCCAGAGGTATTCCCTGGACCGAGGTATGCGAGCTATGGCTGCCGGTTATAGCCGGAGTGACTGCGCAAGGCAGCTTCACCTTCACTGCGGAGGCGTTCACGGAGCAGGAGCAGCGGCGCTGGGCGGATTGCCCGGATGCCGTGGATTTGTGGGTGCAATTTTTCCATACCGTAATTACTGTCGAGGAGCAGGAAGCGGAGGGCCATGGCGTGGCGGACGAATGCCAGAAGCTGCTTCAGCGGCTGATGCTGGACCACCCGGAGCTGGAAGTGCTGCGCGGCGCAAGGCTGCGGACCACCATCTCTTCACAGCAGCAGGGCAGCATCCGTATCCCCGGCCTTGAGATCAGCCCTTATACCATTACTATTGTAGAGAAGTGAGATGATTCGGATATGAGTTATTCCCTAGAGCAAGTTCAGCAGGCTTCCAGGCTGTTCTTCGACCTGCTTCGGCGCAAGGTGATTCCGCTGGATGATCCCGCTGCGGCCGAATGTCTGCAGGATACCGCCGCTTATGATGCCCTGCAATATGTAGCCAAAGAAGCCGGCTGCCGGATTATGAATTCCGGTCACCGCCTGCACCTGCTCGTGAGTCCGATCGGCTCCGGGTTCGCCAGCAACTTCACTCAGCTGCGTAATAAATATTCACGGATTGAGCGCAAGACGCATTTACATATCATTAACGTTATTATCCTCGTCTTCCTGGCGGAGATGGATCAGGATGAGCAGCACTTCAAGCCGGGACAGGACAGCATGTCCTATATTCAGTTGTCAGATCAGGTATCCGAGCTGTTCCAAGGCTGGATCGGCATGGATGAAGACGGCAGCTTCAGCAAGCAGTGGCGGCTGGATATCCAGGCCATGCACAGAGTGTGGACCAGCCTCTATATGCAGACCCGCAGCCAGGAGGAGGGGGATTCGCTGACCCGCGGCGCAGGCTCCCGGATTGGTCTCATTCACGAAGGAATGAAGCTGCTGGAGGAGGAGCATCTGGTGTTCATTTCGGAGAATGAGAAGCGGATTTTCCCAAGGGAAGAGCTGTACGAGCGGATGCGTTATCTCTATCACGATGTGGACCGGTACAAAGAGCTGAAGGCTCTGGTTGGCCGGACACTCAGCGAACAGGAGGGTGAAGCCCATGCCGCGCATTGAGCGGATCCGCATCGCCGGACTCAAATACGAGAAGATGCTGAAGAAATATGAGGATATGATCCTCGATCTGTGTAATGAAGAGGGCCCGGCCAATACCCTGATTACGCTGATGAACGGCGGGGGGAAGGGCGTGCTGCTGCAGTCGATTTTCCAGTTGCTGATGCCTAGAGCCGCTTGGGGTAAGGATAATGAGAACCAGGTCGAAGCCTTCTTCCACAATCACAAAAAACAGCTGAAGCCCTACACCTTCCACGTGGCTATCGAATGGCGGCTTGACGATAAGGAACGGACGGAGTATATCACCACCGGGATCGCGATGACCGCCCAGCATTCCATGGACCAGCTTGAGATCAAAGTCGATTATCTGCTGTACGCGCTGCTGAAATATGAAGAGACGGCTGAGCTTACACTCTCCACCCTGCCTTTGTATGATCATGAGCTGAATACGCCCGCGAGCTTCGAAGCGGTTCAGCAGTTTGTGCGGGAACGGCGGGGTGAGATTAATGTCTACGGCAGCAGCAGCTCCGATCTGAAGAAATATTATGCCTATCTGGCTGACCATGATATCCATATCGATGAATGGCGCAATATGCGCAGAATCAACGGGGAAGAGGGCGGCATCAAGGGCTATTTCCAGAAAAATGATGCCTTCACCAATCATAATCTCTTCGAGCGGCTGATTATTCCAGAGATCGGTTCCAGTCTGGGAGGGAGCCTGCGCGAGGATGAAGGCTCGCTTCAGCGGATGTTCGTGGATACCGCTACAGTTGCACAGCGGCTGCCGATGCTGGAGCAGCGCGAGCGGGCTTTTGCCGAGTTCACCTCTCTTGCGGCTCCTTTGTATGAAGCGGTGAAGCTCGGAACGGAGGCGGATCTCAGCTTCCGGGAGACCGAACGGCTCGGAGCCCAGCTCTATACCGTTATTCATGATGAACTGAAGCAGGCGGAAGACAAGCGCCGCAGAACAGCGGATGAGCTGGCTGGACATTATCTGGAAGCGAAGACGCTCAGATTCGAGAGCGATAATCTGAAGTACCTGCGGCTGAAGGAAGAGCATGACGGCAAACAGGAGCATTTCAGAGCCGTCTCAGACAATCAGACACGGGCCAAGCAGCGTCTGGAAGAATCGAAGCAGAGGGAGAAGTCGCTGGAGGTCGCCCATTATCTGGCCCGGCGCAAGCTGCAGCTTCGTCAGATGGAGCAGTGGCAGAAGGAGATTGAAGCCATCGAAGGGTCGCTTGCGATGAAGGAGCGCCAAGAGGTGATTCAAGGGGCCAAGCAGGAGCTGCGGATACAGTGGGAGCAGGTATACCGGTTATGGCAGGCGAAGAGTCTCTTCTACAGCGCGCAGCAGCAGTCTCATGTAGCGGAAGAGCAGATTCTGCGCAAGGGCAGGGAGGAGCTGCTGCTGGAGCTTGGCAGACTGGATGGGAAGCTGCAGGAATTAACAGCCTTGATCCGTCAGTATACAGAGGATCTGGGTGTGTTCGCTTCCCGCCACGGGCAGGAAGCTGCCCACTCACCGGGAGCCGCCCTTCAGCGCGCGCTGATTGCAGCCAGAGGGCTGACTGAGCAGATAGAGGCCTTGAATGAACAGCGCAAGACCGCTGAGGACCAGAAGCTGTTACTGCATACGCAGCATACCCGGCTGGCCGAGAAGCTGCTGGGGGCCGAGGTTCAGGCAGAGGAGCTAACCGGGCGAATCGAAGCCCAGATGAACAAGGAGTCGCAGCTCTGGTCACAGCTCGTAGTGCTGCTGGAGATGTACGAGGAGCATCAGCTGCTTGGCGCGACAGCTCTATTCGAAGCGAAGCCTCTAATCCAGGAGCGGTTCATCCGCAGGCTGGAGGATACCGAGCAGCAGACGAAGCGGCTGCGGCGGGATTATTATCAGCAGCAGCTGGATGTCGAGCTGCAGCAGGAAGCCTACTGGCTGCCTAACCATGATATCGTAACGGTGAAGGATGCGCTGGATGCCCTCAAGATTAGTTCCATGACGGGCACCATGTATCTGAACGATCAGCCTTATCTGGTCCGCGAGGAGGAGCTGGAACGCCACCCGCTGCTTCCTTACGGCCTGATTGTCACGAAGCGTGAAGCGGCTAAGCTGCAGCCGGAGCTGCTTAAGGAGCTTCTGCTTAAGGCTCCGGTCCCGATCTTCGTGCGCGAGGAGATGGCGGAGGGCGGTACAGACGCCTTCCTGCTGCTGGCGCATCAAGGGCCGCAGATGGTGTTGCAGCCAGATCATTTCCAGGAGTGGAAGCGGGGGATGGCCTCCAGACTCCGTGAGCAGGAGGAGGAGCTTCAGGCGCAGGAAGCGTATCTTGCCAAGCTGAGATCCGCCCGGCAGGAATATGAACGTCTCCATCAGGGCGAGCATACTGCAAGTCTGCGGGTCAGACAGAAGAGTGCGGAGACCCTGCTGCAGGAGATTCGCAGCCAGCTGAATGAAATGAACGCAGAACAGACACGCTATGAGGAGGTTCTGGATGGAATTTCCAGAGACCTGTCAGCCTGCGAAGCGGATAAGTCCGAGCAGGAGACCCGGGAGGCGGCGCTGCGGGAGTGGAGTGAGCGGAGCCGGAAGTACGAGCAGAACTATACAGACAAGCACAAGTCTGTGGAGCAGAAGAATAATCTCAGCAAAGAGATTGCAGTGAAGGACCAGCAGCTCGCCCGGCTGAAGGCGGAGATGGACAGCCTCGCCTTACAGCGCGAGAAATGGATCGGAGATGCCCGTTATTCCGTGTTCCCGCGGCTGCAGAACTGGTTCCCGGACATACAGTTCCCCGGTGAGTCTGCGGGTGCGAAAGTTCAGGGTGCTGATACTGAGACGGATGCTAAGGCAGATGAAGCTGCTGCCGATGAAGTACTGAATGAGACGGTGCAGGACAAGCTGCTGCAGCTGCTCAGTACAGCCGAGAGTCTTCAGCAGTCGTTAAGCCAGAATGAGCTGGAGATCCGCACAAGAACAGCCCAGATCAAGGCGGCCAGAGAACAGCTGGCCGAGCTGGAAGCTGCTGTGCAGCAGGTAGATGCCGGATGGCAGTCTGCCTCTGAGCCGCAGGAGTCACCGGATATGATTCAGTCCGCCAGAGTCCGCCAGAAGAGTGACACGATGATTCTGGACGAGGACTATCAACAGCTCCGTGATTCCTTCATCCGCTGCCAGACCGAGCTTGACAGCCTGCGCAAAGAGCTGGGCAAGTCCGAAAAGGCGATTAAGGAGAAGCATGAGCGGACGGTAGAGCTATGGCATGAGCCGCTGGAACAGAAGGAGGAAGAGATCAGTCAGCGGATCCGGGAGAATGAGCATTTGCTGAATACCAGTAAGCAGGCGCTGGCTTCCATGGATCAATGGCTGCTCATTCTCGGCAATCAGAGCCGGATCATGGATACCCATGTCGAGCACCGTGTGCCGCTCCGGGAGGTGCCGGAAGAATTGCAGCTGAGTGTGCGGGAGAGCTGCGAGACGCTGGTGGAGGATTGGCTGCAGCGCAGCAAGGAGAGCCGCAGCCAGCGGGCAGAGGTCTCCCGCAAGGTGAAGGAAGAGAAGACTGAGCTGAGCGGCAAGGTGGCCAAGTCCGGCTGGAATGCGGAGCTTGAGACGAAGATTCAGGAACGCCTGAACAATGTTCACTGGGATGATTTCGCAATCGCCTTGCAGGTACTGGATTCCATGCTTCAGAGCTCGCGTGATCAGATGGAGAGCATCCGCAGCGATAAAGAGGATATGGAGCTGTCCCGCAAGCTGTGGGTAGGCCGGGCAGCCAAACGTGTGGTGCAGATCGTTGATATTCTGAAGCGGATGGAACGCCGGATGATCATTCACAATGAGAACGGCCATGCCTTCCCGCTGGTTAAGCTGAATTACAAGAATATTAATGTTCCACGGACGACCGATGACATCGAGCCGCTGGTCAGCGAGTATTTCAACCGCTGCATCAGCAGCCTGCTGGAGCGATTCCCGAAGATGGAGCAGGTTCCGGCTTCAGCCGTCAGAGAGCTGATTAACGATGGACGCATAGTATACGCGGCGCTGCAGAACCGCTTCCCGGTGTTGCAGGTGTATAAGCCGGTGACGGAGAATTACTTCCTGTATGCCGCTCCCGAGGACTATCATTATTCCGATTGGGAGGTTATCAACCGCGGCGCGCTGGATGAGGCGGTGGGCAGCGGCGGACAGCGCCAGTCTGTTCAGCTGCTGGTGGCGATGATGATTATGACGCACAAGCGTGTTAACCGTGAAAATAAAGGCTGGACGGTCTTCCTGTACGATAACCCGTTCGGAGAGATGGTCTCAAATAATGTGCTTGATCCGGTCTTCGAGATTTCGAAGGCGCTGAAGTTCCAGTGGCTGATCGTCACGCCGCCGGAGCTGGTCAAGAATGATGTCAGCATCCGCTTCGGCGTGTACTGGCAGCTGTATTTTGGCGGAGATAAAGGGGATGCTCTGGATTCGACCCTGATCAAAGGCGGCCGCAAGCTGATCCCTGCTTCATTATTCTAGTTAATTCAACAAATCCATTAGACAGGTGGTAGTGTGATTATGATGAACTTAAAATCGGCAACGAAATTAGCTAACGGGGTAGAAATGCCATGGTTCGGGCTTGGTGTCTTCAAGGTACAAGAGGGCCAGGAGGTTATTGATTCGGTCAAAGCAGCCATTAAGGCGGGTTACCGGAGTATCGATACCGCATCCGTGTACGGAAATGAAGAAGGAGTCGGGCAGGCTATCCGCGAGTCGGGAGTAGCGCGTGAGGAGCTGTTCATCACCACCAAGGTATGGAATACGGAACAGGGCTATGATTCTACGCTGGCCGCATTTGACCAGAGCTTAAGCAAGCTGGGACTGGATTATGCCGATCTCTATCTGGTACACTGGCCGATCCGGGCTAAGTACAAAGACACCTGGCGCGCCCTTGAGAAGCTGTATGCAGACGGCAAAGTCCGCGCCATTGGGGTGTCCAATTTCCAGATCGATCATCTGGAGGATCTGCTTACTGTGGCCAAGGTGAAGCCGATGGTCAACCAGGTGGAGCTGCATCCGCTGCTTAACCAGCAAGAGCTTCGTGAGTATTGCAAGGCGCAGGGCATTCAAATTGAAGCCTGGGCCCCGCTGGCCCAAGGGCATCTGCTGGACAATGAGGTATTGGCCGATATTGCAGCGCATCATAACAAAACGCTGCCGCAGGTCATCCTGCGCTGGGATCTGCAGAACGGAATCGTGACGATTCCGAAGTCGGTCAAGGCGGAGCGGATTATTGCGAATGCCGATATTTTTGACTTCGAGCTGTCGGAAGAGGAGATCAGCCGGATCAATGGCCTGAACCGCGATCAGCGCTTCGGCTCCCACCCGGACCGGTTCAATAACGAGTAAGCCCCGGCAGACTCTTTTGAATAATTACTAGATTCGGACATACACATAAGAGAGATGGAACTACAAGTCCATCCCGTGCGTAACCGATATAGTAATAGAAGAGATACGAGAAGCCGGAGGGGATTTAATGAAGCGTGCAAGAATACTGCAAACACTGCTGACCGGTATGCTGATCATGATGCTGCTGCCGTTCATTCCGGGGAAGGCAGAGGCGGCAGTGCCGGCTCATTCGGAAGCCTTTTATGTGAATGACTTTGCGAACGTGATTGATGAGAAGACCGAGAACTACATGGTCAACTATGGGGTGAAGCTCTATCAGGAGACCGGGGCGCAGGTAGTGCTGGTTACGGTGAATTCAACGAACGGCGTATCTATGGAGAAATATGCAACCTCGCTGTTCAATTCATGGGGAGTCGGCTCGGCGGACAAGAATAATGGACTTCTGCTGCTGCTCTCCATTAAGGACGATGATTACTGGGCCGTTCCCGGCAAAGGACTGGAGAAGGAACTGAACAGTGGTGTAATCTCGAAGATTCTCTCTGCATCGCTGGAGCCGGACTTCGCAGCCAAGAAGTACAGCGCAGGTGCTAATAAAACCTATGGCGACTTCATTCAGAAGCTCGGCGGAAGCTACTCGGAAACGCTTGGCACCCGCAGCTATGTCTCGGACAATGCCGGAATTTTCCCACAAGTTACCAAGGATTATCTGAACCAGTCCAGCAACCGTTACGCGGCTACTACCGGGAGCGGAATCTATGTGGTAACGGTTAAGAATACCGGCGGCAAGAGCCTGCAGGATTATACCTATGCGAAGTTCGCCGGGGTGGCTGCCGGACCCAGAGATGTGATGCTGGTGCTGGATATCGGCGGGGATAACTATCATGTGCTACAAGGCAAGTCGATCGATAGAGTGCTGACGAATGAGCGGATCAGCGGGATTCTGAATACGGTGCTGGAGCCTAAATTTGCGGCAAAAGATTACGCAGGCGGCGTGGTGGGGACGGCGAATGCTTTCTACAGCTTCTTCCTGGCCCGGGCGGATGCTGCTTCGGGACAAGCCGCAGGTAGTTCTGCATCCACAGCAGCCTCCACCGTCAGCAAAGCGCCTGTGGCAGCGAAAGAACCTGTGGAGCTGGTGCCCGTCTCCAGATCCAAGGGGATGGCGATTGCCGGAATATTCCTGGTTCTTGTTGCGCTAATCAGTCTCGCAGCCAGCTCACGCAACCGTTATGTTGCCCGTTACGGGATACGGATCAATCCGCATAGCCCGCGCAATATCCGGCGTTATGGCGCCTGGACCGGCCAGCCCGGCTATGGCTACAGCCAGCGAAGAAGATACCGGCGGCCGCACCACCACTCTTCCTCGGGAAGCAGCTCCAGCAGCTTCTGGGGCAGTAACTCCGGGGGCGGCGGTTCTTCGAGTGGCGGGGGAGCGGGGCGGTACTCCTCCTCTCATAGAGAATCGAACAGTGGAGGAGGGGGTTCTTCCAGCGGTGGCGGCTCTGGCCGGCACTCCTCTGGCTCTTCCGGTGGTGGAGGCAACTCCGGCGGAGGCGGCAGTGCAAGCAGCGGTGGCGGTGTAGGCAGA
Organism: Paenibacillus sp. FSL H3-0469; assembly: GCF_038051945.1. NCBI lineage: Bacteria > Bacillati > Bacillota > Bacilli > Caryophanales > Paenibacillaceae > Paenibacillus > Paenibacillus sp. FSL H3-0469. The sequence goes on from NZ_CP150302.1 coordinate 421,397, forward strand.
AACCGGTGAGAATGGCACTCTAAGCCTGAAGTGCAACGCTCACAGAATGGACAAATAGGGGAAGCCGTGCAGGGATGCGCGGCTTTTTTTCAAAAGCACAGTCAACTGGAAAGGAATGATTGACTTTATGAGTATTTCTATAACGGTCCGCCGGATGAAGTCCGAGGACATTACAGGGATACATGAAGGGCTGGCTCCGCATGATGTCAGCAAACCTTTAGAGTATATTGAACAATGCTGGGAAGAGAACGAAGGGGGAAAGCGGCTTACGCTCGTAGCCCTGCGTGAGAATGAGTTTGCTGGCTGGGGACATATCGTCTATAGCTCTCACTACCCTTATTTTGCCGAGAATCACATTCCTGAGATCCAGAATCTTGATGTGATTCCTCCTATGCGCAAGTGCGGCATCGGCAGTGTGTTGATGGACGAACTCGAAGCAGAAGCCTTCGCCGGATTTGACACGGTTGGTATTGGTTTCGGACTGTATGACAGCTATGGTACAGCGCAAAGGCTGTACATCAAGCGGGGCTATGTCCCGGATGGCCGGGGACTTATGTATGACAACCTGCCCGCAGTTCCTGGAAGCCAGGTTCGGGTGGATGATGAGCTCACGCTATACTTGACAAAATCAAGATAGCGCACGAATTACCATTACTACAGCGGCAGTCAGGGGTGTTAGCCCGGGCTGCCTCTGTTTGGTTTCTTTAGCTTTCAGCATCATAGCGTGCTAAGAATTCAGGAACCAATTTATGATTTGTCATCAGCGCCACCGATTCATTTTCTAATTCCTCAGCCAGCTCATCGTCGGTCATGGATACAAAGAAGGTAATGTCCTCTTTGGTTTGATTATATTTTGTGAAGATATCGTCCTTGGTTTCGTTAACAACCTTGGCAATGATTTTGACCATTTCATCTTTATATTGGTATACATTATCCTGTGCATATAAAAAACGGCTGATATGATTGAAATGCGAATGCTCGCCATATTGAAATTCGGAAATTCCCCATTTGTAATAGAGCTCTGTTTCAGCATCTTCACATAACCCTTCACTTGTCATATCGGCAATATGTCTGGCAAGGGATTGCTCTGTATTGACAGCAAGGAACAGAGTGACAAAGTCGCTATCCGTCCCTACTGCGCAGACATACACCTTCTCATGTGCTGTTTCCTCTAAAATCGCTTCAAGGTCAGCCACAAAGTCCTCGCGAATCCGTTGTTCAAATTCAGTTAGAAAAGCGTTCATGATAACCCTCCTTAAATTATGTTTAGGTTGACTTCACTTATAGAATAGTAGCGTAGGCTATAGGTACGCAAGCTCCGGCCTTTATTTCCGGTTAGCGTCCGTCAGCGCATTCTCCCGGATCGTATTCAACTCCTCCGCACTGAATAGTCCGCTTCTGTACAAATTAACGAACTCGTCCGACACACTCTGGTCAAAAATAATCATATCATCCGTGTTCACCGTGACTTTGACGCCATAATCATAGAGCTTGCGGATGGGATGTGACGCATAATTGGCCACCCTGGAGAGCAGAACATTGCTGGTGGGGCAGATGTTAAGCTGGATGTGATGATCGGCAAGCCACTTCATCGTCTCTGGAGATTGCGCTGCTGCGATGCCATGCTGAACCTGATCCAGCTCCAGTTCCTCCACCGCCTGTTTTACCAGATCGGATGTGCCGAACTCGCCTACATGCGCCTTGAGAATCAGTCCCCTTGCCTTCGCCATGCGGAACACCTGCTTAAACCCCGGAACGGCAAACTCATCACCAAAAATATCGAGGGATTTAAAATAGTTATACTCCAGATATTCTTCGAGCATCTCAATGGTTTCTTGAAGCGGCGTATGGGTGAGAAATGCAAGCTCCGGGACAAAATGAATCTCTGGTGCAAACCGCTCGTGAATGCCCTGAATGGTATGGATCAATTCTGCTATAGAATGGTCGAACCACGCTTCCTCTCCTATAGTTACACTCATATGCAGCAATTGGACGCCGTCTGTCTTCGCTTGGACAAAAGCTGCCTCAATCCGCTTCTCATACCCGATCCGCCCAGTCAGCAAAGGCTTGATATAGCGGGCATTCCACCGGTTCATCTCCCCAAGATCCGTAAATATGGGACATTCCGGTACAGCCGTACCGCACCAAGCTGTGATGTAACGTTTGTTGCCTCCCCTGGTGATATGGTTGTGCAGATCTCCTTTGGGCACTTGCCGGATATTCTCTTGACTGTTCTGTTCCAAGGCTGCGATGAATAGCTGTTTCAAGCCGCTGTCCTCCTAGGTTTTAATTGGTCCGGCCTGGACTTATGTTAATCAGTTTACAGTTTTTGGACAGAGTTAAACAAACTGAAACTTTTAAATCCGGAATTTCGTCTATCATGGAAGTTGTGAGTTTGTAGACTTAACCATTATCAGTATGTTAGGGAGGATTTCAGAAGTGAGCTCTTTACCACAACGTTCTACTGTCCGCAAGAAGAAGAAGCCAGCGCCCAAGCGCAAGAAAAGAGGTTTCTTCCGTACACTCTTCAGGGTGTTCATGGTCTGTTTCATTCTGGTTATAGCAGCCGGAGGCTGGCTCTATTTCGCACCGTCGGCCAAGAATACGCGCTTCCTGATCGCAGATACGCTGATTACGACTCAACACCGGCATTGGGCCAAATATATTATCGGCGAAGAAGAGCTGAAGCACCGCGTCAGCGATTATACCAAGCGCTTCGAGGAGATGGGCGACGAGGTAGACACCCATGAGATCAAGCCTGAGCCTGTAAAGGAAGCGGAGCATACACCACTGGTCCAGGTTGAAGAGGTTTCGGGCAGCGGCTATAGCGGCTATGTCATGATTGTGAACGACCCCAAGAAGGTGCGCCTGGGTGTGCCGAGCAAAATCGGCTCCGGGGAAAAGGTATCCAGCATGGTGCAGCGGACGGGGGCTATCGCCGGGGTGAACGGCGGCGGCTTCGCCGATCCGAACTGGAAGGGCAACGGCTTCAAGCCGATCGGGCTGGTGATCTCGCAAGGGAAGCTGTTCTACAATGGATTGGGCGGCAAGAAGTCCACTCAGATTGTCGGCATTGATAAAGAAGGTAAAATGGTCGCCGGTAACTACACTCTGGATCAGCTCAGCAAGATGGGGGTGCAGGAGGCGGTTTCTTTTCAGCCGCGGATTATCGTGAACGGGAAAGGCCAGATCAAGAATGCCGCCGAAGGCTGGGGCATCGCGCCAAGAACAGCTATGGGTCAACGGGCAGACGGTGCGCTCATCTTCGTAGTCATTGACGGGCGGCAGCCGGGCTACAGTATCGGGGCGAACCTGTATGATGTGCAGCAGATTATGCTGAAGCATGGGGCGGTCATCGCGGCCAATCTGGACGGGGGATCTTCGACAGTGCTGGTGAAGGACAATGAGATTGTCAACAAGCCCTCTTCGCAGTATGGGGAGCGTTACTTGCCAACGGCATTCCTGGTATTCGATGACCCTGAGAACGCGAAGATCAAGAATATCTGGGAAGGGCTGGACCCGGCCAAAATCGACGCAGGCAAGAAGCGCACCCAGTAACATCCGCCAGGCCACCTGCTTCAATAATCTATAGTAGATCAGACGCGGCAGGTGTGCTAGGATAACAAGTAAATTCTTATTTTGATGAACCTGCCAGGTGAAGTCCTTGATCGGAGGGGGAAAAGTTTGACTTTGCAGCAGCTCCGCTATGCGATTGAGATTGCGAACAGCGGCTCTATGAATGAAGCGGCCAAACGGCTATTTGTGTCACAGCCCAGCCTCTCGAATGCTATCAAGGAGCTGGAGAACGAGCTGGGCATTACGATTTTTGAACGGAATAACCGGGGAATCAGCATCTCGGCGGAAGGTATGGAATTCCTGGGCTACGCCCGGCAGATTATTGAGCAGACCGAATTCATGGAGAACCGCTATACCGGCAAGAAGCGCAGCCCGATCTATTTCTCGGTATCTACACAGCATTATGCGTTTGTTACGGATGCTTTTGTGAAGCTGATGAAGGAGAGCAAGGTGCAGGAATACAATTTCAGCCTGAGAGAGACGCAGACCTATGAGATCATCGAGGATGTGCGTACCCTGCGCAGCGACATCGGGATTCTGTATATCAACGAGAGCAACTACAAGATCATGAACAAGCTGTTCAGTGACGGGAACCTGAAGTTTACCCCGCTGTTCAATACGAATCCGCATGTCTATGTGCGGGCAGGGCATGTGTTGGCTGCAAAAGAGTGGATCACGGCGGAGGACATTCATCCGTATCCTTACATTACTTTTGAGCAGGGGGACAACAATTCGCTGCATTTCTCGGAAGAGATGCTTAGCTTCACACAGATTGAGAAGAATATTAAGGTGACCGACCGGGCCACGCTGACTCATTTGCTGCTCGGAAGCGATTCGTATACTGTGGGGACCGGGATTATGGCCTCTGAGCTGGATGATGCGGGGCTGATCACGATTCCTTTTGACAGCAAGGAAGTGTTCTCTGTCGGCTGGATCGCCCACAAGGACCGCAAACCGAGTGAAATTATGTCTACATATATCGATATTCTGAATGATCTGGTGTCGGGTAATGCTTTCGAGCTTGAATCTTTCTTATTATAAGAGCAGGAGGGACGTATGAGCAGTCCAGTGATCGGATCGACAAGAAACGCACCGCCCTTCCGCTACGACATTGTCGGGAGCTTCCTGCGTACAGAGGAGATCAAGAATGCGCGCAGCCTATATGCGGAAGGTGAACTAACTGAGGGACAACTGCAGGAAATTGAGACTGTGGAGATTCGGAAGCTGCTGGAGCAGGAGAAGGCGCTTGGGCTGCATGCGGTCACAGACGGCGAATTCCGCCGTTCCTGGTGGCATCTGGACTTCTTCCTGGGGATCGAGGGTACTGGAAAGATCACTCTTGGCGGTACTCCCGGCGCTACCAAAGAACAGGTGAACCGCGCCGAGAGCTTCAGGATTACCGGTAAAATCGCCTTCGGGGACCATCCTATGGTCGCGGAATTCCGCAGCTTGCAGCAGATGGCCGGAGAGACCATGGCCAAAATGACGATTCCTTCCCCCTCTTTGTTCCATTTCGTGCAGGAGTATAACGGCAACGAGATTTATTCCGATACCGAAGCGCTGTATGGGGATATCATTCAGGTGTACCGGACGGCGATTCAGGCCTTCTATGATGCCGGTTGCCGTTATCTGCAGCTGGACGATACCACCTGGGGGACGCTGTGCAGCGGTCGTCATCGTGCACATCTGCGCAGCAGGGGCGTTGACCCGGATCAGCTGGCAAAAGACTACGTCCGGCTGATCAACGAGAGCATTGCCGGCCGCCCGGCGGACATGACCATTGCCCTGCATGTATGCCGGGGCAATCTCCGCTCGACCTGGTTCGCCGCCGGAGGGTACGGGCCGGTCGCCGAGGAGCTGTTCTCGAATACGAACGTGGACGCGTTCTTCCTCGAATACGACAATGAACGCTCCGGCGACTTCGAGCCGCTGCGCTTCATCCGGGACCAGTTCGTGGTGCTGGGACTGGTGACCACCAAGCATGGCGGTCTGGAGAGCAAAGAGCAGCTCATCGCGCGTATCGAAGAAGCAGCACAGTACGTAGACATCAACAAGCTTTGCCTCAGCACACAATGCGGCTTCGCCTCTTCGGAGGAAGGCAACATTTTGACGGAAGAAGAGCAGTGGGATAAGCTGCGGCTGGTGATTGAGACGGCGAATGAGGTTTGGGTGTAGCGCTCAATGGATCGGGATTAATTGGTGTGAATTGGGGAGGATTGCCGTGGATGGCAATCCTCCTTTTTGCGGAGATTGCTAGGCAGCGGGCTGTGCCGGATCATAGGTGGATTTCCTCCACTTGCTGATGAATGAACGGACTTTGCCGGGACAGCAGTTGGATAAACGACACTTAATTTCTCCCATATTCCGCCGTAGCGGCATATCTCGATGCAGTAGTTGCTGTTTTTCCACTTGTTCACCTGAAACTATTAGAAACCGGGAAATTAAGATACTTTATTCCATTTGTTTACTGCGGAGGGTGGGGGTGTTCTGTGTGCTTGCAATTGTAGTCGATGAGGAGGGTAACTGCTGGATACCAGCCCTTATGATTGATGAGCATCATCAAGGACAGGGTTATGGCAGACAAGCAATGGTGAAATTAATCGAGCATATGCGAAATGAAGGGTGTACCCGATTAATGATCGGGCATAGACCCGGCAATCGGATTGCCGGATTGTTGTATGATTCGTTAGGATTCCAAAAGGTCAGTGAAGAGTTATGTGATGGTGAGGTTGTACGATGTTTGGAGCTTAATTACAAATAGCCTTCCAAAGAGCACTGATCGTTTGGGCCATATGAGCCGGGACATTCGATTCTAATAGTCGCATAGACCTGAATCGTGATTTCTTACTGTTACATACTGTTGAGAGCTTTTTCTATTTTAACTCCAAACTCTGTTTCGTTTAGTTTAGGTGTTCTAGTTTTTGAATCGACGAGGGCGTAATACAGAACTAAATATGTTCCGGATTGGTAGACAATTGGTGCGTGGGAACTAAGCAGCTGAATACTTTCTTCAAAGTGTTTTGTTCCATTTTCTCGTTCCTTCTCCGATCCGAAAACGTAAACTTTTATAATTTCCTCATTACTCAGTTTATAGCTAACAGGTTTAATACCCTCAAGCATTTGGTCGTCAGGTGATTCAATTTGTGTAATGTTTTTTTCAAGGGACATCATGGCTTCATTCACGTTAGAATATTTTGGTTGCGAAGAACAAGCAAAAAGAAATAAAAAGCTAATGAAGGTGAAAAACAGATTTTTTTTCATGAATAATCCTCCTTTTTTGTTAATTCAGAATCAATAAATTGTGAGTCGATTTTTGAGCTGATCTCCTTCTCAAGACACAGATAAGGTGAGACGAGACCTGCCTATTATATTTGATTATATTTGACGTTGCATCTTCGTATTCCTTGCTGCCAAAATAAAGAAACCAAGCTTAACCTATTTAAGGTACTCTTTTATCCACTGTTCAAGCGATAATGCCATCCTATAACTTTAATGATGCTTTGGAATGTTGGAATTACGAGTCAGTGATCTTCTATATATCTTTTAACGCCATGAGATTCAATTATGATCATTATATCTTTTATTAACCATAATTTCCTTTTCGGTGAGGGTGAAATCTTCGGTTTTAGAAAGGTGGAAATGTCACCCAGCTTTACGAGTGCAAAAAAAGTCTCATATTGAATTGAATATATAAGGTTTAAATAAAATTATTTGTCGAAAAAACATTACTTATGTACTATAGAGAAAAACAAAATGGTAAATTATACTTTATAAATACATTAAATATAAAAAAAACAAAAAGGAGGAACATCTATGAAGCTAAAGAAATACCTAGCTACTGGAGTTGTAACAGTTGCAGTTTTTTGTGCAGGGGGGCTAACGGCATTTGCGGGTTATACTAGTGATTTCAGCTTTCCAAAATCTACTTACGAATCTATGGTCAAAACATCGGGCAATTATTATTATCTAGCGGCTGCAACTCCTAATTATAACTGTTTAGGATATGCGCTAGGTGATACAAATAACTGGGTATGGCCATGGGGAGGTAGTAACCCTACACTGCAACAAGCCAATAATTACATGACTTCCCAAATGTATAATCCGTATCCATATAGTTCTGGCGCCTCGAATGTAAAGATTATTGCATATGGTACATCTACAAATAATGTCACTCACTTCTCTAAAGCAGAAGGAACTAATTACTCTAATGCAAAATGGGGGAAGTTAGAAAGAATCCAATCTTTAGGATGGGATCCATATACATCGAATGTATACGGAGCAGCATTACAAGTTTATAAATAATGAATAAAATATTTGATTGAGGTGATAAAATGAATAAGAAAATGCTTGTCGGAATTTTCGCCCTCGGCTTTACTGTTACTTCTTCTTTATATGCGGTACGTGCAAATGCATCTGTTGAGAAACAAATTGACCAGAATCTTAATGGTTTGGCCACTCAACTGCAAGCAGAAGTTACTAACAAAACTGAGCTTGCCATGAGTAGTAATCCTTATGATTTTATCAAAAATAGCGAAGAATATACTAATATTGTGAACATTGGACCGGATGCTATTCCAATTTTGGAAAAGAAAATTGATGAAAGTGAAGGTAGTGGTCTATTTGATTATATTTTTGCGGTTGCTATCGAAGAGATTTCAAAAGTTGATTTGAAAGAAGAACAAAGTACGGCATGGGCTTATGGTGATAAATTTTCTGAAAAATGGAAGGTTAAATTGAGTACACTTCCTGCAGAAGTTGAAAATATCGCTAATTCTGATTTATCTGAGAATGAGAAAATTACTTCTTTGACCAAGCTTGGTCTACCAGCAGTTCCATTTATTATGGATCAAGTCGAGTCTGGTAAAACCGAACTCTTTCCAGTAGTTCTGACTTTGGTTCCAGATGCTCAAGCGAAATCCCTGACAGCTATTGACGAAGTACAATGGGCTAAGGATCACAAGGATACATTTGCGGATCTTAAAAAGTATGTTTTATCCAAAAATAATGAGTGATTATCTTTAAATAAAGCGAAATAAAGTCCAAGAAAACCTTAAAACGAGGTAGTTCCTCAGTCATAGAGGCACTGCCTTGTTTTCATTCTTAAAAAAGCTATTTTTCCATGTGGTAGGAACAGTGAATATCTCAATCATAGAGTAAGTGATTTACTCAAAGCTTTAGCATTGATACAGTACTGATTTTCAATTTTCCTCCGTTGACAAAACCATCCACCCCAGCGTAAAATGGCACATAACAACTTACAGCAACAAGCGATGAAGAGAAGAGTAGGCAGGCAAGCAGCGTTCACAGAGAGCCCCTTCGTGGTGAAAGGGGGCAGCGAAGCGTCTGATCCGAATAAAGTCTCCGAGCTGCATAGGGAATTGGGCATAAGTGTCCAAGGATGGTATGCCGGGATCTCCCGTTATAGAGATAGGGTATAAGCGTTATGGCCGTACCCGAAGAGGCGGATAAGGCAACTTGTCCGTGAACAGAGGTGGTACCGCGAAGCTGATTCAAGCTCTCGTCCTCAAGATATGAATCTTGAGGGCGGGAGCTTTTTTGCTTTTACCCCACTATACCAAACAGTAGAGGTGATCAACATGCATTGGGCAGAAAAAATGGCAAACCGGTTAATCGCGGAGCATCCGCAGCGGCAGACATATGTATGTGCATCCGGGATCAGTCCGTCCGGGTCCGTTCATATCGGGAATTTCCGCGAGGTGGTAACGACTGCATTTGTGGCGAAGGCGCTGCGGCGGGCGGGGAAGGAGGTGCGGTTTATTTTCTCATGGGATGACTTCGACCGGTTCCGTAAAGTTCCGGCCCATATCGATCCCCGCTTCGCGCAGTATATTGGGCTTCCTTATTCGCAGGTGCCTTGTCCGTATGGCTGTCATGCTTCGTATGCGGCCCATTTCGAGTCGGAATTCGAGCGGGCGCTTCAGGTATTTGAGATTGAGCCGGAGTTCATTTATCAGAGCCGGGAATATCAGTCAGGCCGTTATAATCCGCAAATTCTGCACGCCCTGCGCCGCCGGGGAGAGATCTACGATATTCTGATGTCTTTTAAAACAGGCGGGAGTTCAGCAGAGGAACGGGCAGCATTCTATCCCATCCATCTCTATTGCGGGCAATGCGGCAAGGACTCGGCCACCATTCTGGATTACGACAATACGGCGGAGACGGTGGCTTACCGCTGCGGCTGCGGTCATTGCGATACCATACATATTCCGCAGGCGGACAATATCAAGCTGCACTGGAAAATCGACTGGCCGATGCGCTGGCAGCAGGAGCAAGTCGTATTCGAGCCGGGCGGCCGGGACCATTCGTCAGAGACAGGGAGCTATAATGTGGCTGCGGTAATCGCAGAGCAGATCTTCGGGTATTCACCGCCGTTGTATGAGCCATATGAATTCATCAGCATCAAAGGCAGCTTTGCCAAAATGTCCAGCTCCTCCGGGCATAATTACACTCCGGATGATCTGCTAGAGGTCTACGCTCCTGAGAACATCCTGTTCCTGTTCGCTAAATACCAGCCGAATGCTGCCTTCCATATCGGGCTGGATGAGGATGTGCTGCGAAATTATGCGGAGTTCGAGCGGTATGCTGCGGGAGCACGGGCAGGTACATTAACGGGCGATCTGGCGGCTGCGCTGGAGCTGTCACTGCTAAGCGACTCCCCGGTAAGTGCTGGAACTACCGTTAGCTTCGGCCAGGTAGCCAGTCTGCTTCCCTTAATCAACTTCGACAGGGACAAGCTCCGGGAGTTGTTCACCAGAAATGGTGAGAAAATTGATGAACTCCGCTTGCAGAGGGTGGCAGACCGTGCAGAGTACTGGATCAGAAACTGGATGCCGCACAAGATGGTAACGATTCAGACCACGCCCAACTATGCGTATTATCATTCCCTTACCGGAGTGGAGCTCAGATGGCTGCGGAGCTTGTGCAGTCTGCTGCGGAGCAGGGAGCTGGACGAGACACAGCGGATGACCGAAATCTACGCCATTTGTCAGCATGAAGACAAGAAGACGATGCGCTACCAGCAAAAAAGACTGTTCACCATTGTTTATCAGCTGGTGCTTGGTGCAGAGGAGGGTCCGCGTCTGCCCTGGCTAATCCAGGCTGCCGGGACAGAGCGGATGCTGAACTTGCTTGATTTGTGAAGGAGCATGGACGGCCCTTTACGGGATCGATTGAAGAGAGGTATAATATACAAGACTGTTTTTAATTAAATGTTGGAAAGTGAGCGGTAACCATATGGGTCGTAAATGGAATAATATTAAGGAAAAGAAAGCATCCAAGGATGCTAATACAAGTAAAGTCTACGCCAAGTTCGGGGTAGAAATCTATGTTGCAGCGAAGAAGGGCGAGCCTGATCCGGAATCCAACCGGGCGCTGAAGGTCGTTCTGGAGCGGGCCAAGACCTATAATGTACCGAAGGCGATTATTGACCGTGCCCTGGAAAAAGCCAAGGGCAGCGGCGATGAGACCTATGTTGAGCTGCGCTATGAAGGCTTCGGTCCAAGCGGCTCGATGATTGTAGTGGATGCGCTGACGAATAACGTCAACCGCACGGCTCCGCTGGTCCGTTCCACGTTCAGTAAGAACGGCGGCAACATGGGCGTCAGCGGATCGGTTACGTATATGTTCGATCCGACAGCGGTAATCGGGGTGGAAGGCAAATCTGCGGATGAGGTTATGGAGCTGCTGATCGAAGCAGACCTGGATGTCCGCGATGTGCTGGAAGAGGACGAGGCGGTAATCGTGTATGCTGAGCCGGACCAGTTCCATGCGGTACAGGAAGCCTTCCGCAGTACGGGAATCACGGAATTCACCGTAGCCGAGCTGACGCTGCTCCCGCAGAACTATGTAGCTATTCCTGAAGATGCGCAGGCACAGTTCGAGAAGCTGATCGATGCGCTCGAAGAATTGGACGATGTACAGCAGGTCTACCACAACGTGGATTCAGAAGAATAGAATAGCGGTAACATTAATGAGCGGGCAAGCCGATTTCCAGGCTTGTCCGCTTATTCTTTCGGGAGCGAGAATGGAGGGGAAGAGCTGGAATGGAAGTCTTTCGATTCGTGAGTGTGGTTCATGTGTTTTTGATTCAGGAAGGGCAAGTCCTGCTGCTGCGGCGCGCGAATACGGGACATCATGACGGGGAGTATGGGCTGCCTGCCGGGAAGCTGGATGGCGGCGAGCCGCTTCATACCGCCGCCATCCGTGAGGTCCGGGAAGAATGCGGTGCTGTTATAGCTCCCGCCGGGCTTACCCTGATCGGAACGATGCACCTGCGTACCTCCGGGGATGAGCGGGTGGATTTCTTTTTCAAGGCGGAGCAGTGGAGCGGAGAGATCTGCAACATGGAGCCGGACAAATGTGATGACGTAAGCTGGTTCCCGGTGGATGCGCTGCCGGAGAATATCATCCCGTTCGTACAGGAGGCGTGGAATACATTCAGGGATGGCGTCTGGTATGCTGCTCACGGATGGAATTAGAGGGGGAATGGCGCAGTAATGGAAGACTGGACGCTCAGTATGGTTCTTATATTGGTGGTATGCGGATTTCTGGCCGGGTTAATTGACTCTGTAGTGGGCGGCGGCGGTCTGATCGCGATTCCGGCCCTGCTGTCGGTAGGTATCCCGCTTCACCTGCTGCTTGGCAGCAGCAAATTGGCTGGATCGATGTGCTCGCTGACCAGCACCGCCTCGTTCGTGCGTTCCGGCAAAATCAATTTCAAACTGGTCCGCACCCTCATCCCGTTATCCGTCATTGGCGCGATGGCCGGTACGCTGACTGTCCGTCAGGTGCCTTCCGAGTTCCTGAAGCCGCTGGTGATCGTGATGCTGATCGTAATTACCCTCTATACCTTGTTCAAAAAATCCTGGGGAGATATCTCCACCTTCTCCGCGAAAAACGGCAGGCTGCGCCTGGCCGGAAGCATGGCGGCACTGGTTATCGGCTTCTATGACGGGTTCTTCGGCCCGGGAACGGGGTCGTTTCTGATTTTCGCTTTTCTGATGATGGGGTTCGAATTTGTAACCGCCGCAGGCAATGCCAAAATCCTCAACTTCGCCAGCAATATCACAAGCCTGCTTACGTTCATTGTCTTGGGCTCTGTCAGCTATACTCACGGGCTGATTCTTGGGATTCCGATGGTCATCGGAGCCATTGTCGGCTCCCGGATAGCCATCCGCAAAGGGGCGGCGTACATTCGTCCGTTATTCATTACAGTCACTGTTATATTGATCGGCAAGCAGATATGGGATACGATGCATTAAGCACAACTAATGGAGTGAATGAGATGGAGATCAAGCTTATACATAAGGAAGAAGTCTGGAAGCTGAGGCATGAAGTGATGTGGCCTGAGCGGGAGCCGGATTATATTAAGCTGGCAGATGACGATCAGGGCAAGCATTACGGGCTGTACGTGGGAGGTCGTCTGGTATCGGTGTTATCCCTGTTCATCAATGGAACAGAAGCACAATTCCGCAAGTTCGCTACCCTGGAGCTGGAGCAAGGCCAGGGCTACGGCAGCAAACTGCTGAATACGGTCCTTGCGGAGGCGGAACAGGCGGGGGTGCAGCGGATTTTCTGTAATGCCAGAACCTACAAGGCAGGCTTCTACAAGAAGTTCGGAATGCAGCCAACCGATGAAGTGTTCAGCACAGGCGGCAAGGATTACGTGGTCATGGAGAAGTTCTTCGGACCTGGAACAGATGCGAATGGGGGAGCGTAAGAGATGACCAAGAAGCTATATTATAATTCGGCGTATATAAAAGAATGGAGCACCACCGTGACCTCCGCGATAGAGCGTGAAGACGGGATTTATGTGACGCTTGCGGAGACGGCTTTCTACCCGCACGGCGGCGGACAGCCTTGTGATACGGGAACCATCGGCGAAATTGCTGTGCTGGATGTGGTGCTGGAGGATCAGAAGGTGCTGCATAAGGTAGCGCAGCTTCCCGGGCAGACTGAAGTGGAGTGCGCCATTGACTGGACACGGAGATTCGACCATATGCAGCAGCACAGCGGCCAGCATCTGCTGTCGGCGGTATTCCGTGAGCTGTATCAGGCACTGACACTGAGCTTTCACCTGGGCAGCGACTATGCCACAATTGATCTTGACATGCCGGAACTGTCAGCGGTGCAGCTGGCGGAGGCTGAACAAGAGGTGAACCGCAAGATCTACCGGAATCTAGCGATTACCAGCTACTTCGTGACCGCAGAAGAAATGGCCAAGCTGCCTCTGGTGAAGCTTCCTAAGGTAACAGAAGATATCCGGATCGTCGAGATTGAAGGTGTCGAGCATAACGCCTGCGGCGGTACTCATGTCGCTTCGACCGGGGCGATTGGAATAATTAAGCTGCTGAGGTCCGAGAAGCAGAAGGGTAATATTAGAATTACCTTCAAATGCGGAAGCCGGGCGCTTGCGGAATTCAACGATCATATGCAAATCATGAGTCAGCTGTCCGCCCGATTCAATACTGGCAAGGACGAGATTATGGACCGGCTCGGAAAGTGGGAGCAGGAGCAGAAGCTGCTGGCAGCGGAGCTGGCGGCTGTGAAGGAGCAGAATGACAGCTATCTGGCCCGGGACCTGTCATCTTCTATGGAAGAGGGCGGCGGGGTGCTGACGCATATTTCGGATAGTAGACCTCTTAAGGATCTGCAGAGTCTGGCTGCGAAGCTGACGGCGCTGACCGACCTTCCGGTGCTGCTGCTGAGTGCGGCGGAGAATAAGGCAGTGCTCGCGCATAGCGGATCTGCGGATTTCTCGTGCGGCGCATTCTTCAAGGCTCACCTGGGCGGCTACCAGGGCAAGGGCGGAGGCAGCGACAAGCTGGCTCAGGCCGGATTCCCGTCATGGGAAGACGCACTCGCATTTTACAATTTTGCCAAAGAACAATTCTGATTCATGTCCTGCTGGAGAATTATCCCGGGCAGGTATTTACTTGTTATGGAAGGATAGACGTACCCGCAGAGAGAGAACGTAAGAGCTTAGTACTTTTATCGTAAAGGAGTGGTATTGATGAAGAGGTTAGCAATCCTTACAGTCGGTAAAACGCATAGCGGGAAGACCACATTTGCCAGAGAATTAGAGCAGTGCTTGCCTGAGTCGGTTATTATTGACCGGGATGACCTTGGGGAATTCATCAATACTCATTACGAAAGTCTCCTGCCCATGCAGGGGGCGAATACGCTTAAGGACGCTCTGACCCGAACATTAGTGGATTATGCCGTTCATGAGTCGGAGCAGCACATCATCATGTGTAACAATTACTCCAATAGGGAAGGCCGGCTGCGAATGCTGGATTGGTTTCACCAGAAGGGATTGGTTAGTGTGCTGGTATGTTTCAACCTGCCGGATGAGCTGCTGTATTCGCGTATAGCGAGTAGTGAACGGAGTACAGCTATCCTTAGAAAATCAAAAAGCTTCGATGTAGTGCTGACCCGGCAAATCGCGGATTCACAAAAGGTGCTGGCGCAGCAGCCAACGGAGAGTGAGTCGGAGTATCTGTTTGTAATCAACGACAGCGGCGAAGTACCCGGCACGATTCAGAAGATCGTCCAGATCGCACGGAGCTTATAAGTCATTGGATGCAGAGTAGCGCGGCGGGATGCCCCAATGTATGTTCAAGAGGAGCCGCCAACTGGACCTGACCGCCCATACCCTTCATAATAAGAAGAGTTGAGAACGCTTCACACATACTCATAAACGGAGGTTTATATGATGAAATATCGCGAGCTGGGAAATACAGGTCTGTCTGTCAGTGAAGTCAGCTTTGGCACTTGGGCGATTGGCGGGGATTGGGGCAGCAGCAAGGATGAGGACGGGCTGAGAGGCTTGCAGGCAGCGATGGAGCAGGGCGTGAATTTCTTCGATACGGCAGATGTCTATGGCGGCGGCCATGCGGAGGAGCTGCTCGCCAAGGCGACCCGGGGGAAGCAGGATGAGATACATATCGCCACAAAGTTCTGCCGCGCCGGAGATATCCATGACCCGGAGAATTACTCCGCGCGCCGGATTAGCGAGTACTGTGAGCAGAGCCTGCGGCGTCTGGAGCGGGAAGCGATTGATCTGTATCAGATTCACTGTCCGCCGATTGAGATTCTGCGCAATGGCAGTGTATTCGCAGCGCTGGACCAATTGAAGGCCGAGGGTAAAATCCGTCACTACGGCGTCAGCGTTGAGACTATCGAGGAGGGCTTGCTCTGCCTGGAGTATCCGGGAGTTGCGGCACTTCAGGTGATCTTCAATTTGTTCCGCCAGCAGCCGGCACAGGAGCTGTTGCCGCAGGCTGCGGCCAAGGGTGCAGGCATTCTGGTGCGCCTGCCGCTGGCCAGCGGTCTGTTGACCGGCAAGTTCACGGCGTCCAGTACCTTCCAGGAGAACGACCACCGGAAGTTCAATGCGAACGGGGAGCAGTTCAATGTGGGCGAGACCTTTGCCGGACTGCCTTTTGGTAAGGGTGTAGAGCTGGCGCAGAAGCTGGATTGGATCGCTGAAGGACGCGGCAATATGGCCCGGGCCTCGATGCGCTGGATTCTGGACCATCCAGCCGTCAGCTGTGTGATTCCGGGCTTCAAGAATGAGGCTCAGGTGAACGATAATCTGGCCACACTGGATGTACCCTCCTTCAGCGCAGGGGATATGGAGCGCCTGGCTGCCTTTTACCAATCAGAGGTGGTTCCGCATATCCGTGGAGAGGTGTAGCAGCAATATATGAATATAACTGTCGGACTGCTCGCCCATGTAGATGCCGGGAAGACGACCTTCGCCGAGCAGCTGCTCTACCATACCGAAGCCATCCGCAGCAGGGGGCGTGTGGACCATCAGGATACGTTCCTGGATACCCATGAGATTGAAAAAGCACGCGGGATCACCGTCTTCGCCGATCAGGCAGAGTTCACCTATAAGGATGCCCGCTATTTCCTGCTGGATACGCCGGGCCATGTCGATTTCTCCCCGGAGATGGAGCGCTGTCTGCAAGTGCTGGACTATGCAGTGGTGATTCTCAGCGCGGTGGAGGGAGTAGAGAGCCACACCGAAACGCTCTGGCAGCTGCTGCGCCAGCACCGGATTCCGACCCTGTTCTTCATTAACAAAACCGACCGTGCAGGGAGTGACCCTGAGCGGGTCCTGGAAGAGATCCGGCAGCTGCTTAGCGGCGATGCCTTGCTGTTGCCGGAGCAGCCGGAAGCTGCGTGGACCGAGGAGATGAAAGCGTTCCTTGCCGAACGCGAGGAGACGCTGCTGGAACCTTATCTTGAAGGCAGGCTGACGGACAGCGATTGCCGCAGTGCGCTGAGGTCTATGGTGAAGCGCGGAGAGATTTTTCCGTGTATGCAGGGCTCTGCGCTGCTGGACCGCGGGGTGAGTGAATTTCTGGAGATGCTGGATGCGCTCACGTTCACGGAGTACGATCATACACTGCCTTTTGCCGGGAGGGTCTTTAAGATCCGCCACGATGCCAGAGGTACCCGCATCACCTACATCAAAGCGCTGCAGGGCGTCCTGAAGAATCGCGAGAGCTTGGCTTATGGACCCGAAGCGGAACAAACCTCCGAACGGATTACCGGAATACGCAAGTATAACGGTAACGCTTATAGCGCCGCTGACTGGGCTGCCGCCGGGGAGTTGTTCGCGGTTGTCGGCCTAAGCTCCGTGCTGCCGGGTGCTGGAGTGGGCGCACTTCAGGACGCGCAGGGGAGCGGACTGATTCCCACCTTGAAATCCAAGGTGCTCTTCAAGCCGCCCGTGCACCTGAAGGAGCTAATGTATGCCTTCGGACAGCTCGGCGCGGAAGATCCGTCACTGAATGTAAGCTGGGATGAAGAGCTCCAGGAGCTGCATATTCATGTGATGGGCGGGATACAGCTTGAGATTCTGGAGCAGATCGTAGCAGAGCGGTTTCAGCTTAAAATCTCGTTTGGCCCGCCGGAGATTCTTTACAAGGAGACCATTGCCGGTACGGTCTATGGCTGCGGGCATTTCGAGCCGCTAGGCCACTACGCCGAGGTTCATCTGATGCTTGAGGGAGGGGAACGCGGGAGCGGGATCACGTTCATGAACCGCTGCCACCCGGATGATCTCGCGGCAGGCTACCAGCATCAGATTGAGCAGCATCTGCTGGAGAGCGGCCATCACGGCCTGCTGACCGGTTCCCCGCTGACGGATCTGAAGATCACCTTGCTTACAGGAAGGGCGCATAATAAGCACACGAGCGGCGGCGATTTCCGGGAAGCGGCTTACCGCGCCTTGCGCCAGGGGCTGGAGCAGGCAGAGAATCTGCTGCTGGAGCCGGTCTACGACCTGAAGATCCGGATAGATCCGGACGATGTGGGAAAGGTTATGAGTGATATTCAGCAAGCCGGAGGCCGCTTCCATCCCCCGGATATTTCACCGTCCAAGGCGGTAATTACGGGCACAGTTCCGGCGGCAAGCTTCATGAATTACGGGGTGAGACTGGCGGCGATGACGCAGGGCAAGGGATCGATGTCACTCCGAGTGGCCGGATATGAGCCCTGCCACCAGACCGGGGCGGTGGTGGAGCAGCGTAATTATAATAAAAATGCAGACCCGGCCTACTCCTCGGCGTCTATTTTTTGCGCCAAGGGTGAGGGGTATGCTGTGCCCTGGGGAGAGGCCGGACAGCATATGCATATTCAAGCAGCAAGCAGGAACGGGTACACTGTTCTTAAACGGGCAGTTCCGTTTCAGCGTGACGTAGAAGGAAAGGTGCAGACTAACAATGAGTAATGTAATAGATAAGGTAGCTTGGATCTATGTTGTGGACGGCAAGGTACTGGGCGCGCGTTCCACAGGCAAGGACACCTATTATTTCCCCGGCGGTAAGCGGGAGCCCGGCGAGAGTGATGCCGAGACTCTGATCCGCGAGATTGAGGAGGAGCTGTCGGTCCAGATCCTGCCGGAGACGATTGCAGAGTTCGGAAGCTTCGAGGCCCCGGCCCATGGCAAAGCGGAAGGCATCCTTGTACGGATGACCTGCCTGACCGCAGACTTCACAGGCGAGCTTGCCCCGGCTTCGGAGATTGAAGAGCTGGCATGGTTATCCTATAAGGACAAAGACCGTGTGTCGGCGGTCAGTGTTATCATCATGGACAAGCTGCGGGAGATGAACCTTATCTCCTAAGAGTCAGGTGTGCAATCATCTTGTGCCGAAAAGTCTATGCAAGCCCGTTTTGAGCCGGAATCCGGCCTGAAACGGGCTTGTTGTCTCTTTAGCAGGGCGATGCAGGCGGCGCGGCTAGCAGACTTTTACCGAATAGGACATATGTCCTTTTCCAATCCGGCGAACTGGCTTTTAATAAGTACAGAGAAGCAAAAAGAGGAGAGAGACAGATGAGAGGGATCATATTCGCATTTTTGGCCGGGGCCTGCATTACGCTTCAGGGGGTAGCCAATGCCAGAATCAGCCAGGATATCGGCACGTGGCAGGCGGCAACCATTACCCAGCTTACCGGATTCATTATGGCGTTAGCGATAGCGCTGGTGGTACGGGACGGCAAAAAGCACGGCTTCCGCAAGGTACATCCGCTATACATCAGCGGGGGTGGTCTGGCCGCCTTCGTGATTTTCAGTGAGGTAACGGCCATTCAGAACATCGGGGTTACGCTTACGATCTCGGCGCTGCTGATTGCCCAGCTCTGCCTGACGTTTATCATTGACATCAGGGGCTGGTTCGGAGTCGTCCGGCAGAAAATGAAGCTGCCACAGTTTATCGGCATCGGGATGATGATTCTCGGAGTAGTTGTACTGAAGTTCTAAACGAAGGGGGCAAGAGATATGTTAACAGGGTTAGTACTTGCACTGATCGCGGGCGCGCTGGTCAGCTTACAGAATATTTTCAACGCCAAGGTTAATGAGCACACGGGCTCCTGGTCGACCACTACACTGGTGCTGGGCATGGGCTTCGCCGCCTCCCTCGTCATGGGGCTGATTATGGAAGGGAAGAATATGTTCACGCTGCAACACATGCAGCCTTGGTACTGGTTAAGCGGAATGATCGGCGTGGGGGTCGTAATCTGCCTGGTCCAGGCCACCAGAATCCTTGGCGCCACCTATGCCATTTCAATTGTACTAACTGCCCAGCTCGGCTTCGCCTTGCTCTGGGATTCACTGGGCTGGCTGGGCCTGGCAAAGGTTCCATTCTCGTTCAACCAGCTAATCGGCGTGCTGATTATCGTAGGCGGGATATTGGTGTTCAAGCTGGGCGGCACAAGCGATGCCAAAGATCCCGCCGGTGCCCCCGGTTCCGGCAAGCCGCAGGGGGCCCTGCATACGGATTAACGGAAGCATTTGCAGTAACGGACAAGAGCGTGCACCGCAGGAATGCGGATGGCACGCTTTTTTTTGGATGTGTGTGGAAAACCGAATACAATGGTGGGTGCTGGGGTGCGTGGGCCGAATGTATGCAGAAAACCAAATACATTAGTGGCTGTGAGGGCGTATGGGCCGAATGTATGCGGAAAACCGAATACATTGGTGGTTGCGAGGGCGCGTGGGCCAAATGTGTGCGGAAAACCGAATACATTGGTGGTTGCGAGGATGGCGGGCCGGACACTAGGCAAAGGGAGTGAATCAGGTGCAGAAGTGCACCTGAATTCGCCAGACACACCTAAAAGCGGCAAATGAGGTGCAGAAGTGCACCTGAATTTCCAGAAGGCAGCCATACAAGTTTGTGTACACCTCACATAACTGGCGAACGGAGAAGCCAGGCTCTGCCGGCTACTCTCAACCCTGCCCGAGTGAAGCGGCCCTTCTGCCCGCCAGGTTGTGCTGCCAGCGCTGGTAGGTCGCCCAGGCTTGACCGTTATCCAGCAGAGGCTTGCAGGTATAGACGCCTTCCTCAATCGAATTCACACGCCCGGCGGCATGAAGTCTGGCAGCGGCGTTAAGCAGCGTCTGGTTGTAGTAGGCCATATGCCCGCCGCCTTGCAGGACCTCCTCTGCCGTACGGAGCTGCCGCAGAGCCGTCCATTCCTGCTCCGCAGGGACGGGGACCTCCAGGCCGAGCGACTCGGGGTCGATGATATCCAGCTCCGCCGCACCGTCCTGAATCCGGTATACGCGGTTGGGCCGGTCAATGTACAGATCCTCCGAGCCTTCCACGCCCTGCACCACCAGCCCCCGCTGATAGCCAAGCTTCACAATGAGCCTGGAGATCCGCTCGAATACCGTATTATGGAATATCCCGAATACAATAAACGGTGAACAGGAATAGTCGATCAGCTTCTCCGCCGTATTAAAAATCGTCCGCATCCCTATGTCCTCCCGGAGTCCGCGAAGCTCCCCCAGCGGCGGGCACCACTGCTCCGACTTCACGAACAGAACTCCGCTGGCTTCGGCGGCATGAACCGCATCGCTCCGGCTCAGTACAGCTACATCTACTCCGCTGGCCTGAACGATATCCTGCAGCGTAACCCCCCATTTTGGCGGCAAGCCCGCCGAACCATGCAAGGTAACCGGCAGACCTGCGGCTGACAGCAGAAAGGCCGTGGGGAAGGTGGCGATGAAGGAATGCACCCTGCCGTCATACGGACCGGCGCAGTCGATTCCCTGATGAACAGGCTCACGGAAGGCGTATTTACGGCAGACTGCTACAAAAGCCTCCAGCTCCTCCAGGCTCTCCAGCTTCATGCGTTCTGCAATCAGGAACGCGCCGATCTGCACCGGCGAAGCGGTCCGGGTGAGTATGGCTTCGGCCGCATATTCGGCTTCCCCGTAGCTTAAATCCTTCGCACCGCGTTTGCCGCGGGCAACTTCCTTCAGAATATTAATCATATGGCGTTCTCCTTAAGTTTGATCCTGCAGCATCTGGTAGACCTTGACGATGGAGGTTGCTACATCCACAATTCGTTTGCGTTCATTCATCGCCTGCTTGCGCAGCAGGTCATAGGCTTCCGATTCACTGATATTCTTGGCCTTGGACAGAATGCCCTTAGCCATATCGATCCACTTGCGTTCCTCAATCCGGGAGAGCAGCTGCTCCCGTTCCTTCAGCCATTGCTTGCGCTCGAAGCATTGCCTGGCACTGAAATGCAGCGTCCAGTGAATCTCCGGCGGCTTCATAGCCGGGGACAGAATGCCGTCCACCATAATATCGTCGCCGCAGGCAGAGACGGAGAGGTTAGCGGTATGCGGGGTACACCACCAGATTACCGGCGCGATCCTTTGCCGTACCAGCAGGGTTCTCCAATGGCTGATATCCGTCACCGGAAGATTAAGAATGAAGGCATCGGCATCGCCGATGAACGGAGCGGCCTGTTCCGGTGACGCCGCGGTTCCAACTACATAGCCGCAAGTGCTTAAGATGTGATCAGGCCCATCAGAGGAGCGCGCTTCTTCGGGATTCTCTGTTCCAGCAGGTTCTATAACGAGCAGGGAATGCATGGGGGACGACGCTCCTTTTACCTAAGAATAGAGACATCTTGTATGATTGCTTATACAATCCAATTATAGGATAGTTGATGTTATATTATATAACACAATTTCAGCATTCTTGTCGATAAATTAAATTAATTAAATTTTATATGTCATAATTATTGACGTATCATAGACGGCTGTAGTATAGTCGTTTTAACAAATTCAACAATTCACGAATACAACGATGTATTCGGCTGAAGCGGCAATGGCGCCTGCTCTCACTTATATCGCTTACGGGAAATGTATCTTTTCCGGGCGGAGTGAAGCGGGCTATTTCTGTTGTGCACCTGGAGAGGAGAGAGATACAGATGACAGTGAAGCGTAAAAAACTGATAGTAGTCGGCAATGGGATGGCGGGGGTCAGAGCCATTGAGCATCTGCTCAAATTGGCGCCGGAGGCTTACGAGATTACGATTTTTGGCACAGAGCCTTATCCCAACTATAACCGTATCATGTTGTCTTCCGTGCTGGCAGGCGGGGCAAGCCTGGATGAAATCGTAATTAATGATCTCGAATGGTACCGCAGCTTCAATATTACCTTATATACGGGACACACAGTGACTTCTATTAACACTGCTGCACGTACAGTCAATACGGATAAAGGAGTTACCGCCGCGTATGACGAGCTGATTCTGGCAACCGGCTCCAATCCCTTCATGCTGCCGATCCCCGGAACAGAGAAAGAGGGCGTCATTGCCTTCCGCGACATCAAGGACACACAAATTATGCAGGACGTCTCGCAAAAATACAGAAAGGCCCTTGTCATCGGCGGCGGCCTGCTCGGACTTGAGGCGGCCAGAGGGCTGCTGCATCTGGGGATGGACGTCTCGGTGGTTCACATCCACGAGTATATTATGGAGCGTCAGCTGGACGAGGCGGCATCCCGGATGCTGCGGGGAGAGCTGGAAGCTCAGGGCATGAAGTTCCTGCTGAAGAAGCAGTCAGAAGCCATTCTCGGCAAAAAGAGGGTCAAAGGCCTGTTGTTCGCAGACGGCGAGATGGCGGAGACCGATCTGATCGTCATGGCGGTCGGCATCAAGCCGAATGTGGAGCTTGCCCGCAGCAGCGGGATTGAGGTGAACCGGGGCATCGTGGTGAATGATTATATGGAGACCAGCCTGCCCGGTATTTACGCCGTCGGGGAGTGTGCAGAGCATCGCGGCATTGCCTACGGCCTGGTAGCCCCGCTATATGAGCAAGGCGCTGTGCTGGCCAAAAGACTGGCAGGCGCTCCCACAGAGGGCTACGCCGGTTCGGTGACCTCGACGAAGCTGAAGGTGTCTGGCGTCGATGTTTTCTCGGCAGGACAGTATAACGAGCAGCCCGGAACGAAAGCGCTCCGGTTCCAGGATGAGACGGAGGGAATCTACAAGAAGCTGGTCATCCAGGATGATAAGCTAATCGGTGCCGTGCTGTTCGGGGATACCAATGACGGCGCGCAGCTCTTCTCAATGATTAAGAAGGGCGAGAATATCAAGGGGCGCGAGAAGGAGCTGCTGCTCGGCCTGGAGGCTGGTGCGCTGGCTTCGCCCAAGGGCAACCGGCTGGAAGGGATGCCGGGTGACGAGATCATCTGCGGGTGCAACGGTGTAACGAAAGGAACCATTGCCGAAGCGATTACCGCCGGCGGCTGCACCAGTGTCGGCCAGATCAAAGCCTGTACCAAAGCATCCGCCTCCTGCGGGGGCTGCAAGCCGCTGGTAGAGGGACTGCTCCAGCTCTATGCCGGAGAGGCGGCCGTTACAGTCAAGGAGGGAATCTGCGGCTGCACGACGCTCGGGCGGGATGAGATTGTCGCCGAGATCAAGCGGATGAAGCTGACCACGGTGAAGGAAGTCATGCATGTATTGTCCTGGAGCAATGAGGAAGGCTGCCCGAAATGCCGCCCTTCGCTGAATTATTACCTGGGTATGCTCTGGCCGGAGGAATATGTGGACGAGAATGAATCCAGATATACAAATGAGCGCTACCATGCCAATATCCAGAAGGACGGAACTTATTCTGTCGTGCCGAGAATCTACGGCGGGGTCACTTCTCCCGCGGAGCTGATCAAGATAGCGGAGGTCGCGGTGAAATACGATGTGCCGCTGGTCAAGTTCACCGGCGGGCAGCGCCTGGATCTGCTGGGCGTGAAAAAGGAGGATCTGCCGAAGATGTGGGAGGAGCTGGATATGCCCTCCGGCCATGCTTACGGCAAAACGCTGCGCACCGTAAAGACCTGCGTAGGCTCCACCTTCTGCCGGTTCGGGACCCAGGATGCGCTGGGGATGGGGATTCGGCTGGAGAAGGCTTTTGAACGGCTGAATGCTCCGGGGAAGGTGAAGCTGGCCGTATCCGGGTGTCCGCGCAACTGTGCGGAAGCGACAATCAAGGACTTCGGGGTGGTGGCGATAGACGGCGGCTGGGAGCTGCATGTCGGCGGCAACGGCGGCGTACATGTCCGGGCGACCGATCTGCTCTGCGTGGTGAAGACCGATGATGAGGTTCTGGAATGGGCAAGCGCGTTCCTGCAGTATTACCGCGAGCAAGCCGGATGGAATGAGCGGACTGCACAGTGGATCGAGCGCGTGGGTCTGGACAGCATCAAGCAGGCGCTGGAATCCCCGGAGGAACGGGCGGCGCTGGTGGAGAGAATTCAGAAGACGCTCAGCCTGACTACTGATCCATGGAAGCAGATTGTGAATACCCCGGAGCTGCGCAAGAATTTTGAGGCGATCTCGTTACCCGAGACGGTCTAAGGAGGAACCCGAAATGACAATGACCAAACTGCTAATCGGCAACTTGAATGAGGTGGATATCAAAGGATCACGTAAATTACGGGTAGGCGATACCGAGATTGCCTTGTTCCGGCTAAGCAGCGGAGAGGTGCTGGCTGTAGAGAATAAATGTCCGCACAAGGGCGGGCTGCTCTCGGAAGGCATGGTCTGCGGCTCCAAGGTGCATTGTCCGCTGCATGACTGGCGGATCGAGCTGCATACAGGCGAGGTGCAGGCCCCCGATACGGGACATGTGACCACCTATGAGGTGGAAGTCGATCACGCCACCGGCAGCTTGTACTTAACGATCTAATTCACTCATATAGGGACATGTATAAGGGGGATTCATAATGGACTATGTCAAACCAGGCGAAGTGCTGGGCTCCATGATTGAAGCGGGAAAAAACAAAGCGGAACTGGGCATCATGCAGCTCATTGTCCGCGGCGGTCTCGGCGGTGCCATTCTGGCCTGTGCAACTACACTGGCCTTCACCGCTGCGGCACAAACCAAGATCCCTATGGTGGGCGCCATTCTTTTTCCGGTAGGCTTCGTGATGATTATTCTCCTCGGGCTGGAGCTGGTTACCGGCAGCTTCGCCTTGATTCCGCTGGCCGTGCTGGAGAAGCAGACCACCTTAGGACGCATGCTCGGGAACTATTTCTGGGTCATACTCGGGCATTTGATCGGGTGTGCGGTCTATGCCGCATTATACGGGCTGACGATTACGAAGATGGGGACCGATCTGTCGAACCCCATGGTGCAGACGCTGATTACGGCAAGTGAAGGGAAGACGACGGCTTATCAGAGTCTGGGGGCCGAGGGACTTGGGCTGGCCTTCATCAAGGCGATGCTCTGCAACTGGATGGTTACGCTGGGGGCTGTCATGGCGATGACCTCAAGATCCACCTCCGGCAAAATCCTCGCCATGTGGCTGCCGATCCTGACCTTCTTCGGCCAGGGCTTCGAGCATACGGTCGTCAATTTCTTCGTCATTCCGGCGGGAATGATGCTTGGAGCGAATGTGACTATGGCGGACTGGTGGATCTGGAACGGTATTCCGGTGTTGCTTGGCAACTTCGCCGGAGGGCTGCTGCTCACGGGGCTGTTATTCTACTTATCGCAAAAAGGCAGCAGACCTGGAACTTCTGCGGCAGCAGAGCTTCCGGGACGCGGAGAAGCGGGGCTGCCGGGCACACCTGTCCTGGAGAAAAGCCTATGAAGCAGGGCAGCATATCCATTGTTGGTGCGGGTCCAGGCGATCCCGAGCTGATTACATTGAAGGCGCTGCGGCGCATTCAATGTGCCGATGTGATTCTGTACGACCGGCTGGTGAATGAGGAACTGCTGGACTACGCCAGGGGCGATGCCGTGCGCATTTACTGCGGCAAAGCGCCGGGCTTGCATTCGATGCCCCAGGAGACGACCGAGCGGCTAATGATCCGGCATGCCGAAGCCGGTAGCCATGTAGTCCGGCTGAAGGGCGGCGACCCGTTTGTCTTCGGCAGGGGCGGGGAGGAAGCATTAGCTGCCGCCGCTGCCGGTATTTCCTATGAGGTGATTCCCGGAATCACCTCGGCGGTGGGCGCAGCTGCTTCTGCGGGCATTCCGCTGACCCATCGCGGTGTGGCGGCTTCCTTTGCCATCGTGACCGGCAGCCGCTGCCAGACCCAGGATTCACCGCTGCGCTGGGATGCGCTGGCTCATGGTGTAGATACGCTTGTGATTTATATGGGCGTAAGCAAGCTAGGGGAGATATGCAAGGAACTGCTGGTACACGGCAAAGATCCGCAGACCCCGGTTGCATTAATTGAGAACGGAACAACGGTGCGCGAACGGATCGTAACCGGCACGCTTGGCAATATCGACAAGGTAGCCGCCGCGATGAAGATCAGCAATCCGGCCATGATCATTATCGGTGAGGTGGTCCAGGTCAGGGCGGAGCTGCTGAATCTGGAAGAAGCCGTACGTTCGCAGATCGGGTGAAGCAGAATAGGGCAGGCGCTAACATCTCCAGGCCGCGGGCCGGGTTATGGCAGCGCCTGTTTCTGTGTTATATTCAAAGGGAAGAATTCATCGCTGCTGCGGCATACTGCGCTGATAGTCATATTTTCACATTCACAGTGACTGCTGTCACACGGGTCTGCGCAGATTAAGGACTATACTTGTCGCCTACAGATACAGCATACCGGACAGGTTGTCCTGAGAGGAGTAATTACAGATGCAGATTGAGCTTAATGCAATGACCCGCGAACGGCTGGAGCAGAGCTTGGCCGGGAAGCCCGGGCAATTCAAAATGTTCTATGATACGGAGGATTGCGGCTGTAACGGCGTACTGGTCATCCAGGTAGTCAGCGAGCCTTCGCCGACAGATATTGTGTTTCAGACCGAGCCGTTCACCTTCCTGTGTGACCGCCAGCAGGAAGTGCTGTTCGATGACGTTATGCGGCTCGAAGCAGAGGCCGGATATCCGGCCTACAAGCTGACAAGTGATTCCACCTTGTTCGGGAGCAACATTAGAGTGCAGGATGCACGAAGCTGAAGCAGAATAGGGCAGTTAAGAAAGAAGGCCATCTTCCCGCAGCATGGGAGAGATGGCCTTTGCTATGGGTCCATCAACCTTAATAAGCCGTCCACCCGCCGTCTGCGGTAATGACTGCTCCATTCACAAAGCCTGCTTCCTCTGAAGCCAGGAACAAGGCGAGCTGTGCGATTTCTGCGGGCTGGCCCATCCGTGGATTAAGCGCCATACCCGGCTGTGTGCGTTCCATGCCAAAAGGATTGATATGGGTCATAGTGGAACCAATATTGGTTTCGACACCGCCTGGCGCAATCGCATTACAGCGGATTCCCTTGGCAGCATACATGAATCCGGTATTCTTGGTAAAGCCGATAACCGCATGCTTCGAGGCTGTATAAGCTGCACCGGCCCGGGCACCGAACAGACCGCCTACCGAGGCAACGTTAATAATAACACCCTGTTGTTTTTCCAGGAAAATAGGCAGTACCTTGCGCGTAGCACGCATTACTGAAGTTGTATTGACGGCGAGCACCCGCTCCCAGCTCTCATCCTCAATATCACCCGCCGGTTCAAAGTTATCCATAATCCCCGCATTATTCACCAGAATATCTACAGTGCCGTAAGTGTTGACTGTTCTGTCGATCAGATTCTGGATGTCAGACTCTTCAGCAACATTTGCTTGTACCGCCAGGGCTTCCCCGCCGCCAGCTTTAATGTCACCGGCCACCGTCTCCGCAGCCTCCAGATGAATATCTGCTACTACCACCTTGGCCCCTTCCTTCGCATAAAGCACGGCAATCGCCTTCCCCATCCCGGATGCCGCCCCGGTAACTACTGCCACTTTGTTGTGAAGTCTCATTTATGTACCTCCGTTTATAGTTATACTTTCTTTGTTCTAGTATCTTTTGCTTCTTAGTGTTTTATTCGCCTGGTTGACGCTATCCTTAGAGAAGGCTTAACATATGGGCTATACAAGAGGGAAGAGGATGGAGCCTATGATTACGGCCGGACTAGATATCGGAACCACATCCATCTCCGGGCTGCTATACGATTTGGAGAAGCGTACGATTCTGCATAGCCTTACGGAAGCGCAAGCGAGTTTGCCTTTCAGCCTAAATCAGGAATGGGAGCGGCTGCAGGACCCGGAATTGATTGTGAAGCAGGTGGAACATATACTTGAACGTCTGCTGGCGCACCAGCCGGAGGTAGCGGGTATTGGCTTAACCGGGGCGATGCATGGGATTGTCTATTTGGATAAAAGAGGAAGAGCTACAGGTCCGCTGTACACCTGGCAGGATGGACGGGCGGGACAGCTAACTAGAGGCACGGGCAGTCCAACCTATGCGCAGCAGTTCAGTGACCTTACCGGTTACACTGTAGCTCCCGGCTATGGACTCGCCACCCATTACTATAATCTGTGCCAACAGCTTGTCCCGGAAGGAGCAGTCGGCTTCTGCACAATTGCGGACTATATTGTGATGAGGCTCGTGAACGTTGATATTCCCCTGATCGATGCAACGCAGGCAGCGGGGATCGGGGGCTTCAGTCTGCGGACAGGAGATTTCGATAGAACCGCGATTAGTATGGCCGGGATCGATTGTTCGTTACTGCCGCAGGTCGTCCCCTCCGGGTCGGCAATTGGTAGCACATCACAAGGCATTCCCGTGTATACCTCGCTCGGGGATAATCAGGCCAGCTTCTTGGGGAGCGTACCACTCCCTGGCGAAACCCTGCTGCTGAACATCGGCACAGGGAGCCAGCTCTCGGCCTGGCTGCCTCACTGCGTCAACATTCCTTCTGCGATGGAGGTACGCCCGTTCCCTGGCGGTGGGGTGCTAATGGTTGGCGCCGCCCTGAGCGGAGGCAAGTCTTATGCCCTGCTGGAGGGATTCTTCCGGCAGTTGATCACCGCTTACACTGGAGAAGCACCGGCAGATGTCTATTCCCTGATGCTCAGGCTGCTCAGTGAAGAGGTGCCGGGACGCGGCAGCATAGGACTTACGGTGAACACACAGTTTCTGGGGACAAGGACGGACCCGGAGAAGCGCGGCAGTGTGGAGGGAATCACGCTGGAGAATTTTACTCCCGGCGGGCTGGCCCATGCTTTTCTGCAAGGAATGGTAGATGAACTGTACGGCTTCCTGGCGGATCTGGAACAGCAGGGCGCGGCCACATTCAGCCGCCTTATAGGCTCAGGCAATGCACTGCGCACGAATCCGGTGCTCTGCGCCAAGGCTGAAGCAGCCTTCGGCCTACCGCTTGAGCTTGGTGAACATGCTGAAGAAGCGGCGTTAGGCGCGGCGCTCTGTGCCGCTGTCGGCGGCGGTGAGATCTCCAGCTTCAGTGAAGCTGGGGCTTACCTTAAAGCAGAGCCTAGCTGAGTTAACGTGAAGAGGGTTGTTCTAAAAGTGATTTTCTATGAGCGGCGACGGCCCTTAGCAGAAATCGCCGGAGCCCTGATTGTTCTCCAGTTGCCGAGTGATTTTTTTGTTTGTTGTTTAAGGATGGAAGAGTCAATTCACGCTTAAACAGCGGAGCGGGCAGAACAATTGTGGACAAGCGAAGCGTTCGCCTTTGTGTCCGGATTTTCACCGCTAAGGGGGGATGAAAAAAATCTGGACACAACAGCGATGGGAACAACGTTCTGTTTGCGGAGCGTCCACCCAAGTGCTCACGTAGATTCTACTCCACATTTAAGAGTTGTCACAAGCAACAGTTTCATGGACCTTGGGACAGTTCCTTCATATCTGTAACCAACCCATCTTCCCTGACACCGTCTGTCAGGGGAGTTTTACTATAATAGGCTATATCAAATAGTGATGGGAGAGTTGCAATATGCAAAACAGACAAGCTTATCTATACGTATTCAATACGATGTCAGACTGGGAATACGGGTATTTGGCCGCTGAACTGAACACAGGAAGATACTTCAAAAAAGGTACAGCACCTTTAAAAGTCATTACGGTATCCGCGAGCAAAGAATCGGTTACAACTATGGGCGGACTGACGGTACAGCCGGATCTCACCCTGGATGAGTGTAGTTTGGCAAGCGGCGATCTATTGATTTTGCCTGGAGGGAATACGTGGGGAGAGGCGGAGAATCAGCCGGTCTTGGATAGGGCTCACGAAGCGCTCAAGCTCGGTGTGGCCGTTGCTGCTATTTGCGGGGCGACCGCGGCGCTGGCGGATAAGGGTTATCTGGATGTTGTGCCGCATACAAGCAACAACCTGGATTATCTGAAAATGGTCAGTCCCGGCTATAAAGGGGAAACTTATCATGAGGATGGGCCTGTAGCTGTCAGCGGGAAGCTGGTCACGGCATCGGGCATCGCTCCGCTGGAATTCGCGAGGGAAGTGCTAAGGGTCTTAGAGGTATTTGCTCCAGCTACCTTGGATGCATGGTACAGTCTTAACAAGACCCAGGAGACCGAATACTTTTTCCAGCTTATGGGCTCGTTAGATCAGGGGTAAACAGGAAATATTGTAACATCTATCATTGACAAAAAATATTATATATGCTATAATTTACATATTAGTATTTTGTGTATATAATAAGGTTCTCCTGGCCAGGGGGAATCTTATTTTTTATGGAGGAACCACCAATGAAGCAGAACAAGTCCAGCATAACTGCCTTAGTGTCCGCATTTGGCCGCGCCTATCACAGTCAATTTGACAGTCCGAAGATCATCGATGATTATGTCGCACAGAAGCTGATATCACCGCAGGAGTTCGCGGACATCCGCAGGAATATGGTGCAAGGGATTACGTTCTTCAATCCTGAGATTGCGGAGAAATACCCGGATGATCCTGAAGCCATCTTGAGATGGATTGTCCAGGTTCAGTTATCCCCCACACCGCTGGCACGTGCTGCCTACTGTGAGAGCATAGTGCTGCATGAGATGAGTCTCGGGCTGAAGCAGTATGTAATTCTTGGTGCGGGGCTGGACAGCTTTGCCTACCGTTATCCTGAACTAGGGGAGCAGCTGGAGATCTTTGAAGTGGACGCTCCTGCTACCCAGGCATCCAAACAGCAGAGGCTTAAGGAAGCACAGCTTGCGGTTCCCGGCAATCTTCATCTTGTTCCCATGGACTTCACGGGCGGATTCGCTTATCCCAGTCTGCTCGCACAGGGGTTCGATCCTTATGCCTTAACCCTATTCAGCCTCCTGGGGGTATCCTACTACCTCACCAAGGAGGAGAATGCCCGCTTGATCAGCGCATTGTTCGCGAATCTGCCTGCCGGAAGCTCCATCGTGCTGGATTATGCAGATGAGCGGCTATGGGAGGAGCAGGGCTTGTCCGGCCGGGTTAGCAAAATGGTTCAGCTGGCTGCCGCCGGCGGCGAACCCATGCAATCCTGCTTTGCTTACGCGGAGATGGAGCAGTTGCTGGCTGAGGCCGGTCTGCTGGTCTACGAGCACCTGTCCCCGGAAGCCATCCAGGACCGGTTCTTCGGTAACCGTTCGGATGACCTTGCTGCTTTTGAGACAATTCATTATATTCATGCGGTCAAGCGGTAGCGTCCAGATGTCATAATCCTGCATTAAGGCGTCACTTCATAGATAAAAGCCTCCACCGCCGCGATTGCAACATTCCTGTCGGGATGGGAGTTGTCAATCTGTGCGACATGCGCAGGCGGAAGCGGCCAGGCTACCGTGCGGCTGCCGAGGGAAGCGCTGAATTGTTCCCAGTGGGTGAACTTCCACGCATCCAGCGGTGAGCGTCTGCCCTCAATCCGCTGACGGTACACGGCGGCATCCGGCAGGCTTACCATGACTACCTTGACCTCAACTTCCTCTAACGTGCACCCTACGCGCGCCAGTTCGCGGCCGATCCACTCCGGATCGGCCGCTTCTTTGGTGAAGGGACCCACCACATAGATATCGCTGGACAGGCCGATATTATCGAGCGCGGCATCCATGGTGATGCGGTAGCCGAGATCGCGGCATAGTCTTTTATACTCATCGGAATCTCTGTCGTCAGGGTCAAGCCCGTGCATAGTCATGATCGCGGTTGCTGCCGGACGCAGCAGAATGTCCATATCGAACACCGCCGCCGGACGCCGGGCCGCAACTGCCTTGGCTAAGGTGGTTTTGCCTGCCCCTCCGGGTCCGAGAAAAAATACCAGCTTATTCATCTGTCTCACTCCTTATCCTACTTGCAAATTCCAGTATAGCAGGCGAATCGTTCAGCGGGAAATGATATGATAGATTAACTGTACATTGAAGCAGGAAACGAAGCAGACAGAGGGTATAAGGAGGACAACCATATGATTACCATCCGTCCCATTGAGCAGAGGGATAATGCAGTCATTGAGGGGATTATCCGGGAGTGCCTGATTGAATTCGGCGGTAACCGTGAAGGCTTGGCCTGGGCAGATGACAGCCTGCATGACTTATATACCTATTATAATAGCGCGGAGAACCGGGCGTACTGGGTTATTGAAGTGGATGGGCAGGTGCTGGGCGGCTGCGGGATTGCAGCTTTTGACGAAGCACGGCAGATCTGTGAATTGCAGAAAATGTATCTGTCCGCAGCCATCCGCGGCCAAGGCGTTGCAGCAGGGCTGCTGGATACGGCGCTTGCTTTCGCTAAGCAGCATTACCGCAAGTGTTACCTGGAGACGCTGCTGACGATGCAGGCTGCTGGCCGTTTCTATGTCAAGCACGGGTTCAGCCCGCTGGATGGCCCGCTGGCCGGTTCCGAGCACTATGCCTGCGATGCATGGTATATCCGTGACTTACATATCTGATTGCTGTGAAAATATGGATACTATGTAGTGTCTTCCACGAAGCTTGTATTTAACGAAGATGAAGTCAGGCGCCTGCAAACGAAAATCGGTCAGGTGAGTCAGGACACCAACCGGCTGTATCTTCAATTGAAGGGCCAGTCCAGCGGCTGGGGCGGCATTCCCATGGGCGACCATCTGGTCAAGGCCCAGGTGCTGATTAATAAATTAACCGTAGAAGCGGAGAAATTAGAGGATATCATCCGTGTTGCCTTGAGAGGCGTAACAGAGATGCAGGAAGAGAATAAACGCCAGGCGGACAGGCTGACAGGCCAATTTAATCTGTTGCTCGCAGCCTTCGGCAGCTTGGGGCTGCAATCAGCCGCCGGACGGGTGTCTATTCCTGAATTTGTGCAGCGAAGTACGACGAACCTCATCACTTCGATTGCCGCTCTACCCAGAAAAGATGAACTCAGCAGCGACCCGGTGGTGCAGCAGCTCAGAAATGTCATTTCAGACCTCCGGCCTGTTGACCGTAGAAAGTATCACTGCACTAAGTAAGCTGAACGATATCTTCGCGGCGCGGAATGAGAATGCCAAGGCACAGATGCCCTTCAAAGTGTATCAGGCATTCGGCAATCAGGCGCAGATGGAGGCTGTTCATGCGAAGGCCGAGGAGGCCCGGCAGAAGCTGGCTTCTCTAGATGTAGCCAACTATGAATCCGGTAAGGATCTAAGCGCCTACTACGATCAACATTTTCTGTTAGCTTAATGGTTCAAATGCGTGACGTTCGCAAAATCTATTAACTCAAACTTTTCTTCACAATATCTAACTTTAGTTATAGAGCATTCTGGGACCAAATAACTTTGCTCTTCTATAAAGTTAGGATACTTTCTAGCCAGTTCTTCGTGGTTAAATTCGTTAGCCAAAAAATCTGTAATCAAACCACCATGAGTCACAATAAGAAAACTTTCATGCGGGTGTCGGTCAGCTAGTTCGAGTAGACATGAAGTCATACGCTCTCCTGCTTTTCTCGCCGAGTCACCGACAGGCGGGGAAAATTCTCTTTCTCTTGTGCATCGATTCCACATCTCAACAAATTCCTCAAATGTTTGTCCAGATAAATCCCCCCAATTGACCCTCTCCCTTAATCGTATATCCTCAGTTAACGCTTTTCTTGTTGTTTTGGAAATTATTTCAGCAGTAATCATTGATCTTTTTAGCGGACTATAAACAATTCTAGAAAAGGGGACTTTTTTAAAGTGCTCTGCAGTCATGTTTGCTTGCTTTAGACCTTCACTAGAAACCAAAACATCACCTATTCCTATTTCTTTTTTTGCATGTCTCACAAGGTAAAAATCCGCGCTCATTTTACCATTCCTTCCACTGAAAACGAATAACATATAATTATATATGTGTCTAATTAGATGTTATATTTGTTTAGATGTTTTGGCAAGAAATATTTTATCCTTTCCGTTCGTATAGCTTGATAAAGCATAGGCAGGGTAAAACTTTATTTCCTTCAAACAATGGTCAGATTCTGCCATAGTTGATCTTTTTTATTCGGGGCTGCTCTCAATGATCACTTTCATTGAATCACCTATCTTTTCCGTAGAAATAGCTCTTAAAGAGTGCTCTGCATTAAACCTATAATGAGTGTGTATTGCAGAGAGGGGAGGGTGGGCTGAGTCAGGCTTTGATTTTGTAATAGTTGTAATCGCTATCATTAGAGGGCTGTGAATATCACTGTGTGTCGTTCCACATCAGATTAAGGAGGAATAGAATGCGCAACAAGTATGTTACATGGTCGCTTGTAGTTACGCTGCTCATCTCAACGCTCTTCATGGCGGCCGGTCCGCTGACCCGTTCGTCGGCTGCTGGCGGAACGAATCTGGTACTTAACAAAACCATTACCGCCAGCGGACAATCCCAGAATTATACCCCGGATAACGTTAAGGACAGTAACCAAAGTACGTATTGGGAGAGTACAAATGATGCTTTTCCCGGGTGGATTCAGGTCGATCTGGGTACGCTCACCAGTATAGACCAGCTTGTATTGAAGTTACCCGTTAGCTGGGAGACACGGACGCAGACACTTGCGGTACAGGGCAGTGCGAACGGCACCAGCTTTACAGATATTGCCGGTGCAGCTGCGTACGAATTTAATCCTGCGGTGGCGGGCAACAGTGTCACGATTAACTTCACATCTGCCAATACGCGTTATGTCCGTCTGCTGTTCAGTGCGAATACTGCGTGGCCTGCGGGCCAGTTGTCCGAGCTTGAAATCTACGGTGCCAGCTCCCCAACCCCTGCGCCTACAGCCGGGCCTACTACATCACCGGTTCCAGCGGGCACCTATGAAGCAGAAGCTGCTGCATTGTCCGGCGGAGCGCAAGTGAACACGGACCATGCCGGATACTCCGGTACAGGCTTTGTTGACAACTATCTGACCCAAGGTCCGGCCACCACCTTCACGGTCAATGTGGCTTCGGCGGGTACACGGAATGTTACACTGAGGTATGCCAATGCAAGCGGAAGCGCCAAGACGAT
The DNA here is from genome assembly GCF_038051945.1 of Paenibacillus sp. FSL H3-0469. Lineage (NCBI taxonomy): Bacteria > Bacillati > Bacillota > Bacilli > Caryophanales > Paenibacillaceae > Paenibacillus > Paenibacillus sp. FSL H3-0469. The sequence goes on from NZ_CP150302.1 coordinate 456,978, forward strand.
CAGTATCTACGTGAACGGAGTGAAGCAGCGCCAGACAACCTTGCCGAACCTGGCGAACTGGGACACCTGGGGCACGAAGACTGAAGCCCTCCCGTTGAATGCTGGCAGTAATAGCATTGCTTACAAATACGATGCGGGGGATACGGGCAACATCAATTTGGATCTAATTATGGTAGCGTCTGCAATCATCGCCACGCCCGCACCTTCACCTACAGTAGCTCCAACAGCTGTACCTACAGCAACCCCGATCCCTACCAATACAGCGGTTCCTACTTCCACACCTGCTCCATCTGCTACACCAACACCAGTGCCGACAACATCCCCAACGCCTACAGTCACACCAATTCCAACGGCGACGACTTCCCCTGGTGGCAATATTGCACTGGGTAAAACGATCAACGCCTCCTCCAGCACACAGAATTTCGTTGCTGCGAATGCGAACGATAACAACACGGCTACTTACTGGGAAGGCAGCGGGAATCCAAGCACCCTTACGCTCGACCTGGGAGCCAATTATACAATCTCATCAATTGTCCTGAAGCTGAATCCGGCGGCCGAATGGGCGGCCCGGACCCAGAACATTCAAGTACTCGGACACAATCAGAATTCGACGACCTTCAGCAGCCTCGTTTCAGCTCAGAGGTATACCTTCAATCCGGCTTCAGGCAACACGGTCACCATTCCCGTGACTGCAACCGTTAAGCGGCTGCAGCTTAATGTCACTGCCAACTCCGGCGCACCTGCCGGACAGATCGCTGAATTCCAGGTATACGGTACACCGGCAGCGAACCCGGATCTGACGATTACAGGCATGAGCTGGACTCCTGCTTCTCTGGTGGAGACAGGCAGTGTAACTCTGAATGCAATGGTAAAAAACATTGGCAATGCCGCAGCAGCAGCCACCACAGTCAATTTTTATTTGAACAACGAGCTAGCGGGTTCGGCACCAGTAGCGGCTTTGGCGGCAGGAGCTTCGGCATCCGTCTCCTACAATGCAGGAACGCTAACAGCCGGAACTTATCCGCTCAGTGCCAAGGTCGATGAAGCAGGCCAGATTATTGAGCAGAATGAAAGCAACAATAGCTACGCTAATCCTGCTGCCCTGGTCATTGCTCCGGTGTCCAGCTCCGACTTGACCGCAGCGACCTCCTGGTCACCGGGAACACCGGCTGCGGGGAGTAACGTGGCCTTCACCGTCAGTCTCAAAAATCAGGGCAACCTTGCTTCCGCAGGCGGTGCCCACGGAATAACTGTAGCCTTGAAGAATGCCGCAGGCTCTACTGTGCAGACCTTCACAGGCTCCTACACCGGCGTAATTGCTGCCGGGGCTTCGGTAGAGGTCTCTCTCCCCGGTACCTGGGGTGCAGTGAACGGTAATTACACTGTTACTACGACCATTGCCGCAGATGCCAATGAGGTAACAACCAAGCAGGCCAACAACGTGAACACTGTGAACCTGGTCGTATATGCTTTACGCGGCGCAAGCGTTACGTACAGCCGGTATGATACACAGGATGCCAGCCGCGGCGGCTCGGCGGCGCTGAGATCCGCACTGAATTTCGATCAGACGCTGATTGCCTCCGAGGCTTCGGGACAGAGTTATGTGGCCCTGCCGTCTAACGGAGCTTATGCCCAGTGGACAGTGAGAGCGGGGCAAGGCGGTGCCGGAGTCACCATGAGATTCACGATGCCGGATTCGGCAGACGGAATGGGTCTTACAGGTGCGCTTGACGTATATGTGAATGGAACCAAGGCCAAGACCATTCCGCTTACCTCGTATTATGCCTGGCAATACTTTTCTGGAGATCAGCCGGGGGATGCGCCGGGTGCCGGACGTCCGCTGTTCCGCTTCGATGAAGTCCACTGGAAGCTGGACACGCCGCTTCAGCCGGGGGATGTAATCCGCATTCAGAAGAATAACGGAGACAGTCTGGAGTATGGTGTTGACTTCCTGGAGATTGAACCTGTACCGGCAGCCATCGCCCGTCCAGCCAACTCGGTATCGGTCACCGATTACGGCGCAGTGGCAGGTGACGGACAGGACGACCTGGCCGCCTTCAACAGTGCGGTTACAGCCGCCGTCGCCAGCGGGAAAACACTTTATATTCCGGCGGGAACTTTTAATCTGAGCAGCATGTGGGTCATTGGCTCGGTCAGCAATATGATTAACAACTTCACGGTCACCGGTGCAGGCTATTGGCACACCAATCTGCAATTTACGAATCCCAATGCAGCTGGCGGAGGCATCTCCTTCCGTGTTCAAGGCAAGCTGGATTTCAGCAATGTCTATATGAACTCAAATCTGAGATCCCGGTACAATCAGAATGCCATCTATAAAGGCCTGATGGATAACTTCGGCAACAATTCGGTCATCCATGACGTATGGATTGAGCATTTTGAATGCGGCATGTGGGTGGGGGATTACGCGCGGACGCCGGCAATTTTTGCGAACAATCTGCTTGTAGAGAACAGCCGCATCCGCAACAATCTGGCGGACGGCATCAACTTCTCCCAGGGGACCAGCAACTCTACCGTCCGCAATACCAATGTGCGCAATAACGGGGACGACGGACTGGCCGTCTGGCCGAGCAATACGTTCGGGGCGCCGGATGGGGTGAATAACACCTTTTCGTATAATACGATCGAGAATAACTGGCGTGCCGGCGCTATCGGCATCTTCGGGGGCAGCGGTCACAAGGCGGATCACAACTACATTATCGACACAGTAGGCGGCTCTGGTATCCGGCTGAATACAACCTTCCCGGGGGCGCATTTCAACAGTAATACGGGGATGGTTTTCTCGGATACGACGATTATTAACAGCGGCACCAGCCGTGACTTGTATGACGGGGAACGCGGCGCAATTGATCTTGAAGCTTCGTCTGACCCGATCAGGAATGTTACTTTCAACAACATCGACATCATCAACACCCAGCGCGATGCGATCCAGCTCGGATACGGCGGCGGCTTCTCGGGTATCGTATTTAATAACATTAATATCAACGGCACGGGCCTTGACGGGGTGACGACTTCCCGGTTCTCCAGCGCTCATAAGGGAGCGGCCATCTACACGTATACCGGCAACGGCTCGGCGACCTTCAACAACCTGACGACCAGCAATATTGCGTATCCAAGCTTGTATTATATTCAGAGCGGGTTTGGGCTGTTGATTCAGTAAAAGAACAGCGGAAGAAGCCATAAGCAGATTGCTGCTTGTGGCTTCTTTCTTTGTGCCCGGAAGTTCTTCACCAATCGTTCAAAATCAAGCTGTGTCTGTACAGACAATAACGCATATCTATGTTAATATACGTTATGAATGAATTAAATAATATTCATTCATAACCAAAGCGGAAATGAAATTCTATTCTGGAGGGACAAATCATGAAGAAGGTTATCGCAATCATCGGCAATCAGCAAAAGAACAATACGTACAGAGCGGTCTGCGAATTTGAGGCTCAGCTCCGAATCTACGGGGAGGTAGAGGTTGAGTATATTTTTCTGAAGGATTACAGGCTTGAGTTCTGCCGGGGGTGCAAGGTGTGCTTCAATAAAGGTGAAGAATACTGCCCGCTGAGGGACGACCGGGATGTGCTGGTGGAGAAAATGGAGAGCGCGGACGGTGTAATTATGGCGGCTCCCAATTATGCGTTCCATGTTCCGGCAGCCATGAAGAATCTGCTCGACCGGCTGGCGTATGTGTTCCATCGGCCGCAGTTCTTCGGCAAGACGTATACGGCGATCGTCAATCAGGGAATTCACGGCGGCAATGCGATTGTCAAATATCTTAGCAGTATGGGCGAGAACTTTGGGTTCCAGGTGACCCGGGGCTGTGTGCTAAGTACGATGGAGCCAGTTAGCACGGCAGCCGCGCGGAAGAATGCTGTGAGAATCCGCAAGGCTGCGGCCCGCTTCTACAAAGGATTGATGCGTCCGGCACCGCCGACTCCTACACTGTTCCGCTTGCTGATGTTCCGGCTGTCCCGGACCAGTATTCAGCATATGCTGGATGAGCGGTCGAAGGATTTCCGGCATTACCAGGCTAACGGCTGGTTTGAAGCGGCGTATTATTATCCGGTCTCGCTGGGTCCTGTCAAGAGCTTGGCCGGACATCTGTTTGACCGAATCGGTAAAAGAATGGCTAAACGCGCTTAAAAATGAATGAACTATAATATATTCATTCATGATGAGAACGGTTAAGAGGAGGGTTAACATGAAAAAGAAGTGGAAACGCAACCTGCTGCTGCTGTGCCTAACCGTTATTTTCGTGGGACTAATCGGTTCAGGCGCGGCCTTGCTCTATACAGAGAAAGAGCGCCGGGAAGCGCGGAACGTAGAGATTGATCAAGTGAATTTCAACAAGCTGCATGCGGGGGAGTATACAGGTGAATATGCTGGCGGAATGTATAAATGGAGGGCGAATAAGGTTCTGGTTACCGTTACGGCGCACAAAGTTACAGCGATCAAGCTCCTGGAGCATGCGGAGAATCAGTCGGCGGCGTCTGTAGATGAATTGTTCGGCAGAGTGATCCAGGCCCAATCGCTTCAATTAGACAGCATCAGCGGCGCTACGCTTACAAGCAAAGCCTACCTCAAGGCTATTGAGAATGCCCTTCACAAGGGCGTTGAAAAGTAACAAGTATTTTGCAATACTAGCTATAATCATAAGAATCCTATATAAAAAACGAAGGAGCAATGCAGATGCCTAAAGTTTCATTAGCCCCTATCGCGGCGGGATACCGCCATTCTGTACTGCTCCTGCCGGACGGATCAGTGCGGGCTTGCGGCGAAAATACATACGGGCAGTGCGAGGTAAGCAGCTGGCGTGATATGGTTGCGGTTGCAGCAGGCAATGCTCATACAGGGAATTCGCATACAGTAGGGTTAAGGCCGGACGGAACGGTGATCGCGGCCGGATGGAATAAGCATGATCAATGCAACGTGGGCGATTGGCGAGATATCGTTGCGATTGCGGCAGGCTGGCGGCGTACGGTCGGGCTGAAGGCAGACGGGACAGTGGTTGCGGCGGGAAGAAACAACGAAGGTCAATGTGAGGTAAGCGGCTGGTCGGATATTGTTGCGGTTACCGCAGGAGACTGGCACACGGTTGGACTCAAGGCCGAGGGTACGGCCATTACAGCGGGGAACAACCGCTACGGACAGCGGAATGTGAACGGCTGGCAGGAGCTGACGATGATCGCGGCGGGCTATCTTCATACGACTGGACTTAGAGCAGACGGCACAGTAATAGCTACAGGGCTTAACAAGCGCGGACAAGGTGAAGTTGGCGGCTGGCGCACAATGAAGGCCATTGCGGCAGGCAGTCATCACACCGTAGGTCTACAATTCGATGGTACGGTGAAGGCTACAGGCTGGAATGATTACGGACAATGTGAGATAAGCGGCTGGACGGATATTGTTGCCATTGCGGCAGGCTGCACCCACACGCTCGGACTTAAGAAGGATGGTACAGTAGTTGCAGCAGGAAGTAATGCGTATGGGCAATGTGATTTTAAAAAATAGCTATGAACGCTGCCTAAAGCAGGGCTCATAGCTATTCATGAACAATTGCAGGAAATTAACCGTTCAACAATTCCGACTTTTTACGGTCAAATTCCTCTTGTGTGATCGCGCCCATATCCAGCAGCTGTTTGAATTTGAGCAGTTCATCAGCCACACTGAAGCTCTCTTTGCCCGCAGCAGATGAGGTTACCGGGTCCTCTTGCTTCGAGTCAAAGCCCAAGTCAAAGAATTCTCCTTCGATCACATTAATCTCTTCATCTTCTGCCGAACGTTTCACTTTCTCGTAATCCTGCTCGAACTGTGCCTCTGAGTAGTCGTTGCTGGCAGCTGACAAGGCCTCACGCAGACGATTACCCATCGGTTTCATCGAGAAATAAGTCATTCCGCCAGAGAGGAGTCCGCCTAGGACGGGTACGAATTTTGATGCACCTTGGGCGAAGGTTTTTTTGGTGATTTTGATGCCGATATAAGCTGAGATTTTCTTGAGAATCGGGTAGTACAAGGTCTGGGTCAAAGCTTTCTGCGGAAGCTTTTTCAATAGCTGCTGAGAGATCTTCGCGGTCAACATTTTCAGCATGGAAGCTGAACCAGCCACTCCAAACATAACGCCCAGATACAAAGTCAGCTCCCGGGTAACTTGCTCTGAATCTGCAGAATCTTCCTCCCACAGGTCCGTGCGGCCATACAGATAAGCCAGCTCTTGAGACAATCGCAGCACTACGCCAAAAAACTGCAGGGTATCTGCCGGAATGGTCGCTGCCATGGCTAAACCGCCTGGAAGTCCAACGGCTGTCGAGGCTGCTGTACTCAGAAGGGTCCGTTTCTCGATTAACGTTTTGGCCATTTTATCAATCACAGCCAGGCTAATTCCGGCTTCAAGCGGCCCTTTGTCCAGTATAGTGTGCATATTCCCATAAGTATCATATTTGGCAAACTGCTGGGCGAGGAATTCACGCCGGTCTACCCGCACTCCGGGAATCTTGATTGCATTCGCCAGAATCACTTCCATGGTTCCTTGTGTGCCATTCTGTTCATTGGTCATCTTAGTAGCTCCTTAGAATCGTATGTAAAAATTATGCTCTGAGCTTATATTCGGGAAGCATGCGGGTTTCCCCTCTATTGACTTACGCCAATCTTAATACAATCTTAATGCCACAGCCGAATCCATAATACTATGCTCATTATGCACATGCTATACTAACGCTACAGTGTATAATGGCTGGTCTAAAGATGGGCTTAGCGGGAAGGAAACCTTCAGATGATAGGGGAAAATACAGCGAAGAAGCGGCGCGGAAGGCTGAGGATATTCTTCAGCTATGTACCGGGAGCAGGGAAGACCCGGACGATGCTGGAGGCTGCCCATGCGGAGCAGAAGAACGGTCAAAAGGTGCTGGCGGGTTACATTGAAGCCCATGACAGAGCAGATATAGCGGAGCTTATTAACGGTCTGGAGCTGTTGCCGCCGCTGGACATTCCTGCAAACGGGACCATCGTACCGGAATTCGACCTGGACCAGGCGATCCGCAGGAGACCTGACCTGATTTTGCTGGATGAACTGGCCCACATCAATGCTCCGGGAGTACGTCATAAGCGGCGGTATCAGGATGTGGAGGAGCTGTTGCGTGCGGGAATAGATGTCTATACTACGGTTAGCATAGAACAGCTGGAAAGTATGACCGATGTTGTAGCCTCCATGACCGGAATGCCTGAGCCCGTGCGTATTCCCGACAGTGTATTCGAGCGTGCCGACCAGGTCGAGTTCATTGATATCAGTCCGGACATTTGGCTGGAGCGTCTGCACGAGGGGCTGATCTTTTCCAAGGAGCCGCTCAGGCAGGAGGCTGATGAACTGTACACTTCCCAGAAGCTGAGCGCTTTGCGGGAAATGGCTCTAAGGTACAGGGAGGATCAATTCAAACGGTATGAGGGCAGGTTAGGGGAACGGGCAGTGGAAGCCAGCTTGTACAGCAGAGAACATACCCTGGTCTGCCTGTCGTCGGCAATATCCAATAAGAAGGTCATCCGCACAGCGGCGAGAATGGCCGAAGCTCTGCAGGGGGAATTCACTGCTCTCTACGTAGAGACCTCTCGAACGAAAGAGTTAACGGCAAGGAACAAGTCGGAGCTGCGGGAGAATCTGCGGCTGGCCGAACAGCTTGGTGCGCAGGTTGCCACTGTGTACGGGGAGGATGTGCCGGGACAGATTGCCGAATATGCCAAAACCAGCCGGGTCTCCAAAATCATCCTGGGCCGGTCGCAGAATCGCAGCCGCTGGTCCGTCGGTTCGAATTTTGTAGACAAACTGACGGCTGCTGCTCCGAATATCGACATCTATATCATCCCGGATCAGGAGTCTGCCCTGCAATCCAAAATTCCGCAATATGCCAGACCTCCGCTTCTCACCTTGGCTGATACAGGCAAAACCCTGGGGATTCTGCTGGTCTGCACGATCATCGGGTTATGGTTCAAGGTTCTCGGCTTCAGTGAAGCGAACATTATCACAGTCTATATTCTGGGTGTTCTGCTCGATGCGATGGTTACAAAAGGACGGCTGTACAGCGCGGTGACGTCGATTTTGAGCGTGCTGGTCTTTAACTATTTTTTCACCGAGCCTTATTTCTCGCTTCAGGCCTATGATTCCGGGTATCCGGTGACCTTCCTCGTGATGCTGGCGGCCTCGTTCATCACCAGTACGTTGACGCTGCGGGTGAAAGAGCAGGCCAGGGAATCGGCACAAAAAGCGTACCGCACCGAGGTGCTCCTCGAGACCAGCCGGAAGCTCCAGCAGGCCAAAGACACGCCCGCCATCCTGAGTGAGACCGCGCTGCAAATGCTCAAGCTGCTGGACCGGAGCATCATTATCTATGAGGTTGTGGGCGATGGGCTCTCAGAGCCGCTGCTGTACAACAAGGACGGAAGTACGATTGACGCTCAAAGGGATACGCTGGAAGCAGAGCGCGAGGTAGCGGAATGGGTGCTGCGGAACAATAAACGGGCTGGAGCGTCTACCGATACCTTCTCGGCGGCCCAATGTCTGTATCATGCGGTGCGAAGCGGCGATACGGTCTTTGCCGTGGCAGGAATTGTGATGCAGCAGGAAGAGCCGCTGGAGGTGTTCGAGTCGAGTCTGATGATTGCTATGCTAGGCGAATGCGCCCTCGCTTTGGAGAAAGACAAGCTGAACGAGCTGCAAAAGGAAAGCTCCCTGCAAATCCGGCAGGAGCAGCTGCGCGCCAATCTGCTGCGCGGCATCTCGCATGATCTGCGCACGCCGCTTACCAGTATTTCCGGCAATGCGGGCATTCTGATCGGCAACTCGGCGGTGCTGAGCGAGGAGCAGAAGCAGGAGTTATACAGCGATATCTATGACGATTCGATCTGGCTGATCAATCTGGTGGAGAATCTGCTGTCGATTACCCGGATTGACAATGGGGCGCTTCATTTGAATTTTCAGGCGGAGCTGCTGGAGGAAGTGATCGCGGAAGCGCTGCTGCATGTGAACCGCAACAAGGAGGATCATGTGATCCGGGTGGTGCTCGAAGAGGAGCTGCTGATGGCCAGGATGGATTCACGGCTGATCATTCAGGTGATCATCAACCTGGTGGATAATGCGATTAAGTATAGCGGGTCTGGTTCACATATTACGCTATCTGCCAGACAGGAGCAGGGGCTTGTTGTGGTCGAGGTCGCTGACGACGGGCCGGGAATATCCCCGGAAGCGAAGTCCAAGGTCTTCGAAATGTTCTATACGGCGGATAACGTGCGGGGAGATGGCAGGCGCGGTCTGGGCCTGGGCCTTGCGCTCTGCAAATCAATTATTCATGCCCATGGCGGGCATATTGAAGTACAAGATCATGCACCGCAGGGAACGGTCTTCCGCTTCACCCTGCTGGCAGAGGAGGTGAATGTCCATGAATAAACCCATGATTCTGGTCGTCGAAGACGACAAGCCGATCCGCAAGCTGATTACCACAACCCTGGAGACTCAGGGCTATAAATACCATACCGCAGAGACAGGGGAAGCATCCATCCTGGAGGCGGTATCCAGTCAGCCGGATCTGATGATCCTGGACCTTGGTCTGCCCGATATGGACGGTGTGGATATTATCCGGAAAATCCGGGCCTGGTCGAACCTTCCGATCATCGTGGTCAGTGCCCGCAGTGAGGACCGTGACAAGATCGAAGCGCTGGATGCCGGAGCCGATGATTATCTGACCAAGCCCTTCAGCGTGGAGGAGCTGCTCGCCCGGCTGCGGGTCAGTCTGCGGCGGATCCGGGGGGACGGCGAGAAGCTGATGAAGGATTCAGCCTTTTTTGCGAACGGAAATCTGCGGATTGACTATGCGGCGGGCTGTGTCTGGCTGGAGGGTGATGAGATCCACCTGACGCCGATTGAGTATAAGCTGCTGTGTCTGCTGGCGAAGAATGTCGGCAAGGTCCTGACCCATAATTATATCCTGCATGAAATCTGGGGCAGTCCTACCTATGATATTCCCGCGCTCCGTGTATTCATGGCTACGCTCCGCAAGAAGATTGAGCGCAGCCCTTCCCAGCCCAAGGTGATCCAAACCCATATAGGTGTGGGCTACCGGATGCTGCAAGCGGGAGACGATAGCAGAGTGATTTGAACCTATTTACGGAATCCGTATAGCACGTTTCATAGTGTTCCTAACCATGCCTGAGCAGGCATGGTTTTTTGCTGTTCCGGGGGATGCTGCAAAAGCGGCTGGAGCGGCGTGCCGGCGGTATTTTAACGTAATCTTAATCTGCTGAAGCAAACCCTAATCCTGAACTAATGGCGGGAGTGGTACGCTGAATGCTGAAGTTAACCTACTGGAGAGAAGGCTTGGAGATGGATGTATGGGTGAGAAATATCGGATGGGTTACGGTGTTGACGGCGCTGCTGGTGCTGATCAAGAGACAATATGACCGGATCTATCTGCTGCAGGAATGCACCTATGAGAATAGCGGGGTGTATGCTGCTGCTGCCCGTTTTGCCGGCGGGGCTTCGGCCCGTGAGGTCAGTGAGCTGCTTGTGACCAGCTTCGAGTTCGATCGTCAGGAGACGGAAGTGATCCTTGCCTGGGCGCTCCCGCACCGGATGGAGGCGGACGGGGGTTATGGTGCTTTTATCGGGGCGGTCAACAGGGTGTTGGGTAAAGAGATTTACCATCCCTCCTGAAGTCTTAATACAATCTTAATGCGCCTGAGGAAACCCTTACCCTGAACTAATGGGAGAAATGATACGCTAGACCGGAAGTTACAAGAGAGAGATTACCATAAGGTGAGGAGTGGCAAAGACGATGATGGATGTGTATATGACGGCAATGCTGGCAGCAATATTCACCGTGTTCTACGCGTTTGTACAATGGTGCAGCCGTGTGACCGATGAGCAAGGAGGGACGGAGTAATGGCGGTTGTCCTTGGAGCTACTGTGCTGCTGTTTCTGTATTTGGGCTATGCTTTGATTCATCCCGAGAAATTCTAACTACTAAGGAGGGCCATCCGTGGGGATTGTGCAGATTGTAGTCGTCATCTTAATACTCGTACTGCTGGTGAAGCCGGTGGGCACTTATCTATATCATGTATTCTCTAATGAACCGAACCGGACAGACCGGGTGTTCGGCGCAGCGGAGAAGGGGATTTATCGTCTGATCGGGCTGAAGCAGCGGGGCGGGATGTCCTGGAAGAAATATGCGCTCAGCTTCATCGTAACGAACATTGTACTGGTGGTATTCAGTTATCTCTTTCTACGGCTGCAAAAGGGGCTTCCGCTCAACCCGGGCGGGATTGGCAATATGGAAGAGACGCTTACCTTCAACACGGTGATCAGCTTCATGACCAATACGAATCTGCAGCATTACAGCGGGGAGACGGGCGTGTCGTACTTCTCACAGATGGCGGTCATGACGATGCTGATGTTCACCTCGGCTGCCAGCGGCTTCTCGGTCGCGGTTGCTTTTGTCAGAGGGATTACAGGCCGCGGCTCGGTGGGGAACTTCTTCGAGGACTTCGTCAAAGCGCATATCCGGATCTTCATTCCGCTGGCACTGCTTGTAACACTGGCGCTTGTAGCGCTGCATGTGCCGCAGACCCTGAAACCTACGCTGGAAGTGAACACGCTCGAAGGGCAGACCCAGCAGATTGCGATCGGTCCGGTGGCCTCCCTGGAGTCCATTAAGCACATCGGCACGAACGGCGGAGGCTTCTTCGGAGCCAACGCTGCGCATCCATTTGAGAATCCGGGACCGCTGAGCAATGTGCTGGAGATCCTCTCCATGTGGCTGCTGCCCGCATCTCTGCCGTATATGTACGGGAAGTTCGCCGGGAACAAGCGGCAGGGCTGGATGATTTTTGGCGCGATGATGACGCTGTTCGTGGTATTGCTCGGAGTGAATTACGCTGCGGAAAGTGCGGGCAACCCGGCGATTAACGCCATGGGCATAGACGCTTCACAGGGTAGCATGGAGGGCAAAGAGGTCCGGTTCGGCATCGCACAGTCCGCGCTGTTCACCACCGTTACAACGGCGGCCACTACCGGCAGTGTGAACAATATGCATGATACGCTGACGCCGCTCGGCAGTATTACCCCGCTGACCCTCATGATGCTGAATAACGTGTTCGGCGGAAAAGGTGTCGGGCTGATCAATATGCTCATGTATGCGATCCTCGGCGTGTTCCTCTGCGGGCTGATGGTGGGCCGGACGCCGGAGTTCCTGGGCCGCAAAATTGAAGCGCGGGAGATGAAGCTGATCGCCATCGCGATTCTGATTCATCCGCTGATTATACTGGTGCCGACAGCGGCTGCTTTTCTGACAGAGCTTGGTAAAGGCAGTATCAGTAACCCCGGCTTCCACGGAATGACCCAAGTGCTGTATGAATACGTATCGGCTGCGGCCAATAACGGCTCAGGCTTCGAAGGGCTGGCGGATAATACCTCCTTCTGGAATATCACCACTGGGGTTGTCATGCTGCTGGGCCGGTATGTCTCGATGATCGCCATGCTGGCGGTTGCCGGTTCCCTGCTGCGCAAGAAGCCGGTGCCGGAGACCATTGGGACCTTCCGCACAGATAACGGCCTGTTCACTGGCATCCTGATTGGTACGGTGCTGATTATCGGAGCGCTGACCTTCCTGCCGGTGATTGTCCTCGGTCCGGTTGCAGAATATTTGACTTTACGGTAGGGAGAGGGAGAGAAGAGAATGAGTACTGTACACAAAAAGAAGCTGCTGACGGGTCCCATCCTGCTAAGTGCTGCCAAGGATAGTCTGGTGAAGCTGAACCCGGTGACGCTAATGAAGAATCCGGTCATGTTCGTCGTGGAGGTTGGGACGGTTATCGTCTTGCTCATGGTGCTTGCGCCCGGGTATTTCCATGCGGAGCATGCGGTAGGCTTCAATATAACCGTATTCTTCATCCTGCTGTTTACCGTGCTGTTTGCTAACTTCGCGGAAGCGCTGGCGGAGGGCCGGGGCAAGGCACAAGCCGATTCGCTCAAAAAAACCAAACAGGACATCACCGCCAATAAGGTGGCAGGATCAGGAGTCAAGCAGGTGCCGGCCTCTGAGCTGCGCAAAGGCGATATCGTAATCGTCAGCCAGGGCGAACTGATTCCCGGCGACGGGGAAGTGACCGAGGGGCTGGCTTCTGTGGACGAATCGGCCATCACCGGGGAGTCGGCTCCGGTCATTAAGGAAGCCGGAGGCGACTTCGGCTCCGTGACCGGCGGTACCCGCGTAGTCAGCGACCAGATCAAGGTGCGGATCACCAGTGATCCGGGGGAATCGTTCCTGGACCGGATGATCTCACTGGTCGAAGGCGCGAAGCGCCAGAAGACACCGAATGAGATTGCTCTGAACACGCTGCTGATCAGCCTCACGATTATTTTCCTGATTGTCGTCGTCACCCTGCGTCCCATCGCGGATTATATCGGGGTGAAGCTGGAGATTCCGGTCATGATCGCACTCTTGGTCTGCCTGATTCCGACCACCATCGGCGGGCTGCTGTCGGCCATCGGGATTGCGGGCATGGACCGGGTGACGCAGTTCAACGTCCTGGCGATGTCCGGGAAGGCGGTGGAAGCTGCCGGGGATATCAACACGATGATTCTGGATAAGACGGGGACGATTACCTTCGGGAACCGGATGGCCAGTGAGTTCGTTGCGGTAGGCGAAGCAACTGTAGCCGAGCTTGCGTCCTGGGCGGCGGTCAGCTCGCTGAAGGATGAGACGCCCGAAGGGCGCTCTGTCCTGGAGCTGGCGAAGAAGCTGGAACTCCAATATGACTACAGCCTCGCGGACGGCGGGGAGTTCATTGAGTTCAAGGCAGAGAGCCGGATGAGCGGGATGGATCTGCGGGACGGGCGCTCAGTGCGTAAGGGAGCGGTCGATTCCGTGAAGAAGTGGGTGCTGTCCCGGGGCGGTGCCGTACCGTCCGATCTGGATACCAACTCGGATGCCATTGCACGGCTGGGCGGCACTCCGCTCGCGGTTGCCGTAGACAACCGGATTTATGGGCTGATCTATCTGAAGGATACGGTGAAGCCCGGGATGAAGGAGCGATTCGACGAGCTGCGCAGCATGGGGATCAAGACGATCATGTGTACAGGGGACAACCCGCTGACCGCCGCTACGATTGCCCGTGAAGCCGGAGTCGATGATTTCATTGCCGAGAGTACCCCGGAAGATAAGATTGCGGTAATCCGCCGGGAGCAGAACGAGGGCAAGCTAGTAGCTATGACTGGAGACGGAACCAACGATGCTCCGGCGCTGGCTCAGGCCGATGTGGGGCTGGCGATGAACAGCGGGACAACCGCTGCCAAGGAAGCGGCCAATATGGTCGATCTGGATTCTGATCCGTCCAAGATCATCGAGGTTGTAGCTATCGGGAAGCAGCTCCTGATGACACGCGGGGCACTGACCACGTTCAGTATCGCTAACGATATTGCCAAATATTTTGCGATCATTCCGGCGATGTTCACGCTCGCTATTCCTGAGATGGAAGCCCTGAACATCATGGGGTTGGGTTCCCCAAGCTCGGCAATTATATCGGCGCTGATCTTCAATGCCATCATCATCCCGCTGCTGATTCCGCTCGCTATGCGCGGGGTCTCCTATAAGCCGATGAGCTCCTCCAGACTGCTGACGCGCAACATTGTCATCTATGGTCTGGGCGGAGTCGCTGTTCCATTCGCCGGGATCAAGCTGATTGATATGATCGTCAGTATATGGATCTAGAAGAAGTCCGGCAGACGATTGACTATACAAGGAGGGCGTAATCATCATGGCACAATCTATTCATGAGACAACCGGAGAGCAGGACTCCGCTTCAAAAGCAGATTTTTTCTTCACTACAGTGAGGTTAAGCATCGTATTCATTATTCTCTGCGGAATGATCTATCCGCTGGCTTCCACCGCGCTTGCCCAGGTGCTGATGCCTGCCCAGGCGAACGGCAGCCTGCTGAAGGATACGTCCGGGAAGGTGGTCGGTTCTGCGCTGATCGGGCAGAGCTTCACGAACCAGGCTATGTTCCAAAGCCGTGTGTCGAGTATCGGGTACAAGGCCGAGGCTTCGGGATCGAATAACTACGGGCCATCGAATCCTGATATGCTTCAGCGGACCAAGGATTCCATTGCCCAGTGGAAGCTGGATAATCCCGGCGTCCCAGTAAGTCAGCTCCCTGTGGATCTGATTACGAATTCCGGCTCGGGTCTTGATCCGCATATTTCACCGGCTGCGGCGCTCGTGCAGGTTCCCCGGATCAGCAAGCTGACCGGCATTCCGGCAGATACCCTTGAAGCGCTGGTGAAGGAACATACGGAAGGGCGCGATCTGGAACTGTTCGGAGAGAAACGGGTGAATGTGCTGAAGCTGAATCTGGCGCTGACGGAGATAGCGAAGTAAGCTTAATCCATACAGACCGCTTCCTCCAGTTGTGAGAATAGAAAGAAGGTGAATCCGTGGCGCCCTATAAACGCAAGTCTCCCGAGGAGATTCTATATTCTATCTACCAGCTCCAGCGGGGACGGCTGAAGATCATCATCGGCTCGGTTAGCGGCTCCGGCAAAACCTATCATATGCTGGAGGAAGGCAAGCTGCTGAAGCATCAGGGGATCGATGTCGTGATCAGTGCAGTCTCCACTATGGGCCGGGCGGAGACGGTTCAGCAGCTTGGCGATCTGGAGCGTGTGCCCAGTATTCACTGGCTGAAGGACGGCAAAGAAGAGAAGGATCTGCCGCTGGAGGCTCTGGTGGAGCGCAACCCTGAGGTGCTGCTGGTCGATGGTCTGGCCCACCGTAACCGTACAGAGGCCCGCTTCCCGACCAGGCTTGCGGACATCCGTTATCTGATGGATCAGGGCATCAGCGTAATCACTACTATTAATGTCTATGAGCTGGCTGGTGTGGGGGAGCAAATCTATGAAATGACCGGCATCCGTGCGGATTGCACTGTGCCGCTCAATACACTGGAACTCGCCGATGAGGTACGGCTGATCGATGTGTCCCCGGAGACCATTCTCAAGCGGCTGGAGGAGGGAGTGCTTGGAGAGGGCGCGCACCCGGCTCTATCCCTCAGAGGCAACCTTGGCGTACTCCGTGAGGTGTCGCTGCGGCTGATGGCGGAAGGGGTCAATGATTCCCTGGAAAAGCACCGCGAGGCCGAGGGACTGATAGGCCCATCCGGCGCGACAGAGCGTATCCTGGTATCCGCGCAGTATCACTGGAATGGTTCCCTCTATATTAGAAGAGGACAGCAGATTGCCAAACGGCTGAACGGAGACCTGCTTATCGTTACCTTCCTCCTGCGCGGCCGCCCGCTGACCAAGGATCAGCAGGTATTCAAGCGCTCCATCCGCAAGCTGACAGAACGGATTCAGGCCCGGTTCGAGGAGCTGGAGCTGCTGCGTCTGCGGATGCTGCCCACCATGCTTGTGCGCTATGCCATTCAGAACAATGTCACCCGAATTGTGATGGGGCATTCGCAGAAAAGCCGCTGGCAGGAGAAGTGGCAAGGCTCCATTGCCAGCCGTGTCCTGCGCCGGACGCGTAATATTGACGTGTTCCTGATGGCTGACCGTGCCGAGCAGGAAGGAGAGCGGGTGCTGCCCGTCCGTCCCGCCGTGAAGAAGGCGGCAGAACCGTTCCACCGGCTGACCGGCCGGGAGCTGGAGCGGCGGATCGAAGATATCCGCCGGGGTACCTTCAAGGTGTATATTGGCGCAGCCCCCGGCGTTGGCAAAACCTACAAGATGCTCCAGGAAGGCAATCTGCTGCTGGGCAGGGGCATCGATGTGGTCATCGGGCTGCTGGAGACTCATGGGAGAGAGGAAACCGGCAAGCAGGTGGGCGGGTTAACGATGATTCCGAGAGCGCGGATTGCCTACCAGTCCACCGAGCTTACGGAGATGGACACAGCGGCCATTATCGCCCGCCGTCCCGAGGTGGTGCTGGTGGATGAGCTGGCCCACACCAATGTTCCCGGAAGCCTGACCCGCAAGCGTTACGAGGATGTCATCCAGCTGCTGGAGAACGGGATCTCTGTCATTACCACGGTCAATGTGCAGCATTTGGAGAGCCTGAACGATGCGGTGGAGCAGTTAACCGGCGTGCGTGTGCGCGAGACGGTGCCGGATGCCATTCTGCGGATGGCGAGTGAGGTGGAGCTGATTGATGTCACTCCGCAGATGCTGCAGCAGCGGATGCGGGAAGGGAAGATCTATGCGCGGGAGAAGGTCAATCAGGCGCTGGAGTCTTTTTTCAAAATAGGTAATCTGATCGCGCTGCGTGAGCTGGCCCTGCGCGAGATTGCCGATGATGTGGATGAGCGGCTGGAGGCCTGGGAACGGGAGCCTGCCTTGCGCGGACCGTGGAGCAGAAGGGAGGTCATCTTCGTCTGTGTAGACACAGGGCCGCAGGCTGAACGGCTGGTCCGCCGCGGCTTCCGCATTGCACACCGCCTGAAGGCGGAGTGGCATGTACACTACGTGCACTGTGCCCGCATGAAGACGGTGGAGGAGCAGAAGCGGCTGGATACGCTGAAGGCTCTGACCGAACGGCTGGGCGGGGTAATGGACATTACGGAGGCGGGAAGCCGCAAGCATCTCTATAAGCATCTGCTCCAGCGGATGAATGACATGCAGACTACGCAGGTTATCATCGGCCAGTCCCGCAGACACTTCCTGCGCAGCCTGTTCTCGGTGAGCTTCGTTCAATATCTGCTGCGGCATGCCCGGCATATGGATATGCTGATCGTGGCCGTTCATACGCAGATGATGGAATGAGGCGGCTTGGCGTCATAGGAGCGATAAGGTAATGTACAATTTACACGGGTTTGTTCAGTAATTGACATCCCTGGCACCATTGGCAATTGCGCGATTGAGTCCCCGCCGCTAACATAATGAACAGATGTTCATTTAAATACAACTGTTTGAAGCGGAGAGGGGATTCGAAATGCGAATATTAGTGATCGGTGCAGGGGTAATAGGCAGTTATTTGGCACATGTGCTGGTACGGGGCGGGAATGAGGTCACCATACTGGCCAGAACGAAGCGGGCGGGCCAATTGCAGAAGGACGGACTGGTCCTTCGGCATTATTTTCAGCGCAAAACGACTGTGGATCAGGTGAAGGTGATATCCGAACTGCGGAGGGACGATGTCTATGATCTGATCTTCGTAGTGATGAAATACAATGACTTCCCGGCCGTGCTGCCGGCGCTGGCGGACAACGACAGTAAGAATATTGTGCTTGTCGGCAATAACGGAGATACCCGCGGGATGCAGCAGTTCTTCAACGAGAATAGCCGGATTCCGCAGAATATTGCGTTTGGCTTCCAGATTAACGGGGGGACCCGTGAGGAAGACGGGCGTGTCATCGTTGTAAGCGGTGGCGGCAAGATGGTGCTGGGCAGTCTGGAGGGTGAGGTTCCGTTCAGGACAGAGCTTGCGGAGGCCTTCCGGCAGACGAAGTATAAGCTGGATTATTCTCAGGATATTAACGCGTGGCTCCTGAGTCACATTGTTTCAATTGTCCCGGTGATGTCGGTCATTTATCTCTATGATTTTGATCTGGCAAAAGCAAGCAAAGACTCCGCCCGCTGGAAACAGGCGGTTGCCCTAATGGATGAAGGGTTCCGCGTGCTCTCCGCACTGGGCTTACCCGTTAATCCCGCCTCCCTGGTTAACGGGGCGAAAAAGCACCCGGCACTGCTCGCCCAAGGGTTGAGACTGGTTCAAAAGCTGCCCTTCATGAAGCTGATCGATGGCTCATTTAGCGAGATTGCAGCGCTCTATCAAGCCTTTGAACCTCTGATGCAGCAAGCCCGTCTGTCCACACCGGCGTGGGATGACTTCAAGCAGCAGACGATGAGGAAATATGCGTTGGAGCAGGCCTAGGATGAACGGATTCATGGAGACAAATCGACTCCACCAACGAACAGCTCAGGAAGCTCCGCTTAGGCGGAGTTTGCTGGGCTGTTCTTGCTCTTGCGAGTAGGTGAAGGACCAATGTAATCGGAAAATCGATTACATTGCGCTCGCGAGAGGGCAGATGACTGGATGTAATCGGAAAACCGATTACATTGCGCTCGTGAGAGGACAGATGACTGGATATAATCGGAAAACCGATTACATTGCGCTCGTGAGAGGACAGATGACTGGATTTAATCGGAAAACCGATTACATTGCGCTGGTTAGAGGGCGGATGGCCAATTGTAATCGGAAAACCGATTACAATGTGCTCGCGAGAGGACAGATGACTGGTAATCGAAAAACTGATTACATTGCGCTGGTGAGAGGACAGATGGGTAAGGCTGTTTTTGCCCAGGAGCCCATTCACTTTCAGCATAAAAAAATCATTAACACCATATACATAATGTTCCAATCTACTTATAAAGTATTGTAATATAACGTGCTAAAGAGATATGCTTATTACCATGTGGATACAAATACAACCGAAGGAGTGGACTAACTATGACTATCATCGATACTATTCAAACGAGAAGAACGATCAAAGCCTTCCGGCCGGACCCGATTAAAGAGGAGGAGCTGAATACTTGGCTGGAAGCTGCCAGCTATGCTCCGAACCACCGGATGAATGAGCCGTGGGAACTGCTGTTCATCGGGCCGCAGATCCGGGCGGCGCTGAATCATAAGACCGATTTTGGTGGCGCTCCGCTGCTGATTGGAGTCCTATCCAAGCCTGCTGCTTCTACAATAGAGCGCGAAGAGAATATCATGGCCGTATCGTGCTATATCCAGAATTTCATGCTGGCCGCCCATGAGGCTGGAGCAGGTGTGTTCTGGTCGTCACTCGGCGGTACAGCCAAGGGCCGTGAGGTGCTGGGCGTTCCTGAAGAGCAGGATGTTATTGGGGTGCTTGCCGTAGGTTATCCTTCGGAAGTGCCTGCTGCCAAGCAGAGAACGCCAATGACTGACAAAATCACATATTTGCCCTAAACGGAAGAACGGATGCAACGACTGATGAGATGAAGGTGAACTGAATGTGGAAGCTCAGGGGCTTCATGAAGCCGTACGCCCTCTGGAGCGTGCTTGCCCCGCTGTTAATGGTAGTTGAAGTAGTGATGGACCTGCTGCAGCCTGCACTTATGGCCAGCATTGTGGATAAAGGCCTGATGAAGAATGATTTATCGCATATCCTTTCAACAGGCGGAATTATGATTGGAATCGCTGTCATCGGAATGATCGGCGGTGTAGGCTGTGCGGTATGTGCAAGTATTGCCTCACAGAATTTCGGCAATGATCTGCGACTCAAGCTGTTTGAGCATATCCAGAGCTTCTCGAACCGCAATCTGGACCGGCTGAAGACCGGCTCGCTGATCACCCGGCTGACAAACGATGTAGTGCAGCTTCAGACCTTTGTGCAGATGATTCTGCGAAGCTTCGTGCGGTCACCGCTGCTGCTGATCGGAAGTCTCGTCATGGCAGTCCGGATCAGCCCGTCTCTGGCGATGATCCTGCTGGCAGCGGTTCCGCTGCTGTTCATTCTCCTGTTTGTGCTGATCCGGCTTTCTTTTCCGCTATTTGCCCGGATGCAGGAGAAATTGGATGGGGTGAGCAATGTGCTGCAGGAGAATCTCACCGGCATTCGTGTAATCAAGGCCTTCGTTCGTGGAGACCATGAGCAGCAGCGCTTTGATACCGCCAATACCGGCTATACGGATACCGGAATCCGGGCGATCCGCCTGATGGCGCTGAATATGCCGCTTATGATGCTGATTCTGAATGCCAGCATTATAGCCGTCCTCTGGTTCGGGGGCCTACAGAACTGGAACGGGACACTGCCCGTTGGTGAACTAATTGCCTTCATTAACTATGTTACTCAATTGCTCATGTCGATGATGATGCTGAGCACGATGCTAGCCTTCGTATCAAGGGCCAAGGTGTCGGGGGACCGCGTCAATGAAGTATTCGCCGCCACAAGTGAAATTACCGAAGCGCCTGCGGCAGATCAAGCAGCCATTACGCTCGGACGTATTGAATTCAGCAAGGTCTCCTTCGCCTATAACCGCGGGGATGAGAATCTTGTGCTGGAGGATATCAGCTTTGCAGCCAGCCCCGGAGAGACGATCGCTATTCTGGGGGCTACCGGAGCAGGGAAGTCTACCCTGGTTAGTCTGATTCCCAGATTCTATGAGGTCTCGTCCGGTGCCGTTCTGATCGACGGAACAGACATCCGGGAGATTGGCATAGAGCATCTGCGTAGCCGGATCGGGTTCGTAATGCAGCAGTCCCTGCTGTTCAGCGGCAGTATCAGGGATAATATCCGTTACGGAAGGCCGGAAGCAACAGATGAAGAAGTGGAGCACGCGGCTGTGGCCGCAGAAGCACATGGATTCATCACAGCTATGCCGCAAGGCTACGACACGCAGCTCGGGCAGCGCGGGGTGAACCTGTCAGGCGGGCAAAAGCAGCGTCTGTCTATTGCACGCGCGCTGCTGATCAAACCGTCTATTCTGATCCTGGATGACAGCACCAGCGCTCTGGATGCGGTTACCGAAGCAAGCATCCGCCTGCTGCTGAAGACGGAGCTTCAGAATTGCACTGTCGTTATGATTGCCCAGCGGGTGTCTTCTATTATAGATGCCGACCGGATCTTGATTCTGGAGAACGGGCGGATCGCCGCGCAGGGTACACATAGCGAGCTGATGGCAGGCAGCGAGATCTACCGGGACATCCGCCATTCCCAGCTGAAGGAAGAGGAGGAGCCCTATGTCCAGTCATCGTAAAAGAGAACAGGCTCCCGTCGGACCTGGAGCGTTAGGCGGCGGGCCTCCGGGCCGGGCTGGCGTTACACCCAAGGTACGCCCGAAGAACAGTAAGGCAACGGTCATCCGCATCTGGTCCTATCTGAACCGTCAGCGGACAGGGTTGATTATGGTCTACGTATTCACGATTCTGAATGCTGTGCTTGCCCTGATCGGTCCTTACCTGCTGGGAAAAGCCATTGATACCGCGATCCTCCCGCAGGATTACAGTTTGCTCATCCGGTTCTGTCTTCTACTGGGCGGTATTTATCTGCTGGGCAGCGCTGTCTCTTGGGTCCAGGCTTACGTGATGACCTCCGTCTCCCAGCGCACGGTCTATGAGCTGCGGCGGGACCTGTTCGCCAAATACCAGGAGCTGCCGGTCAGCTTTTTCGATACCCATGCTAACGGTGAGCTGATGAGCCGTGCGACCAATGACATCGACAATGTCTCGAACTCGCTGAATCAGAGTGTAACCCAGCTGTTGAACAGTCTGATCACACTTAGCGGCTCTCTGGTCATTATGTTGATGCTGAATGTTCCGCTGACGGGAGTTGCTCTGATAACTATTCCGCTGGTCGTACTGGCGAGCCGCCGGATTACCGGCTTAAGCCGGATCTACTTCAAGGATCAGCAGCAGCATCTGGGTGAGCTGAACGGCTTCATTGAAGAAGCAGTCAGTGGCCAAAAGGTAATCAAGCAATACCGCCGAGAACAGGCGGAGGTCACCAGATTCCGCGGAATAAGCGGGGAGCTTAACAAAGCGGGCATCAAGGCGCAGATTGTATCCGGCCTGGTAGGCCCGGTAATGAACCTGATTAACAATCTGAACTTCGCGCTGATTGCCGGAATTGGCGGCTGGATGGCTTATCATGGGCTGCTTACCGTAGGGGTCATCGTCAGTATGCTGAACTACGCCAAGCAGTTCGGCCGGCCCATCTCCGACCTTGCGAACCAGTATAACCTGATCCAATCGGCAATCGCCGGAGCGGAGCGCGTATTTGAAGTGATGGATATGTCCTCCGAGTACAGCGGGGAGCAGCCTCAGGAGCTGGAGCGGATACGCGGGGAAGTTATTTTCCGGGATGTTGTGTTCGGATATAAGCCGGGCGAGCCTATTCTGAACGGTGTAAGCTTCACTGCGCAGCCGGGTGAGACGATCGCCCTGGTGGGGCCGACCGGTGCAGGGAAGACGACCATTGTCAACCTGCTGACGCGTTTCTATGAAGTGAGCGGCGGTGAGGTGCTGATCGACGGCAGGGATATCCGGGAGTTCAATAAAAACGGGCTGCGCCGCCAGCTCGGAATGGTGCTGCAGGACGCCCATGTCTTCTCGGGAACCATTCGCGAGAATATCCGGTTCGGCCGTCTGGAGGCCACGGACCGTGAAGTGGAAGAGGCAGCTAACCTCGCCAATGTCAGCGGCTTTATAGCGCGGATGCCACAGGGGTACGACACACTGCTGGGTACAGACGGGACCACCTTGAGCCACGGCCAGCGCCAGCTGTTGACCATTGCCCGTGCCATTCTGGCCGATCCGGCCATCCTCATTCTGGATGAGGCAACGAGTAGCGTGGATACCCGGACAGAGATGCATATCCAGCAGGCCATGCGTACATTGATGAAGGGCCGCACCAGCTTCGTGATCGCCCACCGGCTCAGCACCATTCAGGATGCAGACCGGATTCTGGTCATTCAGGGCGGCCAGATCGCTGAGCAGGGAAGCCATAGCCAGCTCCTAGCGCTGCAAGGGATATATTCCGAGCTGTATAACAGCCAGTTCAAGCAAGCCTTTGAAGCCGGGTAACCAAGGCGCCAAATATATGAACGTAAACAGCGATCCTCCGGTTATGTGAGAATCGCTGTTTGCGTTTCAGTTCAGCTGCTGTTAAATTGGTGCCGATCACGCATTGTTCCGATGTTAATATTGGTTACAAAGTGCAACAATGTGCATAATCCAGCACCACGCTGGGGAATTCCTGCACTAATTACAACAATGTGTGTTCCTTAAGGGTTCAGTTGACGGAATTCCTGCACAGAATGCAACAATGTGTGTTCCTCAGCTGCATAACTCACCGAATTCCTGCAATAAATACAACAATGCGCTTTATCTAAGCTCAAACGGACGAAGTTCCTGCAAAAAGTACAACATTTATCCAACGCGGTGTTCAGTGAGGCGTTTAATGAGGTGTTCAGTGAGGTGTTCAGTGAGGTGTTTAATGAGGCGTTCGGTGAGGCGTACAGTGATGCTACTTTGCCTTTCAAATTTCTGTTCAGTGGGACCATTTTTTCTTTCAGGTTTGTGTTAAGTGGGGCTGCCTACACTCAAACAGCGGAGCGGGCGGAACGACCCGTGGAAAAGCGTAGCGTTCGCCTTTGTGTCCGGATTTTACCGATTAGGTAAAAATAATAAAAATCTGGACACAACAGCGATTGTAACAACGTTCCGTTTGCGCAGCGTCCACCTCAGCTAAGACGTAAATTGAACTCAAAATCAAGGGTCTCCCAAGTAACTCCACCATAGATTTCGGCCAATTATCAATCAATTTCACCCCAGGACACATAAAGGACATAACACTCGACTATGCTGAGAGGTATAAACGGGTTGAAAGCAGGGAGTACATTGAAGAAAAAGTTACTGCTTGTCGAAGACGAGCTGCGTATCCGTGAGCTGGTGTCGGATTACTTCATACAGGACGGCTGGGAGGTGCGCGAAGCCGATAATGGGCAGGACGCGCTCCTGTGGTTCGATTCACTGGTGCCGGATCTGCTGATTCTGGATATTATGATGCCCAAAATGGACGGATTTCAGGTATGCCGGGAGATCCGCAAGAAATCGGCAACCCCGATCATTCTGCTGACCGCCAAATCCGCCGATGATGACAAAATTCACGGCTTCGAGCTGGGAGCCGATGATTATGTGACCAAGCCGTTCAGTCCCAAGGTGCTGGTGGCCCGGGCTGCGGCGCTGATGAAACGGGTCGAAGGCGCACACCAGCCAGAATCCGGTGTAGTGAGATTCGGCTCGGCCATTTTTAATACCATGGCGCACCGTCTTGAAGTGGAAGGCGCCGATGTCGAGCTGACCCCGAAGGAATATGATCTCCTATGGCTGCTGATCCGCAACAAGGGTCATGTGGTCTCGCGGGACACCATCCTCAGCCGGGTCTGGGGAATTGAATTCGAGGGGGACTCCCGGGTCGTGGACAGCCACATCAAGAAACTGCGCAGCAAGCTGGGGTATGAATCCCGCCACATCCGTACGGTCATTGGCACCGGCTACAGATTCGAGGTCGAAGAATGAAAAGATGGGGAATTACCTTCAAGCTGTTCGTGATGACTGTTATCTTCTTCGTCTGTTTTTACGGGATGGTCATCCTCAGCCAGTTCCTGCTGTTCGACCGCTTCTACCAGATACAGAAGGAGTCCCGTGTGGAGAAGCATCTGAAGAGCTTCGGGACAAGCTACACCAAAGAAGCCTGGGGCAGAACCCGCACTTCCCGCGAGCTGGTCCGGTTCATGCTGCGCAACAAGACACAGATGGTCATTATGAAGCCGGATGGCCGGATGAAGTCGGAAGATCCGTTCCGCATGAAGCTGATCGATGAGAAGGGCCAAACTCAGGTGATTCCCATGTCCCTGTTCATGAATCAGTTTGGCGACATGCTGAGATCGGCCCATCTGAAGGAGAATGACCGGGTGACCATACAGGGAGAGCATGTCGTCAGCGCAAGCGAGCTCGGGCAGCTGTTCTATCCGGTTAATATTACTAAACAAGGGGGAACGCCGGTAGGCGAGGAGGCGGATTCGGACAATACCAGCATTACCGGAACCATTACGGAGCTGGTCCTGCCGGATCTGAAAATATGGAGCCCGCGCCAGGGCATCCTGTTCGAGGCCATAGAGGACTGGTTTCCGTTAAATCCGGGTCAGCTGGAGAGCCTGAATAATCTGAACATGGTCAAGGAAGAGTGGACGGCTCCCTGGAGCGGTATCCGCAATTCCGTAATGATTCTGCCCGTGAAGCAGGCCAGCGGAGAGATTGAGCTGTTGTTCTCAGTGACCTCGCTGCAGGATGTTAAGGATTCCAATGAAGCGCTGCGCTGGTTCTTTTTATACCTGGGGCTTGGCGGGTTCGTGCTGATTCTGGTTCTGTCGCTGTTCTATTCCAAGATGGTGACCCGGCCCTTAATCAAGCTCAATAATACGGCCAAACGGATGGTAGCGCTCGATTTCACCGGTCATAACTCCATCCGCCAGAAGGATGAGCTGGGTAACCTGTCCAGAAGCATGTTCACCTTATCCCAAAGTCTGGACACTGCACTGGGCGAGCTTCGGGAGACGAATCAGCAGCTGGTGGAGGAGATGGAGCAGAAGAAGAAGCTGGAGCAGATGCAGCAGGACTTTTTTTCCAGTGCTTCTCATGAGCTGAAGACGCCTCTTAGCATTATCAAGGGCTTCGCCGAAGGGCTGGAGGACGGGGTGAGCGCAGGTAAGCAGGATCATTACATCAAGGTCATTATCGAAGAGGCCGACAAGATGGAGTTCCTGGTAAAAGATATGCTGGACCTGGCCCGGCTGGAGTCCGGCACGATCAAGCTGCGCAAAAGCTCCTTCATGCTAAGCGAAATGACGGAGAAGGTGACCGATAAACTGGTGCATTCCCTTCAAAATAAGCAGCTGGATGTAGTCATTATCCCGGCGAATGAATTGCCCGTATATGCGGATGCTACATGGATTGAACAGGTGCTCAGCAATCTGCTGACCAACGCCATCCGTCATGCCGAAGAGGGCAGTACTATAACTGTTAGACTGGAGAGTCAGCCCAAGAAGCTTTTATTCACCATCCATAACAAAGGGGAGCGAATCCCCGAGGATCAGCTGGCGCATATCTGGGAGCGGTTCTACCGGATCGAGGCTTCACGCAGCCGTCTGACGGGCGGAACCGGACTCGGATTATCCATTGCGAAGCAAATTTTAGATATGCATGGCTGCCGGTATGCAGTGATGAACACCACGGACGGCGTCTGTTTTAGTGTAACCTTTGGAGGCTGAGCCGCCCAATTACTAACTTGTCAGGAAAGGAGTGAACAGCATGAAATGGAGCTGGCTGCCTTCAATGTGCACACTGGGAAACCTGGGCTTCGGATCAATTTCCCTGCTATTCACGATTCAAGAACGTTATGATCTTGCTTTATTAATGATACTGCTGGCTGCGATATGCGATGTTATGGACGGACTGCTCGCCCGGATGCTGCATTGCACCAGTGATTTCGGTAAACAACTGGACTCTTTGGCGGATATTATTTCTTTTGGTATCGCTCCCGTCTTTCTTATTCTGTTATACCGGCTGGAGAACGTGCAGTGGGTCGGACCTGTGGCTGCGGTTGCATTCCTGATCTGCGGGGCGCTGCGGCTGGCCAGATTCAATATCTCGGCTCCTTCCAAGGGCTTCGTGGGCATGCCGATTACGGCAGCGGGATTGCTTCTGTCGATGACCACCCTTATAGGTGAACGGCTGAAGCCTGAAATGCTCATTTTAATAATGGGACTGTTGTCTATACTGATGATAAGCAGGGTCCCGTTCCCTTCGTTCAAAAAATTCGTTAACAGGAAGTGATTGTTCATGCCATGGGTCATCGAGATGATCTCACAATACGGTTATATAGCTATATTCGCGCTGCTGGCGCTCGGGCTTCTCGGACTTCCCGTTCCCGATGAGCTGCTGACGCTGTTCGTTGGCTATCTATCCTCTACCATGGTGCTGGATTTCTCGCTTTCGGTTCTGGTCTGCTTCATAGGTTCAATTACAGGCATGCTGATCAGCTATACCATCGGTCTCAGAGTGGGGCAGCCTGTCGTGGACCGGTACGGGAAATGGGTAGGCCTGACGCCCAAAAGATTCGCCTATGTCAAACGCTGGTTTTTCCGGTTCGGCAACTGGACGATATTCATCGCTTATTTTGTGCCGGGCATCCGGCATGTGACCAGCTACATCTCAGGCATCAGCGCCATGTCCTTCCGGAAATATTTAATGGTCACCCTTGCCGGTGCCTTTATCTGGTCACTCCTGTTTGTCTCGATTGGCTATCTGATCGGATCGAAGCTAACCTTTGTCTAATAAAGTAATATTCTTTTATAATCAAACAGGATCTTACAGTGGCTGATCGTTCTGTTATATACTGCAAGTAGTATTTATGGCTATGAGGCCAGGAATTATAGCGACACGAGGAGGTAGTACTGTAATGCCCAAACTACAAGATATCGTGATTGAAGAATATATACCGGAGAGGCATGCCGCTTCCATTGCCGAGATGTGGAACAGAAGCGCAGAGAGCTGGGGCGGAGACGGAGCGTACCGGACTGAGGAGAGCGTGCTGCGTGAACACGAGAAAAGTCCGATGCTCAAGTTGTTCCTGGCGGTAAGCGGCTCAGAGGTCATCGGATACTGCAGCTTCTCCCATTATAAAGAGGATACCGGAGCGCTCTATATTGCTCTGCTCAACGTGAGACCGGATTACCATGGACGCAAGGTGGGTAAGGCGCTGGTAAGGCGTTCGATCGAAGAGACGATTAAGCTGGGCTGGCCGCGGCTGGATCTTTATACTTGGCCCGGTAATGTCAAGGCAGTGCCCACTTATAAGAAAAGCGGGTTCTTCTGGGAGGACCGGGATGACACCACTCACCTGATGAACTTCATTCCCTCGGTGCTTCAGACCGGAGCGGTGAAGTCTTATTTCGAAAAGATAGACTGGTATAACGACAGCATCCGTGAGATCAAGGTGGAGCCTGACGGTCACGGGGAAAACGGCTTTGACTATTTTACATATGAATGGCTGAAGGATGGTCTGTCGCTGAAAATGGAATATGAACGGACCGGCCGTGGCCTGCGTCTCATTGAGACGGAGGATTACCGGATACAGGTAACGATTCCTGCGCAGCATGAGCTGCCGTTTGGAGCGGAATACCCTGTCATTTACGAAGCCGTGAACAAAAGCGGTAAGCCCCTGGCGCTCCAGATTAGCGGTAAAAGCAATGAGCAAATCCGCATAGAGCTGGACGCTGCTCAGACAATCGAATCCGAGGCACGGATTGAAGGCCGCTTCTTCATCCATCCGGTGAAGGAGGAGCAGGATCTCTATCAGACCCACCCTGTGGTGGAGGCAGAACTGCTCATTAACGGTCTTCCTGCCATCTTCAAGCTGGGCATTAAGCCGAAATTTCCGGTCAAGGTGAAGCTTCAGGTACCTGACAGAACGCTTTTCGCGGGCGAAGAGGTCGAGCTGGATGTAACGGTAGAGAATGAGTACAACACAGACACCGTGTTCAGCTTTGAGCTGCCGGAGGATGAGATTCTGGCGTTCGGCCAGACCCGGATTACCGTAGAGGTTCCGGCAAAGAGCCGGAGAACCGTCACCGCAGCGGCCCGGCTGCTCGGGTATGGCATTTGGCACCATACGGTGAGTATCCACAGTGCAGAAGAAGGAGCCGATTCAGCTATACTGGAACAGGAGCTGAGCCTGGTCTTCTCCGGAGCAGAGACGGCCTTCGGCGGCCCGACCGACAAGGACTGGATCATAAGCAATGGCCGCTATTCGGCCGTACTGAACAAAACAAACCACTGGCTTACCTTTTTTGAGAACCGTAAATATCTGATGAACCTGCCTTATCCTAAGCTGGGCTTACCTTATACGAATGAATTCAAGAAATTCACGGCGCTGGATGTGAAGATCTCCAGGGATCAAGAGGCTATCGTGCTTGAGGCCACTTATGAAGCCGGCATCAGAGATGGCTTGCTGCTGACAATGGTTGTGAAGCTGTTCGGCAACGGGATTGTCTCCCGTTATTTCCGAATCGACAATCTGCAGGCTACCGTTCAGGAGGAAGAGCTGTTCCTGAAGGACAGCTTCCGCTTCGGTCTGCATGGCGGCGTCATCCCTTACCGCGGCAAATATATAGATCTGAGCGCAGGGGTTGAAGCCTCCAGCCCGGATTACTGGGAGGCACAGGATTTCACGGAGAACTGGATGTTCGCTGACGATGAAGGCTTCTCCAGAGGGATTAGCTGGCCGTCAGAGCTTAAGCTGATTCAGGACTCGTGGATGCATGCCGTAGAGCATTCTCTGGGGCGGATTCCCGCCGGCGGGCGTAAGGAGACGCCGCCGCTGCGGATCGCGCTGGGCACCTGGGACCATTGGCAGGATTTCCGGGCCTATGCGCTGCAAAGCGGCAACAAGAACGCTGATGAACTGGCCGCTACAGAACAGCTGGAACTGAGCTTGAATAACGGGAATCCGTTTATAAGCGGAGAGGCTATGCTTTTACTTAAGGACCAGAAGAAGAGCTATCTGGCGGGTGAGATTCGGCTCTCTTCCGATGCAGGCAGCATGGCGGAAGCGCGGCTAACAGTACATGAGGAAGCGAAGCTCAGAGAAGCGGCTCTGCCGCTGACTGTGCCAGCAGGAGCAGCCCCGGATGTGCTGACCCTGCATCTGGATATGGACAGTTATGTGCAGGATCAATCCTTCCTGGTCTTGCCGGTCGCGGATGAACCTGTCCGGCAGGAGAGACTTGTAGCAGAAGGAGCACAGGTACTGGCTGTGGACAACGGCATTCTGCGGATACAGGCCAGCCCTGACTTCGCGCCGGGATTGTTCTCGCTTACCCATCAGGGCGAGGAATGGCTTGAATCTTCTTTTCCGCAGCCGGTTGCGAAATCCTGGTGGAATCCTTGGGTGGGTGGTATCGTAACCAGTGTGGAAGAAATCGCCTTACGCAGCTTCATGGAGGAGCCGTTAACGGCTGATTTCGCGGAGTTGACCGATAACAAGGGGAACCGCTGGTCGGGGATACGGATGAGCGTATCCATTCAGAAGAATGATAAATACAAAGGACTCGTACTGCATCAGTATTTCATGCTGCTGCCGGGCGTTCTGGTGCTTGCTTCTACAGTACATGTGGAGCAGAACACAGGCGGTCCGCTATGCCCGTTGCAGCTGGAGACTTCAACCTTCTATCAGGCTGCTTCTGCCATCAAGGACGGTAGAGGGTACCTCAAGAACAGCAGAGGTGAACAACTGGTATATAAGGCAGGCAAAGTACAGTCAGGAGCTAAAAGTTCTAACGGTCTTCTGCAACTGGGTTCTGAGGAGCGGAAGCAACGCTTGACGTTAATTGCAGCACCTGAGCATTCCTCTCCCTCGCTTATGGTGAATGCAGATGCAATATTGTCATATACGGAGGAATACCTGCATCTGCAGGATGGCAAGGAGCAATTCAGCAAGCCGCAATTCTATCTGATCTCAGATCTCCAGGTACCTGATCAGGCTTATGGCGATCTGCTGTCGATCCGGTTCAAGAAGTGAGTCAGAGAAAGGAAGCTTCTATGAAAATCATTGACGCACATGTGCACTATTCCAATATTGCAGCCTTCCACGAAACGGCGCAGACCTTGGCGCATATCGATTATACCGGCAAGGGACTCCTGGAGGAGTTCCGCCGCAGCGGTGTAATTGCCGGAGTCGGTATGGGAGTGACTGAGACGGTTGCCGGAGCTTTTCCCGATTCCGCTGCCCTCAATCCTATGCTGCTTGACCTGAGCGAGACCCTGCCGGACAATCTGTTCACCTGCGTGGGCATTAACCCGCTCACCCTTCATCTGGAGGGACAGCTTGAAGCACTGGAGCAATCATTGCAGCGGACGGATGTCGTTGGCATCAAGCTGTATGCCGGGTATTACCACTTCAATGTGGGGGATGAAATTTATGATCCGGTCTACAAGCTGGCTGCCGCTTACGGCCTCCCGGTGGTCATTCATGGCGGATTGACTTACGCGGACCAGGGATTGCTGAAGTATTCCCATCCGCTGTCCATGGAAGAGACCTTCCTGAAGCACCGGGAGATTACCTTCATGCTCTGCCACCTGGGCGATCCCTGGGTCATGGACACCGCAGCCCTGCTGGAGAAAAACCCTAATCTCTATACAGATTTATCCGGCTGGATTGTCGGCGATCAGGCCAAGGTGGACCGGCTGCTGACCGAGCAGACCTATACCGATCATTTCCGCCGGGCGCTGGTGTTCGCCGAGAAATACGACCGTCTGGTCTTCGGCACCGACTGGCCGCTGGTCCCGCTGGACGCTTATATTACCTTCGTGAAGCACCTGGTGCCAGAAGCCTACCATGAGGATGTCTTTTATAACAACGCACTCCGCGTGTTCCCTAAGCTTGCGGAGCGGATTAGAGAACTGAATTTGTAATGATGGTTTTTAATGCATGCCCCCGGAATGGTATTCCGGGGGTTTTCGGTTTGTTGCGCGGGGCAGCGGGGCAGGCTACTACTTCTGACGAATGACCTGTGGTAAGCTGAGAGTAGTGCTGCAACAGTTTTACAACTGTTAGAATGAACTTTAGGGTGTTAAAGTCTGAGCACGAACATCGAGCTGATCCTGGGCTGATACTGGGCTGATCCTGGGCTGATACTGGGCTGATCCTGGATTGATGCTGGGCTGATCCTGGATTGATACTGGGCTGATCCTGGGCTGATACTGGGCTGATCCTGGATTGATGCTGGGCTGATCCTGGATTGATCCTGGGCTGATCCTGGGCTGATCCTGCACCCTTTACCGACTTCTGCTCTTAAATTCAACTAGCTGATTGTATTTTCTGCAATAGAAAATGCAAAGCTGACCGTAAAATTAGATTCTATTGTATTTCATACAGTAGAATGTTGTGTTTTGGGTGAAAAATGGCCTTTTTTCAGTATTCTATTGCACTGAATACAATAGAAGCTATTTCGAAGCCTTTTTTACAGCATTCTGTTGTACAAAATGCAGTTACTATCATTCAAGTGCCTACAGCATCCGAATGACAACTGTGCAATGAGAAGCTGACTCGTAAAGGTCCGGTAATGGTTTCTTCACATTTACTGAGGGAGGAGTATTATGCCATACATACAGATTAACGAACTTGAAATGTTCTATGAACAGATGGGTACCGGAGAACCGGTGATCTTCCTGCACAGTCATTATTCCCGCAGCATGCTGGCCTTCAGCAGCCAGGTTCTGGACTTCCAGAACCAATACAGATGTTACTTCCCGGATCTGAGAGGGCATGGCAGGACCCGCTGCCGGGATCTGGACTGGTCTACTCCACGAATAGCTGAAGATGTCGCCGGATTCATGGATCGAATGAATATTGAACGGGCACATCTTATTGGATATAGTATGGGAGCGGGCGTAGGGCTATCCCTGGCAGTGAATCATCCGGGACGGATTGCTACGCTGACTACGATTGGAACCAGCGGCTTCTGTGAACCGGCTGGAGCCGGGGAGTACGAACCTGAACAGCTGCTGGCGAATCAGCAGCAAGCCTTCATTGATCAGATGATCGAGAGGCATCAGGAGGCCCATCAGGGGAATTGGCAACATTATCTGCGGCAAACGGTGCAAGACTGGATCAGATACCCGGACCTCACGGAGGAGCAGTTAAGTAGTATAACTTGCCCGGCACTGCTAATTTCAGGGGAGCATGATCCGTTCGCGGGAAAGGATAGAACTGCGAAGCTAGCTTCCCTCGTTACGGGTGCAAGGATGCTGATCGTTCAGGGAGCAGGTCACCGCCCGCATATGCTGCGAGAACAGCCTATCCTGGTGAACAATACCATTCTTGAATTCCTTGCACAGAACCCTATCCACTAACACAAGGAGATATACACATCCAGAAAGGACGTACAGATGAAGAAAGTCATTGTGATCGGAGCAGGGATTCTCGGGGCCTCGGCAGCCTATCAGCTGGCAGTGATGGGGGCAGAGGTGCTGATTATAGACCGTCAAGACCCTGGACAAGCTACGGATGCAGCGGCAGGGATTATCTGTCCCTGGCTGTCGCAGCGGCGCAATCAGGCCTGGTACAGGCTGGCGAAGGCGGGGGCACGGTTCTATCCCGAGTTGATTAGTCAGCTTATGGAAGGTGGCGAAGCGCATACCGGTTATGCCAGGGTTGGAGCGCTTAGTATACATACGGATGAGAGTAAGCTCGACAAAATAGAAGAGCGGGCACGGATGCGGCTGGCAGATGCCCCGGAGATCGGAGTCATCACGCGGCTTAGCGCACAGGAGACCCGTGATCGGTTCCCGCTGCTGGCGGAAGGATACGCCTCGGTTCATATCAGCGGTGCTGCAAGGGTGGATGGCCGCGCTTTGCGGAACGCTCTGCTTCATTCAGCGCAGCAGCAGGGTGCGGTCATGGTTAGCGGCGATGCTGCGCTCGCCTTTGAACCGAACCGGGTCACTGGAGTCAACGCAGGGGGACACTTTTATCCGGCGGATGAAGTGATTATCTGTGCAGGC
Organism: Paenibacillus sp. FSL H3-0469; assembly: GCF_038051945.1. Classification (NCBI taxonomy): domain Bacteria; kingdom Bacillati; phylum Bacillota; class Bacilli; order Caryophanales; family Paenibacillaceae; genus Paenibacillus; species Paenibacillus sp. FSL H3-0469. Next base: position 491,109 of record NZ_CP150302.1, read on the forward strand.
GCATGGGCGAACCCCTTGCTCCGGCCGCTGGGCATTGACTTCAAGGTGAGCTACCAGAAGGGGCAGATTATGCATTTGCAGGTATCTGACCAACAAGATACGGAAGTTTGGCCGGTAGTGATCCCGCCAAGCGATCAATATCTGCTTGCTTTTGCCCGGCAGCAGATTGTTATCGGAGCTACTCATGAGAATGACGTAGAAGGATATAATACCAGAGTGACCGCCAGCGGGATGCAGGAGATTCTGACTAAGGGGCTGGAAGTTGCGCCTGGACTGGCGGATGGTACCTATAGTGAAGTGAGGGTCGGCTTCCGTCCGTTCACTCCGGGATTTTTGCCGGTCATTGGGACTGTTCCCGGGTGGAGCGGAATCCTTGCGGCCAATGGTCTGGGAGCTTCAGGACTTACCATGGGGCCGTATATCGGTTATCAGCTGGCGAAGCTGGCACTTGGGAGAGAGCCTGATCTGGAACTGGACGAGTATAGCCTTCATAGAGCCATAACCGGCGGATGATTACGAATACATTTCCTTCATTGGAACATTATGATTCAATTCGGCTGAGCGGATGAATTTTTGTTTGACAGAAGTGAAGGTCTGATCCATAATACAATCCATACTAAACGTATATGATTTATAGGAAGGGTGGATCACACGTGATAAATTTAAAAGCTTCTATGAGAAAAACAGCAGGGCTAGGTACACTCGCGGTACTATTCGTATCGCTGCTTGCCGGCTGCTCCGGGTCTGCCGATCCTGCGGATTCCAATAATGGGGCTAAGGCCAGTACGGCTCCAGCGGCAACGGAAAGTGCAAGCAACGCAGAGCCTGCAACTGGAGGCACCTTCGTGTATGGCCGCCCGGCTTCCGTAACGTCATTTGATCTACATAACCAGATTACATCGAATAACGCATTTGCGATTGATAAAGTGTTTGAGTCGCTGGTTGCTTTTGACAGCAAGGGTGAAATTACGGATCAGTTGGCACAGTCGCATACGATCAGCGAAGATGGCTTAACATACACCTTCGTCCTGCGTGACGGCTTAAAGTTCTCGAATGGTACGCCGGTAACAGCCGCAGATGCGGTATTCTCTCTGGAGCGGCATCTAAAGGTTGGCGGTCCGCTGGCGATTTCGGCCAAGGTGGATACGGTGAAGGCACAGGATGAGAAGACGCTCGTAATCACGCTAAAAGAACCCTACACCCCGTTCATCTCGGAGCTGTCGAACTTCTCGAACGGCATCATTCCGAAGGACTTCGGCGGTGTGACCGAAGAGGAGTTCTTCAAGAAGCCGGTAGGCACCGGTCCATTCGTAATCGAGACATGGGACCCTGCAGGGGATGTGACCTTCACTAAGAATACCAACTACTGGAAGGAAGGCCAGCCTTATATCGACAAGCTTGTCTATAAGCTGATCCAGGACGACAGCCAGGCCATCAACCAGCTTAAAGCCGGAGCGGTGAATGCAGTTGAAGCCCTGTCGCTGCAGAATGCGGGTGAGATCAAGGACGGTTCAGACACTACAGTGGTAACGAACGGCAGTTGGGTGACAGAACAGCTCTTCTTCAACACACTGGATAAGCACTTCTCCGATGTGCATGTCCGCCGGGCACTGGCACTGGCGCTTGACCGTGACGGGCTGACCAAGGCCCTGACCTTCGGCTATGCGCAGACGGCGACTTCCCTGTTGCCGGCAACGATTCCTTACAATGCCAATGACAAGATCAAGGCGCTCACTTTCGATCCGGCGGCGGCCAAGGCAGAGCTGGCCAAATCGGCTTTCCCTGACGGATTCTCCACCAAGCTGCTGGTGGCTTCCGGCAACAGTACCCGGGCACAGGAAGCCCAGATTATCCAGGCCGCCGGCCAGGCGATCGGGATCAAGATTGAGATTGAATCGGTCGAGCTGGCTACCTTCCGCGAACGCTTCTTCGCTTATGATTTCGCCGCGATGCTGAACAGCGGTCAGGCGGATTCCCCGGAAGCGAACTCGATTCTGGCGTTCCAGACCGACCCGGAAGGCTTCAGCAAATCGTACTGGACGCATTACACGAATGAGAAGGTAACCAAGCTGCTATATGAAGGCCAGAAGACAGCTGACGGTGAAGGACGGGCTGCCATCTACACCGAGCTTTTACAGACGCTTGCCGATGAAGTTCCTTACATTCCGCTGTACTATCCGGATATCCTGATCGGCGCCCGTTCTTCTGTTGACGGACTTGTGGTTCTGCCTAACGGCAGCATCCGTCTGGAAGATGTCCGGCTAACTAAATGATGAAATCCAAGCTGACCCTGAGCGGTGCAGCTGGAAACAACGGTTCTTACAAGTGGCTGGCCTTAGCCCTTGTAAGAGCCTTACTTGTTATCCTCTGCGTAATGACGGCGGTCTTTTTCCTGATCCGAATGGTACCCGGCGACCCCGCCAAAATGATTCTCGGTGAATACAGCACACCAGAAGCACTTAAGAGTATGCACCACACACTGGGACTGGATCTCTCCCTGTGGGATCAGTTCACCCGGTTCGTGAAGCTGCTGTTCACTCAGGGAGATACCGGAAACTCCATTGTTGCCGGCACCTCGACCAGAGAGCTGATTGCAGAGCGTGCGCCGGTCACACTACTGCTGATTGTAATCGCCTCGGGTCTTGCGATAATTACAGCACTACTGCTGGCAACGGTTGCTGCCACCCACAAGGACAAGCTGCTAGACCATCTGATCCGCATTATTCCAGCGGTCACCCTCGGGATGCCGGTCTTCTGGGTTGGGATTCTGTTCATTCTGTTCTTCAGCGTTCGGCTTGGCTGGTTCCCGGTAGGTGGAATCGGCGAGGGCTGGTCGGGTACGCTCCATAGTCTGGTGCTTCCGGCGGTCACGATTGCTTTTTCACAGATTCCTACGCTGGTCCGCTCGCTGCGTGCACAAATGCTGGAAGTGCTGGAATCCGAATTCGTTGTCACTCTCCGTGCAGCTGGAATCCCGTCCAGAGTGATCCTGTTCAAGCATGTGCTGCGCAATTCGGCATTGCCGACCCTGATGCTGCTTGGAGTAAATGTGTCCTACCTGATCGGGGGAACGCTCGTTGTGGAGCAGGTCTTCGGGATCAAGGGCATTGGCAGCCTGCTGTTCACCTCCATCTCGAATAGAGATTTTCCGGTGATTCAAGGGATTGCGCTCTATTGTGCGCTGGCTGTTGTGATTATCAGTCTGCTGATCGAAATGATCTCCGGGTGGCTTGATCCCAGAACGAAGGGGAAATCATGAATACTACACAGATAGACACAGCCCTGCCGGAACTCGGGAAGCCCGCAAGCGGACTCCGAAGAGTGCTTAACACCCCGTCACTGCTGATCGGAATCATTATGTTCGTTATACTTATACTACTCGCCATATTCATCCCTTACTTAAGTCCGTACAACCCTACGGAGCAGAATCTGAGCGCCTTCCTGCAGCCGCCTTCCGCAGCCCACTGGCTCGGTACCGACCAGCTTGGCCGTGATTTGTTCACCAGACTGATCTATGCCGCCCGGACGGATCTGACGATCATGGTGCTGGCTGAGATTATTCCGTTCTGCACGGGCGTCATGCTGGGTATGATCTCGGGGTACTATGGCAAATGGACCGATAGAATCATATCGCTGATCACGGACACTTTTATTGCCTTCCCTTTCTATCTGATCGTCATTATCGTGGCCTTCGCCAGCGGGGCAGGGGAGCGCGGAATCTATATCACCTTCATTCTCGTAGGCTGGATTGTATTCGCCCGTGTGGTCAGAGGACTTAGCGCGTCCTTCCGGAAGCAGGAATGGATTGCCTCAGCGCAGACACTCGGTCTGCCCGGATACCGAATCCTTCTGCGCCATCTTCTGCCGAATGTATTGCCGCAAGCCGTTGTCGTGCTGATGACAGATATGATCGGACTCCTGGTAGCCATCGTTACGCTGGGTTACCTGGGGATAGGGATTGCCCCGCCTACGCCGGATTGGGGAACGATGATCGCTGACGGACAGCCCTTCATTACCACAGCCTGGTGGTTGTCGGCGGTTCCCGGCTTCGCAGTCGTGTATACGGGAATTGCGTTGTCTCTTCTGGGAGACGGACTGGCTGATGTCTGGAGGAGAAAAGGATGACAACACAACCTGTACTTGAACTCGAAGAACTGACACTAGCTGCCCCGTCCACAGAAATTCTGGTTAACAGCGTTAGCTTCTCCCTTGAGCGCGGCGAAAGCCTCGGACTAGTGGGCGAATCCGGCTCGGGCAAATCGTTGACGCTGCGGGCCATTCTCGGCCTGCTTCCGCGCGGTGTAGAGCAGACCGGCGGAACGGTCCGCAGTAAGGTGAGCAGTGCCATGGTGTTCCAGGACCCCAGAGGGGCACTGGACCCGCTCTGCCCGGTAGTGAAGCAGCTGACCGAGGTTGTCTATTACAGACAGAGAACCAGTCTGAAGGCTGCACGGCGCATTGCCCTGGAACTCCTTGAGCGGCTGGGTCTTCCAGCTTCGCTGAAGACAAAAGACCGCTACCCGGGGCAGCTTTCCGGCGGCCAGTGCCAGCGAGTCGTCATTGCTTTGGCGCTGGCCTGCAAGCCGGGCATTCTGCTCTGTGATGAGCCGACCACCGCGCTGGATGTAACGGTTCAGCGCCAGATTATAGATACGATTACGAATTTGCAGCAAGAGTTGGGCTTCGCTATGGTCTTTGTGACCCACAACCTGGCGATTGCCGCCAATCTCTGCTCCAGACTGGTTGTAATGAAGCAGGGCCGGATCATTGAGCAAGGCGAGACGCATAGCCTGCTGCGGCATCCGGCTGAGGCTTATACACAGATGTTAATGGATTCGGTGCTCCCTCTGCCGGAGCTGGAAGGAGGCGGGGTCTCATGGAAGTAGCACTACAGGTGCAGGATGTAAGCGTTCGTTACGGCGGGTTCACAGCTCTGGATCAGATCCGGCTGGAGCTTGAGCGGCATACCACGCTGGGGCTTGTCGGTGAGTCCGGCTCGGGGAAGTCTACGCTGGCCCGGGTCATCGCCGGACTGATCACCCCGGATGCAGGACAGCTTCTGCTGGGCGCGGAGCCGTTAGGCCGGAAGCGGAGCAAGGCGCAGCATAAGCAGATCCAGATGATCTTCCAGAACCCGGATTCATCGCTGAATCCACGGCATACCGTCCGGCAGATTCTGGCGGAAGCCTTGCTGTTCCACCGGATTGTAGAGCGTTCGCAGGTCGAGCGCAGAAGTAAGGAGCTGCTTAGCCGGGTGCAGCTGGATGCCAGATCTCTGGACAGATATCCGCATGAATTCTCCGGCGGCCAGCGCCAGCGGATTGCCATTGCCCGCGCACTTAGCGTGGAGCCGGGCTTGCTGATCGCCGATGAGCCTACAAGCGCACTGGATGTCTCGGTGCAGCGCAGCGTGCTGGAGCTATTCCATACGCTGCAAGCCGAGCTTAATCTGACGATGCTGTTCATCTCCCATGATCTGGGAGTCATTCATGCCGTCAGTGATACTGTCGCTGTCATGCGTCAGGGGCAACTGGTCGAGGTGAATTCGAAGGATGAGTTCTTCGTCCGGCCCGAGCATGAATACAGCCGTGAGCTATTGTCTGCGGTGCCCAAGATGCCGCAATATTGAACATTCAACACATCAGGAGGATTATATGAACCGCCAAACTACAGGATTCGTACCATTGACGTTATCTGAGCTGGACACATTAACACAGCAGTTGTCCCGGCTATTGGGGACACAGCATCCTCCGGTAATCATTCCGGGGGAGGCGATTCTAGGCATTGAGGCGGTAGCAGCAGGAATTGCAGCGCCTGGACGTACGATTCTGAACGTAGTAACCGGACCTTACGGAAGCTTGTTCGGAGAATGGCTTACGCGCGGCGGGGCCACCGTTAAGGAAGTGAAGGTTCCGTTCGATCAGGTGGTTACAGTAGAGGAGGTCGCCGCAGCAATTGAGCTGCATCAGCCGGTTGCGATTTCTTTGGTGCAGGCAGAGGTGGTTACAGGCGGCTCGAACCCTGCGCAGGAGATCTTCGAATTGGCCCGCAGTCATGACCTGATTACGATAACGGATTCCGTGTCGGCTGTCGGGGGAGAGGCGCTGTCTGTGGATGAGTGGACCGTGGATTTCGCAGTAATGGGTGCGCAAAAAGCGCTCGCCGGTCCTAACGGAATCAGCGCGGTCAGTATTTCTCCCCGCGGCTGGGCCTTCCTGGAGTCGAATGACCAGGCTCCGCGCAATTCAATTCTGTCCTTGCTGGATCTGCAGCCGTCCCCGGATGGAGCAGCACCGCTCCGCGTCCCGCCGAACATCCCGGTCCTGGAAGCCAGAGCACTGATTGAAGCCCTGGAGGCTGTTGCCGAGGAGGGGCTGTCACAAGTGATCCAACGGCATGAACGCGCAGCGGCCTCTGCTGTCGCCGGGATCGCGGAGCTTGGACTTATCCCTTGGCAGAAGGACAGCAGACATTATTCTACGTTGACTACCACTGTTCGAATTAACGAGCAACCGCTTCTGCTGATCAAGCAGCCTGTCGGTATCGTAGCTCCCGGAGACGGGGAGCTATTCGGTCAATTGCTGCGTATTAACCATTTCGGAAATAATGCCAGCCGCGAGAGTGTGGAGGCAGCTGTGCAGACGCTGGCCAGACTGCTGAAGCGGGAGGCTGAACCGGCCTTGCAGGCCGTCCGCCAGGTCTGGGAGGAAGCCGAATGATCCTTAAGCAGCCGCAATTTCAGGCATACACGGGAATCCATATTGCAGGTATCGAGGGGAAACGCTTCGACATCGAGATTACGAACGGACGGTTCACCGTAGTGGCTGAAGCGGGTTCGCAGCCTGAACAGGCGGAAGGCTCCCGGAAGCAGCAGCTATGGATCAGTCCGGGCATTCTGGATTTGCACACCCATCTGGCCTGGACTGACTTCGACCATGAGGATCAGCTCCGCCGGGACCCCCGCGAGATTGAGGTGATGCAGGCGGAGGCCTTCGCTGCTACCTTGCGGACGGGGGTAACTACAGCCCGCGACGCTGGCGGTATTCTGCCGGCCACAATCCGGCATCTCGTGAAGTATTACCAGCAGCCGCTGCGGGTTGAGACCAGCAGTGAAATGCTGGGAGTTGCCGATGCCAAGGGGATCAAGCATTTGGAGAACCGCCTGACGGAGATCTACGCAACCGGGGCAGGCTGGGTCAAAATCATGGCAACCGGCGGTCTCGGCGCACCGACTGAGAAGGTTACGGAGCCGAACTTCTCCGGTGAGGAATTCGCCTTCATCGTCCGTCATGCCCATGCGAACGGCAAGAAGGTATTGGTGCATACCTGGGGCGGGGTGACGATTGACTGGTCGATTGAGGCAGGTGTGGAATCCATTGAACACGGGATGTTCATGACCTGGGATCAGGCCGGGAGACTGGCCGAATCCGGCGTGGCTTACGTGCCGACCACTTCCATTTACCGGATCGCGGCCGATCCGAAGGGAGTGCTGGCGCTGCCGCCAGTCATCTGTGATCGCGCAGCCCGGGCGGCCGATGCGCACGCCATCGCGCTCGGATATGCCAGAGATGCAGGGGTGCGGCTGGGCTTCGGCACCGATTACGCCACCCCTGCGCTGCATGGCTACAACCTGCAGGAATTCGACACCCTGCTGGACTATGGCCTGAGCCGTGCAGAAGTGTGGCGGTCGGCTACAGAAGACGCGGCTGGTATTCTCGGAAGCGGCCATGAGCTGGGCCGGATTGCGGAAGGCTATATTGCCGATGCGGTCATCTACGCCGCCGATCCCTATCAGGCCAAGAATGCGGATCAACTGCGCACAAGTATTGTTACGGTCATTACCGGCGCGCAGGAAGAGGATTTGCTGTAACAGATACGTCAAAAGGCTGTTCCTTCTGATGAAGGACAGCCTTTTTGCGGTCTGATGGCCCGCTGGCATGCGCGATGTAATCGAAAAACCGATTACATTAAGGCGCTACGCTGGTATGTGAGCGAATGTAAGCGAAAAACCGATCACAATCGGAACGGACACGCCGTAGTGGCCCAATGTAAGCGAAAAACCGATCACATTCGTAACGTACACGCCGTGGTGAGCCAATATAGTCGAAAAACCAATCACATTGTGCAGCATCTAGGCATGCACCTCGAAACTAACTTCATTCCCCCATTAGGGTCGATATTGTTCCAATCGCTCTAATCAAAGCTCCGTATATTGCTTAACCACTTGATCCAGGTAGGATTCAAGCGCAGGCGTCTTTTGATTACCAAAAGTATTCAGAAGCGTTACCAGCTTGACCAGAATGTTCAGCACTTTGTTATCTCCTGTACCCTCCATCAAGGCGTGGTCGTAGGCCCGGCGCAGCTCAGGGTCGATTTCATTAGTATCGTAATCGTAAGCAGGTGTATTGTCCGAGCCGAGCAGCACTAGGGGAACCGTATAGGACATTTCATTGCGGATCGCCGCCGTCCTGTTCGACTTCGGGTAATCCTGAACGTAATCACTCATGATGGCCGCTCTGCCGATCAGCTCATCCCAAGTGATCACAACAGCGGCATCAAAGGTGGACGGCTTGTTGCTCTCAGTGGCCATGATATCAATATACGCGGCAATATCCTTGCTGATATAGGGCTTGAATACCTTGAAGCCTTCATAATGCATGACCGGATAATACATGCCTTCGCTGCTCTCCAGCTTGTAGCCTTTATCCCAGATTTCTTCCATCAGCTTGCGGACCGCAGGTGCTTTTACCCGCTTCAGGATCTCCGTATAGGTCATGTCGTTGTTAATTTCGGCATCCATTAGCGCCTTTTGCACAGAATCTGTGTATAGCTTCTCAGAGAACCGCTCAAGGCCCGTCTTCTGGGCATTCTCCAATTGAAGGGTCATTACCGTGCCGTACCACGAGCCAACTTTGGAGATATGGTTCATCAGATATTTGCGTGCCTGCGCCAGGCTTTCGGGATTGCTGACGTATTTACGGAACTGGTTGTAGACCGCCTGGGTATCCGATGCGGATGCAGCTGCTGCCGGCTGTGCACCTGTAAATACTGTGCCGCCTGCCAGAGTCAGAGCTGTACCGAGCAGCACCGCTCTTGCTGTTTTTGTTAAGGATTCTGGTAATGTTCTCATTATGTACCTCCCACGGGATAAGATGCGTGCTAAGATGCGCTATCCTATTTATTTGTACAAATTTAGGGTAAGTGAATCGCACGGCCCCTTCTGAAATAACGCTTGACTTGGAACGCATTTCATAACCTATAGTTCAGTGGAAGACTATACAAAGGGGAGAAGAGGACATGAATCAGAGCAGCAGAAAGATTATTTTCATCGATATTGACGGAACGCTTCTCATGGAGAATGGAATGGTCCCGGAATCGGCAGTGCAGGCATGCCAGCAGGCTCGGAAGAATGGGCATTTGCTGTACCTGTGCACCGGACGCTCTAAGGCGGAAATCTATGATTATATCTGGGAGATCGGGTTCGACGGGTTGATTGGAGCGGCCGGCGGATATGTGGAGAGCCGTGGCGAAATGCTTTATCATAAAAAAGTGACCCCGGAGGATGCGAAACATTTGATCGATTATTTTAACGCGAACGGGGTCGATTTCATTCTGGAATCCAATACGGCGCTTCACGGCAGCCGCCATTTACAGCCCCACCTGGAACGCAGAATCTATGGCGACTTGCTGAATGATCCCGAAGCCCAGGAGAGAAGACGGCAATCGCCCCATCCTTATATCGCAACACTCACTTACGGGGACGAGGAGTTATATCTGGATGATGTCAACAAGGTATGCTTCTTGGAGAGCAGCCTGCCCTTTAATCAGATTCAGGAGGAGTTACAGGACCGGTTCACGGCGATTCAGTGCTCCATCCCGATCTTTGGCGAGAACAGCGGGGAGCTGATGATGCCAGGTGTTCATAAAGCTGCGGCTATTGCCGATGTCCTGCAGCATTTGAGTATCCCGCTTGAGAACAGTATGGCGATTGGTGACGGGCTTAACGATCTGGAGATGCTGGAATATGTCCAGGTGGGAATTGCCATGGGCAATGCCCGCGAGCCGCTCAAAGCCATTGCTGATGATATCACCGACTCGATCGAAGATGATGGCCTGTATAACGCCTTCCTGAAGCACGGACTGATCTGACTAACGGGTTGATCTCCAGGAAGAGCTGTGTTAAAATGCACTTAATTAAGCGACGGGAGTTGAAGAGTATCGTGCGGACATTTCTTGCGTAATGTAACCAATAAACAAGCGTTATTTGTGGCGCGCAATTTATGGTTGATATGCAGGAAGGGTCTGCCTCTTTTCACTCTGGTCCAAATATCCTTGTTCAAGTCTGCCTGGAGGTAAGTACCCGGGAAACAGATTTGCTGTGTTTATTTGAGCTGCGGGAGGAGAACCTTCTTGCAGCTTTTATTTTTGTGAATACAGGAGGATATGTGTATGTCTTTAATTAATGTGAGCAATTTAACCTTTGCCTATCAGGGCACTTACGATAATATTTTTGAGAATGTGAGCTTTCAGCTGGATACGGATTGGAGGCTGGGCTTCACTGGACGCAACGGACGCGGCAAAACAACCTTTCTGAACCTGCTGCTCGGCAAATATGAATACAGCGGAACGATCTCCGCTAAGGTGGGCTTCGAGTATTTCCCTTATGCGGTTGCTGACCCCACGGCTCTTACCGTGGACGTCATGCAGGAGATTGACCCGGAGCTTGCGAACTGGAAGTTCATGCGGGAACTGTCTCTGCTGAAGGTGAGTGAGGATGCGCTGTACCGGCCGTTTGAATCGCTGTCGAACGGAGAACAGACGAAGGTGCTGCTGGCCGCTCTGTTTGCGCGCGAGAACCAGTTCCTGCTCATTGATGAGCCGACGAACCATCTGGATGTGAAGGGCCGCAAGCTAGTCAGCGATTACCTCCGCACCAAAAGCGGGTATATTCTGGTGTCACATGACCGGGCTTTTCTGGATAACTGCGTGGACCATATTCTGTCGATCAACAAGACCAATATTGAGATCCAGAAGGGCAACTTCAGCAGCTGGTGGGAGAACAAGTCCAGACAGGACCAGTTCGAGCTGGCACAGGATGAGAAGCTGCGGAAGGACATCAAGCGTCTGTCCGATTCGGCGAAACGGACCAGCGGCTGGTCGCATGAAGTCGAGAAAACCAAGAATGGCACACTGAACTCCGGATCAAAAGTGGATAAAGGCTATATCGGCCACAAGGCCGCCAAGATGATGAAGCGCTCCAAGTCCATTCAGCAGCGCCAGGAATCCGCCATCGCCGAGAAGTCGAAGCTGCTGCGCAATCTGGAGAACGCGGAGAGCCTGAAGATTGCACAGCTGCCTTATCATAAGCAGCAATTGGTGGAGCTGGAGGATCTGTCGATCCGCTACGGGGATACAACAGTATGCACCGGTGTTAGCTTCACTCTGGAACAAGGTGACCGCATCTCCCTCTCCGGCAGCAACGGCTCAGGCAAATCAAGCATTCTGAAGTTAATCTGCGGACAGGACATTGGCTATACCGGCCGCTTCGCAAGAGACAGCCAGCTGGCGATCTCTTATGTGTCCCAGGACACCTCGCACCTCCAGGGCAGCCTGAACGATTATGCCAGAGATCGGGGAATCGACGAGAGCCTGTTCAAGGCCATCCTGCGGAAGCTTGATTTCTCACGGCTGCAATTCGAGAAGGATATGTCCACGTACAGCGGCGGGCAGAAGAAAAAGGTGCTGATCGCCGCCAGCCTCAGCGAGCAGGTGCATCTGCACATCTGGGATGAGCCGCTGAATTTCATCGATGTCATCTCGCGGATGCAGATCGAGGAGCTGCTGCTGGAATATGCTCCAACCATCCTGTTTGTAGAGCACGACCAGGAGTTCTGTACGAATATTGCAACGAAGCAGGTTCTGCTTGACTAAGCAGGTAGGGCAAATCCGGCGGGAGTGTTAATGAGACTGTAATATACACTATTCTCAGGAAAGCAGGGAACAAGCGAATGGAATATACAAAAATGGGCAATACCGGCCTTGAGGTCTCCAGACTGTGCCTGGGCTGTATGAGCTTTGGCGATGCCAAGCGCTGGGTGCACCCTTGGGTGCTGGACGAAGAGCAGAGCCGGACGATGATCCGTACCGCACTGGACTTGGGCATTAATTTCTTCGATACGGCCAATGTCTATTCTGACGGCACGAGTGAAGAAATGCTCGGACGGGCTCTGAAGGACATGACTACCAGGGATGAGGTGGTGGTTGCCACCAAAGTATTCTTCCCTATGCGAACTGGACCGAACGGCGGGGGATTGTCCCGCAAGGCGATTATGAGCGAGATCGACCACAGCCTGAAGCGGCTGGGCACCGATTACGTTGATCTGTACCAGATTCACCGCTGGGATTATACAACCCCGATAGAAGAAACGATGGAAGCCCTGCATGATGTGGTGAAGGCGGGAAAAGCCCGCTACATTGGCGCTTCTGCCATGTATGCCTGGCAGTTCCAGAAGGCGCTGCATGTGGCTGATATGAACGGCTGGACCCGGTTCGTCTCCATGCAGAATCATCTGAATCTCATCTATCGTGAAGAGGAACGTGAGATGCTGCCGCTCTGTAAGGAAGAGGGCATCGCGGTCATCCCCTACAGCCCGCTGGCTTCCGGCCGGCTAACCCGGGACTGGGCGGAATCTACGCTCCGCTCGGAAACGGATCAGGTACAGAGATCCAAATACGATGCTTCAGCCGATAAAGACCGCCTAATTGTTGAGCAGGTGGCTGCCATTGCGGCGGAGCGCGGAGTTCCGCGCATCCATGTTGCATTAGCCTGGCTGCTGCAGAAACAGCCGGTCACTGCGCCGATTATCGGGGCGACGAAGCTGTCGCATATTACCGATGCGGCGGGAGCGTTATCCCTTCAGCTGACAGCTGAAGAGATTGTCCGGCTGGAAGAGCATTACGTCCCGCATGCCATTGTTGGAGCGCTTTGAAATTTTCTATTCAGCAGACAACGGAATCAGCTTCATCCATTAAGCGCATGCCGGTATCATCCGGTATGCGCTTTTTGCTGCACTGCCACTTCTGCCCTACCCGCCGTACCCCTCTCAAGTGCGCCTCTGCTGGTAAGCGCTTCACAAGATCAAATCAGAACGATAGATATCCAACCGCTGTTATATAGGCGGGGCGGGCAGTTCCTTTTATGATAGAAGTATCAAGGGGGGAGACGATTGTACAACAAATTCTACAAATACCGGTGGCAATATCTGATGATCTTGCCCGGGGTAGTCTTGCTGTTTCTGTTCAGCTATATCCCCATGGCCGGCATTCAAGTGGCCTTCAAGGATTTTCAGATTGGCACCTCGATCTGGGACAGCACATGGGCAGGCTTGGATAACTTCACATTCCTGGAAGACCCGCAGTTCCTGACCGTGGTCCAGAATACGCTGTACATTTCGGTGCTGAAGTTCATCTGCGGCTTCCCGGCCCCGATTCTGCTGGCGCTCCTGATCAATGAAGTTACCCGGCCGGCGTTCAAGCGTTTCGTCCAATCGGTCAGCTATCTGCCGCATTTTTTCTCCTGGATCGTTGTTGCTTATATTCTGCAATCTTTCCTCACGCTGGACGGGGGGCTGGTCAATCAGTTCATCGGGCAGGCGGGAGGGGAGCCGGTGTTCTTCCTGGGTTCGACGGAGTGGTTCCGTCCAATGGTTGTCTTCAGCGGCTTATGGAAAGAAACCGGCTGGAACACCATTCTCTATCTGGCCGCCATTACAACCATTGATCCCCAGCTGTATGAATCGGCGAAGGTGGAAGGTGCAGGCAAGCTGGCACAGATCCGCCATATCACCCTTCCCGGAATCATGCCGACTATCTCCATTGTGCTGATTCTCAGTATTCCAAGCTTAATTACAGTCGGAATGGATCAGATTTATCCGCTCATGAACTCTGCCAATCATAGCGTTGCCGATGTGCTGGATACTTATATTCTCCGCAACGGCTTGCAGCAGGGCTACTTCGGGATGGCGACGGCAGTAGGATTATTGTCTTCGTTCATCAGCCTGGTCCTGGTCGTCTCAACCAATCAGCTGTCCAGAAAACTAAACGGGGAAGGACTGTGGTGAAGGCACATGAAAGCAAGCCGAGGTGAAAAAATAGCAGAATACATCATTATTGTACTGCTATCCCTGTTATGCGTATCGGTGCTGTATCCGTTCCTCTACATGCTGGCAATTTCGCTGAATGACGGTGCGGATGCGGCCAAAGGCGGGGTCTATCTCTGGCCGCGCAGCTTCACACTGATTAATTACGAGATTGTGCTCGGCAACGAGACCATCAGGCATTCCTATCTCATTACAGTGGGCAGAACGGTAATTGGCACTATTGGCGGGCTGCTGGTCACCCTGCTGGTGGCCTTCGGCCTCTCCTACCGGGGATTGCCGCTGCGCAGCACGATTCTCAGCTACATCCTGCTGACTATGCTGTTCAGCGGCGGACTCGTCCCCTTTTACATCCAGCTGAATAATCTTGGCCTGATTAATACGTTCTGGGTGTATATTCTGCCGGGACTGTTCTCCGTCTGGAACATGTTCGTCATGCTGAAGTTCATTCAGGGCATCCCGGAAGCGCTCGTCGAGTCTGCGGAGCTGGATGGGGCAGGACCGGTCCGTATTCTATGGCAAATTATCGTCCCGTTATCGAAACCTATGCTCGCTGCGCTGGGCCTGTTCACCGCAGTGGGCCACTGGAATGACTGGTTCGCCGGAGCCTTCTTCGTCACGAAGCAGAATTTGATTCCTGTGCAGACCTTCCTGCAGCAGCTGCTGTCGGCACAGGATCTGTCGGCCGTGCTGGGCTCCAACAACAATCAGGAGGCGCTGGCCCGCAGCTCGCAGCTACAGAATATTACGCTGATGTCGATCAAAATGTCTGTCGTGATGGTCAGCGCACTTCCGATTCTCTGTGTGTATCCGTTCCTGCAGAAATATTTCGTCAAAGGCGTTCTGCTGGGGTCAGTGAAGGGCTGAGCTCTAAGTTTAATGGCCTAATGGCCGCAGAAGCATTATGCAGTACAATAATATAATAGGGGGAGTATTCTAGTGACAATCAAACAAGCCCGGCTTACAGCTCTGGCCATGACGGCGCTGCTGACTATCGTCAGCGGATGTTCCGGCTCCAATCCCGGCGGAGGGAATACGAAGGCAAGCAACAGCGGTACAGGAAACAAGACTGCAGCTACTGAAGCGGCAAGCGGTTCTACCAGCTTCAACCTCTGGCTTGGCTGGACGGCGACCATCAATAATGACAGTCTGGTACAGAAATATTGGCGGGAAGAGGAGCCGGGGGTGGATGTCAAGCTGGAGGCTACACAGGGCGATGCGATGACAGCGCTTAACCTGAAGATCAATACCGGCGGGTTCGAGGATGCGGCGATCTTCAGCCGGAACGAGACGGTGAAAAGCGCCATGCGGCGCTCCAAGCAGGTGCTGCCGGTGGAGCAATATTTCGACATGCCGGATAAATATCCGGGGCTTGCGGCGATCCCGAAGCCGTATCTGGAGCTCATGAAGGACGAGGACGGCCATATCTGGTCGATTCCGACCTGGTTTGACCAGAACCCGGAAGAGCCTTGGCCGGGCTGGGCATCGCAGGGCTGGTTCGTCAGAACGGATGTGCTGGAGAAGACAGGCATGACTACAGCCGATCTGTCCACAATGGATGGGGTTGAGACCTTTCTGAAGAAGGCCGCAGAGCAGAAAGACGCCTCCGGCAAAACACTGCTTCCCATGTCCTTCCTTATGGACACTAATGATTCGCTCGGGTGGAGTGACGAGAATGCGGTTCTGACTGCGTTTGGAGTCAGTACCGGCGGCAATGGCATTCAGAAGCAGGGGAATCAATTTCTCTTCGCTTATGATAATCCCAATTATAAGGCCGCTTATCAATGGATGAATAGGCTGTACCGGGAGAAGCTGATTGATCCGGAGGTAGTAACTAATAAGGGAGAGCAGTATATTGAAAAGAACAAATCCGGCCGGGTCGCGCTGAATGTAGGCAGCTTCTGGAACATCAACGCTACAGCCTGGGAGACACTGGATGGCCCTACGGAGCCGGGCTGGTTCTATGAAGTCATTCCTTTTCCGAAGGTTGCGGGGGTTGAGAAGCTGGGCATTAACCAGGTCACGAACCCGAATCCGGGGTATGATGTCTATATCAGCCAGAAGACCAAGAATCTTGAGGCCATTCTGAAATTCCTGGATTACAGCCTGCAGCCGAAGCCGGAACAGCAGCAGGTGATGAGCGAGGGACCGGCAGGCAAGTACTGGGACTGGGTGGGCCAGCCGCTGGGCAAGTGGAAATTTACAGATGAAACGTACAAGACCGCCCGCAATTCCGGCGATGCCGCCCAGAAATCCAAAGTTACACCGGAGCTCTACATGACCTCTTCCTACAGTAATCAGTGGTATCCGTGGTGGAACACAGAAGACGGCGGTAAGGCAGGCGCAGCCAAGACGATTCAGTTCACCGAAGCCATCGGGAAGATGGGGACCATCCGCGTAGCAGAGCCTTATGATCTGATCGAGGTTAAGCAGGGCGGGGTATGGGAGAAATACTCCCTGGAGCTGGAGAATATCCGCAAGGAATACCGGGCTAAGCTGCTGATGGCGGGGGATGATGCCAAGTTCGAAGCGGAGTGGAACGGGTTCCGGGAAGCGCTGGAGAAACGCGGACATTGGAGTGAAGTCAAGGCCGAGTGGCTTGGCAGATATGAGGAAGAAATGAATGCAGGCAGCCAAAAATAAAATACGCCGGAGCGCCCTTCGCCTGAGAGGGGGGCTCCCTTTATAGTTCTTGGGAGGGCCATATGATCAAGCAGAGCATCGAGAAAGCGATTATTCGTATGACCCGGTCCATGAACCTGAGAGGCAAAATTGTCCTGTTCTACGGCCTGATTGTATTCCTGCCGACGGTGCTGCTTGCTGCGGGGGCAGGCTACCTGATGCTGCAGACCGTCCGGGCTAATTATATTCTGACCATCAGGGAAGCTGTCCGCCAGAGTGCGCAGAGCATTGAGTTCCGCAAGCAGAGCTATGACCTTCTGGCCACGCGGACAGCGACAGATGGTGAATTGATCTCAAGATTAACGCGGGATTATACGGATATCACAGAACAGCTTGGCACCGTCAATTACGTGGATAGATCCTTCCTGTTTACAAGCAAATACCTTCCGGGTATTGAGAATTTCCGCATCTACCATACCAATGATACGCTGGTGCAGGACGGCGGCCTGTTGTGGAAGCCTGAAGGGCGGATGCTGTCCGGACAGCGTGAGCAAGACTGGTATGCGCAGCGGCTATCTTCGCAGGATAATCTGGTATGGACCAATGCCAAGGATGACAGGAACAAGCTTGTCGTATCCCACAAAATCCTTGACAGCAACGGGGAGATACACGGGCTGGTCTATCTGCTGCTGGATTATAAAAGCGTGTTCGCGGAATCCTTCGACCATCCCTTTGACGGCGCCGGGGAAATGTATATCGTTGACGGCAGTGAGCGGATTATCGCCTCTTCAGAACCGTCCGAGATCGCTACTTCGTTATCCTCCTCCTCGTTAAGTGAATACTGGGGCAGCGCTGACGGAACCACCCGGACTAATAACGGAACGGTACTGATTACACAGGAGATCAAATCCGGCTGGCGGGTTGGCGCACTCGTGCATCTGGACCGCCTGGAGGAGCAGTCCAGACGGATTCTGTATTATATCGCAGCGGGAATTGCGTTCTTCCTGCTGCTGTCGGTCTTCCTGATCATGATTGTCCTGAAGAATATCATCTGGCGTATACACAAGCTGGGGAACCGGATGGCGGATATCTCGGAAGGATACTTCGAAGTAAAGGTGAAGAACCGTGACAAGGATGAGCTGGGTGAGCTGGAGGTGCTGTTTAACTCTATGTCAGGGCGGCTCGGGAAGCTGGTTGAAGAGCATACGGAAGCGCTGCTTAAGGAGCGTGAGCAATCCTTCCGGGCGCTGCAGGCACAGATTAATCCGCATTTCATCTATAATTCGCTCAGCCTGATCCGCTGGCGGGCGCTGGATCTGCAGGATGAGCTGCAAGTCCGCACGATAGATGCGCTGACGACTTTTTACCGGCTGGCACTGGGCAATCAGGTTAATGTTACCCGGCTGCGCGATGAGCTGGAGCATGTGAAGGCGTATATTGATATCCAGCAGCTCCGCTATCCAGGTCAGGTGTCGGTGGAGTGGGAGGTGGACCCGGAAATTCTTAATCTCTATACCATCAAGCTGATCCTGCAGCCGATTGTAGAGAACTGTTATCTGCATGGCGTCATTACGGCCAGGGAGCATGCTTTTATTCAGATTACGGCTGAACGCAGAGGGGATGAGGTGCGCCTTCAGGTTTTTGACAACGGGCAAGGGATCGGACAGGATAAGCTTGAAAAGATACGCGCTGGTACCTGCAGCGGCACGAGGAACGGGTTCGGCATGAACAATATCAGGGAACGTCTGGCGCTGTATTTCGGTCCCTCAGGCCGCCTTGAAATCGACAGCGCAGAAGACGAATGGACGGCGGTAACTATCCATATTCCGGTCTGCATAGAACGTCCCGAGCTGAAGAGGAAGGAGGGGTAACATGCGTGCATTGATTGTTGACGATGAGCCTATGCAAATTCAAGGCCTGCTCAAGCATATCCGCTGGGAGGCGCTTGGCTACAGGAAGCCGCTTACGGCCCATTCCGGGATGGAAGCGCTTAAGGTATTGCAGGAGAATAAAGTGGATGTGCTCATTACCGATGTGGCGATGCCCGGGATGACCGGAATTGAGCTGCTCGCCAGAATTCAGGCTGATTATCCGCAGCAGCAGTCTATGCAGGCGATAATCATTAGCGGCTTCGATGAATTTGAATTCGTGCAGGAGGCGATCCAGCTTGGGGCTAAGGCCTATGTGCTGAAGCCGGTCAAGACGGAGGAGCTGGAACAGAAGCTGGAGGCCCTCCGCGCAGCAGCTGAGAAGAAAAAACGGCTGGAGCAGGAAACAGCCCTGCTCAGAGAGAAGGTTACAGAGAGCCGGGAAGTGTTATTGGAGCGATTCATTAATGATCTGACCGGAGGCTGGATTCACAGTGATGAACTGCTGGATTCATGGCGGCGTCTGCTTGATCTTCCGGCAGGAGAGTGGCAGGCTACGCTGTTCCTGTTCGATTGTGACAGTCTTCACCTGCATCATAGCCATGATGCCAAGGAGCAGATTCTACTGGGTGAAGGACTGCAAAATGCGGTGAAGCTTGGGCTGGACGGCTTCTCCGGCGCTTATATCGGGAAAGCGGGAGCAGGTGAGACTGCTGTGCTGGTTCTGGAAGCGATTCCAGAGATACGGGCCAGGCTGGAGAAGCAGCTAAGCTTCATTCAGGAAGTGCTTCAGGAACAATATGGTGCTTCCGTTACGGTCGGAGTCAGCAGAGTGGCGTCCAGTTGGACCGAAATTCCGCTCCTGTACAAAGAGGTGCGGCATATGATTGCCGATGCGCGGTTGGCCGGATATGGGCAGATTGTCTATTGTGACCGGCATCTGATGAATGAATACCAAGACTTCCGGCTGCGTGAGGAGTATATTCCAGAGATCGTAAGGCTGCTGGAGCTTGGGGAAAATAGCAAGGCGTCGGCTTATACAAGCCATGCTTTTGAGATGATGCTGGCCGGAGAGCCGATCTCCTTCTCTTATGTGCAGGCATTTGGAATGGGACTGCTCAGCGAGCTGGCACGCAAGCATAAGCGGGAGCAGGACACGGATACCGAAACGAACATTCTGATGTGGCAGCGTCTAATTGACTGCACCGGAGTGGAGGAGGTGCGGAAGTCCGTTCTGGAATATCTCGCGCATTATACACGGCATAAGCAGAAGGAGCAGACTGCGCAGCAGCATCATCTGATCCAGCAGGTACGGCAGCATCTGGCCGCACATTTGCAGGAGAATCTGACGGTGAAGCAGCTGGCCGGGCTGTATCATCTCAATTCAAGTTATTTAAGCGTGCTGTTCAAAAAAGAAACAGGCCAGACAATCTCCGAATATGTCCAGGAAACACGCATGAATAAGGCCAGAGAGCTGCTCCGTGATCCTGGCATCAAGGTGTATGAAGTGGCGGAGCAGGTAGGGTTTCAGACGGCGGCCTATTTCACCTTTCTTTTCAAGAAGACCACGGGTACCACCCCGCAAGAGTATAGAGATTACCATTACTAGGAGTGATAATAGTGCTGTCAAAGATCAGCCTTGAAGGCGAATGGAAGATGCAGCTGGGAGAGGGACTGGTATTACCTTTTACCGATGCAATCAGGCTGCCGGGTACTACGTCCCACGCCCGTAAAGGGCAGAAGAATAACGGGATTCTCGCAGGTGCACTAACCGATGAATATCTGTTCGAAGGACCGGTCTGGTATTCCAGAGAGGTTGTGATTCCGGAAGAGCTGGCGGATAAGCACTGCTGCTTATATCTGGAACGTACAAGGCTTACCACCCTCTGGGTGGACGGCGATGAGATCGGCAGCCGTGACAGCTTGAACACTGCGCATGTATATGAGCTGCCGCAGCTGCAATCCGGGAGTCATACGCTTACTATCCGGGTGGACAACACCGGCTATCCGACCAAAGGCGGGCATATGACCTCGCCGGATACCCAGACCAACTGGAACGGGATTACCGGCCGGATAGAGCTGCAGTTCTATGGAGAAGCCCGGATTAGCGGCATCAGGCTGGAGTCTGATTTGCCTGCACGTTCGGTGCGGATCTCGGCAACGCTGGAGAGCATGCAAGGTGTTACACTCGCGGTATCTGCCAGTAGCTTCAATAGCGAGACAACGCATTCCGCAGAGGAACAGGAATATGTCATCGCACCGGGTTCGTTCACTATAGACTATGCACTGGGTCAGGGTGCGCTGCTGTGGAGTGAATTTGCTCCTAATTTGTATACTGTGACCCTTGTTCTCATGGGCAGTGACGGGATTCCTGTGGACCGGCAGGAGCTGATCTTTGGGCTCAAGTCCTTCCGGGCTGAGGGGGACAAGTTCACCATTAATGGGGAAAAAACTTTTCTGCGCGGCAAGCATGACGGCCTGATCTTCCCGCTCACCGGCTATGCTCCGACCGATGTGGAGGAATGGGTACGAATCCTTGGGATCTCCAAGTCTTACGGGATCAATCATTACCGCTTCCACACCTGCTGCCCGCCGGAGGCCGCGTTCACCGCTGCGGATCTGCTCGGAATCTATATGCAGCCGGAGCTGCCGTTCTGGGGAACGATCACAGTAGCGACGGACGAAGGGCATAACCAGGCGGAGCAGGATTATCTAATCAGCGAAGGATATGCCATCTTGCGGGAGTTCGGCAATCATCCTTCCTTCGTGATGATGTCGCTGGGTAATGAGCTATGGGGCAGCAAGGAGCGGATTGATTCCTTCCTTGCAGATTATAAAGCGTTCGATGACCGACCGCTCTACACTCAAGGCTCCAATAACCATCAATGGGTGCCGGAGGTGCTGGAGCATGATGACTTCTTCAGCGGTGTACGCTTCACACGCGACCGGCTGTTCAGAGGCTCCTATGCCATGTGCGATGCTCCGCTGGGACATGTCCAGACCTCGCTTCCAGGTACAATGAAGGATTACGACGACCAGATTGTTCCGCCGGGCTTCGGGAACAGTGAAGGAATGTCCGCCGATGCAGGCGGCGAGATCCTGATCCAGTATGGCACCGAAGCCAAGGCCGTACAATCCGGCAGTGAGTCCGGGGAGTGGATTCCGCAGGTTCCGGTAATTTCGCATGAGATTGGCCAGTATGCTACGTTTCCGGATTTCGCGGAAATCGGGAAGTACACAGGCCCGCTGAAGGCCGGGAACTTCGCCATTTTCCGCGAACGGCTGGAGAGTAAGGGGCTTGGCCATCTGGCCGATGCCTATTTCCGAAGCTCCGGCCAGCTCGCTGTTGCTTGCTACAAAGAAGAGCTTGAGGCTGCCTTCCGTTCCCGCCGGCTAGCGGGGTTCCAGCTGCTGGATCTCCAGGACTTCAGCGGCCAGGGTACAGCACTCGTAGGTGTTCTGGATGCCTTCATGGATTCCAAAGGGCTGATCAGCCCGGAAGAGTGGCGGACCTTCTGTAATGATGCCGTGCTGCTGGCAAGATTTCCTAAGTATAACTACGCCGCCGGGGAGACCTTCGAGGCCCATGTGGAGCTGAGCTGCTTCCGCAGCGGCATGCCGGAGGCCATCGAGCTTCACTGGGAGCTCGCGGTTGAAGGGGGAGTTCGGACAACAGGCTCAGCCGGAGCCTTTATTCCTGCCGGAACCCACCACATTGACATTTGTGATCTGGCGGTTGAGCTTCCGGCAGTTGACCGGATGAGCCGTGCGGAGCTTACGCTCCGGGTCGAAGGAACTGATATTCGTAAGAGCTACGACTTGTGGATATATCCTGAGCAGAGGGATAACCCGCTGGAAGCTGAAGGCTTCCATGTGTTCACAGAGCTGTCTGAGCAGGCAGTCTCCCTGCTGGAGCAAGGCGGCAACGTGCTGCTGATGCCTAAGCCGCAGTCGGTTCAGAACGGAATCGAAGGCTATTATTGCACGGATTTCTGGTGCTACCCGATGTTCCGCTCGATCTCGGAGAGCATGAACCGGCCGGTTCCAATTGGTACGATGGGCCTGCTGATTGATAACAGACATCCGGTGCTGCGCGATTTCCCGAGTGAAGCGCATTCCACCTACCCATGGTGGACAATCGTTCAGAATTCCAAATCGCTTATTATGGATGAGGCAGACCGCAGCTGGAATCCCATCGTACAGACCATTGATAATTTCGAGCGTAATCACAAGCTAAGTTTCCTCACAGAGTGCCGCGTAGGTAACGGTAACCTGCTGCTGTGTGCACTGGATGCCGCTAAGGTAAGCGGAACTCCTGAAGGCAGACAATTCTTGACCAGCATAGCCGGTTATATGAATTCTGCTGATTTTAAGCCGCAGTACCAGGCAACGATTGAAGAGCTTCGGGCATTAATTTGTTAAAATGATCTAATAGAGCTGTCCCCAAGCCGTAAAGCGGCAATTGGGGCAGCTCTTTATTTTAGATATTTCGCCAGATTTCATATGCTTCGCGCTATAAATTGCAGGCCGGAACGATAGTAATTGCATTTTGTACAATGGAATGCTGTAAAAAAGGCTGCAAAATAGAATCTATTGTATTCGGTACAATAGAATATTGAAAAAAAGCCCTTTTTCGCCCAAAACCCAACATTCTAATGTATGAAATACAATAGAATCTCATTTTAAGGTCAGCTATGCGTTTTCTATTGCAGAAAATACAATTAGCTACTTGAATTTAAGAGGAAAAGTCGGTAAAGGGGCAGGATAAGACTACTATTAGTTCGATGTTCATTCTCACAGGTTTAAAACAGGTACATGACTACTCTGCTGAACATACTCCAGGAACCTTCTGGAGGCGGGGGACAGATAATGGTCCTTGCGCCATTGCAGACCAACCTCCCATTCCCAACCCGGTTCCTGGATGGGAATCCAGACCAGACCGTCAAGCATCAGTCCCAGCGTCTGCGGAAGCACGGAGACGCCGAGCCCGGCTTTGATGAAGCCGGCCACAGTAATCAGATCCTCAGCATAATAGGTTGAGGACAGCTCAAAATTAGTATTTTGGAAGAGGGAGGTGATGGTGTGCTTGAGTCCGCAATTCGTCTTCAGTCCTACAAACGGCTCACCCGACAGCTCGAACAGACTCAGCGAGGAACGCGCTGCGAACCGGTGGGAACTGGAGACCACAATATAAATCGGTAATCTGCGAAACACCATCCATTCCTTATTCTCCGCCGTAGTCTCTTTGGATGTAATCAGCATATCTGAGGTCCCGTTATCCAGCGCTTCGTCAATGTCCCCGTGATTCCCCTGATACAGATCGAACCGCACCTTCGGATGGTCTGACTGATAGTCTCTGATGAGCGATGGGATCAGGTC
This sequence comes from Paenibacillus sp. FSL H3-0469, assembly GCF_038051945.1. Taxonomy (NCBI): domain Bacteria; kingdom Bacillati; phylum Bacillota; class Bacilli; order Caryophanales; family Paenibacillaceae; genus Paenibacillus; species Paenibacillus sp. FSL H3-0469. Next base: position 515,134 of record NZ_CP150302.1, read on the forward strand.
CACCCCAAGAATATTCAGATAAGACAGATGAACGGTTCCGCTCTCCGCATTGGACGACTCCTCAATCTCCCGCACCCCATTCCTGATATTGCGCAGCGCTTCTTCGACCCGTGAACTGAACATAACCCCATAGCGGTTCAACTGGACATTGCGGCCCTTACGCTCAAATAAAGGAACCCCCAGCTCACTTTCCAGTTTGGAAATGGCATGGCTCAGGGCAGGCTGCGTAATTCGCAGCGCTTTGGATGCAGAGGTCATATGTTCAAGCCGGGCTACGGTCAGAAAATACTCCAATTGTGTAAGCTCCATGCAGACAGCCTCCTTATATATTACTATTATTAATGAATTTAATGAAAATAATAAATTAGACGCTCATATTAATCAAGTCTAATATATACATATAGACCTCAGGGCGGCTCGCTTCCAGCCTAACCTGAGGAATCCTTAATGAAAAGAGGCTGTAACGATGGCTATAACTTATGCAAGCCCGCTGACAGAATACGAAGGTAAAAGAATCCTGGTAACAGGCGGGACCAAGGGAATGGGACAGGCAATCGCTGCCCGGTTCACAGCGGCAGGAGCTGAAGTTATGACTACTGCCCGGACACTTCCGAAGGAGGGGCCCGCTTCGGATTTGTTCGTCCAGGCCGATCTGTCCACTCCTGAAGGCGTGGAGCGAGTCATTGCAGCAGTCAAGGCCCGGTTCGGGCGGCTCGACATTCTGGTGAATAACGCTGGCGGCAGCTCAACACCAGCTGGAGGATTTCTCGCAGCATCCGATGAACACTGGATGGATGCGCTGAATCTGAACCTGCTGGCAGCTGTGCGGCTGGACCGGGGACTGATTCCGCTCATGCTGCAGCAGGGCAAGGGAGTCGTCATCCACATCTCTTCCATTCAAAGAGTGCTGCCGCTGATCGAATCGACCATCCCTTATGCAGCCGCCAAAGCGGCGTTAAGCAGTTACAGCAAGAGCTTATCTAAGGAATTCTCTCCGAAGGGCATCCGGGTGAACCGGGTCGCGCCGGGCTTCATTCAAACCGAAGCAACCGGGGACTTCTTGAATAGTATCGCCGAGGTGACTGGCAGTGTGGAAAGTGCGCTGCAATCGGTGATGGACGCGCTGGGCGGCATACCCATCGGACGCCCCGGCTTCCCTGAGGAGGTGGGCGAGCTGGTGGCCTTCCTCGCTTCCGACCGCGCAGCATCCATAACGGGTGCCGAGTACGTGATTGACGGTGGAACCGTACCTACGGTGTAAGGTGAAGCGTAACCCTCGCCGGCAATTGTTGCTTAAGTAATCCTCTCCCTAATAGAACAGTCGGTTCAGCCATTTATTGGCTGTACAGCTGTTCTTTTTGTATTGTTCAGTCTATTATTTTCTTGAAAATGTTGAGTATTATTGGAACTGGAGGAGCGGTAGCGTCCGCCTTTGACTCCGGATTTCAACCGCGCACAGCGGTCTAATAGAAGAAATCTGGAGTCAACAGCGGCCGGAAGTCCAAATGTTCACCGCAGCGACGACCAAGCTTTAAGTTGTAATGTCAGTACTAATAATTCTTTATCTTTTCTTTAGATTTGGTTTAGACTGGATTAAGAATGGCAGGCTATAGTTACAAAGAGCGCGGCTTGCATGACAAGATAGAGGGGGATTCACCATGTATACCATTCTCATAGCCGATGATGAATCGGAGATTGTTGAGCTTCTGCAGCTGTATCTGGAGAAGGAATATAACATATTGACGGCAGAGAACGGAATCGAGGCCTTGAAGCTGATGCAGAATAACAAGATTGATCTGGCGATACTGGATATTATGATGCCGGGGATGGACGGGCTGCAGCTGCTGAAGCGGATTCGGGAGCATGAGCATTTCCCGGTACTGTTCCTGTCCGCCAAGAGCCAGTATCATGACAAAATCCTGGGGCTGGAGCTTGGAGCGGATGACTATATCGCTAAGCCGTTTAATCCGCTGGAGATTGTGGCGCGTGCCGGGGCCATGCTGCGGCGGGTGCATCAGTTCGATGCCAAGGCAGCGGAAGAGGAGAAGCCGAGTGAGCAGATTGTGCTCGGCAGGCTGACGCTGGACCGGAGCACCTGTCAGGTTGAGGTGGCCGGGGAGGCCGTCGCTCTGACTTCTACCGAATATAAAATTCTGGAGCTGCTGATGCAGCAGCCGGGCCGTGTGTTTACACGCAAGAAGATATATGAGACTGTCTGGGAAGATTTCTATGTCTACGAGGACAACAGCATTATGGTGCACATCAGCAACATCCGCGACAAGATCGAACGAGATTCCAAGAGACCGGAATACCTGAAGACGATCAGGGGATTGGGGTACAAAATTGAAGCACCCATGGAAAAGTAGAGATAACCGCCCGCTGCAGACGTCGCTGACCATCGACTTCCTGCTGTTCAACTGTATGCTGCTTATGCTGGTGTTAGTGGTCTATCTATTCGTCCAAAAGGATATTGCCCAGGTCATCCGGGAGCAAATGAAGCCTGACCCCAATCTCTCTGTGGAGGCCGGAACGTACCGGGAGGAACTGGGCCAAGGGCCGGAGAGTGAGCGTCTGCTGAAGAGCGGTGGCTGGCTGGAGCTGCTGGATTCCGGCAAGCGGGTGATTCAGGTCATTGGTGAGAAGCAGGATGATATTCAAGCTTATGACGAGGACATGCTGTATCTGGGACTGGAGAACCGTAGCGACCAGCCTTTTTACTATTCTATTACGAGTGTTACGGAGCAGGATAGCGGGGCAGCCTGGATGTTGCTTAAGATTCCCCGCGATGTAATCAATATCTCCATTAACAACGAGTTTCTGGTCTCCTATCTGAATCATTCGGTGTTCTTTTATGTATTCCTGGTCAGCGGTTTGATTCTGCTGCTGATTTTTGTGTACAGCTATTGGGTCTCCAGACGGATCAAGAAGCCGCTGCGGGTGCTGAATCTGGGCTTGAACCGTATGATGGAAGGGCATTACAACACGCGGATTGCCCTGTATGCAGAGACCGAGTTCCTGCGGATCGGCCACAGCTTCAACTATATGGCTGATGTGATTGAGAAGACGACTGAGGAGAAGCGTCTGGCCGAGAAAAGCAAGCAGCGGCTGATGGTCGATCTGTCGCATGACCTGAAGACCCCGATTACCAGCATCCAGGGGTATGCGCAGGCGTTGATCGAAGGACGGGTTACCGACCCGGAACGGCAGACGAAATATTTGAATTACATCTACGCCAAGTCTGTGCAGGTCACGAAGCTCATTACGCATATGCTGGATCTGCTTAAGCTGGACTCCCCGGATTTCATCCTGCGGATAGAGCGGCTAGAGCTGGGCGATCATCTGCGGGAGATGATTGCCGACACCTACGGCGAGTTTGAGCAAAAAGACTTCGAGCTTCACCTGCAGGTGCCCGAAGAAGAGGTCTATGCCCGTTATGATCCCGAGCTGTTCGCCAGTGTCATTAATAATCTGATCGGCAATGCGCTGGCCTATAATCCCGAAGGGACGCGCATCCGGGTATCCGTGATTCCCGAGGAGACGCAGATAAGGATCGAGATTGCAGACAATGGCGTCGGCATTCCGAGGGAGCTGTGGTCTACGATCTTTGATCCGTTTGTGCGGGGAGATGAGGCGCGGACGACGGCCAGCGGAGGAACCGGACTGGGCTTGTCCATCGCCAAGAAGAACGTGGAGAAGATGGAGGGTTCACTGCTGCTGGAGAGCAGGGAAGGAGAGCCGACGGTGTTTGTGATCCGTATCCCGAAATAGAGGAAATAATTAACTTCTTGTCGAATGTACTGATCTGGAAGATTCCGGCACCTTGCCGGGACACCTAACTTACATCGGGGGAAGGAATTAGAACATCTATGAAAAAACTTGCATTACTGCTCACCACTCTGCTGCTTGCGCTCGGACTGGTCTATCCGGGTGGCGCTGGACAGGCAGCGGCCGCAGCCGCACCGGCGTACACGGAGATTGCTACGTTTGTCGAAGGCAACCTGCTTATTTCGCCAGTCAAATCTGTACTTGTGAATGGCTCTGCCTATGTACCGGTTAAGCTGGCCGGGCAGATTCCGGGTTTCACTGTGGCTTCAGATGCTACTGGCGTAACTATCACAGGCAGTAAAGGAAGCACCAAGCTGAACAAGGATAACTCTATTTTGTACAAAAGCTCCAATTACGTAGCCTTCAAAACCCTGCTGAAGCTCGGAGCGATCGACGGCAAATATGCCTCCAGTGCCATAGCGTTGTTCGTCTGGAGTACAGAGGATGGTAAGAATAAGAGCAACAGTATGCTCTACGCGATCAGCAAGCTGCCTGGAACGATGGGGACTGCGCTAGGTAAAAAGGTATACTTATATGGACATCCGGGAAGCCACTGGGTGAAAAGTGTACAGTACGTTGATGACAACAATCAGAACTTTGTGATGCAAAATGAGGCCGGAACCGAATGGGTCCTGGATTTGAATGATTTTGTGGACAATACCATGTATTATAGTGAGAATATCGATTATCTGAAGTATTACTATAATGGACAAACGGTGTGGACCCGGAACGCCAAGATTAGTGATAGTCCGTTCAAAAACTTTGAAAAAACGACCATCGCTAACTTCCGCTCCAATCCTGTAAACGGGAATTTAGAGATGATCATCCGCCGGGCCAACGGACAGGAGATTCCGGTGGAGATTGATCCAACTGCGGGTGATTATGGTGATTACGTCGAAGACATCTTATATTTCAAGAATCCGCAAACGACCTTCAAGATCAGCGATAAAATGTGGTCAGCCATCCGTGAAGAGCGGGCGGTCAGCGGCATGACGATCACAGAGCTCCTGCTCTCCTGGGGAGATCCGGACAAGGTTTATGATGGGTATGTAGTGTACGGCGACCAATACGTCTATTTCATCAATGATAAGGTCTTCTCTATAGTTAATCTGTAATTAAGCGTGGACGAGGGGCTTTCCGTCAGCGGGCTTGCTTAAGGAATTCATGGAATTCCTTAGACAGGCCCGTTTTCTTTTGCTTGGACAAGTTAGCGGGTGCAACTCTTCCAGGTTTTGAGCTTCGGGGATTTCATGTATAATGAATGCACTGGAACCAGCTATTCTTTTACACTATAGGAGGACATTATGCAACTCATTCAACCCCAGGCCATTCAGACCCGAATCGACGATTTCGTCTCTGAGGATCTATATATCCATCTTGAGCTCACGACAGGAGCTTATGCCAGTCATATCGACAGCACCCGTCCGCCAGGCTCGGCGTTCATCAGCAATGCGGTGATCCGTTACACGAACGGTTCCATCTCAGGAACAGGACCTTACCGGGTTGGGCTCAAGACTGAGAAGGGCTGGATCTATGCCGAGGGACTTACCCATGTAGATGAGCACGATACGGAGCGGCTGATTCTGGCCGGTCACGACAGTCAGGGCAAGCTGATTGTGGCGTTGCAGCTCAGCCGGAGCCCTTTTTAAACCAATTGGAGGAACAACTAGAGTGAATAATAAATCTATGGACCATGCTAGAATCCTGGTGGCGCTTCCCCATCCCGACGACGAGGCGTACTTCTTATCCGGGACACTGGCGATGTATATCGCAGCAGGTGCAGAGGTGACCTATGCCTGTCTGACGCTCGGAGAGATGGGCCGGAACATGGGGGTTCCGCTCCTTGCGAACCGCACGACCCTGCCGGCCATCCGCCAAGCGGAGCTTGAGGCTTCCTGTAAGGCCATTGGGATTCAAGACCTGAGAATGCTGGGCTTCCATGATAAAATGATCGAGTTCGAAGACCCGGCGCTCCTGGACCACCGGATTGAATCGCTCGTGAAGGAGCTGGCACCGTCGCTGGTAATTACGTTCTACCCCGGATATAGCGTACATCCCGATCATGATGCTACGGGTGCTGCGGTAATTCGAACCATTGCCAGGCTGCCCGCTGCGGAACGTCCGGTTGTACATAGTGTAGCCTTCTCGAACGGCCATCAGCAGCGGATTGGAGCAGCCGATGTAGTCATCGATGTGACTCCTTTTATCACGGTCAAAATCAACTCCATTCTGGCCCACCGCACCCAGTTCCAGCCGGAGAAAGTGCTTGGCGGCCTTAAACCCACCGATCCGGCCATCTGCGGCAAGTACGGTACGGAACGCTTTTGGACCTACCGGTTCCCGGAATGCAAGGAACAACCGGAGGAAGCGGCATTGTGCAGCAATTAAGAATGGAGGCGTAGAAATGACAGAAGAGCGGGTATATATTCGCTTCCCCGAGCCTGAAGATGCCGCTGAGCTGATGGGGATGTACTTGCGTAACCGTGAGTTTTTTGAAGAGCATTCGCCTGACATTAGTGAGGACTTCTACACCGTAGAGTATCAGCGCGAGCGGATTGCGCAGTATGAAGAGGAGCGGGCGGCGGACGAGAGATACGACTTCCTGGTTATTCACAAGGCTGACCGGCGGATCATCGGCAGTGTCAGTCTGTCTTTTGTGGTGCGAGGACCGCTGCAGAGCTGTATGATCGGGTACAGTCTGGACAAGGATTATAATGGTAAGGGTTATATGACGGAGGCGGTGAAGCAGGTCGTGCGCTATGCCTTCGAGGAGCTGAAGTTCCACCGGATTACAGGGGAAGCTTCACCGGATAATCCCGGTTCTATCCATGTACTGGAGAATGCAGGCTTCCATAAGGAAGGCATTGCCCGGCTGAATGTGAAGATCCGCGGCGTGTGGAAGGACCACCAGATTCTCGCAATCATCAACCCGGCGGATATTAGTTAACGGAGTTAACGCACGGATTATTATATAGATTGAACTAAAAATTTTAGTTAGAGGAGAAGTGGCGGAGGGGAATTTTGGAACTGGAGGAGCGGTAGCGTCCGCCTGAAAGCTTTCCGTAGGAAAGCTCGCATCGTAAGCATCAGCAGTATGCGGATTTCAACCGTTAAAAACGGGATAAATTAAGAAATCTGCAGAAGGGCAGCGGCCGGAGGTCCAAAACATCTCTGGAGTCACGGCTAATCCTAAAACCTGAAAATCAATAGTTCAATTTATTAGCTTAAATATTAACATTGTGGAGGATCACCGATGAGCCAGCGTTTACGAATTACCCGTTCCATGCAGGAAGAGAATGCAGAGCAGGCACTAACCCTGGAGGAATGCAAGCAATATTTTTCCGATAAATCCGGCTTCAGTTATTCACAGGTCTACACTGTGCAAGGTGCAGAGAGCACGATGTCGATCCAAGGGGATTTTTTCATGTGGAGTCATGAGGGTGCGGAGTACCCGTTCCGGCTGTACATGGGCGAGCTGTACGTGGCCTTGTCCATGGAGGCGATTGTGCCTGTGATTCTTGAGATCGCCACGGACCTGCGGGCCGATGTGGTGGAGGGATAGGCTGAGTAAAGTTTGGGTTAAGCTGTTTTTTATACAATATATACGCCCCCCCGGATGTTATAGTGATCCAGTGAATATGAGGATCGGGGGAACCAGAGTGAATACATCTCAGAGCAGGGTACAAGAGCTTCATGCGATGCTAACCCGCTTTATAGAGAATGGACCGTTTACCGGACTACAGGTGGGGATCGTTAGTGATGGTGAGGTGCTTTTTACAGGAGAGTATGGCAGCGCTAATGTGGCTACAGGTGAGCCTGTGGTTAGCAGCACTCTTTTTCACCAGGCATCCGTCTCCAAGACCTTCGTAGTTACGGCTGTGATGCAATTGGCGGAGCGTGGGCAGGTAGAGCTGGACTCACCTTTAATGACCTATCTTCCGTATTTCAAAATGAACGACGAACGCTATCATCAGATTACGGTGAGACAATTGTTGAATCATACCTCCGGGATGCCGGATGAGGACGATTATGGCTGGGACCGGCCTGAATATGATGAAGGAAGTCTTGAACGGTATGTCAGAGGCATCCGCCGCCATGGCTTAATGAGTGATCCGGGTACTCATTTTGCTTACAGTAACATCGGTTATGAGATCCTAGGGGATCTGATTGCCAAGGTTAGCGGCCTCAGCTTCGAGGAGTATATGCGGCAGCATCTTCTGGAGCCTGCTGGAATGAGCACGAGTTCATTTTTGAAAATGGAGGTTGAACAGGTGCTGGCTGCGCCCCATGTACTGAGGAACTCTAGAGGGTACGGACCCTATGTAAGCGAAGTGTTCCCTTACCATAGAGCGCATGCTCCCAGCTCCACATTGTATACGAATGCACAGGAGATGTGCCAATATATGCTGATGCACCTCGGGCAGGGGCAGGCTCCAGACAGATATAATGCCCTACAGTCCGGCAGCTATGAACAGATGTGGAGTCCTACTATGGCTACAGGCTGGGGGCCGGAGCATGAAGATGTGGGTCTGGGCTGGTTCCTGGGCCGCTATAATGGCTCCCGGATGCTCTCGCATTCCGGCTGGGATACCGGATTCCTTAGCGAATTGGTCTTGCTGCCGGATGATAATCTCGGCATCTCTGTCATGACCAACTGTGACCATGTGTGGCTGGGCAGTGTCACCCGTCCTATTCTGGATCTGCTGCTGGGCATGGAGGTCCGCCAGCTTAAGCAGTCGCTGGTACATCATCTTGCCAAGACCGTTGCCACCAGCGGCGCAGGGGAGGCCATTAACGAATACCAGCGTATACGTCGCTCAGAGCAGGATACGTATTATGAGGCGGATTTTGAATTTATGCGGATTGCTGATACCTTAAGTTATAGCGGTCACCGGGAGGAAGCAATACGTATTCTTACCTGCGCTGCTGCTATATACCCGGACAGTGAAGCCGTTGCCGGCAAGCTGCAGCAGCTTCAGGACGAAGCCTAGATTTCCGAGCGGGTAAGACCCGTCTTCCAAGCACTCCCTAGCGGTCATCAAGACTGTGAAGGGAGTTTTTGGGCTCTAGAGAACGCCGCCGGGACATGAATACCAGACATAGAGCTATCCCGGTAAGGATCATCCCCAGCACCTGGAAGCCTCTGAAGCTGAACGGATTGCCTATAACGATTCCGATCAGCAGCGAGGACAGGATGGTTCCGAAATATCTGGACGTACTGAATAAGCCGGAGGTAACCCCGATTAGCTCTTTCGGTGAATTGTTGAACAAAGCCGCTTGCATGGCGACATTATTCAGCCCGTTGCTGATACCGAAGGCCGCCAGAGCCAGCAGGATACTGATGACAGGCGATGCCGGATTCAAGAATACGATCCATACCGACCCGATGGCCATTAGGATGGCCGATACGGTCTGCGCGGGCCGGGGCCCGGAGGTATCGATCCATCTTCCGGCCAGCGGAGAAACGGCGAGTGAGCTTAGACCCAGGCTTAACATCAGCAGTCCTGTGTGGAATTCACTAACCTGACGAACGAGCTGCAAATAAGAAGGCAGACCGAAGAAGACGGAATAGAATAGAAGATTAACCAGTATGAATTCTACATTGACCCGGATCAGCCCGGGAGAACTGGCGAAGGTCCGCAGAGGAATGAAGGGCATTGCTGTTCTTAACTCATGCCTTACGAAGATCATAAGCAGGATGAGCCCGGACAGTCCGATGACGATATTGAATAGGGAGACATGACCGGAGGACTTGGCGGAGAGCAGCTGTGCAAGCACAGCCACGAGCCCCGTGGTGAACAGCAGAATTCCAGGCACATCTATCCGGTTCATCCATTGCCTTAGGGACAGCTTGGTTACTATATCTGCTGACGGCTTGTCTTGCGGGATGGTTCTCCAGGCTAACAGGAAGCTGGCCGTTACAAACGGAAGGTTAATATAGAAGATGGAAGACCAGCCCCACACATGGACGAGCACCCCGCCGATAAAAGGTCCTACCGCCGCTGCTCCCGATGTGAACATGGACAGCACCGACAGCGCAGAGGCTTGCTTGTCTGTAATATTCATCCGGATGATCGCCATCCCGACCGCGACCACCATACTGGTTCCAATAGACTGGAGAACCCGCAGAATGATAAGGCCCCCGAAGCCCGGAGACAAAGGCGTGAGCAGGGAGGCTGCGAAGACGATCACCAGTCCCGCCAGAAAAATTCTCCGGCGGCCGAAAATATCGCTCGCTCTGCCCATAACAGGCTGGGCAATAGCACTGCCGATATAGAATGAGAAAATAATCCAGGACACAACGGTAAACTCAAGCTTGAACGCTTGTTGCAGCCTGGGGATCGCCACAGCCACCATCGAAGAGTTAAGCGGGTTAAGCATCATCCCCAGCCCAACAGATATCATTAACCACCAATTCCGTGCATTCATTGTTATTCCCCCTCAAGTACTGTACAGTTATCGTACAGGATAAGAGTTATTTACTCCAACGCATTTCATGGTATGATTCCATAGACTTGAAGGAATGAATGGAGGCGGATATGGAGCTTCTTCAATTGCAGTATTTCATCACGGTTGCCCGCCTGGAGCATATGACCGAGGCTGCACACAGGCTGCATGTGACTCAATCCTCACTGAGCAAAACCATTCAACGGCTGGAGGAGGATCTCGGAGTTCCATTGTTTGACCGGAGCGGGAGGAAGCTGCGGCTTAGCGAGCCGGGGCGCAGATTTCTGCAGCGTGCGGAGAAGGCGCTGTTTGAATTGGAACAGGGGAGGCAGGAGCTTAGGGACCTGTCCAGCCTTGTGTCCAGCACCCTTGAATTAGCGGTGACCACCGCGAGTACCTTGCCCGGTATCCTCCGGGAGTTTCGGCTCAAGCTGCCGGACATCCATTTTCACGTACAAATGCTGCCCATGCAGGAGATGATTTCCCTTCTTCAGAGGGGAGAAGTTGATTTCTGCTTGTCCTCTCCTCCGGTCAGGGGGGAAGAGCTGGAATGTCAGGTGGTCTGTAACGATCACATTCACCTTGCCGTTCCAGCCGGCCACCCTCTGGCAGACCGTAAGAGCCTGAGCTTGATAGAGCTTAAGGATGAGTGGTTTGTGGGTGTCAAACAAGGTTACGGGATACGTGATTTAGTGGATTCCGTCTGCCAGGCTTCAGGATTCCTGCCACGCTATGTATATGAGGGAGACGAACCGGCCCGCTTGATTGATCTGGTGGAAGCCGGAATCGGCTTAGCCTTCATACCGGGTACGGCGAGGAATGCGCGGGATCATATTCGTCTGATTCCGCTGGAAGACGAGGGGCTGGTCAGGGAAATCGCCTTGTTGTGGCATAAGAACCGCTATATTTCGCAGGCGGGCCAGATTTTCCGTGAGGTTGTTATTGAGTATTTCGCTAAGCTATAATGTCACCGGGAGGAATGAACCTATGAACGATACACAGACTACAGAACATAAGCGCATACTGGTGGTGTTCCCGCATCCTGACGATGAGGCTTTTGGAGCGGCTGGCACGATTGCGAAGTATATTGAACAAGGTGCCGAAGTAACCTATGCCTGCCTGACGCTAGGCGAGATGGGACGCAATATGGGGATTCCGCCGTTCGCCAACCGGGTGACGCTGCCGGAGATCCGCAAGGAAGAGCTGCGGGCGTCCTGCCGGGCTATCGGCATACAAGACTTAAGAATGCTGGGCTTCCACGATAAAATGATTGAATTCGAGGATCAGCAGCTGCTGGATCAGACACTGCTGGCGCTGATCCATGAGCTGGCTCCTACGCTTGTGATTACCTTCTATCCCGGTTACAGCGTACACCCGGATCACGATGCTACAGGAGCGGCGGTTATCCGGGCAGTCCGGCAGATGCCGCCTGCAAAGCGTCCGGTGGTTCACTGTGGTGCATTCGCCATCGGCCATGAGAAGCACATCGGCTTCCCGGATGTGCATGTCGATGTCACCGCATTCCTGGACAAGAAGATGACCGCTATCCAGGCACACCGTTCGCAATTCCAGGCGGCGGAGCTTGTCGGCAATCAGGTGCTGACGGCCGAGGAGATTCAGCTCCGCTTCGGACAGGAAGTCTTCTGGACCTACCCCATGAACACACAACACTAAGAGAAGGCAGGAATACCTTATGAATCCTATGAATCAGAAAGACAGAATGCTCGCAGGCTTGCCTTATAAAGCATGGCTGGACGGATTAACCGAAGAACGGACGGCCGCCAGGCTGCTGGTTCATCAGCTGAATTCGCTCTCTCCCGACGCCCATGAGGAGAGAGACGGGCTGATCCGTAAGCTTTTGGGTGCAACGGGGGAGCTTGTGCATATTGAGACTCCCTTCCGCTGCGATTATGGATCGAATATCACTGTAGGGAATAATTTCTATGCTAATTTCAACTGTACGATTCTCGATGTAGGCAAGGTGGTCATTGGCGAGAATGTCATGTTCGCTCCGAATGTATCACTCTATACAGCAGGCCATCCCGTCCATCCCGATTCCCGGAATTCAGGCTATGAATACGGGATTGCCATCACCATCGGCAACAATGTGTGGATCGGCGGCAATGTTATTGTGAATCCGGGCGTGACCATCGGGAACAATGTAGTCATTGGGGCCGGAAGCGTAGTGACTAAGGATATCCCTGATAATGTGATCGCCGTAGGCAGTCCGTGCCGGATTATCCGTGAGATCACGGAAGAAGACCGGAAATATTACTATAAGGATCGGGAATTTGACGTTACGGACTATATGTAGAACGGGTTAGGCCGTCCTTAAGGGAGAGGATTTATTTCAAATCAGCACATAGGTGGCTCTCAGCGGCCCGTGTACCCCGACCACCAGCTTCATTTCAATATCCGCGGAATTGGAGGGACCGGAGATGAAATTAATCGATGAACCCACCGGTTCTCCTGCCTGAATTCTCCGGTTGAGAGCTGCGGCGGCATTCGTGGAGCGAAGCACCAGCTTCTCTCGTTCAATCACCGCTATATAATGGGCAGGAAGGAAATGAAGCGACCGTCCCTGATCGGGGCGGCTCTCCACCACAACCGTTCCAGACTCTGCCAGTGCACAGTCGGCGAAGACTATGGCTGTATTCGACGATTCAGCACGCCTGATATTCTCCGCCCGTCCCGCCGCTTTCTCCCATACAGCAGCATCCGGGAAGGTAAGCCCGTATTCCCTGAACCGGGGATCACCGGAAGTCATCACGTTCCCGCTGCCATTAGCCTCTATCAGATCATCTAACGTTCTCTGCAGCAGCTCCCGCGTCGTTTCAATCACCTGAGTATGGATGAAGAAGCATTGCTCTTTAAGCATCTCTACAAGATCATCTTGAGTAAGCGGACCGTAGCTGTCAGGAATGAACTCATGGACCGCAGGACGCCGGACCTCTGACTTCCGTGCCCGTCCCAGCTTGGCAGCAATGGTATTCAGAAAAGCTTCCGTATTCGTGTTTCTGTTCGCGCTCGTGTTCGGGGTTGCTGTCATTGCTCCGAGCCTCCTTTGCGCTTCTCCAGCCATGCCCGGAAGCTGTCCTGCTGCTTGACGGGCTGTTTCAAGTCGCGTGAATGAATCCACCCCTGAATGATAGCCGGTCCCCGTACAATGCGCCCGTGCTTGCTCATGATGCGGCTGGCCGAATGGGCGAGTCTGAGCGTTTTGCCGAACAGGGCGGGGGAGGAGAGCAGCTTAGCGGCGGCCTTCATCTGGAATCGGTCAGCAGCGCCGGTTCTCTTCTGCTTCACAATATTCTGGCGGTGCATAATAAGCTGCTCATGCAGCGGGATTTTTACCGGACATACATCTGTACACGCCCCGCAGAGGCTGGAGGCATACGGCAGCTCCTTATAGTCGTCATAACCGCCAAGCAGCGGCGTAATGACCGCACCAATCGGACCCGGGTAGATGGAACCGTAAGCATGCCCGCCGATATGGCGGTAGACCGGACAGACATTCAGGCAGGCACCGCAGCGGATACACTGCAAGGCTTCGCCAAATTCACTTCCCAGAATATCCGAGCGGCCGTTATCGACGACCACCAGATGGAATTCCTCCGGTCCGTCGGTCTCTCCCGCCGCTGAGGGACCCATGACCGTGATATAGCTGGTCAGCTTCTGGCCGACAGCACTGCGGCAAAGCAGATTATCCAGGATCTCCATTTCCTCAATCGTCGGGACAATCCGTTCCATGCCCATCACTGCGATATGCGTTTTGGGAATAGCGGCGGTGAGGTCACCATTCCCTTCATTTGTGACGAGATTAATTGCGCCCAGGTTGGCGATGGCGAAATTACAGCCCGTAATCCCGACCTCCGCATCCAGGAACTTCTGGCGCAGGACGGTACGGGCGAACCCGGCCAGCTTCTCCGGCGTCTTATCGCCGGTGTATCCGAGCTTCTCTGCGAAGACGCGCCTGATCTGCTCCCGGTCTTTATGTAGCGCGGGGGCTACGATATGGGAGGGAGGGTCCCAGTCATCCATCTGCAGAATGTACTCTCCGAGATCCGTCTCAATCAGCTCACAGCCGGCTTCAAGCAGCACGTGGTTGAGCTCAATCTCCTCAGTAACCATGGACTTGGATTTGACGACCCGGGTCGCCTGCTTGCGGGCAATGACATCCCGTATATAACTGCTGGCCTCTTCCTTGGTTGCGGCAAAATAGATATGTCCGCCCTGCCGCTCCACATTATCCGCAAGCTGCTCCAGATAAAAGTCCAGGTTCGCCAGCGTATGCTGACGGATCAGCTGGCCGGCCTTCCGCCACTGCTCCCAATCCCCCAGCGCGGTAGCGGCTGTCAGCCGTCTAGTCTTAAGGCTGTCCTGTGCCGACCCCACGGCACTGCGCATGAAGGAATCCCCAAGGCCCTCCGCGGTCCGTTCGCTGAAGCTACGTGAATCTGTTTGCAGGCTCAAGTCAGTTTCCCCCTTTATGATTGGCAGGCATATGCTGGTTGAGCACCTCTGCAATATGCATGACGCGTACAGGTTCACCCTTGCGGGACAGGCGCCCTCCGATGTTCATCAGGCAGCCCATATCTGCACTGATCAGGATATCCGCTCCGGTATCCAGCACACAGCTGCATTTCTCATCGGCCATCTGCCCGGAGATTTCAGGCATCTTCACCGCAAAAGTGCCGCCGAACCCGCAGCAGTTGTCGCTGTTCTTGAGCGGCTCAAGCTTCAGTCCCTTTACCTGCTCCAGCAGCTGGAAGGGTGTTTCCTTCTCGCCCAGCAGTCTGGTCATGTGGCAGGAGCGGTGGTAGGTGGCCGTTCCTTCGAGCGAGGCACCGACATCGGTGACCCCCAGCACTTTCACAATGAACTGGGTGAGTTCATATGATTTTTCTTTTAGCGCAACCGCTTTCAATTCCCACTCCGGGTCCCCGCTGAAGATCTTCGGATATTCATGAAACATAGCAATGCAGGAGCCGGACGGACCTACGACATAATCCGAAGCCTCGAAGGCCAGCATCATGTTCTGCATAGCAAGCTTAGATTCTTGCAGATAACCGCTGTTGTAAGTAGGCTGGCCGCAGCACACCTGTGAAGCGGGGTAATCAATCTCGCAGCCGAGCCGCTCCAGGACCTCTACCATGGCAATACCGGCATCCGGAGCCATAAGATCTACCAGGCAAGTGGAAAAAATACTGACTCGCACTCCCATCCCTCCCATCAATGAAAACTTATACTCACAGCTTAACTCAACAAGTCAATGAAAAACAACACAAAAACAAATATAAAATGTGAAACTTATTGACAATAAATATTGATAGCGTTTACACTATGGATGGGTAATTGGAGAAATGGAATAATCTACCTTGAGGGGGAGAAACGGTGATCAAGCATTTGATGTATATCAACGGCCAATTTACGGAATCCGAAGGCAAAGAGTGGATGGAAGTGACCAATCCGGCAACCGATGAAGTCATCTCACAGGTTCCCAAGGCAACCAGGAATGATGTTATACGCGCCATTGATGCAGCGGAGCAGGCCCAAGCCGAGTGGGAGGAGACTCCTGCGGTAGAGCGCGGCAAGTATTTGCATGCGATTGCTGACGGCATCCGGGCAGAAGCGGACAGCATCGCCAGGCTGATCTCGGAGGAAGTTGGCAAGACACTGGAATTATCGACCGTAGAGGTTCATTTTACTGCGGATTATTTGGATTATATGGCGGAATGGGCGCGGCGTTATGAGGGAGAGATCGTGCAGAGCGACCGTGATAATGAGCATATTTTTGTATTCAAAAGAGCAATTGGCGTCACCACGGGCATTCTGCCCTGGAACTTCCCGTTCTTCCTGATTGCCAGAAAAATGGCCCCGGCACTTATCACCGGCAACACGATTGTCGTCAAGCCCAGCGCGGAATCTCCGAACAATGCCATGGCGTTCAGCCGGATTGTGGATCAGGCCGGATTGCCTAAGGGGGTATTTAACCTGGTCACAGGCAGAGGTGCGGAAGTGGGCAACGAGCTGTCCAGTAATGCCAAGATAGGCATGGTTAGTCTTACAGGCAGCGTACCTGCAGGGCAGAAGGTCATGGAGGCAGCGGCTGAGAATATCATCAAGGTCAGTCTGGAGCTGGGCGGCAAAGCGCCGGCCATCGTGATGAAGGATGCCGATCTGGAACTGGCGGTGCAGGCGATTGTCGCTTCCCGGGTCATCAATACAGGCCAGGTCTGTAACTGTGCGGAGCGTGTCTATGTGCATGAGGATATTAAGGAAGAGTTCACCGCGCGGCTGGTTGAAGCGATGAAGGCTGTGAAGTACGGAGACCCGCTCAAGGACAAGGACATTCAGATGGGCCCGCTCATCAACAAGGCGGCGCAGGAATCGGTACAGCAGAAGGTGGACCGGGCCGTTGAGGAAGGAGCCAAGATCGCTCTTGGCGGTAGAAAAGTTGAAGGAACCGGCAGTTTCTTCGAGCCGACAGTGATCACAGACGCTACGAATGAGATGGAGATTGTGCAGGATGAAATTTTTGGTCCGGTCATCCCCGTCATTTCATTCTCTACCCTGGACGAGGCGATAGCCCTCGCCAATGACAGTGAATTCGGCTTAACCTCATCGCTGTATACTCAGAATCTGAACGTCGCCATGAAAGTCATCAAGCGGCTGAAATACGGGGAGACGTACATCAATCGCGAGAATTTCGAGGCGATGCAGGGCTTCCATGCAGGCTGGAGAAAATCCGGCATCGGCGGCGCTGATGGTAAGCACGGCTTGAACGAATACCTCCAGACCCATGTCGTCTACTTGCAGTACGACAAATCGGTTAACTGAATACGCAGCGACTGTTTGCTGCTTGCGAAGGCGGCCCCTTTTTGGGGGCCGTTTTTTTGATAGTATGTTTTGGGGTCCCCGCAAAGTACCTGAGTTATCATCGAAGCTAAAGCCCCACTTTGTGGGGCTATTTTGCTGTTTTTGGACATCATAAATACTCCCGCCTGGCTTCAAACTTTTTCACGGTCTGATTCGTCTTGCATAATGAAAGGCGGTATATATAGAAATGCGCGCGCAGTAAAGAAGGAAGAGAGGCCTATGGATGGATAGCAAACTATTTCACAAGATTTTCACAGAATTTATGGTGGATTACAAAGAGAATGTGTACCGGTTGGCGTACAGCTATGTAAAGCATCCGCAGAACGCCATGGATGTGGTGCAGGATTCGATACAGAAGGCGTTGACTAAGAGCGATTCGCTGACAAAACCACAGTCCATGAAAAGCTGGTTTTACCGTATTGTAGTCAATACGGCACTTGATTATTTGCGCAGAGAAAAAAAGCTTGTTCCCGTTGCTGATGAGGTGCTGGAGCAGCATGGAGTGAGTGATCATGATGTGCTTCAGGATTTGCATCTGGCAGAGACCTTAGACGAGCTGCCTATGATGTATCGTGAAGTCATTATTTTGAGGTTCTTCGAGGATATGAAGCTGGAGGATGTGGCCCTCGTTCTCAATATACCTTTAAGCACAGTTAAATCCCGGTTATATCAATCATTGAAAATTCTTCGTATGAACATGAAACAAGAGGAGGTCTATTAATATGGACAAAAAAATGGAAAAGCTCAAGCAGGATTATATGAATGTGCCCATACCCGCTGAACTGGATACGCTCGTCACACAATCGCTTCGGCCTGCCCCGCGGCGCAGACGCAGCATCAAATGGTTCCTTGGCTCAGCTGCTGCTGCGGTTGCTCTGTTCGTGTCCGGGGTGAATATAAGCCCGACGTTTGCACAATCCATGTCGGAGCTGCCGGCTGTCAGTGCATTAGTGAAGCTGGTAACCTTCACGGAATATAGAGCGGAGGGGGACGGTTACCATGCGGATGTCAAGGTTCCGGCAATTACAAATATGCCCGATAAGAAGCTGCAAGACATGCTGAACGAGAAGTATATTGCGGAGGATCAAAAGCTGTACAAGGAATTCATGGCCGAGATTGACCAATTGAAGGACAAGGGCAGACCCAATAAAGGAATTGACAGCGGGTATGAGATTGTCACCGATACGGATCAGCTTCTCACTATTCGGCGCTGGGTCGTGCAAACGGCGGCGTCCGCGTATGAAACGATACAATACGACACGATTGACAAAAAAAATCAAGTGCTGCTCAACTTGCCAAGTCTCTTCAAGGATGAAAGCTATGTATCTGTTATTAGCGAAAATATCAAGGAGCAAATGCGTGAGCAAATGAAAACGGACACGGATTTCAAGCGTTATTGGATAAAGGGCGAAAATGAGGATCTTCCGGCAAGTGGATTCGACAGCATTTCGAAGACTCAGAGCTTCTACATTAACGGGGACGGAAATTTG
This sequence comes from Paenibacillus sp. FSL H3-0469, assembly GCF_038051945.1. Lineage (NCBI taxonomy): Bacteria > Bacillati > Bacillota > Bacilli > Caryophanales > Paenibacillaceae > Paenibacillus > Paenibacillus sp. FSL H3-0469. The sequence continues at coordinate 533,775 of NZ_CP150302.1, forward strand.
GTTATTTCCTTTAATGAATATGATGTTGCTCCGGGATTTATGGGACCCGTCCAATTTGTAATACCAACAGATGTAATCCGTTCGCAGCTGGTCAGCCAGCAATATGTTAAATAGGGCATAGTAGCTAGGGCAGCCTGAAGTGGAGACATTCAGAAGTATCTCCTCTTCAGGCTGTATTTTTTTATTTTACCCGGGTATAATTAAATCAAATAGAAGGAGGTCAACATATAACATGAGTACGGGTAATGAACAGACGCATGCTTATTGCACAGCATTTTTGGGAGTGGAGGCCGTTGCCAGCGGTTCCTTACAGCACGTGGTTGCTACTGTGAAGAGGACGCTGAGCGACAGTGAACTGGCCCGGGTGCTTATTTTTGACGATTCTACGGGGAAGCCGATAGATGTTGATTATCACGGGACAACAGATGCTGTGCTTACACGGTTAACAGAGCCTTTAGAAGAGTCAGCCGTTACAGAAGTGAATTCCCAGACTGCGCGCAAGGCAGGCCGGCCCAAGCTGGGGGTCGTATCTGGAGAGGTCACTCTGTTGCCCAGACAGTGGGAGTGGCTCAAAGCACAGCCTGGCGGGGCCTCGGTAACCTTGCGCAAGCTGGTTGATGAAGCCCGCCGTGCCGGAGAACAGCAGGGCACGATCCGCAAGTCACAAGAAGCAGCTTATACCTTCATGACAGCTATGGCCGGGGATTTCAGCCATTACGAGGAAGCTCTGCGCGCATTATATGCCGGTGATGCGGAGCGTTTTGACCAATACACTCAGGACTGGGCACCTGATATCCGCAACCATGTGAAGCAGTTAGCTGCAGTTGCATTACAGAAGAAGAATTGAAGGGGAACAGACCACTATGAACATTATACAAACGAACAACATTGAGCTGGCCTATGACAGCTTCGGCAACGATAATGACGAGGTGATCATCTTGATTGCCGGACTGGGCACCCAGATGATCCGCTGGACAGTTCCATTCTGTGAACAACTGGCCGCGCGGGGCTTCCGGGTGATCCGTTTTGACAATCGGGACACGGGCTGCTCGACGTCCTGGGGATTGACCAGGCACATGTCGTTGGCCGGTCTATGGGCGGAATGATCGCCCAGCTTGTTGCCAGTAAATACCCGGACCGGGTCTTGTCGCTCACGTCTATCATGTCTACTTCCGGGAATCCTACCCTTCCGCAGGCTTCCCCGGAGGTGATGGGGCTGATGACTGCCCCGGGACCTAACCCGTTTGAGGATGAGGCGGGATTTGTAGCGCACAGTATGGCTTTTGCCAAGCGCATTGCTGGTACCGGCTTTCCATTTGAAGAAGAAGCTTACCGGGCACTCATTGCGGAGGAAGTCCGGCGGGCCTACGACCCTGGCAGCGTGGGACGGCAGATTGCCGCGATTGCGGTCTCCGGTGACCGCCGTCCGCTGCTGGCAGCTATAGTGGTCCCTGCACTTGTCATTCACGGGATGGATGATCCCCTGTTCGTTCCGGCGTGCGGGGAGGACACCGCTTCTTCTATCCCAGGCGCAGAGCTGATGCTCGTTGAGGGCATGGGACATGACCTGCCGCCCCAGTTGTATGAGCAGACTATAGATGCTATAGAGCAGGCAGCTCACTGTAGTTGACTAACCACTACATTCTGTAGTAGATTATAACTACTACGTAGTGTAGTAATAATGTTATGGACGCATAACAGACATACGAGGTGTTCACGGTGAACAAGATTCAGAAGCTATCGGATACAGAATTAGAGTTAATGGAAGCCATTTGGGCGAGTACGCCGCCAGTTACTTCAACGGAGCTGCTGAACCAGTTCGCGCATAAGGGTAGGGATTGGAAGGCGCAGACGATTTCTACCTTTTTGTCACGGTTAGTGGATAAGGGGTTTCTGACGGCTACCCGGCATGGGCGGCTCAACAAATATGTGCCCGGCATTTCGCCTGAGGACTATAAGCTGGTGGAGACTCAGCATGTCCTGGACGGGCTGTATCAGGGTTCGGTCAAGAATCTGATCTCTGCCATGTATGACGGTGACAAGCTGTCGGACCAGGATATTGATGAGCTGAAGCAATGGTTCTCGGAAAAGTAGGTGATGACGATGAATACCTTGCTAAACCTGCTGATCACGTTAACCGTTGCCGGAAGTGTAGTGACTCTCAGCATCCATGCGCTGGGGAGACTATCGACCGGGCATGTTCCGGCCAGGTGGCGTTATGGACTCATTAAGCTGGCCTTGTTCTTCTATTTATTCCCGATAGCTATTGTTCTGCTGCGGATAGCAGCGCGTCTGAGTACACCGCATGTAGCAACAAGTCTACAGAATACGCAGACTGGCGGACTAACCGGGAATATAGTTGAATCCCTCCGGCCTGCAACATTAACTTTAACAACAAGTACCGCCTTTATCCTTCTGGGCATTTGGGCAGCAGGGACGGTCTCTTTTGCCGCCTGGCAGTGTTATGCTTACCGCAGATTTACCAGAGCGCTTGAACGTACCCGTACCCTCGTACCGGAGGATAGTAGGGCAGCGATTCTGCTGAAGAGTGTCAAGGAGCAGCTTGGCCTCACAAGCAGTGTCCGGTTAATGTACACTCCTGCCGCAAGAAGTCCTTTTCTGGCCGGTCTGTGGAGACCGGTGATCTATCTGCCTGTTCAGAGTCCTGACAATCTGGATATGGAGATGGTGCTGCGCCATGAGCTGGTTCATCTGAAGCGCAAGGATCTGTGGTTCAAGGCTTTGCTGCTGGCCATCCGTGCGCTGCATTGGTTCAATCCTCTCGTGTACACACTGCGGAACGGGCTTCATACCTGGAGCGAGCTGGCCTGTGACCAGGAGGTGGTCCAGAGCATGTCCCATACGGAGCGCAAACGCTATGGCGAAACGATTCTGAGTGTTATGGCAGGACCAACAAACCGGCCCGGAGCATTCTATGCCCTACTATCCGGTGACGGCAAACAACTACAAAGGAGATTAATCCATATGCTTAACGTCAAAAAGCTGAACAGACAAACTCTATTCTTATCGGTAGCCGCAGCCCTGTTAATCGCAGGGATCAGCACCTCTACCGCTGCCTTAGCATCCAGGGTTACACCGCAAGTGGTGGCAGACACGCAGAATGAGGATTCACGAACAACCGCTTCCGAAATAGCTCCTTCTAAATCGTCAGAAGGAGGAATAACCGAGCCAGCTCAAGTATCTGGAATCCAGCCTGCCGAGAGTAGCACCATCCCCGCCCAGGAATATACAGCAGGACAACTCGTTGCCGGGCCCGCTGAATCTGATGATTCTGTAACGGTTCCCGCTGAAGTGGCTCCCGGAGCTGCTCAAGCAGACAGCACTGCGCAGCCGCTGCCTGAGCTTGTAGCATCCCCAGCTGAAAGTGCTCCTGTAACTGTGCCAAAAGCAAGCGCTGCCCAATCTGATTCCGGGCTTGCCCCTGCACCGGTCCCTGACCAGAAAGAGGCCATTGTAGTGGCGCTTCCCGAGCTAGTGCCGGCTCCTGCTGAAAGCGTTCCGGCACCTTCTAAGTAATCATCCGGCATTCAACCTGCCGGGATATAATCACAGCCAGGGGCAGCTTCCACTTGGGAAGCTGCCCCTGATTTTTTTCACAAACACGTTCTAATCTCTTAAAGGTCTAAAGAATTCACGGATGTCATCCGCCAGCGGCCCCGGATCTTCCATCGCAGTGAAGTGTCCGCCGCGGGGCATCATGGTCCACCGTGTAATATTCAGATTGCTTTCAGCCCATGCTCTAGGCGGTAGACAGACATCCCCAGGGTATAGAGCTACCGCTGTAGGCACCTCAATCGGGCCGAGGGGAGGTAAAGTATGTGTATTCTCATAATACAGATTCGCAGACGAGCCCGCTGTATTCGTAACCCAGTAGATCATAATATTCGTAAGCAATTCATCGTCACTGAAGCTCTGCCGCAAGTCTCCCTTGCAATCACTCCATGCTCGGAATTTCTCAATGATCCAAGCTGCCAAGCCGACAGGGGAGTCGGTGAGTCCATAGCCAATCGTCTGCGGCTTCGTCGACTGAATCTGCATATATCCGCCTTCCTCAGCGATCCATTGTGAGGTGTTTCGGATATACAATTGCTCCTCTTCCGTCAGGCCCGACTTATCCTGCACCGCCAGCAGATTCTTGATCAGACCGATGTCAGTTAGGTGAATTCCGCTTAGCAGTTCAGGGTGGTTGAAGGCCAGATACCGGGTCACACCGGAGCCGACATCTCCGCCTGCCGCAGCAAATTTACGGTACCCCAGATGCTCGGTCATTAATGTGGCCCATAGCCCGGCGATATGGGAATTGCTGATGCCCGTGCGCTTCAGTCCGTTCGAGAAGCCGAACCCGGGCACGGAAGGCACGATCACATCGAAGGCATCCTCAGGATTCCCGCCGTAGCTCGCCGGGTCTGTAAGCATGGGAATGATTTTCTCGTAACGCAAGAAGCTGTCCGGCCAACCATGTGTAAGGATGAGCGGGTAGGGATTAGGGCCTTTGCCGCGTTCATGCACGAAATGGATATCCAGCCCATCAACATTACAGCGAAAGTGGGATAGGCGGTTCAACTCCGCTTCCCGGGCGCGCCAATCGAACTGGTCCCGCCAATAGGTAACGAGCGACCGCAGATATCCCTGATCTGTTCCCCGGTCCCAGTCAGACGGCTCTAACAAATCGGGCCAGCGAACATGCTCCAGCCTGTATCTCAGATCTTCAAGAACTTCATCAGTCACACGGATTTCAAAACGTTCAATCGCCATCAATGATCTCTCCCTCAGAGTATTAACTACAGCATCTATATGACAACTATACCACCAGAAGGAAGGTTACATATCAATAAAACGAATCCGAACTAGATCTCTTCGACAGTATGAAGCTCGAATAATTCTTGAAGCTGGCAGAGGGGAAATGCACATTCCTGGAGAAGTACTTTACGTAAAAAAGCGCGAGGTGAGGGAATGGACAGGTTAGCCAAGATCAGATCCGAAGAGAAGCTGTATCATGATCACTGTTACGATAACAACAAGTTATTCGAACCAGGCTCCTGGCTGCACAAACCCGTTACAACAGTCGTTAATCTTATCAATCAGTATAAGGATCAAGAATACATTAGCATACTGGATCTGGGAGCTGGGGTTGGCCGGAATAGTATTCCGATCGCCGAATCGATTAAGCCTGTGAATGGAAAAGTTGTATGTGTAGACTTGCTGGAGTCAGCCATAGCGAAGCTGAAGAGCTACAGTCAGCAGTTCGGTGTCGAGCCTTACATTGTACCTGTTCTATCTGATATTGAACACTTCTCTATTGAACCAAATGAATATGATATTATCGTGGCCGTATCTTCATTGGAACATGTGGGCTCGACACAGGTATTGGAGCAGAAACTGAGTGAAATGAATGCCGGGACAAGAGCAGGCGGGACGAATTGTATTATCATCGCGTCCAATATCCGGGAAATGCTGCTAGAGAATAAGCAAGAGCTGGACCCCATGTTTGAAGTGAATCTGTCTACTGAAAAAATGATTGAATTATTAAATCAGCAGTTTGCCGGTTGGGAGATAGAGCAGCTGGTCGTAAAATCCTTAGCATTTGAGATTAACAGAAACGGGCAGCCCGTCAAGCTGACCTCTGATTGTATCACCTTTGTTGCCCAAAAAAGCTGATCTTATAGAGATTGGCTTTTTTTGATAGAAATTAGACTTTTCCTCCCCGTCTGTGACCACACGCACCCCATCTTCCGTGAATTAGGCTACATTAAGAGTATGCCAAATGAAAGGATTCACAAACTTCCGAAATTTGATTTGAATCCTCCTTTTGCAGCGGCTGGCGTAATAGAATGAGGTTGCTGATAAGGATTATCAATCAAATATTGGAGGCTACCACTAATGAGTACACAAACCAGACAAATCGCCGAAGGCATCCACTGGGTAGGCAAAATAGACAACCGTGAAGTTCCGTTCCACCGCTTGATTCTTGCCAAGGGCACCACCTATAATTCCTATCTCCTCAAAACCGGCAAGCCGACCGTCATCGATACCGTGGATATGGAATTCGGCCGTGAATATGCCGAGTGTCTCGCCGGTATGATTGATCTTATGGATATTCATTACATTGTCATTAACCATACCGAGCCTGACCACTCTGGCGGATTGGCAGCACTGGCGGCACAGGCCCTAAATGCTACGATTGTCTGCACTGAGATCGCTGTGCCGGAGCTGCAGGAGATGTATAAGCTGCACAGCCGCAACTTCCTGGTGGTGAAGGACGGGGACACGCTGGATATCGGCGGCAAAACCCTGCTGTTCAAAGAAACGCCGTACCTCCACACCGCAGAGACGATGATTACTTACTGTGTGGAAGACAAAATCCTGTTCCCTTGCGATATTTTCAGTACGCATGTGGCTGCCGAGCATCTGTTCAGCGATGAAGCAGGCTTCGATATCACGGAAGATTACAAAGGCTATTATGCAGCGATTATCCACCCGCACAGAAGATATGTAAGAACGCTGCTGGAAGCAGTGAAGGATCTGGAGATCCGCATGATTGCACCCTCCCACGGGTTCCTGATCCGCGAGGACATTCCTAAGTTCATCGGGCTGTACGCCACCATGAGCCGGGAGACCACCCAGGGCAAGAAGGCTGTCATTGTCTATACCACCATCAAAAACAGCACGAAGAAGATGGCCGCGATCATTGAGAATTGCCTGAAGGAGAACAATATTGAGACAGAAGTCTGGAACGCAGATAAAAGCAGCACTGCGGACATCCTGCGCAGCATCGAATCGGCAGACGCCGTCTTCATCGGCAGCTCCACGAAGTATGCAGATATGATCGGTAACCTGGAGGAAGTGCTGAAGGGTATGCAGGAGATGAATCTGGAAGGTAAGCTCGCTACGGCATTCGGCTCCTACGGCTGGAGCGGTGAAGCGATCGAGGTCATTCAGGATTATCTGAACGGAACGAATATGACTGTGCAGAGCACCGCTGAGGTTATCAAAACCACCGGTATGACCCATGTAGAGTTCCCTGTTCGGGTAAGATTCTCCCCAAGAGAGCCTGAGAAGGTGCAGAAGATTAAGCATGCAACCGAATTTGTCTCGGATCTGCTGCTCAGTTCAATCTAGGGAGGAGGAAGCGAACATGACGAAGCATTATGTAATTGTTGGCGGCGGTGTAACCGCCGTCCATGCCGCCAAAGCGATCCGCGATCAGGACGCGGACTCGGAAATCTCGATCATCGGGGAAGAGAGCGGCCTGCCGTATAACCGGATCAAACTGACCAAGGGCCTGTTCACCGACCTGCACAGCGAGAAGGTTCTGATCAAGAAGGAGAAATGGTACCGCGATAACCGCATCACCGTACAGTCGTCCACCCGCATCGTATCTATCCACCCGGAGCGCCAGACGATAGAGACAGAGAGCGGCCAGTGTGTGGAATACCATAAGCTGCTGCTCTGTATGGGGGCGAAAAACCGCGCATTAACCATCCAGGGCGCCGGACTTGCTAACGTACACACCCTCCGGGAGCTGGCTGACGCTGACCGGTTGAAGGACAGTCTTAAGGAAGGCAGCCGCGTAACCGTCATCGGCGGAGGGGTGCAGGGGATTGAGACCGCCTGGGCGCTTCACGAAGCAGGGTATACGGTAACAGTGGTTGAATACGCAACTGCCCTGATGGGCAGACAGCTGGACAGCTACTCTTCCAAGCATCTGCAAGAAACCCTTGAACAATCCGGGGTGAAGGTGATTCTTCAAGCGTGCGTGGCTTCCGTCGAGGGGACAGAGGTTGTCACTGGAGTTACACTGAATGACGGCACGAGCTTCCCGTGTGACCATGTGGTCTACTCCATTGGGATTGTTCCGAATACTGCTCTGGTTGACGGTTCGAATATTAAGGTGCGCAGCGGCATCATTGTGGATGAACATCTGCAGACAAGTGCTCCGAATATCTATGCAGCGGGTGACGTTGCCGAGTTCGGCGGACTGGTCGAAGGCCTGTGGGGCGGAGCGATGGAACAGGGCAAGATCGCAGGAAGCAATATGGCTGAAGCCCGGAGTGTATACCGCAGAGCGGTGCCGGTGACCTTGTTCAATGCGTTCGGGGTGTCCTTATTCTCCATCGGCAACACCGATGAGCGGAATTGCGATGAGTCAGTATGCGGGGAAGAGAACGGGGCGTATACACGAATTTTTGTGAAGGATCATGTCATTGTCGGGGCGTTGTCTTGGCAGGGCGCTGCGGCTTCGCTGGCTTACAAGGCGGCGGTTGAGCAAGGCGTCCGGCTGAGCGGAAGTGCTGACGGCAAGAGCATCGAAGAGATTATAGCGGAAGCGCAGGCTGTATTGAATTAATTCCCTAACTATAATAACAGGAGCTGATTACGATGAAAAAATATATCTGTACCCCTTGCGGCTACATCTACAACCCGGCGGTAGGTGATCCTGATGAGGATGTAGCGGCTGGAACAGCGTTCGAGGATCTGCCGGAAGATTGGGTCTGCCCGGTCTGCGGTGAGGACACCAGCCACTTTGTACCCGTAGAAGAGAAGAACACAATTACCCAATAGAGGATTAAAGCTAAGGCTTCACATTTCACATTACAGGGGGAATCGGTATGAAAGAGCATTCCTGCCAGCACGCCGCAGAACCTTGTACACGCAAGGTACCGATTTTTGCCGCGCTGACCGATGAGGATCTTACCCGGATCAGCGCCATGATTAAGCACCGCAAATTCACTAAGGGACAGCCGCTCATTCTCGAAGGCGCGCCGTCCGATACGCTGTACATTATTCAGCAGGGACATGTGAAATTATCCAAGCTCACGCCCGAAGGGAAGGAACAGATTTTACATATCCTGACGAACGGGGATTTCTTCGGAGAACTCAGTATTTTCAACAGCGGCGAGCTTAGCAACTTCAGTGCGTATGCGCTGAAAGACACCAATATCTGCCTGTTGACCCGCAGCGATATGGAGCAGATCATGACCGAGAATCCAGACATCTCCCTGCGCCTGCTCTCCAGCGTAACCAAACGCCTCGCCCACACCGAGAATCTGGCACAGAGCCTGGCGACCAAAGACCCGGAAATCCGGATCGCTTATATGATTATGGAGCTGAGTGAGAAATACGGCAAGCCGCGCGGCGGACGTGTTCATATCGACCTGCCGCTGTCCCGCGAAGAGCTGGCCAGTTATGTCGGAGTGACCCGGGAGACGATCAGCAGGAAGTTCTCCCGATTCGAGGACTCCGGCCTGATCAAGCTGATCGGCAACAAGCAGATGGTCGTCATGGACCCGGCGGGTGTGGGGCGGTTCATGGGCTTTTAAGAGGAAGCTTTTAGACGACATAAGAGCGGCATTCCTGTCATTATATGATGGGAATGCCGTTTTCACGCGGATTGGAGGTTAATTCCCGCCCCTGCTGGAACCTTACAAATACCTGACGCATATTGTATGGTTATAAGCCTATCAGGCGGCAACGGGAAAGGAAGTGGGTGTATGGCTGCGGGAATTTTAAGATATTTTGCAGACGGGAATACGGCTCTTGGCTTCTACAGTTTGTTCGAATCGAATCTTCAAGGACTCCGGCGGATATTCATCTTGAAAGGCGGTCCCGGTACAGGCAAATCCTCGCTGATGAAAGCAATCGGCACGGAATGGGCGGAGCGGGGTTATCCAATTGAGCTGATCCATTGTTCATCCGATAAGGATTCCATTGACGGGGTGATTATTCCGGCGCTTGGCGTGGGCATTGTTGACGGGACTGCGCCCCGTGTGATCGAGCCCAAGGCTCCCGGAGCGGCTCGGGAATATGTGAACCTGGGAGAAGCATGGGACTCGGCAGCGCTTATCGGCCAAAGGGAGATCATTGAGGAGCTTAACCGGAAGACTGCGGGTGCCTATGAGGCAGCGTACAGCAGATTTGCAGAGGCCCTGAACATTCATGACGAATGGGAAAAGATGTACTTCGGGCATATGGACTTCGGCCAGGCGGATCAATTAACAGCCCGGATGCTGGAACAGTTGTTTGGCGAAGCGCAGCTTCAGAGGCATGCTGACGTGAAGCACCGGTTTTTGGGCGCAGCAACGCCGGCAGGATCGGTCGACTTTGTACCTAATTTGACCGAAGGGGTATCCAGACGCTTCTTCCTCAAAGGCCGGGCCGGAACAGGCAAATCAACCATACTCCGCAAAATCGCCGCTGAGGCGGAAAAGAGGGGCTTTGATACGGAAATCTATCATTGCGGATTTGATCCTAACAGTCTGGATATGGTTATTGTGCGTGAGCTTGACTTTGCGATATTTGACAGCACCAGCCCGCATGAATATTACCCGGAGCGGGAAGAAGATGTAATCATCGATACGTATGAAATCGTTGTTGCACCGGGAACGGATGAGCGCCTCGCCGGTCCGCTAGAGGAAATAAGCGCACAATACAAGGCCACAATGAAAACCGCGATAGCCGCGCTGGCCGAAGCCAAGATGCACCGGGATGAATTAAAGGAAATATATATCGCAGCAATGGATTTTAGCGTGGCGGATGCGGCCAGGAACCGGATTTCCACAGAACTGGCAAGTATGCTCTCTTAGCAGGTACAATGATCTGAACCAGCCTTGGGGTTTACTCAGCGGAGGTATTCGCCATCCGCATAGTAAGCCTCTTTCTTTGTATATGGAAGAAGGAGCAGAGGCTGACTGCCCTCCTGCCGCAGACGCTTATACTTATCCTTGACGTAATGAAACATAAAAGTTATTATGGACACCTAAAGTCTTTGTTTGAGCTACTTATCAATGAAGGCCGGCAAAACGGATATCAAAAGGAGAGTGAGAAGATGGATGTATTTAAAAGTTAGTATGAAATGATCCCATGTGCGGGAATCGAATATAGGTACATAACACTTCTTTTTTTCAGTCTATCAAAGACATTGTATACCTATAAAGTCTGTGGTATGAAATTTTAACTTTAGGAGTGGATAATATGCAAGCAGCGACAGAAGTACAGCCTAATGTGGTGCAAAAATATAAAGTTATACCGATCATGACAGCCTTACTAATAAGCGGATTTATTGGGATGTTTAACGAGACAGCTTTAAACGTGGTGCTCAGCGATTTAATCGACCAGTTTCATATCACCGCCGCAACGGCCCAATGGCTGACGACGGGTTACTTACTGACCCTCGGCATATTGGTTCCGGTATCCGGGGTGTTACTCCAATGGTTTTCAACCAGACAATTGTTCACGGCTTCGCTCCTATTGGCTTTATTCGGCACAGCGGTAGCGAGCGTTTCCCCGGGATTTGAGTTACTCATGATTGCACGGGTCATTCAAGCTGCGGGCGTAGCGCTTATTCTGCCGCTGATGTTTCACACAGTGCTGGTTATAGTTCCACCTGAGAGGAGGGGGACGACCTACGGGCTGATCGGGCTTGTTCTTGTGGTTGCTCCTGCTGTCGGACCTACCCTTTCCGGTCTGTTGATCGAGCAGCTTAGCTGGAACTGGATTTTCGGATTGACTCTTCCGGTTTTGGCCTTTTCTCTTCTGTTTGGAATACGCTATATGCAAAATATAACGACGATTACCAAGCCGAAAATAGATGTTTATTCGCTCATCTTATCCACGCTTGGTTTCGGCGGAATTGTATTTGCTTTTAGCAGCGCCGGAGAAGGAGGACTAGGAGCGCCCAAGGTCGTGATACCGATGATTGTCGGCCTATTGGCGATTGTAATATTTGCGGTACGGCAATTGCGAATGAAGCAGCCGATGATGGATTTGAGGGCATTCAAACAGCCCATGTTCACGTTTGGCATTGTTATGCTTATGATTGCCGTAATAGTGATGATGTCAGCCATGATTATGCTGCCTTTGTATTTGATCAGAGGTCTCGGGCTAAACACTTTTTCTGCCGGACTTGTTTTGTTGACCGGGGGGATTGTGAACGCGATTACACAACCGGTTATGGGTAGAATATTCGATAAATTTGGGCCGAGATGGGTTGTTCCCGTTGGTATGGCCTTGATATGCGTGGTGCTCTGGTTTCTCTCAGGAATTACGACAACGACAAGCTTAACCCAAATCATTGTGCTGCATACCTTCTTGATGATCGGGATCTCCATGGTCTGGATGCCTTCACAGGCGAATGGTCTGAACCAATTGCCTCCTTCGCTTTACCCGCATGGTAGTGCAATTATGAATACGTTACAGCAGGTTGCGGGTGCGATCGGCACAGCGGTTGCCGTAAGTATCATGTCCGTAGGCATGAGCAATATTCTGAAGCAAACGGCGGACCTGGCGGACCCAGCTCATACCGCGCTTGCTTTGACAGCAGGTGTACAGCATGTGTTTGATTTTGCGATTGTTATTGCGATTATAGGTTTCGTCATCTCTCTTTTCTTGCGACGTGTTCACATAACGGAGCAGAAGTAGCCGATTGTATATGCTCCATATGTTTGATACGATAGATAAGCTTCAAGATGGAAGCCCAAACACTCTCGTGAGTCACGGCTAGCCCATTCTGAATAGAGTATCTTATTATCACACACAAATGGGGACAACAGCATGACGAAGATATTCAGACATAAGGGTTATTTTATCGGAGTGCATATTGTATTGTGTATTTCCTTGTTCTCCACACTGTACGCGTATTCTCCGGTCATCCGGGTGAAGGTGAAGGAAATTATCGAGCCGGCGGACAAAGTCTATACGATTGCCCATCGCGGCGCGTCCGGTTATGCTCCTGAGAATACGATACCGGCCTTCGAGCTGGCGCATGAGATGGGTGCGGACTCGATTGAGCTCGATATCCATTTGACCAAGGACCTGATTCCTGTCGTGATACATGACGAGACGGTTAACCGTACCACGAGCGGCAAAGGCTTTGTGAAGAATATGACCCTGGAGCAGATCAAACAGCTCGATGCAGGCACCTGGTTCAATCAGGCGTTCCCGATGTTCGCCAGGGATCTATACGCAGGGCTTACCGTTCCCACTCTGGAAGAAGTATTTGAGATGTTCGGCAAGGACATGAACTATGTTATCGAAATCAAGGAGCCTGCCCCGAAGTTCGGAATAGAAGCGATCCTGAATGAAACGGTATTGAAATATGATCTTGCCAAAAGGGTATCCGTCCACTCCTTCAGCGCAGCCAGTCTGCGGAAGCTTCATGCGATCAACCCGGATATTCCGCTTTTTCAGCTGGTCTGGAATGATTATGCGGCTACGAGGGTAACTCAGTCCTATCTGGATACCGTGAAGACCTATGCCGTAGGCATCAGCCCCAATTTCCAGGGCATCAGCGCAGCTTATGTAGCCCAGGTGAAGAGGGCCGGACTGAAGATTATCCCGTACACGGTGAACTACCAGCTCAATATGGATAAAGCCTACTCCTGGGGAGTGGACGGAGTGCACACGAACTATCCCGACCGCTTCCTTGAAGTGATTGCCGCCAACAGGGCAAATGCCAAATGGTAGGAGCAGAGGATGGGGGAACAGAGCCGCTCATTTACTATAAAAAGTCCAGAAAAAGGGTCCAGTTCTTGTCCGTGTAGCCGGACAAAGACTGGACCCTTAACGTTGTGCTTAAAATGAGCTTAATATGATATTCCGCAGCTTGCGTGTAATGGGCAGGGTACCGGAGTCCTTCTTTTGGATCATGAACAGGATGGTCAGGCCTTCCAGCGGACAATTGGCAAAGTAAGCTCCCAGCCAGCCGTCCCAGCCGTATTCTCCCAGGCTGCCGAGTCCTCCGGCTTGACCCGGATCGGTCAGGACGCGCATCTGATTGCCGTAGCTGTAGCCTTGCAGCGAATGCCAGGGATTGAAGCCTTGCTGCTGCCAGCTGGTCAAGCTGGCCGAGGTCATAAACTGAACGGTGCGGGGCTTCAGCAGCTGCACCCCGTTCAAGCTGCCTTGATTCATCAGCATGGTGGTGAATTTGGCGGCATCCTCAATCGTTGAGACCAGCCCGGCTCCGCCTGCTTCATAAGCCGCCTCCCGGTCCATATGATGGTTAACGCCAAGGTGACTCTCCGAGAACGGTGTCAATCCGCCTTCACCGTCATCCTGGTAGACGCATGCCAGCCGGCTCCTCTTGTCTTCGGGCAGCCAAAAGCCGGTATCATTCATTTGCAGCGGACTGAAGATCTCCTGTTGCAGGAATTCGCCGTACCGCATGCCGCTGACGACTTCAACTATTGCACCGAGAACATCCGCAGAGGTTCCATACTGCCAGGAGGACCCCGGTTCGAACGCCAGCGGACCCTCCCCCAGCCGGTTAGCGAATTCCAGGGTGCCCATCGGGTTCGTGCCAAGCAGGCGGCTGTTCAGTTCCTGGTACAACGCCTCCGTATACTGACCCGCCAAGTCTTCTCCGCCGTAGACCAGACCTGAGGTCATGTTCAGCAGGTCGTTAATATCAACCTCACGGCTTACGGGCACAAGCTCGCCGTTCTTTCCTACCTTCTGATTCTTGAATCCGGGTATGTACTGGCTAACCGGATCGAACAGGTCAATCTCCCCGCGCTCCAGGAGCAGCATAACGGCTGCGGCAGTAACCGGCTTCGTCATCGAGTATAGGCGGAAGATCGAATCTCTGGACATCTTGCGCCCAGCCTCAATATCGGCAAAGCCGTCTTCGTGATACCAGCTTTCTTGTCCATTTTGAATCACCATGAAGTTCGCACCGGCAATTTCCTTATTGGTAATACTTGCGCTTATCGCTTTGGTGATTAGACGGGTAGTGTTTGAATCCAGCATCTCCAGGTCTCCTTTGATATTTTCACATAGAGAATATTATACGTCTTTCAGAGTGAAATGTAAGCGCATTTCAGTGAAAAAATTGAATAAGTATAGGTTTTCGTTGCTTTGCTTAATTCAATGTTACCTCCCTGGTCATCTATACTAACAGAGAGACTATCACGGGGAGGTAATATTTTGAAACAGAGAACAAGATGGCTTGCGGCGGTTCTTACTTTTACAATGCTAATCATGTCGCTGACTGCACTTGGATTACCGGCACAAGCTGGAGCGGTTCCTATTCCGCAATCCTTCGCCAAGGGCGCAGATGTCAGCTGGCTGCCGCAAATGGAAGCTGAGGGTTACAAATTCTATAACGATCAGGGAGACGAAGCGGACCTGCTCCAGATTCTGAAGGATCACGGCATTGATTCCATACGCCTCCGGGCCTTCGTCGATCCATCCGATGATCCGATTAACGGGCATAACAGCACCGAAGAGATGGTTCAGCTGGCCTCGCGTGTAAGCGCTCTCGGGTTCCGGGTGATGGTCGATCTGCACTACAGTGATTCCTGGGCCGATCCCGGGAAGCAGGTTACTCCGGCAGCCTGGGCCAGCGATAATCTGGAGCAGCTGAAGGCGCATGTCTCGGAGTATACCACAGAGGTGATGCAGGCGCTGAAGACCGCGGGGGTAACCCCCGAATGGGTGCAGATTGGCAATGAGATTAATAACGGGATGATGCATCCGCTGGGCAGCTATAGCAATACGGCGAATCTGGTGGAATTGATCCAGGCGGGATCACATGCGGCCAAGGCGGTTTTTCCTGAGACCAAAATCATTATTCACAGAGCCAACGGAGCAGATAGCGGTGTAGATCCTTTCTATGCCGGTCTGGTCGAAGCAGGGCTTAAGGACAGTGATTATGACATCATCGGGTTATCCTATTACCCGGATTCTATCTACACTTCTTCTATTAATGAACTATCCTCCAACATGAATCTTCTGGCTGCAAAATACGGCAAGGAGGTTATGGTCGTCGAGGTGGGCGGCGATGTCAGCAAGAGTGCAGATAATGTGTATAACATGTTGGTTGCTGTGCAGAATGGCGTGAAGGCTGTACCTGGCGGCCAGGGAACAGGCGTGTTCTATTGGGCACCCGAGGGCGTCTATTTCAGCTATGGGCTGTCTGCCTGGAATCCGGACGGAAAGCCTTCCTTCGCGATGGATGCTTTTATTGAAGGTGCTTCTGCAATCAACCGGGTGCCGGTTCAGTCGGTAAAAGTAGAGAAGCAAACCGCTATCCTTGAAGTAGGCGGAACCGGCAGCGTCAAAGCAACGATCAGCCCGGGGAATGCAACCTATAAGGGGCTGACCTTCACCAGTTCTGATGAAGCCATCGTCAAGGTAGACAAGTATAAAGGGACGCTCTCCGGGCTTGCTGCCGGGACCTCTACCGTAACAGCGGTTACGTATGACGGCGGATTCACAGATTCAACTGAGATTACAGTCTCGCCAAGCACCAGCTTCATTCAGAATCCAGGCTTCGAGGACGGGCTGAATGGCTGGACCGTAAGCGGCGACAGCACAGCGGTCAATGTGGAGTCAGATGCCCATTCCGGTTCGGCTGCACTGCACTACTGGAGCTCAGGGGCTGCGGAATTCCAAATCTCCCAGACGGTCACCGGACTTGAGAATGGTACCTATCAGTTATCTGCTTGGGTTTCGGGTAACGGCGGGGAAGAGACGGCAGAAATTTTTGCGGGCAATCAGAAGCAGCCGTTCGTCAACACAGGCTGGCAGCAGTGGAGTAATCCAACCATTGATACCGTTGAGGTTACAGATGGAACGCTGACACTAGGCGCTAATCTGAAATACGCGGGAGACAAGTGGGGGAATATTGATGACTTCAAGCTGGTCAAAAAAGCCGGAGCCGTCAGCACCAATAATCTCACAGTGAACGGCGCGAAGTCCGACTGGTATCTGAGCGGCACCAAGCCCGCTACCTTCGGTGACAGCAATGCTTCAGGCGGCTTCGATTACGGGGATGACAAGCCGGTTAACTTCAGCCTTACTCATGAAATTACGGGACTGGAGCCAGGAACCTATACTCTGGAGGCCAAAATCTTCGGGGACAAGGGCGAACCTTCTCCCGGTTCGGTGATGTATGTGATCTCCGAGGGACAGACGTATTCGGTGCCGGTTACCTATTCAGGCAGCGCCTGGCTGAAGCCCCGGACTCTGACGCTAAAGCATGTGCACATCGGGGAAGACGGAAGTGCATCGCTGGGCTTCAAGGTCATCACAGACTCGGATAATCATTACGGCTATCTGCAAGAGGTGACCTTCGTGCGTAATAGCACAACTGCACCTGAGGTTCCAAGTGAACCCAATGAACCAAGTGAGCCAAGCGAACCTGTAACACCTCCAACAACAGAGCCGGTAACACCTCCGGGAACAGAACCTGTAACACCCCCGGTCACAGAGCCGGTGACACCTCCGGCAACGGAGCCGGTGATACCTACGGAAGAGAATCCTGCGCCAAGTGCGGAAGCCAGTCCGGCACCAAGCCCGGCTACGGCACCAGGAACGGGCTCCGGTTCAGGCTGGACAGCTCCGCTGGCAACAGCCCAAGCGTCAGCTGCACCGCAGGCCACGCCGCAGCCGGAGATTCTGACTGTAACGGAGCCGAAGGTGAATGCCCAGAACCAGATTGTGATTCCAATGGCCGAAGGGCAGAGCGAAGTAAGGATTCCTACTGATGCCACAGCCCTTACAGGAGTAGCCACCCTGAAGGTTGAAGGCAAGACAGTAGCTGTAGAGATTCCAGGCAAGGTTGTTGAGCAGCTTCAAGCGTTGGCTGGAAGCTCAGCGAATGGCAGCATGATCTCCGTCGGAGTAACTCCATGGTCTGCGGAGCAAAAAGCAGCCTGGACTCTGCAGGCGAAAACCAAGAGTGAAGCTGAACTGAGAACAGCCGGAGAAATGTTCAATCTGAGTCTGTCTATGCTGAATCAGCAAGGAGTTAAGACTCCGCTGGCCTCCTTCGCGGAACCTGTTACGCTTCGCTTGATGCTTCAGGCGAACAGCAATCCGAAGCTGGCTGGTGTGTACGCGGTAGCAGATGACGGGACGATTGAATATGTGGGCGGAACCAGCGAACAGAGCTTGATGACTGTACAGGTGCCGCAATCCGGCAAGTATGCTGTGCTCGAGTATGACAAGACCTTTGCCGATGTGGGACAGGGGCACTGGGCCTATCAGGCGGTTCGTGAATTGGCAGCGAAGCATATTATCTCAGGCAACGGCGGGGACAGCTTCGCGCCGAAGCGGGAAGTAACCCGTGCCGAATTCGTTACGATGCTTGTACGCGCGCTTGGGCTGAAGGCGGAGGGCATGAGTTCGTTCGCTGACGTAACCAGCAGCAAGTGGTATTCGGCCGATGTGACAGCCGCTTATGAAGCGGGAATCGTGAAGGGAGATGCGGCCGGCCGGTTCGCAGCAGAAGCGCCGGTCACGCGCCAAGAGATGGCAGCGCTGCTTGTGCGAGCTTACGAGCTTCGCTCGGGAAGCCCAGTCCCGGCGGATACTTTGCCAGCTTTTGCCGATGCGGCTAAGATTGACAGCTGGGCTAAAGAAGCCGTGAGTGCTGCAAGTTCACTGGGCTTCCTTGCAGGCAGCCCGGACGGGACCTTCAAGCCCCAAGCTTATGCAACTCGCGCGGAGAGTGCGAAAGTGTTGAGCTTGCTGCTGAATCAGTGAGCTGAAGAGTAACAGCATAAGTAATAGTAGAGTAGAGCAGCGATCTTCCTGTAATGGAGCGCTGCTCTTTTTACTGGCATGGGATCGTGCGGTTGCGAAGGAGCAGGCCATATGTAATCGAAAAACCGATCACATTGGGCAGCGGGAAGGCGAACGGGCCGAATGTAGTCGAAAAACCGATCACATTGGGCAGTGGGAAGGCGAACGGGCGCAATGTAATCGAAAAACCGATTACATTGGGCAGTGGGAAGGCGAACGGGCGCAATGTAATCGAAAAACCGATTACATTGGGCAGCAGGAAGGCGAACGGCCGAAATGTAGTCGAAAAACCGATTACATTGGGTCGCGGCGAACGCAACAGTAGGCGGGCCGCGCGCTTCCTAGGTCTGAAACAGATCTACTCTAGCCTGCAGCTCCGCTCTTACTTCCTCCGGAACTTCCTTCATAGTAAGATCATCTCCCAAGAATAACAACCAATTTGTGATTTCCTTCAGCTCCTCCGTGCGGTTCACCTCGACCTCCATTTTCAGAATAGCGGTAGTTTGGTAGGGGTTAGTGTAGGACAGCGTCACCCTGAGCGGGTGATATTTCCGGTATTGGGCAATGGCCCGGGCACCGAGCTCCAGGACAAGGTTGTTCTTCACCTGCTGCTTGCTTACCTTCTCTTGGATTTTTTTCGCGCTTAGCCTCTTGGGTTCGGGGGAGGGGATGACATCCGTGAGCTGGTCAACCGGGATGATCCGTTTTCTGGAGGCGTCCAGGTCGAAGGACTCGATGAGCCACAGGCTTTTCTCCTGATAGAGACGCAACAGATACACAGAATAAGACCTGTTCGTTTGTTCCTCCCGACAGGTAATTAGCAAATAACGGTCCGCCAGCAGGAGCCGGATCAGCTTGTCCAGCATAGGGTGGGGGAGGTCGGACAGGTCGAGCAAATCAGGATTGCCCGGATGGGTGCCCTCGAACAGCAGGATCTGATTGAGAAGAACAAGCTCCTCCTGCTGATTCTCTGAGATAAGCCCCAGTAATTTTTCCGTCAGCGACTGGCGGCTCTTAAGATAAGGAAGCTGGCCGTTTCTTGTCGCCATGAAGGCAATGAACAGCGCTTTGACCTCGTTATCCGTGAACCGGACCACCGGAAGGATAGAGTTACGCATGACGGAATACCCGCCATCCCGGCCCACCTCAGCAACCAGCGGCATTCCGAGCGCCTCAATCTCCCGGATATCCCGCTGGGCGGTCGAACGCGAAATATTGAATTCTTGCATGATTTCCGTCAGGGTAAAATGGGCACGATTGTTAATGTACCGCATGATGATGTTGATCCGTTCTACTTTTTTCATCGCGGCTCCTAAACAGGTTCAATTTTTGACATGATTTAAGGTTATCATATACATAGCAGGTGAGGAACACAAATATGAATAAAGGCGGGATATGACAATGGCAGGATATACTATTGAAGAGAAAGACAGCTTTACAGTGATTGGTCTGGGTGTTGATCTTAAGAGTGACTATACGGACTATGCCGGAATTTATAAGGAGAAGATGGATTTTTGGCAGGCAGTCAGTGAAGATGGCAGGCTCGACCTGTTAAAAGGGATTGCGGCGAATGATTATGTGTTTGTTGTGAACGAAGCAGTGAACGGCAAGATGATGCATTATGCCGGGGTAATGGCAAGCGCAGGTGCACAGATTCCGCAGGAAGCACGGGTGATTCAATTCCCGAAGGGAGAATATCTCGTAGTGGCAGGCGAAGGAGCGACAACGGAGGAATTAAGCAATACCGTGACGGGCCTGGCCTTCGGACAAGCTTTGCCGCAAGCTGAAGGATACGCCTACGTGGGCGGGCCGAATACGGCTGTGGAGATGGGCAGCCGGGACGGTTCGCTGTATGGTGAAATGTGGATTCCTGTCGTCAGAAACTAAAGTAATGTAATGGAGGATAACTAACTATGGCATATACAGTTGATTTCAAAGAGGTGTCTGTGCAAGGTCTGGAGTCGTCGCCTGTTGCTGAGGCGCTGGCAGGACTGCGTGCGAATGAAGCGCGTTATTTCATGAACAAGTATAAGCATGAATTCACAGTCGTTCCGGCCAGTGAAAGCCAGGAGACGCTGGATTACGTGAACGGGATTCTGAGCAAGGACCGGGGCCTTGAGTTTGCTGCCAAGCCACTCCAAACGTCGCAGTTCCAGGTGGAGAATATCCGGTTCGCCTACGTTTTCTATGAGGATGGTCTTGCGCTTAATGTGATGTACACAGTGGATGATCCCAAGAAGCGGGCAGTCGGATTCAAGCTCTCGGAGGGGATGGAGATTCCGAAGGAGCTGGAGGACAAGTTCAAGTTCGCGCGGCAGAAGTCGAAGCTTGCCGGTACGATCCGGGGATCGTTTTTTGTGATTAAGGGAGAGTACTAATAAAAATCCCCATAAAGTGAAGATTAAGCTTGGAAGTTTATTCAGGTACTTTGCGGGGGCCCCAAACCATATAAGTTCTTAAAGAGGGGCTGCCAACTGGCAGCCCCTTATGTCTTTCAAATCTCCTCCGCCGTATAAGTCTTCTGGGTGCGGAGGACCGGGAAGAACCGGTACATCCAGAGCACGGTAATAATCAGGGTGCCAACTCCGCCGATCACGGTTGCAGGCACAGCCCCGACCAGCCCGGCCATGGTGCCGGACTCGAATTCTCCAAGCTGGTTCGAGGTGCCGATGAATAACGAATTCACTGCGTTCACCCGGCCCTGCATCTCCTGCGGGGTGTTGACCTGCACCAGTGTCGAGCGGATAACGACACTCACGACATCCGAGCCGCCGATCAGAACCAGCGCGAACAGGGACAGCCAGAAGCTGTGGGAGATGCCGAACAGCATCGTTGCCAGGGCGAAGACGACCAGCGAGGCGAACAGCATCCGGCCGATGGCCCGTTCCACCGAATAGCGGGTCAGGATAAGCGAGACGATGATCGCACCTACCGCCGGGGCGGAGCGCAGCAAGCCAAGACCGAGCGAACCGGTCTTCAGAATATCCTCGGCGAAGATCGGCAGCAGTGCCGTGGCCCCGCCAAGCAGTACAGCGAACAAGTCCAGCGAGATTGTACCCAGGATAATCTTGCGGGCGAAGACAAACCGCAGGCCGCTGAGGAAGGTGTCCATGCTGACCGCGTCCAGCTTCTTGACGAAGTGGACGGTCTTAACGAAGAAAATGAGCACAGTAGATACCATTAGTGCGGCGAGCGAGGCAATGTAGGCGGCAGCCGTACCCCAGACCACGAGGACACCTCCGAGGGACGGGCCGACGATCATCGCCGTCTGCATAGCAGACGCGGACCAGGCTGCTGCCTTCGGGAGCTGCTCCCGATCCACAATGTCCGGCACCAGCGCTGCCGAGGCCGGACTCTCGAAGGTACGGCACGCACCTAGCACTGCTGCGGCTGCCAGCAGGTGGACCGCGCTGAGCCAGCCCTCAATGCTGCCGAGGACAAGCATCAGCACGATGAGGCACTCTGTAAGCTGGCACAGGAACACAATGGTTCGGCGGTCATAGCGGTCTGCCGTCTGTCCGGCAGGCAATGTGAGCAGCAGCATGGGGAGGAATTGGGCCAGCCCGACCAGTCCAAGCTGGTAGGCGCTGCCGGTCAGCGCATACATCTGCCAGCCAATCGCCACCGACAGCATCTGGAAGGCACTGGTGGAGAAGATCCGCGCGATCCATAGGCGCAGGAAGGAGCGGTTATGCAGTACAGACGGGCGTGGAGTTTTCATATCCGGTGTATTCGGTGTATTCAATGGGTGTCATCCTCCAAGCGACCGGGACTCGGTTCAAGTTCGGGGGCTGGCTTCCGCCCGCGCATCTCTGGGTGTTCCTGGAATATTAAGGAGTAATTCCTGCCATAACGCGCCTCCAGCTCCAGGGCGAAATCCTGCTCTACGCGCATCATCACGACATCGTGATAATAAGACGTCTGAAGGACATCCAGCACAGCAGGATGGTTGCTCTCCAGCGCCGAAGCCTGCGAATGGCGGGTGAAGCTTCCCAGAAGCGAGATCTCCTTATCCAGCAGGAGTGAGAAATTCCGGGCGGTCTTCGGCCCGCCTGCGGGTACGCTATGTACAATGACACGCGACAGCGCTGTAGGGATGTCACCTATCACCATCAGGTGGACGGCAATGCCCCGTTCTTCGGCGGCAAGCAGCGTGTCTTCTATCCGGTGCAGATCCTCCGCCCAGATATCTGCCAGGATCTCCGAGCAGGCATTGGCAGCAAGCCGCTTTACCGCCAGATCGACCTGTGCGTCCCCCTTCCAGTTGCTGAAGAAGGGAGGTGCGGCAGGCAGGTGGGTCAGCTCGTTCTCCAGCAGGCGGACTGTGCGCTCAAATTCTGCCTGAAGCAGCTTAACGACCTGCCGGACTGGAATTGCAGCGAAGGTAACCGGCTCGCCTTCGATTGTCCGGCAGACTCCTTTATCTGCGAGACTGCGCAGCGCGGCGTATACATTGGACCGGGACACGGACACCTGCTTGGCGACCTCATAGCCCGAGGAGGGAAGCTGGCCGTGCAGCGCCAGATAACAGCGGGCTTCCAGATCGGATAAGCCGAGCTTGCGTAATGCTTCAATCATGAATGAACCGCCTTTCAGTGAGAGTAAGAAATGCTTCGTTGTATGTAGAAGTATTTCAAAATACTACTCCGATCTTAAAGTACTGTCAAGCAGCAATATCCGGCCGGCCGCAGCACCGGAACTCTCACAAAAATGATTACACCCGGGTGAAATCAGGTAATAACCCTTAAGACAGCTTAGGAACAGTCTCGACTATAAACCAATGACAGGATGAGGACTTATGCGAAAAGCAATTCTTACTACCATGCTCATCTCCAGTCTGCTAATGGCTGGCTGCGGCAATAACGAGGCGGCAAATGGCGGTACGGCGGCTACTCCAGAGACCGGACAAGCAGCGACGGCAAGCCCGGAGGTTACATCGGAAGTCACGCCGGAACCGGCAGCAGAGGCTACCGCAGAGCCTGCACCGGAATCTACGGCACAGGCACCAGCGCAGACGGCCGCACCGGAAACCACGCCGAAGGCCAGTGCGGTGGCGGGGGAACCCTTGCGGCAGACCTATTTTGACAAGCTGGATCAGATTGAAGCGGGTCTTGGCGATCTGAAGGCTCTGTCGGACAGCGGTGTAACGGCAGACATGAAGGAGGCGGCCTCCAAGGAGCATGAGCGCTGGGACAAGGCGCTGAATGAAATCTACCAGGCGCTTAAAGTGCAGCTTCCCGAAGCCGATATGGCGAAACTGAAAGAGGAGCAGCTAAGCTGGATCAAGGAACGCGATAAAGCAGCAGAGGAAGCGGCTGCCAAATATAAGGGCGGAACGATGGAGGGGCTGGAGTACGCGGCGACCTTGGCCTCAGTGACGAAGGAACGTTGTTATAAGCTGGTGGAATTGTATATGAAGTAATCAAAGAGCGCAGCGACTCTCTCGTAAGGAGGGCCGTTGCGCTCTTTTTTGACCATTTGAATGGCTGATCCTTCATAAATACCACATATTGGATCCCAGCTTACCCGCTATAAAAGTCGATTCTGGGCTGAAAGTGCTTTTTTTTGAGCAGAATGAATCCCTATTATTTGTTACGCTCCATATGAATGGTGCCAAGAAAGGAGGCGGGAGCGCCAAGCTTAAGCTGGAAGACAACTATGAGAGCATCTGCACAAGTGTCCCCTGGTTTCTAAATTGACTTTAGAATAATAGGAGGAATGAAGTACATGGGTAGAAAAAAGAGGTCTGTTCAGAAATCATTGCTCGCATTCTTATTATCCTGTCTGCTGGTCCTACCGCTTGCTCTCCCGCCCGCACCGGCACATGCAGCATCTACCGGAAATCTTCCCGCCCGTCAGGCAGAATATCTGGACCGTGGCTTGGTGGCGGTGCTGACCGATGGCGGCGTCTTTGTGAGCTGGAGGTACTTGAATACGGATTCAAATGAAATCGCTTACAATGTTTATAAGAACGGGATGAAGGTGAACCCGGCGCCTATTGTAAACTCCACTAATTACGTAGACACGACGGGGGCGGACAGCTCGCAATATCAGATTTCTACAATTGTTGCCGGGAAGGAGGAAATGCAGCCGGAGCGGGCAGCAGTGTGGCATAACGCCTATCTGCCGATTCCGCTGGATAAGCCTGCCGATGGCCGGACCAAAGACGGGGGGACGTATTCCTATTATGCCGGAGATGCCTCTGTTGGGGATCTGGACGGGGACGGAGAATATGAGATCGTGTTCTTGTGGAGTCCCAGCAATTCGAAGGATAATTCACAAGCTGGCTATACCGGGAACGTCTACATCGATGCTGTCAAAATGGACGGCACCAAGCTCTGGCGGATTGACCTTGGCGTGAACATCCGGGCCGGGGCGCACTATTCGCAGCTGATGGTGTATGACCTGGACGGCAACGGCAAAGCCGAGGTAGTGGTCAAAACGGCAGACGGTACCAAGGACGGACAAGGTACTGTCATTGGAGACGGCACCAAGGATTACCGCAACGACGGAGGTTATATCCTCAGCGGGCCGGAATATCTGACGCTGTTCGACGGCCAGACGGGTGCTGCTGTATCCACCGTGGACTATGATCCGCCAAGAGGCAATGTAAGCGCATGGGGAGACGGATATGGCAACCGTGTCGACCGTTTCCTGGCCGGAATTGCTTATTTGGACGGTGTGAAGCCAAGCGTTGTGATGGCCCGTGGCTATTATACAAGAACAACGCTTACCGCATACGACTACACGAACGGCGCGTTGGTGAAGCGCTGGAACTTCGACACGAACGAAGCTGGCACACAATATGAAGCACAAGGCAATCACAACCTTAGTGTGCTGGATGCAGACGGGGATGGCAGAGATGAGATCATGTACGGTGCGCTGGCAATAGATGATGACGGCACACTGCTCTACAGCACCGGGCTTGGTCACGGAGATGCGATGCATGCCGGGAAGCTCGATCCGAACCGGGAGGGGTATCAGGTCTTCAGTGTGCATGAGCATAAGGATGCTGCCTACGGGCTGGAGATGCGCGATGCGGCAACAGGCGAGATCCTCTGGGGCCAATTCACCGGACAAGATACCGGGCGGGGAATGTCCGCAGATATCGATCCGGAGCATCCCGGCTACGAGTCCTGGGCGTCCACGATTGTGAATGGGCAGATGGACCCGTTATCCCGCGGCTATGCGGCAGACGGTGAAGTGATCTATGAACAGAATGAAGTCCCGCGAAGCGCGAATTTTGCGATCTGGTGGGATGGGGATCTTCAGCGGGAGCTGTTCGACCACGACTGGAATAACACTACGGCACAAGGCATTCCGCTCATTTACAAATGGGATTACCAGAATAAGCAGCTGAAGGAGATTCTCCGGGCGGCCGGCACACTGACCAATAATCACACCAAAGGCAACCCGGCACTTCAGGCGGACCTCCTGGGCGATTGGCGAGAGGAGCTGCTGCTGCGCAGTGAAGACAGCACGGAGTACAGACTCTATACCACTACGATTCCTACAACCTACAGAATTCCAACACTCATGCAAGATCCGGTATACCGGCTGGGGATTGCCTGGCAGAATGTAGCATACAACCAGCCGCCGCATACAGGCTTCTATCTGGGCACGGAGGCCACCGCTTTTCCAAAAGCAAATCTAACACTGGCCGGAGCGCCGCAACCGCTGGAGCAGCTATACCACTTCGGGTTCGGTACGGAGCCGCCAGCCGGAACAACTTCTGTGCAGGCTACGCCTTACACGGAGGGAACGGGATATGGTTTCGAGAGCATCAGCGGAATCACCTTGGGCGCGAGCCACGCTTCCCTGCCGGAGAACACCAAGTTTGCGGTGGACCTGCCGAATGCCAATTACAAGGTGACGCTCAAGCTGGGCAGCGGAGACAGAGACTCGAACGTAGGGGTCAAATCTGAATTTGTGCAAAAGCTGGCACTCACTGGGGTCCCTGCCGGAACACCATTGCTCTATTCCTATGACATTGCGGTGGTTGATGGGCAGTTAGAGTTTATTTTCTCCGGCACGGCGGCCGATGTGCAGGAGATTAAGATTGAGAAATACCCGCAGAAGACGCCGGGAACCGGAACAACACTCTATATGGCCGGGGATTCGACGATGCAGTCCTACAGCGGGATGCAGGCTCCGCAGGAAGGCTGGGGCCAGCAATTCGGCAACTATTTCAGCAGCGGAGTCACGATCCGGAATGATGCCATTGGCGGCAGAAGCAGCAAGTCATTCATGGTGGACGGCCGTCTGGATAGTATTCTGCAGCAGATCAAGCCGGGCGATTATTTCTTCATCTCCTTCGGCCATAACGATGCAAGTGCAGGTATCCCTGACCGTTATGCCTCTCCGGCAGATTATGCAGCGTACTTGACCCGATACGTGAGCGGAGCCAAGCAGCGGGGGGCCACTCCGGTTCTGTTAACGCCGGTAGGACGCAGGGACTTCAATACGATCACTCAGGAATTCAACGTAAGCTTCCCTGAATATGTGAAGGCGGCGCAGGAAACGGCGGCCGCACTGAATGTTCCGCTAATCGATCTGAGCCAGCTCAGCATTGCGGAGTATAACCGTGTCGGCCTGGCGGCTACGGAGAAGCTTTTCCTATATGCTAATCCAGGGGAGTATCCGAAGTACCCGAACGGAGTGAGCGATAATACCCATTTCAGCACCTACGGCGCGCAGGTTATTGCCGGTCTGGTGGCGGGCGCAGTGAAGGACATGGACCTAAGTATATCCCCGTTCGTGATTGATCCCGGTATTACCGAGCCTGAGCCAGAGCCGGAGGTGCAGCAATATGCGGAGGACTTCGAGGGTGACCCAGCCGCAGCAAAGTATTCGATGGTGAATGCTACGGGCACTGCCGGAACGATGGCGGGCACGGTTACCGAAGAGAACGGGAACAAGGTATTGTCTGTGACGGGCTCCGGCTCCGGCAACCGCGCCAAGGTGTTCCGCTTATTCGATGCGGTGAACGGCGATATTGTGAATGTTGATTTCAACTGGCATTCCGGCAATGTCGGCGCTGCCCCGTCAGAGGGGCATCTGAGTCTGCAGGATGCGAGTGAGAATATTATTTTCACCCTGTTCACCAAGACCGGAGCGGCAAGCCCGAATACGAACATTCATTATTTTACTGGTCCATATACGCCTGACTACGGTACCGGCACCACTGCCATTCCAGGGGGCGGAACCGCGACGAATATACCGAAGAATCAGTGGGTGAATGTCAAGCTGAAGATTGATTTTGCCGGAAAAACCCTTGATCTCACCTTAACAAGTCTCGCTAACCCAAGTGTCACCCAGACGATCCGGGATATACCGCTGAGTCCTGGCGTCTATGCCAATAACGTTAGGGGCTTGCGGTTCCTGGGTACGCGAAAAGGAGGAGGTGGCACGCTGAATTGGACCACCCAGATCGACAATGTAACAATTGAAGGTACAAAGCTGCCGGTGGCAGCAGGCGATATGGCGGCGTTGATTGCGCTGCATCAGGAAGTGAAGGCTATCGACCTGGCATCCTACACGGAAGCCTCTGTAGCTGTGGTGCATAGAGCCTTGAGCGCTGCCGAAGCGCTGATCGGAACAACAGCCTCGCAGGCGCAGATCAACCATACGGTGAATATGCTGACCGTTGCACGCGATTCACTGACCAGCGAGGTTGCTGGGGATGTTAGTACGTATTCCTTTGATTTTGGCTCCGGCAGTGCAGCAGACGGCTATACGAAGGTGGATGCCAAACGGGCCTACGTGGAAGGGAACGGCTACGGGTTCGCCGACACCGCGCTGGTACAGGACGAGAACCGGGGAACCGGCAATCCGCTAACCGAGGACTTTACCCGTGTGAACGGCACTTCGTTTCTGGTGGAGATGAAGCCGGCGAATTACCGGGTGACGATGACCATTGGGGATGCGCAAGAAGTAACCCAGACCGGTGTTACGGTGGAACAGATGAACAAACTGCCAGCCACCACCATCCCCTCCGGCCAATTCAAGGAAGTGACCTATGATGTCGCCCTGATTGATGGCGTATTTGACTTCAGCTTCTCCGGAAGTACGCCGAAGATCAACGCGCTGAAGATCGAGCGACTGCCGGAGCAGGGGGCGGCAGATAAGCCAACGCTCTATCTGGCAAGCGATTCCACCGTGGCCAATTATGCGGAGAGCTACCGTCCGCAGGCGGGGTGGGGCGAGACACTGGGCCGTTATTTTGACACCGACAAGATCACCATTGATAACCGGGCAGTCGGCGGACTAAGCAGCAAAACCTTTCTGAACGGCGGATATCTAAACGATATTCTGCTAGGCATTCATGAAGGGGATTATCTGTTCATGCAGTGGTCACATAATGACTCCACGCCTTCCCGGCCGGAACGTTATCTTACCCCGGAGCAATTCAAGGTGTACTTGAAGGATTATATTAACGGCGCTGTGCAGAGAGGTGCGATTCCAGTACTGGTTACCCCAGTGAACCGGAGGGATTTCAGCGGAGAAGTGCTGAACAAGAGCTTCCCGGCATATGTGCAGGCGATGAAGGAAACGGCGCAGGAGACGGGGACGCTGCTGGTGGACCTGAATCAGGCCAGCTGGGCGTATTTTCAGGAGCTGGGTACAGAGGGCACTAAGTCCATCTTCATGTGGACGGGAAGCACGGAGGACAACACCCATCTGCAGATGAACGGTGCGATTAAGGTCTCGGAGCTGGTAGCGGGGCTGGTGAAGGAGCTGAACATTCCGTTGTCGTCATGGGTCACCTTGGGCATACCGCTGGCGGACGGCGCTCCGGGCCAGCCGGTGTTGTCCGATAATAACGGGCATGATACAGGGCTGCGGGACGGCGATTACGCAATTACGATGAATATATGGTGGGGGAATAATGGTACCCGCTTCAAGCTCTTCGAGAACGGCGAAATGATTGAAGAAGGCGCTCTGACAGACCAGTCACCATCCGCCCAGTCGGTGCAGATTGATATTATCGGCAGATCGAATGGAACATACGTTTATACGCTGGAACTGAGCAATGGGTATGGAGCGGTGACCAGCGAACCTTTGACAGTAACAGTCGCTGATGCTGCCCCGGGGCAGGCGGAGTTATCCAACGATAACTGGGACGAAGACGGCAGCTATGCGGTTACGATGAATATGTGGTGGGGTACGAATGCGATGGAATACCGGCTCTACGAGAATGGCGAATTAGTCGATACCCAGACTCTGCAGGCGCATACCCCGGATGCCCAGTCCACAGTCACTGCCATCTCCGGCAAAGCTCCCGGAACCTATGAATATGAAGCCGTCCTGCTCAACGCGGCAGGCGAGTCCAGATCCGCGAAGATGACGGTAACGGTGAACAAGTGAGCGGCTGGCTGAAGAGCGGAAGTTGTGCTTGATGGAGTGAAATATCTACTGGAAAAGCCCGGGAAACCGGGCTTTTTGGGCTTCAAGAGATACATTACATTCATAGCTTGGGAAGAATTTGGCTGGAGGCTAGCCATGAAGTGTATTAATGCTCCTGAATTTACTGAATACGCGTCAATCGAACCAATGAAGTGCATTAATACCCTTGAATTGGGCAAAGGTAGGCGGCGAGTGTAAATGTAGTGTATTAGTACCTCTGAATCCAGTGAACGCAGGCCAGACAGGCAAATGTAGTGTATTTGTGCACCAGAATCTATCTGCTACAGCCCTCAGTTACAGCAATCTTGCAATAGTACAGTAACATTCCTCTTGGCAGCGTGCTATTCTTGGGCCAGCAACACTGGAATCTAGCGTTCAGTAGCACCCAGTAACGATTATCCAGCACACTATTACCAGAAAAGTTGTTAAAAGGGGAGGGATAACAGATAAGTTGTATGCGTTTACATCAGGATTAGTTTAGTCCGTTTATATTTAAAACGACTGATGAGGGAGGCTTAATAAATGAAGCAAATCAAACATTGGATGCTTGCTCTGGCTATGACACTGCTGCTGACGGTAGTGCCTGCGGGGACGGGGAACGCTTCAGCTGTGCTGGAAGAGGTGCCTTTTCCGATGGATTCCAGCAATCAGGCAGGGTGGTGGTCTCCTCTTGCCACTTATGGGCTTGGTTACGAGTATGCCTATATGGCCTATAACGCCCCGGGGGCCATTCCCGGTAAGCATACCGTAGCTATTGCAAGAAGAGACAACGATGGGGTATGGAGCAAGCTTCCGCTCATGGATGGGACAACCCCGGCGGAATATGTGGACGATCTCGGGCATAACCAGCCTTCTATCGCGAGAGACGGGAGCGGCCGGTTCCACGTCTTTGCTTCCATGCACAGCAATCCCTGGCGCTACTACCGCTCAGATTCGGTGGGAGGGATTCCGCAGAATCACTCGGACGAGCTGCCAACAGGCATGACGGTAACCTATCCGGTAGTGACGACTGCTCCGAATGGAGATCTGTATTTGCTGGTGCGTGTTGACAAAGACCCGGCTGGCAAAAGAGAGGCTGTTCTGTTCCGCTGGAACAATGCCGACTCCGTATGGACTCAGGTCAAGACCATTGCGGCGCATCTGAACCGGTCTGTCTACCCGGATGATTTGGTTTTTGACGCAAACGGCGACCTGCATATCTTGTTCGAGTGGGCGTACTTCGCCGCCAGTCCGCTGCGCCACCAGTTGTCCTATATGAAGTACAGCCCGTCCACAGGCGTATTCAGCAAAGCGGACGGAACTCCGGTTACAGCACCGGTCTCCCTGACTACGGCGGATATTGTGCAGCCGATGGCACCAAGCGAAGCCTATGTGCAGAGCGGCAGCGACCCCGGTGGCCCGGGTGTGCAGAGCGCCAAGATGACGCTTGACTCTGAAGGCCGGCCAGTGATTGCTTACCGTTACCGTGAGGAGGGCAGCACAAGCTTTGCTGTGAAGCAGGCCACTTACGGTGCAGGGGGCTGGAACCTCCAGACCGTCTATAACGCTGCTCCCACCAATGCGGCGATCGATGTGACCTGGACCGGGACAGCAGCCAGAATCTATTATGTCCGAAGCAGCGGAACCGATCGTGCGTTCATGGCAGTGAATACCGGCGGGGGCTGGACGGAGAGCTCGCTTGCACCGGGTATCCCGGTTGAACGGCTGGCGGTAGACCGCAGTCCGAAGGGGATTGACATCTTGTATCTGGTGGATGTAACGAATCTGAAGTTGTACTATGGGCGAAATAACTAGGCGGGTGAGGCGAGTTCCATCACATAGCTATCTACCAAGTGGAAAAGGCATTGCCGTCCTTCTAAAGGACGGCACCGTTTTAGAACGAGAAATAGAATTCAAAAAAAGAACCCGGGTGAGTGTCCGGGTTCTTTCATATTGCATCTATACATACACGATGATATAATCAACTGCGACTATTTTTAATTTTTCGAGAACATAAAAAAGGCATCATATATTTATATCGTAACACGCCGCTACAAGGATGTCAATTTATTTTTCCGCTCGATTTGTTAACGGTTTACAGATTCTACTTCACAAGTTAGGGGAGATAGGGATGCAATCACTGGTTCTAGGGCTTAAGGACATGGACAATGCACCACTGCTGCTGGTTGGCGGGAAGGGGCTGAACCTGGGCAAGCTGTCCCGAATGGAAGGCATACATGTGCCTGAAGGCTTCTGTGTGACGACGGAGGGTTATCAGGAAGCTATCCGGCACAATGAAGCGTATCATGCTTTGCTGGAACGGTTAACGGTGATGCAAGCCAAAGACCATGACCCGGCGCAACTTCTGGACATCAGCAGAGCAATCCGCCAGACGATTGAAGCATCCGAGATTCCAGCCGGAGTTGTGGCCGCAGTAACGGAGCAGCTCTCCCGGTTTGGGGAGGATCAGGCGTATGCGGTGCGCTCCAGTGCCACGGCTGAGGATCTGCCGCAGGCCTCTTTTGCCGGTCAACAGGATACATTCTTAAATATTGTGGGCCTGGACGCCATTCTGGAGCACATCCGCAAATGCTGGGCTTCGCTGTTCACGGACCGTGCAGTGAGCTACCGGATGCAACAGGGCTATGATCACAGCCAGGTCTATTTATCTGTCATTGTGCAGAAAATGGTCTTTCCGCAGGCGTCAGGTATTCTTTTCACCGCCGATCCCGTCACGAATAACCGTAAGCTGCTGTCCATTGATGCCGGGTATGGTCTGGGTGAAGCGCTGGTCTCTGGCATAGTGTCTGCGGATGTCTATAAGGTACGGGATGAGCGCATCGTGGAGCAGCGGATTGCCTCCAAAAAGCTCGCAGTCTACGCCCTGCCGCAAGGCGGTACAGAAGTCCGTCCGCTTGATCCCGTTCAGCAGGAAGCGCAGACACTTACGGAACCGCAAATTATGCAGCTCGCCCGGCTCGGGAGGCAGATTGAGGCCAGCTTCGGGGTTCCGCAGGATATCGAATGGTGCCTCGCTGATGATACCTTCTATATCGTCCAGAGCCGGCCGATTACAACTTTATATCCCATCCCTGATTCCGGTGATCAGGAGAACCGCGCGTATATCTCGGTCGGCCACGGGCAGATGATGACAGACGCGATGAAGCCGCTGGGCTTATCTTTTCACCTGATGGTTACTCCTGCCCCTATGCGTGTGGCCGGTGCCAGACTGTTCGTTGACGTCACCGCGCATTTGGCTTCACCCGCCAGACAGATGATTATCGATACGCTAGGGAAGTCCGATCCGTTGGTCAAAGATGCGCTGCTAACGATCACTCAGCGGGAGGATTTCATCCCCATGTTGCCAGCACCAGAGCCCGCACCCGGCTCCGCGACAATCAAGCCAGGCATACACATTCCCCAAGAGCAGGCACAGCTCAAGTCCGATCCTGCCATCGTTACCGAGCTGATTAAGAATAACGAAGCCTCGGTAGCGGAGCTGAAGCAGGCCATTCAGGGCAAATCCGGCGCTGCACTGTTTGATTTTATCCGGGAGGATATTAAGGAGCTTAAGCGCCTGCTGTTCAATCCGCAGAGTACGGCTGTATTCATGGCTGCAATGGATGCATCAGCGTGGTTAAACGAACATTTAAACGAGTGGCTCGGCGAAATCAACGCAGCAGATACCTTATCGCAATCGGTGGACAACAACATTACCTCAGCCATGGGTCTTGCGCTGCTTGATGTGGCTGATAGGATCCGTCCTTTTCCGCAGGTTATCGATTATTTACAGGAGCATATACAGGACGGGGATTTCCTGGCCGGACTCCTTCCATTAGAAGGCGGGCAAGTTGCCTATGCTGTGCTGACAGACTATCTCGATAAATACGGAATGCGCTGTACGGGAGAGATCGACATTACCCGAACCCGCTGGAGTGAGAACCCGGCGATTCTGATTCCTATGATTCTCAGCAATATCAGGCAGTTTGAACCAGGGGCCGGCAGCCGGAAATTCCAGCAGGGTCTTCAGGAAGCCAGGGAGAAGGAGCAGGAGATTGTTGAACGCTTGCGGTTGTTACCGGATGGCGAAGACAAGGTGCGGGAGACCAGACAACGAATCGAGCTGGTCCGTAATTATATCGGGTACCGTGAATATCCGAAATACGGGATGGTCAGCCGTTACCTGGTATACAAACAGGCGATGATGAAGGAAGCGGAGCGGCTCGTTCAAGCAGGCCTTGTTCATGACAGGGAAGATATCTTCTATCTACAATTCGAGGAACTATATGAGGCCATTCGCACTGGTGTATTCGATGACGAGCTGATTAAGAGACGCAAGAACGAGTTCCAATTAGCCGAAAAGCTTACGCCGCCCCGTGTCATCACATCCGAGGGTGAAATCCTGTCCGGCCGTTATAAACGGGAGGATCTCCCGCCCGGTGCCCTGGCAGGTCTACCTGTCTCTACAGGAATAATCGAAGGACGGGCTAGAGTGATCCTTAATATGGAGGAGGCAGAACTGGAGGAAGGGGATATCCTGGTCACCTCATATACAGACCCCAGCTGGACACCGCTATTCGTCTTCATTAAAGGGCTGGTTACCGAGGTCGGGGGGCTGATGACACACGGGGCCGTAATCGCCCGGGAGTACGGCTTGCCTGCCGTAGTCGGTGTAGAGCAGGCTACCCTGCGGATTCAGGACGGGCAACGCATTCGTGTAAATGGAAGCGCAGGATATGTCGAGCTGCTATAATGTTTCATTAAAGACTATTATTGCGGCAAGGGGGAGCACCGGAACATGATTATATCACTTGAAAATGTATCCTGGCGGCGTGAGCAGACAATGATTTTGCACGAGATGAATTGGCAGGTGGAGAAGGGACAGCACTGGTGTATAGTCGGTCTGAACGGCTCAGGCAAGACGACCATGCTGAACGTCGTGAATGGCTATATCTGGCCAACCCAAGGTCAAGTAGAGGTGCTTGGCCACCGGTTCGGTGATGTAGACCTTAGGGAGCTGCGCAAGCGGATCGGCTGGGTCAGCACCTCATTGCAGCAGAAGCTGTACGGCCATCAGACGGTGATGAACATTATTCTGAGCGGCAAATTCGCCACGATCGGGCTGTACGACAAGACG
The DNA here is from genome assembly GCF_038051945.1 of Paenibacillus sp. FSL H3-0469. NCBI lineage: Bacteria > Bacillati > Bacillota > Bacilli > Caryophanales > Paenibacillaceae > Paenibacillus > Paenibacillus sp. FSL H3-0469. The sequence goes on from NZ_CP150302.1 coordinate 568,843, forward strand.
GAAGAAGAGGATCTGAAGCAGGCAGAGGAGCTGTTGGAATTCCTGGATTGCTCGGCCCTGGCCACACGTACTTATGATACCTTATCACAGGGGCAGCGCCAAAAGATCCTTATCGCACGCGCGCTGATTGCTAATCCTGAGCTGCTTATTCTGGACGAGCCGTGCACGGGGCTGGATATTTTTGCACGGGAGCAGTTACTGCAGATGATCGAGAAGATCACTAAGCAGGAAGGCGGACCGACCTTACTATATGTGACTCATCATATTGAGGAGATTACGCTCTGCTTCACCCATACCCTGCTGGTTAAGAAGGGGGAAATCTATAAAGCCGATGAGACAGCAGAGTGCCTGAAGTCCGGGGTGCTCAGTGATTTCTTTGACACCCCGGTTGAGGTGCAGGAGCACCATAACCGCAAATGGCTGACATTGGGGTGAAAATACATTGCAGAGAAGGCATAATCGTCTTTTTCAAGCGGGGATTGATCTTCAGAGGCGTTTAACTTAGCGTAACGGACTGAGGTGCTATTTATTTATGGTATCATCGCACACGACAAATAGTGATTCTGTACCCGGGAGACACGCCGTGTCCATTCCATCAAGTCCGCAATATTGTGTAGGGTAGGACCATAAAAACCACAATATTAGGAGGAATGGCTTATGGCAGATGAAGGATGCAATCAGACCGCTTCCGGAGCTTGCTCACATGCAGAGGGGAACTCCACGACCGCCAGCGGGTTTGCTTCTCACGCTGAGGGCTATGAGACAACAGCCAGCGCTTCTGCGGCACATGCGGAAGGTTACCAGACCATTGCATTTTTGGACACGGCCCATGCCGAAGGGAATGGGACACTTGCTACAGCACCAGCCGCACATGCGGAAGGCTACAAGACCTATGCAATCAGTGACGCTGCCCATGCTGAGGGCGGTTTAACTGTTGCTTCCGCACCTCAATCTCACGCTGAGGGTGCGCAGACGACTGCTTCGGGTGTGGCTTCACACGCAGAGGGCAATCAGAGCACTGCAAGCGGTGAATACTCCCACGCCGAAGGCTTCTTGACTGTAGCTGCTGGTCCTGCAGCTCATGCAGAAGGATTCAACACTCAGGCCAATGGGCTTTCTTCACATGCGGAGGGTGCCTTGACTGAGGCCAATGGAACCTTTTCCCATGCAGAAGGTTTTTCTTCAGTTGCAGGTGCTCAGAACTCTCATGCTGAAGGTAATTCTACAGTTGTTCATGAAGAACACCCTAATTCACACATTATGGGCTCGAATGGTGAGACTGTATTTCCCGATTCTTGGCATTTAGCTAATGGGAATGAAGACACTCTTGGCTTGGCTGCTGTTCTTCAAGGGTCTTCCGGAAATCTATTCTTACAAGGCACGGTAATGCCTTTAGGTGCCGATTATGCCGAAATGTTTGAGACAGTGGACGGGTTGCCGATCGAGCCGGGCTATTTCGTAACCACAGAGGGTGAGCAGGTCAGAAAAGCAACTCCGGCAGATCAATACATCCTGGGTGTGGTCAGTGCAAATCCTTCTGTACTTGGCGACTCAAGCCCTTTGAACTGGACGGGCAAATATGAAAAGGATGAATGGGGCAGGGTTAAATATGAAGATCGGGAAGTGAAAGCGGTAATAGACAGCGAGGGCAAAGTTCTGGCGCCTGCGTATACTAAGAGCTCGGCTGTTGTCAATCCTGAGTATGTCCCTTCTCAGACGTATGTGCCACGGATTGATCGTCCGGAATGGGTAGCTGTAGGAACCATGGGCAAGCTTCTTGTCCGGGATGACGGGACCTGCCAGGTGAACGGATATTGTATGCCTGGTGAGAACGGAGTGGCGACTGCTTCAGTCGAAGGGTACCGGGTTCTTGCGAGAACAGCGCCAGATCAAATTAAAATTTATGTGAAATAAATGGTTCTGCAAACGAGCGCAGTTCAAAAATGTAAGGCAGCAATTCTCCTGTTACGGAGGTCTGCTGCCTTTGCTATGGAGGTAACCCTAAAATATAGGCTAGAAATTATTGATACTTCGGAAGCCAGTCTCCATGGGCCACGATCAGATCATCGCACATGCTGACAATATCGTCCATCGACAGCTCGGCGGCGGTATGCGGGTCCAGCATAGCGGCGTGGTAGATATGGTCTTTTTTGCGAGTCATAGCGGCTTCTATGGTCAGGAGCTGGGTGTTGATGTTGGTCCGGTTCAGCGCTGCGCACTGCGGTGGCAGATCACCTACGAAGGTTGGCGTTACGCCGCTTCTGTCCACGAGGCAAGGCACCTCGACGCAGGCTTCACGCGGCAGATTGGTGATCAGCCCTGTGTTCATTACATTGCCGCCGATCTTGAACGGCACGTCCGTCTCCATGGCTTCCAGGATGTAAGAGGCATACTCATGGGAACGCTCATGCTTCAGATCCTGGTTGTTCACCAGCTCTCCGCGCATCTGCTCCCACTGCTTGATCTGTTCCACGCAGCGGCGCGGGTATTCGTCCAGCGGAATCTGGAAGCGTTCGATCAGCTCCGGGTAGTTCCGCTTGATGAAGTATGGATGGTACTCGGCGTTATGCTCGGAGGACTCGGTAATGTAATAGCCGAATTTCAGCATCATCTCATAGCGGACCATGTCGTAGTGAGGCTCGAGCTGCTTCTCGGCCGCACGCCGTTTGATCTCCGGGTACAGGTCCTCGCCGTCTTTGGTGACTTCAAGCAGCCAGGCCATGTGGTTGATGCCGGCGATTTTGGCTTGAACACCGGTCTTATCGATGCCGAGGTGATCGAACAATCCAGGAATACACTGCTGTACACTGTGGCACAGGCCGATGGTATTCACGCCGCCGTAGGTATTCATGACATTTGTTAGAACGGCCATCGGGTTCGTATAATTCAGGAACAGCGCATCCGGGCACACCTCACGGATATCCGCTGCAAAATCCAGCATAACCGGAATGGTACGCAGATTGCGGAAGATGCCGCCAATGCCTACCGTGTCAGCGATTGTCTGGCGCAGGCCGTATTTCTTCGGAATCTCAAAATCGGTAATCGTACAAGGATCATATCCGCCAACCTGAATGGCATTCACTACATATTTGGCACCGCGCAGCGCTTCCTTGCGGTCAGTATACGTATGGACGGTACAAGTGCTGCCGCTGCTTTTCTTCAGATTCTGAAGCATGCTGGCAGAGTCATTCAGACGCTGGAGATCGATATCATATAGGGCAAGCTCGAAGCCCTGCAGAGCGGGCGTAGCCATGATATCTCCGAGGACGTTTTTGGCGAATACTGTACTTCCGGCACCGATAAATGTAACTTTAGACATAAGTGATTAGCCTCCTGTAAGATGCGTAACAAGCCTTCCGTCATACGGCCGCTTGCCGAAGAGTTTGACGGAAATGTGCTGGAACAGAAGCTTTTTACGCTAATTTCTACTATAATCACTATAGAATAGAACCGCTGCGCGGGCTATGGAGAAAGACAAGATACATATGGAGGAATGTTGCATGGACCCGGAGCATTATGAATTCACCCTGGGCATCAACCTGAAGCCGGAGGAGCAGGAGCTGTCCGTGCTTTTCAGCGGGGAAGGGAAGCCGCATCCCGGCCACACTGTCGGGCCGTCTGTACATGATTTTTACCTGATCCATACCGTTCTGGAGGGCCGGGGACGGTTCGAGAGCGACACATTCTCGGCGGAGTGCAACGCAGGAGACACTTTCGTGATAATTCCCGGAATGTTATTCAGCTATAAGGCGGATACGGACATCCCGTGGCATTATGCGTGGGTCGCCTTGCAGGGCATCGGCGTGCTGGATCAGCTCCGGGCGGTCGGCATTACAAGGGAGCGGCCCTTCGCACGTTCGGATATGGTCCCGGAGCTGCATCACCTTTATACCGGTATCCGGCAATCTTTCAAGCAATCCGCATATCCAAGGCTGGAGAGCCTGGAAGCTTCCGGCTGGGTGCGGCTGCTTCTTCACCGGATCGGGCGGGACAATCTGGGCGAATTGCCGCCGCACCCGACCGAAATGCCCGAGATGATAGACCGGCAGATTGACCAGGCGATCCGCTGGATTACGCTGCAATTCCACCAGCAGCTCAGCATTGATCACATCGCGTCTTCGCTCGGCTATCACAGGGTTCATCTGTCTAAGGCCTTCAAGCAGCGGACCGGAATGTCACCGAAGCAATATCTGCTCAAAGTGAGGATGGACAAGGCCAAAGAGCTGCTCGCAAGCACGCTGACCATCGAACAGGTGGCCTCCTCGGTCGGCTTTAATGATGCCCTGTATTTCTCCAAGCAATTCCGCAAAGTTGCGGGGATGCCGCCGAGTGAATACCGGGCCGGACTTAGAAACGGAAATTAGTATGAGACCAACCAAGAGGGAGAAAAAATGATGATGAAGCCGCAAGTACAAAGAATCCGCGATCTCACATTGGTGCGCAGAGGAGAGGGCCGCTTGCTGGTTATCGGCTGTGATTCCAGCGCCAGCATCGGGAATAAGCCGATGGATGCGGTGCAGACCCCACCTGCTGTTGCAGGATATTATGCTGCCAGAGTTGCAGTAATGGAGGTGCTCTCTGTGGGGGCGGAGATCTTAACGGTCATCGATACCCTGGCGGTAGAGAAGGAGCCTACAGGGAATGAGATTATCCGGGGCATTCACAAGCTGCTTGCGGAAGCCGGATTAACTGCCGCCCATGTGAACGGCAGCACCGAGGATAATTTTGTGACCTGCCAGACAGGTATAGGAATCACTGTAATCGGGGAAGCGGATGAGACGCAGTTGAAGGTGGGGCGTTCACAGGGCGGAGACTGTATCGTGATGCTGGGCGAACCGCTGGTCGGAAACTCTGTTCTGGAGCAGGAAGCAAGCTTGTGTACCATCCGGCAGCTTCAGCTGCTCGCAGCTGCGCCGGAGGTCCATGATATTCACCCGGTCGGCTCTAAGGGAGCAGGGTATGAGGCGGAGCTGCTCGCGGAGCTGAACGGCAGCGGCTTCCGGCCGGTGCCTGGAATAGCAGATAAGCTACAGGCATCCGGGGGGCCGGCGACAGCGGTGATTTTTGCGGCAGAGGAACGTAGGATTAGAGAACTTCAGTCCAGAATAGGCGGCAAAATGGAGATTATCGGTTATTTGCAGGATTGACCGGCCTGCGGAAGGTGAATACCGGTGCGAACAAGGCGGCTTTGATTAAGCCACCTCTGCCTTGCCGGCAAATAAATGGATAAACGTATCTTAATTTCCCGCTTTCCGAGGAATGTCCTGAAACAAGTGGAAAAACAGCAACTGCTGCTCACGGATTGGGCCGTTTGGGGTAACGTGTAAGTATTTAAGTGCCGTTTTTCCAATTGGTTCTCCAGCGTGGCCCATACGTTCCTCAGCAAGTGGAGAAAATCCAACTAAATGCGCTCCAGCAAACGTACATATCTCAGTTTCATCCTCTATCCAAGCGCAACCTTCACTGCCAGCCCCTTGCAGACTGCGGGGTGGTGTGAGCTGGATGTACAATTCTTCTATTAAGTGTTCAATCAGCATAAGCCACAAAGCGCAGGAATTGACATCATTAAAATTTGAAGTTATTATAGACACGTATTGTCCTTAATCAAGGCAATCCAGATTGCGTGATGCAGATGTGCATCACAGATTAGCGTTACAGATTGGATGATGCAGATGTGCATTACAGAATGTGCAATATAGATCTGCGACACATGTGAGCGATGGTGATGCGTGTCTAATTTTTTGAGATAATTACAGACTACAGAAGTCTCTAATATCCGCGAAAACTGCCCGCTGTCATACATCTCCCCCCAACACCCACCATACACAAGGAGGAATTACAAATGAAGAACCTGGAGAATATCGATGCCGCAAATGAAGTTGCGGATGTAGTCATTATCGGAGGAGGGCCTGCCGGGCTTAATGCTGCGCTGATGCTGGGCCGGGCACGCAAACAGACGATGGTTATTGATGCCGGGCGTCCGCGTAATGCGGTCACCCGGGAGGCGCATGGTTTCCTGACCCGGGACGGAATTGCTCCGTTTGAACTCCGGCGGATTGCCATAGAACAGCTTGGGGCTTATCCGTCTGTCTCACACGTTGAAGATACAGTTGTGTCCATTACCGGGGAGGACGGGGCCTTCCTGCTGCAGACAGCTTCAGGGCTTAAGATCACCAGCAAGAAGCTGCTGTTTGCCGCAGGCATGAAGGACCGCAGGCTGGACATTCCGGGGCTTGCCGAGGTCTATGGGAAAAGCGCCTTTGTCTGCCCGTACTGCGATGGCTGGGAATTAAGAGATCAGCCCCTGGTTGTCATCAGCAGGGGGGCTGCACTCATGCATCTGGCGCCGCTGTTATACGGTTGGACGAAGCAGTTCGCGGTCTGCACGAATGGCCCTGATGAGCTCACAGAAGCGGAACGCGAAGAATTGCGCACTCATGATATCCCGTTATTCGATGCTCCGATTCGCGAGATTTCTTCCAGTGAGGGCATGGTTAACCATGTGAAGCTTAAGGATGGAACAGAGATTCCGTGTACCGGCATCTTCTTCAAGCCCGAGCTGGCTCCGGGAACGGATCTGCCAGAGTCCCTGGGCTGCCGGATAACCGAGATGGGCGTCCTTGAAGTTAACGAGTTCGCTCAGACCAGCGTGCCCGGGATCTACGCCGCCGGAGATGCCGCTACCATGATGCATCAGTCTATTGCCGCTGCCGCATCAGGGGCACTGGCCGCTGCTGCACTGAACGGTGAGCTGAACCGGGCAGCCTGGAAGGCCGGGCTTGCATAATTTTTCCCCCAATAGCACAGGATAACATTACTATGAAACTGGAATTCAAGGCATAGAGCAGGGGGGAGTACACATGAATGCAGCAACGGATAAGGAACAGCATATCCTGTTAACTCGGCGGTTGGCAGAGAACGAGCAGGTCCTGCGCGATGCTTTTGCGGGCTGTGATGATATTGTGTTCCATTCGTTTCAGACCATTAATCGTACTTCCGCACTCTGTGTCTACTGTTCCGGACTCTGTAATACTGAGCGGCTGGAGCAGCAGGTGCTGGCTCCGCTGGAGCAGGCCGGTCTGGAGATTGAACCGGCAGAAGCGTTACCTGCCCAGCTTCCGGTCTCCTCGATTAACCGGATCGAGACAGCAGAGCAGGCCATTGAAGCTGTTCTGGACGGCGAAGCTGTGCTGCTGCTGGAAGGACAGGCTTCAGGTACAGGTTATCCGCTATATAAGGTGCCTACACGGACCCCGGAAGAACCGGCAGCAGAGTCCACTGTACGCGGAGCCCGTGACGGATTTACCGAAACCCTCGCCTCGAATCAGTCTCTGCTGCGTATGCGGCTGAAGACGCCTTCGCTCAAGCTGCACACCAAGAAAATCGGGGAGTACAGCCACACGAATGTGATCCTTGCCTATGTAGAAGGCATTATTCAGCCGGAACTGGTCAATGAAGTCAATAAACGGCTGAGCCGCCTGAATATCAAAGATGTGCTGGAGAGCCAGTATATCGAGCAGGGCATCATTGACCAGCCCTTTTCGCCGTTTCCGCAGATGATTGCCACCGAGCGCCCGGATGTGGTGGTCTCCAATCTGCTGGAGGGCCGGTTTGCACTCTTAATTGACGGGACTCCCTTCAGTCTGATTGCCCCGGTTAACATGTTCTCCATGCTGCAATCCCCTGAAGATTACTACGAGAACATTTACATGAGTATTTTTGTCCGCTGGCTCAGATATATCTTCTATGCCTTATCGCTCCTGCTCCCCTCAGCTTATGTAGCCATCACTACCTTCCATCAGGAGATGATCCCCACCGTGCTGCTGCTGAGTATCGCGCGGGCGAGAGAAGAGATCCCTTTTCCGGCCCTGGTGGAAGCCCTTATTATGGAGATCGCCTTCGAGGCGCTGCGGGAGGCCGGCGTCCGGCTGCCTAAGCAGATTGGTTCTGCTGTCAGCATCGTGGGCGCGCTAATTATAGGCCAAGCTGCTACCACTGCGGGAATTGTCTCTGCGCCAATGATTATTATCGTGGCGATTACGGGCATCGCTTCCTTCATGGTTCCGCGTTATTCAGCCAGTATCGCGACCCGGCTGCTGCGCTTCCCCATGATGGTTCTGGCAGGCACGCTGGGGCTGATCGGCGTTATGCTGGGCATCATCCTGGTGGTCATTCATCTCAGCAGTCTGCGTTCGTTCGGCAGGCCCTATCTGTCACCGGCAGCTCCGACGTTCAGCAAGGGCTTGAAGGATGTATTGTGGATCTCCCAGCCGCGGAGCAAATGACGGCAACCGGACTTCACCAGAGAAGAGGATACTTATGTTGACTGACAAAGGGAAAATATCGGTTACCCAGTTGGCCTTCCTGGTCTTTCCGTCCATTCTCGCTACAGCTATTCTGTCTGTCCCCGGGATCACCATGCATTATGCGGGACATGATATGTGGCTATCGCCCATCCTGGGCTCGCTGGTTGGAGTAACGGTCATTGGGATCTCGCTTGGACTTAACCGGCTTTATCCCGGAAAGACCATTATGCAGTCCAGTCTGTTAATCGCCGGGTGGCTGCCGGGCAAGCTCATCGGGCTGGGTTTTCTGCTCTATCTCCCCCATCTGAACGGTCTGATTATCCTGGAGTATGGCGAGTTTATTCTGAATAATGCGCTTCCTAAGACTCCGCTGCTTGTTATTATAAGCTCCATGGTTATCGTCTGTGCGATCAATGTCAGGCTGGGGATTGAGGTGGTCAGCCGAACCGCGCAGGTGTTCGTTACACTGCTGGTGGTGATGCTCTGCCTAATCTTTGTCCTTCTGACCGGGGAGCTACGGCCTGCGGAGCTGCTTCCGTTCATGGAGAACGGATTCGTGCCCATTGTCAAAGGCGCTGTGGCTCCGTCTGCATGGTTCAGTGAATATATTGTGCTGGCCTTTCTGCTGCCCTATGTCAACAGTAAGAAACACCTTACCCGGACAATGCTTGTCTCACTTGTGGTCACAACTGCGGCGATGAGTCTTACCAATTTGTTCTGCTTGCTGCTGATGGGGGATTTGACGGACAGCTTTGCTTATCCGGTGATGATTGCTGCCCGTTACATTACCATTGCCGATTTCCTGCAGCATATCGAGGCTCTGATCATTGCGATCTGGATCTTCGGGATTTTTGTCAAAATCTCTGTCTTTCTCTACATCTTCGCCGCTTCGGCCGCAGAATGGTTCGGACTGGACGATTATAAACCGCTGGTGATTCCGCTGGCTTTCTTAAGTATTGTGTTCTCGTATTGGGTAGTGTCCGGTGCCTCAGGGGTCGCTGCGCTGGTGAGTGCTTCAGCGAATATATATACCATGCTGTTCCTGGTCGGGCTTCCTGCCGCAGTCTATGGACTGGCCCTGCTGAAGAGGGGGCTGAAGCGGCAGAACAAAGGATGAAGATAAGGAGGGAGGGCTATGCGGGGCTGCAGGACCTTAATCATGCTGCTGCTAAGCAGTGTACTGCTGACCGGCTGCTGGGACCGGACGGAGATCAATGACCTGGCGATCGTACTGGCAACCGGCGTGGATTATAAGGATGGTCAGGCGCAGTTGACGGCCCAGATCTTCATTCCGCGCAAAGGAGGGGGAGGCTCGGAGAGCGGCGGAGCCGGCGAAGGCGCAAGGGGGGTCACTATGATCCGCACCGCTGAAGGGGATAACATTGCGGAAGCCTTGAACCGGCTGCAACGGAAGGTGGCCCGGCATATGTTCTGGGGCCAGTGTGAGGTCATTGTAATCAGTGAAGAGGCAGGAAAGCAGGGGCTGCGCGAGTATATCGACTTTCTCCTGCGTTATCCGCAATTCCGTGAGCATGCATATGTCTTCTCCAGCCAGGAATCTGCCAAGGATATTCTTGCCTTGCTGGACCCGCTGGAGCGGAGCACCTCCGAATCCCTCCGGGAAATGGCGAATATGAACCTGGGCACACGCGTGACGCTGCTGGAATTGTCCCAATCCATTCAAGGTGCCAGCGGCTCGGCTGTTTTAACCCGTATTCTGATTGCTCCTCCAGAACCGAATGACGGTCCTAATGCGACTACACCCTTCCTCAAAGGAATAAGCCTGTATAAACATGGCCGCTATGCACTCACTGTGAAAGAACCGGTCAGCCTTGGGGTGCTGCTGATGATTAATGAACTGAATAACATTATAATACCGGTTAAGCTGGATCAGCAGAAGGGCACCTTCTCGATTCAGCCTAAGAGTATAACCACTACTCTAACCCCGAGAATTGTGAACCGGGAATGGTTGATGAAGATACGGATTGTGGCCAAGGGCGAGGTGGTCATGAATACAACCGATGCCAATCTGACCGATCCGGCGAAGATGATTGAGCTGAATCAGGCGTGGGAAGACAAACTGAAGGAGCTCGCCCGGCAAGCTCTCCAAATGTCTCAGCAAGAGCAGAAAACCGATTTCTTCCGGTTCGCCGATACCTTCCGCAGACATTACCCGCAGGAGTGGAAGGCGAAAAAGGAGCAATGGGAGGCAATGTACCCCCAGTTACAGGTGGATGTCTCCGCCAAGACAAGTATTACTGGTAACGGAAGATCAACCGGCCCTCAGGGCATCCCGGAGCAATCGGCTGACTGACAGAGGCTGCGCCTTAATTCCAGCAACCATAAAAGGATGTGGGAAACATGAAACTGGTAATGATCCTGGGCATTCTGCTGCTGTCCGCTTCAATTATCATTATTGAATTCCGGGGCAGTAAGGATAAGAAAACCAGAAAGGTTATCGCAGGCATCACCCTTGCTACGGCGGGGCTTACCATTCTTCTTTTATTTCAACCAGGATTGCCGGGTCCCACCGAGATGGTGAAGCTGTTGTTCGGCCAGATCGATCTGATCATGAAATGAAGCTTAAGGCAGCTCCTTCACGGGGCTGTCTTTTAAGTTATTACCAAATTCATTTAAGCGATTACATTTTCTTATTCCCGGGCGCAGCTATAATGAAAAACAGGAGAGCTCCTTAATACAGCCGAAGGGATGGTAGAAATGAAAGCGGTTTTAAACAGTCAGCAAGACCAAATCGGATTAGCACGCAAACACACCTTTTGGCTCAGGATCAGGAGAGATGCGATACTTTATATCCTTTTGCTGCTGCCACTCCTGTACATTGCTATTTTTAAATATGCTCCAATCTATGGCTTGGTGATGGCCTTTCAGGATTACAATATTTTTCAGGGGACGAGTGGAAGCGAATGGGTCGGACTGGATGTGTTCCGGTTTATTTTTGAGCAGGACAGCTTCTACCGTGCCCTTAAAAATACGCTGGTCCTGAACGTGCTGGATCTGGTGGCAGGCTTCCCGGCCCCGATTATCCTGGCGATTCTGCTTAACGAGGTCCGGATGGCCAAATTCAAAAAAGTGACACAGACCGTGCTCTATTTGCCGCACTTCATGTCCTGGGTCATCATCGGCGGGATCGTCTATCTGATGTTCTCGAACGGCGGGATGGTCAATCACTTCCTGGATAGTCTGGGGCTGGAGAAGATTGAATTTCTCTCCCAGCGGGTCCCGTGGCTGATCACTTACATTACGGTGGGGGTATGGCAGAACATCGGTTGGGGGACGATCATTTATCTGGCGGCCATTACCGGTATCAACAAGGAGCTGTATGAAGCGTCTGATATGGACGGCTGCAGCAGAATCCGTAAAATGTGGCATATCACCCTCCCCGGCATCAAATCCACGATTAATATCCTGCTGATTCTCCAGATTGGCAGAATGGTCTCGATCGGGTTCGACCGCCCCTTTGTGATGGGGAATTCACTGGTCAGCGAATATTCCGATGTCATCAGTACCTTCGTGTACAGAGTGGGGATCAGCTCGGGAGACTTCTCCCAGGCTACGGCCGTCGGGCTGTTCCAGTCCGTGGTAGGTCTGATCCTGCTGATCGGTGCCAACTTTGTTGCGAAGAGATTAGGTGAGGATGGGATATGGTGAAAATGGCAGACACGATAAGAACGAGACGGATCGGCCGGAAAACAAGTGTGGCGGACATCGCCATTATAGTATTTATTGTAGCTTTATCGTTTACCTGCATCGTTCCATTCCTATACATGATAGCGCTTTCCTTCAGCTCCAACGAAGCGATTATCGCGCAAAAGGTAGGCTTGTGGCCGGTAGGCTTCACCGTCGAGACCTATAAGACGATTCTGAGCGATGTCTCTATGCTGTATACGCTGGGCTATAGTATTGTCCTGACGATTTTTTACACCGTGGTGTGTATGTTCCTGACGATCTGTGCGGCGTATCCTTTAACGAAAAAGCGGCTATGGGGCAGAAACTTCCTGCTATCCGCTCTCGTCTTCACCATGTATTTCAGCGGCGGTCTGATTCCTTCCTACATCCTGATCAAGAACCTGGGGATGATGGATACGATCTGGAGTCTGGTGCTGCCGGGCGCAATGAGTGTATTCAACCTGATTATCCTGAAAACCTTCTTCAGCTCTCTTCCCGAGAGTCTGGAGGAATCAGCCGCCATTGACGGGTGTACGGATCTGGGAATACTTCTCCGCATTGTGCTGCCGCTCTCACTGCCTTCCATTGCCACCTTAAGCCTCTTCTATGCGGTAGACCGGTGGAACGGATTCCAGGATGCCTTATTCTATATTACCAAAAAAGAGCTTTATCCCATGCAGCTCAAGCTGTACCAGATCATCTCAGCCAACCAGCAGCTGGACAGCCAGCAGGGCGGTGAGGGCGGCGCAGGCGCGTTCATTGTTCCGGAGTCGCTGAAGGCGGCAAGCGTCATGTTCACTACCATTCCGATTCTGCTGATCTACCCTAAGCTGCAGAAATATTTCGTAGACGGTGTCATGACGGGCGCGATCAAGGGCTAAAGCGGGTATACTCTGCGGAAGGGGGGAGGCCGGAGCGGCGGAAGTTGAAGCTGCCGGGGCAAGGAAGCTATAATCTTCATTACTATCATGATAAGGGATGAAAGGGTGGTATACCGTGAAGACAGGCATTAAGAAAGTATCGGCTGTTCTGTGCAGCACCGTGCTGCTGGCCGGCGTTGCAGCAGGCTGCGGCGGCAATGATAAAGAGAGTACAGAGCCAGCCGCGCCAGGAGCGTCAAATGCAGCAAAGTCCCCGTCTGATCCTCCTGCCAAGCTGACCGTAGAGGTGTTCGACAGAGGGGTTCAGGGCCAGCCGGATCTGAACAATAATACCTGGACCAAATACGTCAATGAGCATTTCGGCAAGCCGAATAACGCCATTGTGGAATATGTACCGGTCCCCCGGTCGCAAGAGGTCGATAAGCTGAACGTATTAATGGCTGCGGGCCAGGCTCCAGACATCTCGTTCACCTATGACGGAACGCTGGTTACCCGTTTTGCCAAAAGTGACGGTCTCTACACGCTCGACGAGCTGCTGGATACTCACGGCCAGCAACTGAAGGCTTATCTCGGGGAGAACGTTCTCGCTTACGGCAAATATAAAGATAAGCAGGTATCGATTCCGGGTAAGCGTACCCTGCTCGCCTGGAACGGGATGTTCATCCGTAAGGATTGGCTCGACAAGCTGGGAATGCCGCTCCCAACCAACCGAGATGAGCTGTACAATACGCTGGTGGCCTTCCGCGACAAGAACCCTGGCAACGTGAACGGCGTCATTCCGTGGGCAACGGCGGCGGCAGGCATGAACTACACCTTCGGCAACCTGGTTCAATCCTTCTGGGGCGAGATGTCAGAGGAGGAATTCGTCACCATGCCTAACTGGCTGAAGCCGGGCAACAAAGACGCATACAAATGGCTGAACAAGCTGTATAATGAGAAGCTGATCAGCCCTGATTTTGCCCTGGACAAAACGACCAAGCAAGCAGATGCCGATGTCACCAACGGCAAGGTAGGCTTCTATGCCGCCAACTGGGATTATCCGATGACCCAGAAAATCCGTGAACCGCTGAAGCAAAATGCGCCGGACGCCAACTATATTCCGATTGATACCTTCAAAAATGCAGAAGGCAAATACATCAAAGAGGTATATAATGAGAATGGAATATTCTCCTTCATCCCTAAGAGCAGCAAGAATGCTGAGCTGGCGGTCAAATACCTGAACTGGATGGCGGACCCGGAAGTGATGTTCTTCCTGCAGTTCGGTGAAGAAGGCGTTAACCATACGATGAAGGATGGTATCCCGCAGGGGATTTCACAGACCGGCGAGAATATGATGACAAGTAATCTGAATATGGATTATACCGTGATTGTTAACGGCGCTGAGCTGGGCGACACCGAGAAGAACGTCAAAACCTATGCCGCAGCCCTCGCCTCCGGGGATAAGCAATATGAGTCCCTCGCGATGGAATCCTACAAAATCAACACGACAGACGGCTATTCATCCTTCTATTACGGGGTTCCTAACGAAGCTAATATCAAGTACGGCAAGACGCTTGGCGACATGAACAAGCAAATGATTGACCGTCTGATCGTAGCCAAGGAGTCCGAGTTCGACGCCTTGTACGAGAAGCTGGTGAAAGAATACATGGATGCCGGCGGCAAAGCGGTTCAGGATGAGAATGTGAAGAACTACAGGGAAGTCACGGCGAATAAGAAATAACACCTGAAATACGGATAAACCACTGGCTGTTCATCTGCGTGGTTTATCCGCATTTTCTTGGCCTAATCACATCAGAAGAATCCACAGCCGCAGGAGGAGACCCATGTACAAGGTCATGATTGTAGATGATGAGTCGTGGGCGATTAAAGGGATCAGTAACGCCTTTGACTGGGAGCAGTATGGCTTTGAAATTTCGGGACAGTTCACAAGTGCCTCCCAGGCGTGGGAAGCCATCGCCTTGCAGGAGCCGGATCTGGTGGTCACAGATATCCGGATGCCGGAGATTTCCGGGCTCGATCTGATGAAGCTGGCCAAAGCGAAGGGCATAGACACGGAATTCGTCATTATAAGCGGGTATGCGGAATTTGAATATGCCCAGGAAGCGCTGCGCTACGGGGCCTTAGATTATTTCCTGAAGCCGCTGGATGTGGATATGACCGATTCGTTCCTGGCGAAGCTCGCCCTGCACTTCTCCCGGCGAAGTGCGGCGCGCAATCACCTTCTATTGGATGCGCTTACCTCGGCAGATGAAGATGAGATCAGGCGCTGTCTTCCTGCCGGCATGAGTGCAGGCTGCTGCCAGGTGCTTGCTGTCCATTATGAGGCAGAGCGGCCGAAGCTCAGCGAACTGCTGAAGCTGGACGGGCAGCCGGTTCATATGCTGGAGGTAGAGAACGGAGCGAGCACGCTGCTGGCTGTTCTATTAACGGAGCAGAAGAGTGAGCTGGAAGGAATTGCAGCTGAATGGCCTGCGGCCGCGGGCAATCCAGGGTTTTCTGTGGTGGGGATCAGCAGCATCGGCAGCGGGCTCAAGCAGATCAGCAAGCTGATCAAGGAAGCGGAGCTCGCGGCCTCCCGGGTATTCGTGGATGAAGCTTCCGGCGCCGTTCACTACAATCCCAAGCTTCCTCTGGTGAAGCCCTGCATAGATGAGCTGCATACTATTGTACATGGTAATCAGTTCAACAGCATTGAGACCTATACCCTGGGCCTGCAGGAATACTTCAGGCTTCATGAGCTGGGAATGAGCGAGGTTGTCTACTTATGGAATCAGGCTGTCGGACTTCTGATCAGCGCCTATCCTGAAGAACTCAGGGACATGGAGCTGGAATTCCTGAATTATGCCGAGCTGAAGGAGCGGTTCGAAGACCTGGAGTCGCTGTGCTGCTTCCTGCACGACGTTCTTACAGTGCTCCGGCAAGGGAATAGCCGTGCTTTGCAGGAAGGGGATATTCTATCCTGCTTCAACCGGATGATCGCCTATATCGACCGGAATTATGAGCAGAAGCTGTATCTGAAGGAGCTGTCGGTCCAGTTCTTCATCAATCAGGTGTATTGCTGTCAATTGTTCAAGAAGAACCTGGGCAAAACCTTCTCTGAATATGTAGCCGAGCTGAGGATCGGGAAAGCCCGCTCGCTTTTGAAGCAGACAGACCTGTCCATTGAGAACATTGCCATCCAGTCCGGGTATGTAGATTACTATTATTTCAATAAGGTGTTCAAGAAGCACTGCGGGATGACGCCCGCCAAATTCAGAAAAAGGGAAGCCGAACGGAGCAGCAGGCCATGAAGACCGGCAAGGTGAAATTGAAGCATCAGCTATGGCTGTTCATTGTGTGTTCCATCCTGATCTTCATGGTCATGGAGTTCTACTTCTTCTACAGCTTCTCGAATCTGACACAGAAACGGGCGGTCACCTACAGCAATAAGATGATTGAGCAAACCCGCCGCAAGATTGATTCGGTGTTCAATGATATCCGGGTCAGCACCGGCTTTGCGGTCAACAGCAAGCTGATCCAGGAATTCACTCTCGCCGATGATGACTACAAAAGAGCGTTCGACAGTGCTCCTTATGCACTGGATCTCATGGAATATATGCGGTCCTTCAATTCGTATGTGAAAGGCATCATGATCAATGACCTCCAGGGACGGCGCCTCTCCAGCGAGGATTCTGCAAGCGGCGATATTTTTTATATTAACCTGTATGAGACCTTCATCCGCCCGTACAAGAACGATCCCGCGCTTCGCCAGAAGGGGAAGTTCACCGCCATTCTGAGGGATGACCGGACAGGCACAGAACACTTCTTCTATATTGCTCCCATTGTGGAGTCCATCGGGGGCGTCCATTTCTCGCAGATTACAGGTTACTGCATGGTGATGGTCAATATGGACAAAATGCAGGGACTGGTGGCCAACACGGAATTAACGCAGAACTCCACCCTGTATATCCTGAATAACCGGGATGAGGTGGTTGCCTCCACCAATTCCTATGCGCGGGGCAATGTGATCAAAGATGTGCTGTCTATGGACAAGAACCAATTGCTTAACGGGGTAAAAGCAACGATCGGCGGTAAGGAGGTTCTCGTTCAGGTCAAGGGGCTGGAGCAGGCTGACGGGTGGCGGGTGGTCAGTATAATTCCGGTGCAGGAGCTGACTGCCGATATGATCCCCATGCGCAAGGTCAGCATTATCGTGGGCCTTGGTATTATTGTGAGTATGATTATTACAGGCAGCTTCTTCATGCACAATCTGATGCGCCCCCTGATGGGGCTGGTCATGGATATGAAGAAGGTGGCTGGGCGGGACAGAGGCTTCCGGATCAAAGTCCGGTTCACCAACGAGGTGGGCCTGCTTGCCCAGGATATTAACCGGATGATGGATGAGATGGACGAAATGACCCGGGAGATGTTCAATACCCAGGCCAGACTATACGAATCCGAGCTGAGCCAGAAGCAGGCGGAGTTCTCTGCCCTGCAGAGCCAGATTAACCCCCACTTCCTGTATAATACGCTAAATTGTATCAGCAGCATCGGACTGGAGTACGGAAGCCGGGAGATTGCGCAAATTACGTACTGCATGTCTAAGATCTTCCGCTACAGCATCAAGAAGGATGACCTTGTGCAGATCCGGGAAGAGGTGGACTGCATTCAAGCATACATGAAGATTATTCTGATCCGCTACGAGAATAAATTCTCCTTGTCACTCGATGTGGAGGAGAGCCTGCTTGTGCTGCAGACGCCCAAGATGATTCTCCAGCCCATCGTGGAGAATTCGGTCTATCACGGGCTGGAGCGGATGGATCAGGGCGGTAGCCTTCAGATTACCGGGAGAGTGGATGAGTCCGGGGATGTGTGCTTCAGTATTATGGATACCGGCAGAGGAATGGAGCCAGAGGAGCTGGCTGCCCTTCAGGCCAAGCTTGGCCAGGAGCCTAAGGAGCTTGCCCTGACCGGGCAATCGGCGCAGGGCATCGGGCTGCTGAATATTCATAACCGGCTGCGCCATCTGTTCGGAGAAAGCTACGGACTTACCGTTGACAGCCGGTTAGGCTATGGGACAACCGTGAACGTGAAGATTCCGAAGCTGACGGGCAGCCTGGTCCCGGAACAATAGATTACACACAAGTAGGGAAGGTAAGCAGCGCATTTACGGGATGGGGAAATAGCAAGCAAGTGTGGAACAGGGTACCTCCATTTAGCGGGAGGTGCCCTGTTTGGCTGTAAGGGAGGGCTTAGCCGCACACCGCCGCTGTAACGGAGAAGGCCTTTGGATGATTCTGGCGGAATGAGGCAACGGATGATTAAGATCGGAAGGTAAGAGTGATGATTCAAGTTGGAAGGGATGTGTGATGATTCAGGTGGATGTTAGCTGGGATGAGTTGAGCTCAAAGCTATTGAGCAATGAGGTGCATTAGTGCACCTGAATTCGGCGGATAATGGCTAATTGAGCTAATGAGGTGCATTAGTGCACTTGAATTCGGCGGTTATGAGATATTCGGGCGAATGAGGGGTATTTGTGCACCTGATTTAGCCGAATGCAGGCAATATCCAGAAATGAAGAGCACTAATGCACCTGAATCTGGCGAGCTCTCCCTCTGGGACAGGCGGAAGGGGGAACAGTTGGATTTAGTCCACCTGCTGATGGAGATACGTCCGGCCAGGGCGCAGCAGGTGGATAAACAACACTTATTCAAGCCCTATTTACTTAAAGTGCCTGAATCCGTGAGCAGCAGTTGCTCTTTTTCCACTTGTTCCCCTGCAATCGCCAGAAGCCGAGAAATTAAGCTGCGTTTATCCAATTATTTGTTCGCCAAGTATCTAATTGTTTGATACCTGACCTGGCTTGCCGCAACGCTGTAAGTATTTACAACTAAAACGGTTACAAAAACATTTTAAGATCCTCCATTTTTTTAAGCCGCTTCGGAGGGTATTATGAGTACGCCAGACGAGTTGCCATTCGAACGAGAAGGAGATGAAAAAATGAAAGCGGTTAATTCAGCCCGGAAAGAACAGAAGTGGTCCAGAACAAATGTCAAAGCTCTGCTGCTCAGCCTCGTGATCCTGCTCATGCTGCCTCAGTTGGGAGGGGGCGCTGCGGCGGAAGAGTCGGGGCCGATTATGCCGGAGCCGGTAGTGGCTGCACAAGGAGGAACGAACGTGACGGATTTCTACAATGTCATCATGCAGACCGGGGCCGATCCCTGGGTATACAAGCACACGGACGGCTATTATTACAACACCTTTGTCAATGCCAGCGGAGTGATGGTCCGCAGATCGAAGACTATTACCGGCATTGAAGCAGGCGAACGGAGTCTGGCTTGGTCGCCCGTTAAAGGAACCATGTACAGCTCCAATGTGTGGGCGCCGGAGATGCATTATCTCAAGGATACGGACGGTCAGTACAAATGGTATATTTACTTCGCAGCCGATAACGGAACCAACGCCAACCACCGGATGTATGTGCTGGAGAATGCCAGTGCCGATCCGATGAGCGGAAGCTGGACCTTCAAAGGCAAGATTACCGATGCCACGGACCGCTGGGCGATTGACGGCACTGTGCTGACGATCGGTGACCAGCACTACTTCATCTGGTCCGGCTGGGAGGACACCGATGGCAGCTTTCAGAATCTGTACATCGCCAGAATGAGCAATCCATGGACGATCAGCTCGCAGCGCGTGCTCCTGTCCACACCGGAGTATGACTGGGAGACCTCCCCCGGCCGGATTAATGAAGGCCCGCAGATTACGATCAAGGGGAACAAGATCAATCTGGTGTACTCCGCCAACGGAAGCTGGACAGACAGCTATAGTCTCGGATTAATCACAGCCGGCACCAGTGCCGATCTGATGAATCCCGCTTCCTGGACCAAGCGTAATCAGCCGATCTTCGCAAGCGCGAACGGTATCTATGGCCCGGGCCATCACAGTATCGTGACTTCACCGGACGGTACTGAGGACTGGATCATCTACCACTCCGCCCGCTGGCCGGGCTCAGGCTGGACCCGCAATGTCCGCGCGCAGAAGTTCTCCTGGAACACAGACAACACGCCGAACCTGGGAGAGCCTGTGAATCCGAACAGTCCGATAGCAATCCCATCAGGCGAGCCGGCCCGAATTCGTTATGAAGCCGAACAAGCACTGCTTGTAAAAGATCCGGCTGGCGCTTCATCCCCAGCGGTCCGGCGCGAAAGCTCCGCCTCCGGCGGGATGAAGATTACCAACCTCGCGAACACCTTCGACTATGCCCAGTTCAATGTCAATGTGCCGGAAGCGGGCTTCTATGTGCTGTCCGTGCGTAACAGCAACGGCTCAGCGAATGCGGGGGATGCCTCTCATATCCTGTCGGTCAACGGCGGGCCCGGAGCGTCGATGAATATCGTCTATTCCGGCGCGAACCGCTGGGGAGCCTCTACGGCGAAAATCTATCTTCAGCAGGGAGACAATGTTCTCCGCTTCTTCAAGGGGAACAATCTGGCGGACATCGACAGCCTGGATGTATCTCGGCTGAATACCTCGGAGCTGCTGTTCGGGGCTCCCGGATATACGCTGGGACTTAACGAGACCCGCAGCCTGCCCCTCTATACAGTAACTGGAACTACCTATTCTACTGTCACGGCAGGCGTGGTCCTGACCTCGTCTGATACGAATGTAGCCGTGATTCAAGCAGGGAATCAGGTGAAGGCCGCCGGGGCAGGAAGTGCAACCATTACCGCCTCCTATAACGGCAAAACCGCAACCGCTGCAGTTAACGTCAAAGCTGATCCGAAAACAGTGCAGTCCTTGGCGCTCAGCGGTCTGGAGCCTGTGCTGATCAGCGGCCAGACCTCCTCACCGCTGCAGGCAACAGCACTTTACAACAATTATGAAGTTCAGGATGTAACCGCGAGTGCGCAGTACACCAGCAGCAATCCGGGAGTGGCGGCCATCGATCCGGCAACCCATACAGTAAATGCTGTTCAACCGGGTACGGCTCTGATTACAGCCTCAACCGGGGGCAAGCAAGCCACCTACAGCATAACGGTCATTGCCGCTTCAGATGCCGTTCAGGTCACTACAACTATGAAGACACCTTCAGGCGTGGTTCCCGCGCTTCCGGGCGTTGTGAATGCTGTCTACCACAACCAGACCGTTCAGGCCCAGGTGACTGACAGCGAGACGGCAGGGCTGGACTTCAGTACCATTGGCACGGTTCAGATTCCTGTGACCCTCAAGATAGGCGGGGAGGAGTTCTCTTCCACGATTTCTGTAGAGGTTGTGCCGGGCTATGGCCTGGATGAGATCGTGAATCAGCTTCGCAGCAAGCTGGCTAATAACTCCTATCCGCTTGGGAACGGGGCAGGCAATTATAGCGCAGCCAAGTATGCTGACTTCGTTGCCGCCGTGGATCATGCAGAGGCGTTGGCGGGCAATGCGGAATTGACGCAGGCGCAGTTTAATGCTGAGCTGAATGCACTTGCTAATGCGGAAGCCGCCCTGCTGAATTCGCTGAATACCACACAGAACGGTATAACGTATAAGGCATACCGTGATTTCTCCGGCGATACGGCAGGCAAATACCCTTATGGCATTACAACGCAGGATCTGACGAATGGCGCCGCCGCTGTGGTTCAGGAGGAAGCAGGTAATAAATTCCTGCGGCTAACCACGACCGCGGTATCAGGCAAAGCCAACCTTTTCCTGCCTTATCTTGGGGAGGTTAGTGCTGAGGGGAATGAGCGCATCGTCATCGAATACCGTGTCCGGTTAAACAGCAACTTCCAGTATGCCAACGGCGCAATGGTAAGAAATGATAGCGGGACCGGCAACTACTCAATGGTGACAGCGTTTGATTCCGGTAAAATCCTGGTGCAAAATGGCGGCTCCAACAAGGTCAAGGTGAGAGACTTTACGCTGGGCACATGGTATGCCATCAAAATGGTCGCCAACTGGGACGCCAAGACCTACAGCGTCTATATCAACAATGAAACCGTTCCGGCTGCAACAGATTTCGCCTTCCGCCATACTGGCGGCAGCACATTGACCGGACAGCTGTTCGGCGTTGACGGCTACGCGAACGCGTCTATCGATTTCGACGACTTCAAGGTCAGTGTTACCGGAGATTAAGCAGCGGAGGGATAGACAACATGGCAAGTCAAGCTTACGAAAAGTTCACGCCGTTACTGAATGCCAAGCTCGTTCTGGGTTATCTGACCTCTATGGTGGATGCGCAGGAAGATAATCTGCCCTATTGGCTTGTACTGCCGCATAAGAAGCCTGCTGAGGCTGCCCACTGCCGGGTGGACGATGCGGAGCTGGTTGGCTCCTGGTATGAGGCTATAGATGCGGTGCGCAAAATGCTAAAGACGGGGGAAGGCGCTGCGGTGCAGCAATCCTTTTACCGTCATCTGATGAAGTCGTGGGGGGAGCACGGCCTGCGCTTTCATGAGCCTTATCCGTGGACGCATACGAATCATAGCTCTTTTCACGAGATGGGCTATATTCTTCCCGCGCTGAACCGGATGCTGGAGAATGATCCCGGGGATGAGGAGGCGGAGAGCAGAGCGGCCGGGCTGGTCAGGGGAATGCGCTCCCTGGTGATCGGGCGGACGGTCCGAACATTCTGGTCGGGGGATTATGAGGAGCAGGAGCCTCTGTACGAATTCCCGAATGATGTGTATTTGAAGGACGGCGGCTTCGATCTGTCCAGGCATACCGGGCGGGGGGAGCAGGCGATCCGCAATGCCATTGTTCTTCATTCTCTGGTGCGCAGATATGAGATTACCGGAGATGAGGCGGCACTTGATCTCGCAACGGGTCTCGCCAACCACCTGCTTGGACCTTCACGCTATTTCAACTATAAGATGGAATTCTTCGGACATGTCCATTCCGCAGGCTGGGTAGCTTCCGGTCTGGTACGTCTGGGCCGGGTAACTGGCAAGGAGCGGTATATTACCGCAGGCAAAGGAATCTATGATTATATCCGCAGCCTGTCTTCCTCCTTCGGTTGGGTGCCGGAATATGCCCAGTGGCATCCGCCGCATGAGGAGCATTGCGAAACCTGCTGCATCAAGGACATGATCGAATGTGCAAATGAGCTGATTCTGGCCGGGTATGAGGAATATTGGGAGGATATGACCCTGTATGCGCGGAACCAGCTGGTGGAAAATCAGCTAAAGGTATCTTCCTACGTGGTCACAGACAACGCCCGGCCTGACGAAGCAGGCATAACCTACAGGGAGATTGATACAAGAATGATCGGGGGCTTCACCGGAGGCTCGCTCGTGAATTCCATGTCGTTATCCAAGTTCCGCTCCATTGCGGGCTGCTGCGTCGGCATGGCTCCGGTAGCTCTGGAGATCATATGGAATCGGGCGGTGGAATTCCAGAATGGCACAGTATTCGTTAACATGCCGGTGGATAAGGAGACGGACGAGGCTGCCGTCACCATGAGCTATCCCGATCTGGGATATATGTCCATTACAGCCAAGCAGCCGTGTAATGTTGCGGTACGGGTCTATGACTGGATGGGGACGGACCTCACCGTTAGGTTAAATGGAGCCGTATGTGCAGCCGCACGGGAAGGAAATCTGCTTGTGATCCGCAGTGTTGGAGCAGGGGATACGGTAGAGCTTACGCATCCGCTGGAGACGGTGGTGGTGAAGGAGACGGTGCGCGGCGAGGAATACAAGGTCTCCTGGCGAGGATGTGATGTCGTGGATATCGCTCCCCGGGGAGAGCACTTGCGGCTGTATCAGCGGGATCTGCGCATCCCGAAAGTGTATCCCACGCCGGAAGATGTTCACTTCACCGGAGCGGCCAATTACGGTCCCACCCAGCAGGCGCAGGGGAGCAAATAACTTCAGCACTGAAGCAATAAGCCGGTAAGTGAAATATATGCCACAACTAAGCCGTAATTGAAAAACCGCACCCCGCAGGCATCGCTTGCGGGGTGCGGTTCGTTTGCGCGTTGGAAGAGAATACGAACTAAGCCGCTAAAGAGGTATTCCTTCAATACTGGGAAGATTGCAGCCATACGCCTACTTGTTATTTGTCTTCCTGATCAGCTCCACGCCATCATATGCCAGACTGTCCACACTTGCCGCCTTCTGCCGGAGGTAATGATCCAAAAAGGTCTTCGTATAGTCTGTAACCAGATTTCGCATCTCCATCGCATCCCGTTCGCCTCTGAGTTCCTCACTAACACCGGTAAAAACGATGTCACAGTAATCTAAGTGCGCCACACGATCAACTGAGAAATAATAGGTCTCTCTGCTATTGTTAGCGCCAATGACCGCATTCATGTTGTAGTTGGGTTCACGATACAGCAGCAGGAAGGGCGTCTTAAGGTCACTGTCGAGGAGACCGAATGCACCGCTGTCTAAGCCAATCCCGCAGGTGAACCGGCCGTCGTCCCGGCAGACCATCGCCGTCGTAAGCCCTCCATACGAATGTCCGACGATGCCCAGGCCGGTGTCAACACGCAATCTGCCTTTAAAGATAGAATCCAGCTCTCCAGCGTCCAGCTTGTACAGATAATCGGCTACAAAACGTACATCTTCTGCCTGTAATTCACTATACTCAGTTACCTTGTCAATTACCGGGAGTGCAAGCACGTTACGGCACATCTGAACGGCAGTTTCATCGTCAGGGTGCAGTTCCATCGTACCTGCCAGCGCCTGCATCTCAGGATCTTCAGACAACGCTATGATGGCTTCCGAGAAACCCTTGGATACATTATAGAGACGCCCGTCTTTACGCTTATACATTGTGCTATCCGGATGCCCGATGCTGACCACAACGTATCCCAAGCTGGCCAAGTCCGTACAGAGTACCGTCCCCCATTCCGGAGAACCGCCCCCGCCGCAGACATAGAATAACACCGGATAGCGCTTTTCCTTCCCGGATAGAGCAATGTTGTCGTAACACCGGGTCTTGAACTCTATAGAGAAAAAATCGCTCGTAACATACCCGGTGACCAGCGGCTGATCCTGTAACATCCCGTAGACTTCAGGAAACATGTATGCTGATGTAGCCTTATCTTCGCTGCTATCAGACGGATAGTAGACGAACGCCGTCAATTCTCTTGTGGAATGATCCGCTGCCGTATACTCCAGATCCATCTGAGTCCGGCCAACAGTATAGCTGCCAATAGGTGCTGGAAAAACCTCATAAGTTTTCATATGCTTGTTCATACACTTCTACTCCTTTGCTTTTTTAATATCGCTAACCAGCTCGGAATATTTATGATCTTCAAGCAGACCATGACCCATAAAGTCAGCAAAGTATTTGCTAAGCTTATGCTGCATCTGAGAATCCTTAATCCCGAATTCCCTATAAAACATGACTAAATTAAACTGCATAGATTCAAACATAAATGAAATCAGGTCATCGTCAATATCAGGCCGGAGATATCCGTCCACCCTCAGCCGCCGTATAATGTCCTTGATCAAGGGGAAGGACTCGCCCTTTAGTACAGTCAGATATACTTTTAGCAAAATGTCCTCGGGGATGTGTAAAAAAGTCTCAGTAAGCTTGATTTCCAGCGCATTCAGCGGCTCGGCCACAGTGCCATTCACATTACCGAATAAGCCGGTAAGGAAAGACCGGAATAGGGAATCTTCAGTGCTGTTATTAAAATACGCAGCTTTTTTCCGGGTCACATTACGTATTAAGAGACAATACAGGTCATCTTTGTCTTCAAAATACCGGTAGAAGGTTCCGGGGTGCATAGACAAGCTATCCAGAACCATCTTCATCGATATATCCTCATAAAGATGATCCACAAAAAGCTGCATAGCCCTATTTGATATTTCCTCGCGTCTGGCTTCATCCAATCGAAAAAACGTATTTTTTGGCATCGCTTCCTCCTTTAATACGTAGTGTGAACTCATTCACACTATATCGATAATCAATTCACGTGTCAAATATCCGGGCCGAAACAACGGCATTAAAAAACCACAACCCGCAAGTAACTCTTGCGAATTGTGGTTTGAGGCGTTAGAGCAGAATACGAACCTCGCCGCTCGACAGATATTCCTCTTCGCCATTCGGATACCGGACCTTCAGGCGGCAGTCATTGTCGATATCAACGGCGGTTGCCGGTTGCTCTTGATGCTCCTTAACAACCATAATTGTCTCACCCAAGGACATCATGCGCTGGCGGTAATCGGGCAGGAACAGCCGTTCCTTAAGCTGCTCATAATAGCCCATGAAGCGGTTCAGCACTTCGGCTGTAAGCCGGTTCCGCAAATCCCCTTCGGGATTGCCTGCCTGATAGATCGGGGCTGCAACCTCTGACAGTTCTGCGGGAAAGCCGCCCGGGGGCAGCGTCACATTGATCCCGATCCCGAGCACAGCATAATCCAGCCACTCGCTCTCCAGAGACAGGGAAGCCTCGGTGAGGATTCCGCATACCTTTTTTCCGTTCATGAATACGTCATTCACCCATTTAATCTGCGTGCTGAGGCCGGACACACTCTCGATAGCCAGAGCGACCGCAACTGCAGCAGAGGTAGTCAGAAGCGTTGCATCTGCCGCCGACAGCCGGGGACGCAGCAGGATGCTCATATAGATGCCCGTCCCCGCTGGGGAAAAGAAAGGCCGGCCTTTCCGGCCCCGCCCGGCGGTCTGCTCCTCCGAGAGAATGACTTTGCCTTCCGCTTCTCCGCCGGAAGCCAGCACCTTCACCAGCTCGTTCGTGGATTCCACGCTCTTGAAAACTTCAAGCCGCAGCTTCTGCCCCCTGGCATCCAGATATTTGGCAACTGCGGCGGCGGACAAAATGTCCGTCTGGGGGGAGAGGGAGTATCCCTTATTGGTGACGGCCTGAATGGAATAGCCGTCGCTCTGCAGCGCTTTGATGGCCTTCCAGACTGCGCTGCGCGTCACGGATAACCGCCCGGCGATATCCTCGCCGGAGAAGTACTCACCCTTATTGCTGTCCAGTAAGGCCAGGATATGTTCTTTGACTGTCATGCCTATAACCCTCCACAAGTCTAACGTTCCGAGCTCATCTCTTTAAGTATATTAACATGCTTAGGATCATTAGAAAAATTAAGACTTTACGTTAATTTCTTTAGTGCATCTTACACACCTCTATTGTGAACCTAATAATAATTAATGGTTTACAATTGAACCATCCTCCACTATAATTCAGCTTGTTGGCTGGACTCCCTAACCGGAAGGGCGTCCAATTCCTGTATCTTATCTCGTGGAGGTTATTGAATTGAGAATCAAAGAGTTGGTCTATGCGGCCTTATTCGCCGCGCTTATCGCGGTGCTGGGCTTAATTCCGCCCGTATCCCTCGGCATTATCCCTGTACCTGTCACTGCCCAGACGCTTGGCGTTATGCTGGCCGGCTGTTTTCTGGGCTGGCGGACAGGCGCGCTCAGCCTGATCATTTTCCTTATCCTCATTGCGTTAGGCTTGCCGGTATTACCAGGCGGACGCGGCGGGCTGGCTATCCTGGTTGGACCGACAGCAGGCTATCTGTTCAGCTGGCCGCTTGCGGCCGGACTGATCGGCTGGTTCGCTGAAGCGGTCTGGCCGAAGCTCCGGGCCTGGAAGCTGTTCGCTGTTAATCTGATCTTTGGCGTTCTGCTCGTTAATCTGATCGGCGCTTCGACCATGGCCTGGATCACGCATACTCCGCTCTGGACCGGACTTGCCGGGTCTGCGGCTTTTCTGCCCGGAGATCTGATCAAGGCTCTGCTGGCCGCCGTCATCACCATGCAGCTCCGGGCGCTCAGTCCGCTTGAAGACAAGAGAAGGGGATAGACAGCTATGAATCTGGCAGAGCTTATTCTGGAGCGTGCACAGCAGGTCCCGCACCGCATCGCGATATCGGACGGACTGGAGGAGCTTACATACGCAGAGCTTACGGAGCGTGTCCGGCGGGTGGCTGGCGGCTTACGTCATGGCGGGCATACGGAGCAGCCGATTGCCATCTTAAGCGGCAACCGGATAGAATTCGCCGAGTTCCTGCTTGGCGCAATCTATGCCGGGTGCGCACCGGTACTGCTGGACCCGATGTGGCCGCAGGCGGTGCTGGAGCAGGTAATCCATCAATGCGAGCCCGGGATGATCATCAGCGAAGCGCAATACGCAGCAAAGCTGGCGGGCAGCAGCTTCTGCGGAATGGCCCGGTTAGTCTTTGACAACGGCCAGTCAACCGGCAGCTACAGGGAGTGGCTGTCCGGCTGCGGGTCAGAGGCATCGGCAGAGAGACACCCTGAACTGTTGTTCATCGGATATACATCAGGAACGACCGGGGTACCCAAAGGCTATATGCGTACCCACCAATCATGGTTCAACAGCTTCAGGGCGACAGAACAGGCCTTCGGCTTGCATCAAATGCAGCATGTGCTTGCGCCCGGACCATTCGTTCACTCCCTGTCGCTGTTCGCCCTGTTGCAATCGCTATACAGTCTGGCCACCTTCCATCTTCTCGCGGAATTCGACGCTGCGCGGGTACTTGAGTTCTGCTCCTGCCATCCGGAGGTGATTCTGTTCGTGGTACCCGCCATGGCCGATGCCATGTTGCACCACGCTGATAAGACGGCCGCCAAGGTAACCATGCAGGCCATAATCAGCTCTGGCGGCAAATGGCCTGCGGCTTCCGCACAGAGATGCCGCGAGAGATTCAAGGGAGCGAAGCTCTATGAGTATTATGGTTCATCTGAAGCGAGCTATATCAGTTACCAGGAGCTGACCGGAGCGGAGCCGCCGGACTCGCTGGGCCGGCCGTTCAGCGGGGTAGAGCTGTCCACCCGGGACGGACAGTTCCGCGAGGTGCCTCCGGGAACCGTTGGTGAGCTGTACGTACGCAGCGGTATGATGTTCGCCGGATATTACGGCCTGCCGGAAGAGACGGCACAGGTCTTTCGGGACGGATGGCTGCGGACAGGAGATTATGCGGCTATGGATGAGGAGGGGCAACTGCGCCTGGCCGGACGCGCAGGCAGTATGATCAAGAGTGGAGGACTGAAGGTGTTCCCCGAGGAAGTCGAGGCCGTACTGCTCCGCCATCCGGCGGTCCGGGAAGTGATGGTGTGCGGCTTTCCGGATGACCGGTGGGGAGAGCAGGTCACAGCGCTCATTGCGTGGAGCGGCCCGCAGCGCCTGGCGCTGGAGGACATCCGCAGCTACTGCCGCCCTTTTCTAGATAGCTATAAGCTGCCGGGGCGGTTGATCTCTGTGAAGGAATTCATCTACACCGGCTCCGGCAAAATCGCCCGCCAGCTCATGAAAAGCCGGGCGGAAACAGGGATGAAATGAGGGAGGCGGCCCTGGTCCTGGCCAAGCGGACGCCAGTCGGCAGAATTGGCGGACAGCTCTGTACGCTGGAACCGGAGCAGCTGCTGGCTCCGCTGATTCAGCAGTTAATCCATGAGGCCCGTCTGCCTCCCGATTGGATAGACGATGTGATCATTGGCAATGTAGTCGGACCCGGCGGGAACATCGCACGCAAGTCGGTGCTTGAAGCCGGACTCCCCGAGACGGTTCCCGGCGTCACCGTCGACAGGCAGTGCGGCTCAGGGCTTGAAGCCATTATTATGGCTGCGCGCCTGATCCAGAGCGGGGCAGGTGAAATCTTCCTCGCAGGCGGAGTCGAGAGCACCAGCCGGGCTCCCTGGCGGATGCTCCGGCCGGAGACGGTCAGCGGTACGCCGAAGCTGTATACCCGCGCGGCGTTCACACCTGCAGCGCTTGGCGATCCTGATATGGGAGTGGCTGCCGAATATACGGCGGAGAAATACGGTATTTCCCGGGAGGCGCAGGACCGCTATGCGCTGGAGAGCCATATGAAGGCTGTGGAGGCCCAGCGCACAGGCCGATTCACAGGAGAACTCGTGCCTATAGCCCGCGACGGCTTTATTGTAACGGATGATGAGTGCCCAAGGCCGGATACAAGCCTCTTGAAGCTGAGCAAGCTGAAGCCTGCTTTTGTGAAAGGGGGAACGGTCACGGCCGGCAATGCCTGCCCTCTTAATGATGGCGCGGCACTTGTGCTTATGATGTCCCGTGATATATGCGACCGGCTGAACCTGACACCGGTTCTCCGCTTCATTGACTCGCAAGCCTCTGGAGTTGACCCGCATTATCCGGGCATGGGACCGGTCCCGGCCGTTCGGAGGCTGTTGCAGCGTCAGCGGCTTCACATCAGTGAGTTGGATATTGTTGAATTCAATGAAGCTTTTGCCTCGCAGGTATTGGCTTCGCTACAAGAGCTTCAGCTTCCGCCGGATAAGGTCAACCTTGGGGGAGGCGCGCTTGCACTGGGCCACCCTTATGGAGCCTCAGGCGCGATTCTGATGACACGCTTATACGCGGAGATGCTGTACCGCCCATACCGCAGAGGACTTGCCACCCTTGGCATCGGCGGCGGAATGGGGCTGGCTGTACTTGTCGAAGGGATACCCCGCAGATGAGCGGGTATGAAAGTGAAGGATAAAGCAGAAAGGAGCAGCGCCAATGCTGATTTTTGACCAGGTGAATTATGATTACCGGCAGGGGGAGCCTGTGCTCCGCCAGCTTAGCTTCGGGATTCATCCCGGTGAATTCGTAGCCGTCACCGGAGCGAACGGCAGCGGCAAATCCACAGCCGCCAAGCTAATGAACGGATTGCTGCTGCCAAGGGCAGGAGAGGTGCGACTGGGAGCGCTGAGCACGTTGAAGCGCCAGGATCTCATGAGCATCCGCGAGCGGGCCGGACTGGTCTTCCAGAACCCGGACGATCAGTTTATCACGGCGTCGGTGCTGGATGAAGTGGTGTTCGGACTGGAGAATCTGCGGGTGCCGGGAGCAGAGATGAGGCAGCGTGCAGAGGCTGCCCTGCGGGCTGTGCAGATGGAAGCCTACGCAGACGCCGCTCCGCATCAGCTATCCGGCGGACAGAAGCAGCGGGCCGCCGTGGCTGCTGTTATCGCCATGCAGCCGGAGATTCTGATCCTGGATGAAGCAACCTCCATGCTCGACCCGCAGGGGAGACAGGAGCTTCTTCAGCTTCTGCACAGCCTGCACCGGCAAGGCCTGACGATCATCCACATCACGCATCATATGGATGAGGTGCTGGCCGCTGACCGCGTTCTGCTGCTAAACAACGGGGAACTGGCCTATGACGGGCCGCCTTCCCGCTTGTTCAGCAATGACTCTATGGCCGGGCAGGCGCTGGAGCTACCTTTTACAGCCAGATTGTATCAGGCTCTTGGACTAGATGTACCCGTAAGCGCGGACTGGAAGGAGGCGATCAGGCAATTATGGGCTATGCGTTAAGGGATATAAGTGTAAGGCTGGACGGCCGGGATATCCTGCGTTCGGTAAGCTGCCATCTGCAGGAGGGGAAGTGGATCTCGCTGATCGGCCGGACCGGGGCCGGGAAGTCTACTTTTGCCAAGGTGGTTAAAGGGCTGATTCCCTTCTATAGAGGCGAATACACACAGCATGGACAGCCTATGCCAAAAGACCGCCAGGGACGGCTGAAGGTGGTTCCGCAGATCGGCTATGTTTTTCAGTATCCGGAGCACCAGCTCTTTGCGGCGACGGTGGAGCAGGAGCTGGCGTTTGCGCTCACTGTGCAGGGGGTATCCAGAACAAGCGTGGACCAAGCTATTCATGCGGTTATGGAAAAGGTGGGGATACCCGCTGAGCTTCTTCCGCAAAATCCGTTCCAGCTCAGCGGGGGGCTGAAGCGTAGGGTGGCGATTGCTTCGGTGCTGATTGCGGACCCGGAGCTGCTGATTCTGGATGAGCCGGCGGCGGGGCTTGATCCAGGCAGCAGAAGGTCG
Source organism: Paenibacillus sp. FSL H3-0469 (assembly GCF_038051945.1). NCBI lineage: Bacteria > Bacillati > Bacillota > Bacilli > Caryophanales > Paenibacillaceae > Paenibacillus > Paenibacillus sp. FSL H3-0469. The sequence continues at coordinate 600,482 of NZ_CP150302.1, forward strand.
CTGCTCTCCCGGCTCCGAAGCTGGCAGAAGGAGAACGGGCGGACGGTGCTGTTCATCTCCCATCAACTGGAGGACGTAGCCGAATATTCGGATGAGGTGATTCTTTTTCATGAAGGGCGCAGCTTAGGTCACTACGAGGTGAATGAATTATTCCTGAAGCGCCCGGAGCAGATGGAACAGGCTGGCCTGCCTCTGCCGGAGCCGGTGCAGCTCTTAAGACTCATGGAGCAGTTATCCGGGCAGAGGCTGGAGCCGGCAAGCTGCCGGGAAGCCGATATTATGGAACGTGTCAGGGCAGTCTGGCACGGCAAAGACAAGCTGGCATGAGCACTACGACCGCTTGGGGGCAGTATGTCCATTCCAATTCCGTTATTCACCGGCTTGATCCGCGGACCAAGCTGTTGAGCGTCGTTGTGTTCACCCTGTGCTGTATGCAGCTAAGATCACCCTGCGGATATTTGGCAGCTGCTGTACTTGCAGGGAGTTCCATACGGTTATCCCGTCTCCCGCTTCGTCTGTACCTCAGCGGCTTACGGCCGGTGCTCTTGTTCCTGCTGCTGCCGCTATGCTATCATCTTCTGTTCAACCGGAGCCAGGGCGGTATCATGACGGAAATATTCAACCTCTGGCGCATTCTGCTGCCGGTCGCGTTTGCCCTGGTCCTGACACGGACCACAAAGCCGCTGGATCTGGCCAAAGGCCTGGAAGTCATGTGCAAGCCGCTCGCCCGTCTGGGGATTCCTGTGGAAGCCTTCGCACTGATGGCCATGCTGGCGGTCCGCTTCATTCCGACCATCAGCCAGGAGCTGGACCGCATTCTTATGGCGCAGAAGGCACGGGGCTGCGAAATTGGGAGCCTCCGAGGCTGCCAGCGGATTCAAGCCTGCCTGCGTTTAATCATTCCGCTGCTGGCGACTACGATCGGCCGGGCCGAGCAGCTCGCTATGACCATAGAGGCCAGAGCTTACGGGGACGGGAGGGGCCGGACCTCGTTCAGAGTGCTGCACTTCTCGCGAATGGATGCTGCGGCAGGGGGAATCATGCTTGTGTATACTCTGCTGATTCTATCAGGCTAGCGGCCGTGGTAAGATGGACAAGAAGTGAACAAGGTTAGAGAGAAGGGATGAGACTTGAACCGGACTGCTATTCTGGAACGGCTCCAGACACAGCTGCGTGAAGGCAACCATATTATCGGCGTCTCGACAGGCACGGGAATTACAGCCAAGGTTGCCGCTGACAGCGGAGCAGACTTCATCCTCATGCTGAATTCGGGCAAGTTCCGGCAGATGGGGAGAAGCTCGCTGGCGGGGTTCCTGCCCTTCTGCAACAGCAATGAGATGGTGATGGATTTTGCCTCGAAGGAGATTGTGCCGCTGGTGAGGGACACTCCGGTGCTGTTCGGGCTGAATGCAAATGATCCAACGAGAGAAATGTCTCTATACATAGATGAGATCAAGGCCAAAGGCTTCGCGGGAGTGAATAATTATCCGACGGTCGGTCTGATCGACGGGGTGTTCAGAGAGGCACTGGAGGAGGATGGCATCAGCTATGAGAGGGAGGTTGAGGCTATACGTCTGGCTCATCAGCAGAAGCTGTTCACGGTGGCTTTCGTCTTCGACGAAGCCCAAGGCGTCCAGATGGCCGAAGCGGGGGCAGATGTGATCTGTGTGCATCTTGGCCTGACCGTAGGCGGATTGCTGGGGGCGCGAAAAGTGGTCTCCCTGGAAGCTGCCAAGGCGAAAGCCCTGCGCATTCTCACTGCCTGCGGGGAGGTTAAGCCTGAAGTCATTAAGATGATCTACGGCGGGCCGGTCAAGACTCCAGTTGACGTTCAGTACATGTACAGCAGCAACACGCAGATTATGGGCTACATTGGCGGCTCTGCCTTTGAACGGATTCCCTCCGAGCAGTCGATTACGGCTATTACCCGCGATTTCAAACGCCTGGGGAAGCTGGATGAGGATGATCTCATGGTCAAAATGCTCAGCGGCATTACCCGGCATTACGATTACGTAGAATTCGTCAAAGAATATGTCGCCCAGAATTACAGCGAGGAAGTAGTGTTCGCAGATCTGGCCAAGGTGGCGCATGTGTCGCGCAGTTATTTGAGCAGCTTGTTCAAAAAGGAAGTCGGGTGCAGCTTCCAGAACTATCTGGTCGGCTTCCGTATGCAAAAGGCTGCCATACTGCTCCAGGCCCCGCACCTGCCATTATCCGAGGTGTCTGCAATGGTCGGCTACCCCGACTATGCCCAGTTCAGCAGAATGTTCAAAAAGCTTATGGGCTGCTCGCCCAAGCAGTACAAATCTAACCTAAACACAAAAACATAGGACATAAAAGCGTTTTCATACATAAAAATGCCCGGTATGATGAATCTATGATTCGTATACGAGGAGGCAGGAGAATGAAGACAATCGCCATAGCTGGAACGTTTGATACGAAGGGTGAGGAGTACCTGTACATCAAGCAGCTTGCAGAGGAGCTGGGCCTCAAAGCCCTGATGATCCATACCGGTGTATTCGAGCCGGCCTTCCTTCCCGAGGTGTCTAACCGGGAGGTCGCTTCCGCCGCAGGGGTGGAGCTGGACGAGCTTGTTGCTAAGAAAGACCGGGCGTTAGCTACAGAGGTGTTGTCCAAAGGACTGGAGCGGCTCGTTCCCCGGTTATACCAGGAGGGGAAATTTGACGGCATCATTTCCTTCGGGGGCACCGGCGGAACTTCACTGGTTGCCCCTGCCATGAGAGCCTTGCCGATCGGCGTACCGAAGGTGCTGGTATCCACGGTTGCCTCCGGAAATACCGCCCCCTATGTCGGGACCAGCGATATTATGATGATTCCGTCTGTCGTGGATGTCTCTGGCCTCAATTCGATCTCGACGAGAATATTCAGCAATGCGATGTTTGCCATCGCGGGCATGCTCCTGTTCGAAGCAGACTATGAGCCGGAGAAAAAGCCGCTGGTAGCAGCCACCATGTTCGGAGTGACCACGCCGTGTGTGACCGAAGCACGCAAATACCTGGAGGAGCGCGGCTACGAGGTGCTGGTATTCCATGCTACTGGAATCGGCGGACAATCGATGGAGGCGCTGATCGAAGCGGGCTTCATTGAAGGTGTGCTGGATTTAACCACCACCGAATGGGCGGATGAGCTGATCGGAGGCGTCCTGAATGCAGGGCCGCACCGCCTGGAAGCCGCAGGCCGTAACCGTATTCCGCAGGTCGTTTCGGTGGGCGCCCTGGATATGTGCAACTTCGGACCGGCGGATACCGTGCCGGAGAAGTTTAAGGATCGCAAATTCTATCATCATAATCCTACAGTCACCCTGATGCGGACGACTGTGGAGGAGAATGAACAGCTCGGCAGGAAGCTGGCCGAGAAGCTCAACATGGCGACAGAGAGCACGGTGCTGATGCTGCCGCTTGGCGGCATTTCAGCCATTGATGTGGAGGGGCAGCCCTTCTATGGCCCTGAAGAGGATCGGATGCTGTTCGATACCCTGCACCGGCAGGTGGACCGCTCAAGAGTTGAGCTGATCGAAATGGACTGCGCAATTAATGATCCGGCCTTTGCCGAGGCGGCAGCCCGGAAGCTGATTGAGCTGATGCAGGCCGCGAAGGCCTGAACCACACAATAAGGAGGAGCTACTAAATGAATAAGCAGACCAGAGCTGAGATTATGGATAGATTCAAGCAAGAGGTAGAGGCGGGCAAGATTCTTCTTGGTGTCGGGGCAGGCACGGGGATTACCGCCAAGAGCAGTGAAGCAGGCGGAGCGGATATGCTGATTGTGTACAATTCCGGCCGTTACAGAATGGCAGGACGCGGTTCACTGGCAGGCTTGCTGTCGTATGGCGACGCCAATCAGATTGTGGTAGAGATGGGCTCGGAGGTGTTGCCTGTCGTCAAGGATACGCCCGTTCTGGCAGGGGTATGCGGCACTGACCCGTTCCGGGTGATGGAGGTATTCCTGAAGCAGCTGAAGGAGCAGGGCTTCAGCGGTGTGCAGAATTTCCCGACAGTGGGTCTGATCGACGGCGTATTCCGGCAGAATCTGGAGGAGACCGGAATGGGCTACGGGCTGGAGGTCGAAATGATCCGCATCGCCCATGAGCTGGATATGCTGACCACCCCGTATGTATTTGATCCTGAACAAGCGCGGGCCATGGCAGAAGCAGGCGCAGATATTCTGGTCGCCCACATGGGCCTCACCACCAAGGGCACCATCGGCGCAGTTACCGCGCTGACGCTGGACGATTGTGTGGAGCGTATTGAAGCAATTATCGAAGCCGGACGGGCGGTCAATCCGGAGATTATGATTATCTGCCACGGCGGCCCGATTGCCGAGCCGGAGGATGCGGCTTATGTCATTCAGCGGACGAAGGGTATCCACGGATTCTTCGGCGCATCGAGCATTGAGCGCTTCGCCGCGGAGCAGGGCATTACCCGCCAGACCGAGTCGTTCAAAGCGATTGGGCAATAAGCAAGAAGATAAGATCAAAAATTACAGACCACAGCCCGGCTTCCGCCGGTTGTGGTCTTTTTTTGTTATTATATGCTGCGATGAGGGATGGGGCCCCATACCCGTAACATTTTAGAGAAATGCTGCAAAATGTGCAACAATGCTGCCCAATAGAAGCGCCAGATACTGAAATCCTGCATGAAATGCAACAAAGCCAGCGCTAACTTGATTTAATCACCGGAATTCCTGCAAATGATGCAACAATGTACCATAGTCAGTAACATTTTTTAGAGAAATCCTGCAAAAAGTGCAACAATGCGATCCATACAAACGCTCCGTGAGAGGAAACGCTCAGAATTGGCGAGAGATAGGCGGAGCACCAGGACTGTACAATGCCAACGGCCGTCGCATGGTGAAGGGGATTGACGGCGAAAGCTTCCGTATGCTGAATTCATTCTGGGGCAAGGATGATCATGAAGTGTTCTTGCTTCAAGACAGGAGACGTGCAGAAGACGCCCGGTTCATCTATACAGTTACGGATAACAATACAATTAATCACATTTTAGACACATTTTTTTGTCCGGGATAGCTAAAATGGGCTATGGTCAGCGGAGCTTCTATTACCTACAATGGGAGCGTTATCATTGCACGGCTGTAAGGCTGGAATTGGGAACATTACTACGTCACTACGTCGAGGGAGTGAACAATGCTAATCTCACAAGGCTTTCGTCCATCCCGTTACACCAAAGTAAGGGCTGTACTGTTGGCAGGCTTGTTCATTATATGCCTGTTCTGCTGCCGTGAGGTCAATGCAGGGAGCAGTGCAGAAGCGGCTCTTCCGCTCCAGCCCATCATCGATTCAGCCCGTGAGGGAGATCTCATCACCCTGGCTCCGGGAACCTATTCGGGTCCGGTCCGGCTGGATAAGCGGGTGACGATTAACGGTAATGGCAAGGCGATTCTGCTGCATACAGCTAAGGACGAACAGGCTACGGTGCTAATCGCAGCAGACGGTGTAAGGCTTGAGAACCTGAAGATCCAGCAGAATAACGACGGGGAAGCAGCGGCTGTTCGTGTTGAAGCGGACAGAGTCACTTTGCAGGGACTGGTGATTCATTCGGCAGGGTACGGAATACTGCTGCGTGAAGCCGATGGCGGGGTGATCACGGACAATAAGATAAGCTGGTTCATCCCCAAAGGAGAAGCACCGGGAACGAGAGGCAACGGGATCGATCTCTATAGCTCTCACGGCGCTGTGATCCGTGGCAACGACATCGCTTATCTGCGGGATGGCATCTATCTGGAGAACAGCCGCAATACAGTGGTGGATCAGAACAAGCTCGCCTATCTGCGGTACGGGGTCCATTGCATGTATATCAATGGCTCGAAGGTCACTAACAACACCGGGGAATACAACATTACCGGCGCGATGGTGATGGGTGTAACGGATGTGGTCGTGTCCGGGAACTCCTTCCGCAAGCAGAGCCGGAATGTGCATTCACAGGGAATTCTGCTCTACGATGTGCAGAATTCAGAGATTATGAACAACCGGGTGGAAGGTAACCGGGTGGGGATTTACATGCAGCAGTCCTCGGATAACAAGCTGCAGCAGAACCTGGTGCTCCGCAACTATATCGGCGTGCAGTTCGAGAATGCAGAGGGCAACCGCTTTGAGCGTAACGGGTTTGTTGCGAATGTCATTGAGGCCCAGGCCACAGGCAGCAGGGACAATGAGATGAACGGGAATTACTGGGATGCCTTTGGCGGGCTGGATCTCACGGGGGATGGGGTCAGCGACCTGAAATATGCGATCAACCCCTTCTATCAGCAATTGGTTGCGGGCAATGCAGCGTATCAGTTGTTTTTCCAGTCGCCGGGGATGACCTTCCTGAGCGATATGTACACCGGCGGATCGGCAGGGTGGTCCACGGATTCAGCGCCGCTCATGCAGCTTGCGGCAGGTACAGTTAGCCCGGATCAGGCGGCAGGCGGACAAGGCACGGTCATGGTAGCAGGCTGGCTGCTGCTGTTCCTGTCCGTTATTACAATAATATACTTGGGGGTATTGCGGTTATGAAACGATGGAGCCTGGTCTTGATAGTAGCAATGAGTCTGGTGATTCTAGCGGCCTGCGGGCAGAAGAAGTACGAGCCGGTAGCGGTCAATGAAGACGTCGATATCTGCGTGGTCTGCAATATGCAGGTGAAGGATGATGCCTTCGCCACTCAGCTAACGACCAAGGACGGCAAGAATTACAAGTTCGACGATATCGGCTGCATGAATGAGTGGAAGAAGAGTAACGGCACGGAGCAGATCGGTATGGATTATGTCCGCGACTATAACGACAAGAGCTGGATTGAATTCAGCAAAGCGAGCTATGTGTATGACGCTTCTCTACGTACACCCATGGCTTATGGAGTGATCAGCTTCAAGGACAAGGCGGCAGCAGAAGCGTTCGTGAAGGAGCAGGGGGTAGGCGCTGTGCTGACCGCCGGAGAGCTGGCCTCCCATGAATGGAAGCAGAACAAGGATATGATGAACATGGGCATGCAGAGCGGGGAAGGTCATATGGAGGAGCATAGCTCAGAGGAAGGCACGCATTCCGAAGAGACGGATATGTGAGTATGGCTGACATCCTGCATATTGCCCGCAGAGAGCTTAAGATGGGCTTCCGCAACCCGTGGGCCTATTCTTTCCTGGTCCTATTCTGCACCTTCAGTCTCGGGCTGCTGCTGATCCATGCGAATAACGTAGTCGAAGGCTATACTGCGGTTACGGGCTCCATGCTGAGCCTGATTCTGTATCTTTTGCCGCTGATGACGTTATTTCTGGGCTCCTTCTCACTGACCTCGGAACGGGAAGATGGAAGCTGGCAGCTCTTATCCACCTATCCCATTGGAACCTTATCCTTTGTTCTGGGAAAATACACCGGTCTAGCCGCTGTCCTGCTGACGATTGTAGCGTTTGGTTACGGGCTGATGGGGCTGGTCAGCGGCCTGCTCGGGATGGCTTTTGCGGCGGATACTTACTTCCTGTTCCTGGCCTTCTCGGCAGGTCTGGTCTTGCTGTTCCTGACGCTTGCCCTCTTCATCGGCTCGTTATCCCGCAACCGCTGGCAGGCCTTGACGATCTCGGTAGCGGTCTGGTTCTTCGCCGTAATCGGCTGGCCGACGTTCCTGATCGCAGGCCTCGGGCTGCTCCCGTATCTCTGGATCAAGCCTGCTCTGATAGTGCTGACGATTCTTAATCCGGCTGAGCTGGTGCGCCTGTTCGTGGTGGTGAAGCTGGGCGGAGGGTCCGTCCTGGGACCGGAATATTATCAGTGGGTGGAATGGATTAGCCGCCCGGGCGGCAGTCTGCTGTTCCTCGGGGTCTGCGCGGCCTGGGTGCTGCTGTCCATCTTAGCGGTATATTGGATCTGGGAGAGGGGGCGTTCCCGTGGATAACCCGTTGTTGCAGGTGAAGCAAATCTCCAAGGTCATAGGGCGGCAAACACTGGTTGAAGAGATCAGCTTCCAGGTTCCCGGCGGCAGTATACTTGCCCTGTGCGGCGGGAATGGAGCCGGCAAAAGCACGGTGCTGCGGATGGTAGCCGGCATTCTACAGCCGACTTCCGGCGAAATTACGGTAAACGGGCTGAAGTGGAAGCAATCGCGCAAGCGCTTTTCCATGCAAATCGGCTATATGCCGGATGATTATCAATTCAGCCACGGATTGTCTGCGGAAGAGCTGCTGAATTTCTGGGCGGCATTGCGCCGGATTCCCAGACGCAAACAGAGAGTAGAGGAAGTACTGGCTCTAGTCGGGCTTGCGGATAAGCGCAACAGCCTGGTGACTACCTTTTCCAAGGGGATGCGCCAGCGTGTGCTGTTCGCGCAAGCGCTGCTGGCGAAGCCGCCGCTCCTGATTATGGATGAGCCGACCAACGGGCTGGACCCGTTCTGGATGAACGAATTCGTGAAGCTGCTGCAGGACATCCGGGAAGAGGGGCATACCGTCCTCTTTTCCACCCATCAGCTGGAGATTGCGGACCGGGTGGCCGATCAGATTGTCTTCTTGAATCAGGGCAAACATGTGGGGGCAGGTACGACCGCAGAGATCCGGGCAGAATTCGGTTCGCTGTACGCCGCCTTTCACCACAGTCTGGGGCTGGGATGAAGCTGCGCCGGATCGTTACTCTGGTGATTATTGCCGCTGCCTTTGCTGCCGGAATCTGGGTGTACCTTCAGCAGTCCAGCCAGCCTCCGGCCGGGAGAATGACTGCAGGTGCTTCAGCTCCGGCGTTCGAAACGGTAACCTTGCAGGGGGAGAATGTGAGTCTCAGTGAATACAAGGGCCGGGTCGTGCTGCTTAACTTCTGGGCTACCTGGTGTAAGCCTTGTATGCGGGAAATGCCGCTCTTAAATGAACTAAGCCAATCCGCAGAGCTTCCAGTCGAGACCTTGTTCGTGAACGCTGGAGAATCTAAGGGGACGGTATCGGAGTATATGGCGGAGCAGCAATTCTCTTTTCCCGTAATTATCGATGTTACCGGAAGGATATCTGCCTCGTATAGCGTCAATGCACTGCCGACAACTTATATCATCAATAAGGCGGGCGGGATAAGCAAAATCGTGGCCGGAGAGATCGGAGATCTCGATACGCTCAAGCAATGGCTGGCTGAGGCTGGAGCTGAATAATTATATTCTATACAAAGTATAAAAACGGTAAGCTCTCCCAAAGTCATGAAATACAGATAATTATTATCTTTCAAAAAAAGCGAAACAGACGATTTAACTGTTTCGCTTTTTTTATCTCAGAAGAAAATTCCCAGAAGGGATTTTTTACTTTTTAGCAATTCTGCCCAACTTTTCAAAGCGGGTGTTGTTCTTCAGGGGCATTTGGCTTGGCGTAACGGACTGAGGTGCTCTTATCCGGGAAGAAAGTCGTCACTTGGGCGATTAACGGACTCCACAGGCCTTATCCTTTGCGCGTCAGCTCCAAAACGACTCGTAGAAGGACGATAAGGTCGCCTGAGTCCGTTACACTGCAAAAAGTGGCATTTTCGCGGGGATAAGATCTCTCCGGTCCGTTAGATTTTGGGTGGATAGGGTTTAACAAGCTTATCCATTCTTTTTAAATCTGATTTTAGAACTCAAAAAAAGAAAAATTATTTCTTTTTTTAATTTATTTTAGGAAAAATACTTCATTTAATTAAAATTTCTGCTATACTCATTGCAAAGAGGGAGCAATAAGTCAGGAATCCTGACGCGGGAAGGGCGCTCGCCTTACACTTAATCTGAGGGGGAATGTGGTGTGGGAACTAACAGAAAGGGCTTCACAGTATCGCTGCTGCTGACCATGTCTATGCTGCTTGCGGCTTGTGGAGGAAATGGCAATACCAAGGGGACACCGGATGCCGGAAGCACCGGAGCACCCGGCACGGGCGCTGAAGCTACGGCTGCGGCAGAGCCGGTGAAGCTTGAATTCTGGACGATTGCACTTCAGCCTACGTTCAATGATTACTTCAATAATCTGATCACCCAGTATGAGAGCAGTCACCCCGGGGTGACGGTGGAGTGGAAGGACTATCCCTATGATGCAATCTCACAGCGGCTGTTGACTAGTACAGCGAGCGGCAAGAGTCCCGATGTCGTGAATCTGAACACCGAATTCGCCAGCCAGTTAGGCAGTAAGGGAGCGCTGCTGAATCTGAACGAGTACCTGACGGATGAGCAGGCGAAGAGTTATTTTGAGGGGATTTATAATTCTACGGTATTGGGCGGCCAGGCTTACGCGCTTCCCTGGTACACAGGCACAGAGGTGCTGTTCATGAACAAAAAGCTGGTAGAGAAGGCCGGCCTCGACCCTGCCAGTCCGCCGCAGACCCGTGAGGAGCTGGTGGAGTGGGCCCGCCAGGTTCATGAGAAGACCGGGGCTGCGGGATATGCGCAGCAGCTGGTCTCCAAGCTGTTCCCGATTGACGGCATCCCGATTCTGAACGAGGACAAGACGGCCGCAGCCTTCAATACGCCGGAAGCCGAGGCCATGATCACCCAGATGCGCGATCTGATGAAGGAAGGCGTGGTACTCAAGGAGGATGCGGACTTCAGCAAGCAAATCCAGTATTTCTCCGGTGAGCAGGTGGCCTTCCAGCTATCCGGCCCGACGTTCATTAACTTCATTAAGACCTCCGCGCCGGATGTCTACAAGAACACCATCGCTGTCCCGCTGCCGACAGGCAAAGCGAATCTGCGTCTCTCCAACTCCATGAACCTGGTGGTGCCGCAAAAGTCGAAGAACCCGCAGCAGGCTGTCGAATTCGCCGCCTTCATTACGAACGCCGAGAACCAGACAGCCTTCTCCAAGGTCGCCAACACACTGCCGTCAAGCAAGGCGTCGATTCAAGATCCGTTCTTCACCGACTCTGACGGTTCACTCGAAGCTGAAGCGAAGGTGGCTTCCTCGCAGAGTCTCGACAAGGCTACCGATTATATGGTCGGCGTCCCAAGCGCCGCAGATATTAACTCTGCACTGGCACGGGGCCTGCAGGAGATTCTGATGAACGGCGCAGACATCAAGGAGACGCTGAACAAGGTAGAGAAGGAAGTCAATAATATTATCAGTCAGGGTTCCTAAGTTGCTGAAGCATAGCTGATAAGGGGGAGTTTCTCCCCCGATTCATATCAATTGAGGGTATTTGAAGGAGTGGGAGGTGTAGCGGGTGTACAAGGGGTTTCGGTCTGAATCTTTTACTGCATGGGCGTTTATGGCGCCGGGGCTGCTGTTTCTGGCGGTGTTTACCTTTTGGCCGATTATATACGGAGTACCGCTCTCATTGACAAATTATTCGGTCATTGCCGAGACGAATTATGTAGGTCTGGATAACTTCACCCGGGCCTTTCAGGATCATAATTTCCTGATTTCACTGTGGAATTCACTGGTATATGTGCTGATTGTGCCGGTGATTCAGATCATTTCGATCTTAATGGCGATTCTGGTCAACAGCCGGATTCCTGGAGTCAAAATGTTCCGGGCCGCCTACTATATACCTGTCGTGACCTCGATGGTTGCGGTAGCGCTGATCTGGAGCTGGCTGCTCGGCAATAACGGAGTTGTCAATTACCTGCTGCTGAAGGCAGGGATGATCAGTGAACAGGTCTCCTGGTTGTCCACGAGCAGCACGGCGCTGTATGTTCTAATGTTCATTACGATGTGGAAGGGTCTCGGCTATTATATGATGCTCTATCTGGCTGGGCTTCAGGGCATTCCGGCAGATCTGTATGAGGCTGCCAGGGTGGATGGTGCAGGGCCGCTGCGGCTGATTGTACATGTAACGCTGCCGCTGCTGCGACCGCATATTCTGTTCTGTACACTAATCTCGGTGATGGGCGCGATCCGGGTGTTCGATGAGGTCTACATTCTGACCAAGGGCGGGCCGGGAACGTCCACGCTGACCTCAAGCGTCTATATTTTTCAAAAAGGGCTGGAGCAGTTCAACTTCGGCTATGCCTCGGCGCTCGGGCTGATCGTCAGTGTGATGGTGGGAGCGCTTAGTGTACTTGTATTCAGACTGAACCGGAAAGGCGGGGTGAATTCCTATTGATGCCGCGTAGCTTACGTTATTTCATAACATACCTGCTGCTGATCCTGCTTGCCCTGTTCATGATGGGTCCGTTCCTGTGGCTGCTCAGCGTCTCGCTGATGCCGGGGCGCAACGTGTTTGCGAACCCGCCGGCGATTCTGCCCACCTTCATTGCGTTCGACAACTATGTGCAGGTGTGGAACTTCATGAATTTCCCGCGTTACATTCTGAATACGGTCATCATCACGCTGCTGGGAGTCGTGTTCAACATTATACTGTCCTGTCTGACAGCGTATCCGCTGGCAGCCTTCCGGTTCAAGGGCCGAAATCTGGTCTTCACACTGCTGATCTCGACCATGATTATTCCGTCGGCAACCGCCATGATTGTGCATTATCTGACGATTCAGGCTTTTCAGCTGGGCAATACATTCTTCGGTGTTGTTCTTCCGGCTGCGGTATCCGTGTTCAATATCTTCCTGATGCGGCAGACATTCCTGGGTATTCCGGCAGACATCCGGGATTCGGGTAAAATGGACGGAGCCTCCGAGCTGCGGATCTTCATCCAACTGGTGATGCCGCTCGTCAAGCCGGGAATTGCCGTCATCGGGCTGCTGGAGGTCATGGCCTTCTGGAACAACTTCCTGTGGCCGATTGTCGTATTGGACGACCCGGAGAAGTATCCGCTCGCGGCGGCCCTGACGTATCTGAACGGGCAATTCTCCTATAACTTCGGCTGGATTGCCGCCGGAACCATGATCTCGGTGCTGCCGATCATCCTCGTGTTCCTATTCACGCAGAAGTATTATATGGAAGGGATTGCCGGAGCTATAAAAGGCTAACTAAGGAGGCACAACTCAATGGGAATTTCGTTACGGGACTGCCAGTATCTGTTCCGCGATTATTATACGCAAGGGAAAGAGCTGGTATTAGAGGGCCCGCAGCTGCGCTGTGAATTGGCCTCGCGGTATGCCATGAATCAGGATGTCCACGGTCTGATGGAAGAAGGCGGAGACATCGTAATTCTGGAACCGGCGGGACCGGGCGTAGCCACCGCCGATAAAGGCAATGCGCAGCTGATGCTGGAGTATGACGCCGGGCTGGCTGCGGACGGATACCGCCTGGTGATTGGAGAGGACGCGAAGCTGGTCATTGCTGCGTCTAACCGGCGGGGGCTAAAATACGGGCTGGATGCGCTGACAATGCTCCTCACCGTGGAGGAGGATTGCTGCCGCCTGCCGGAGGTTACGGTGGAGGATGAGCCTTCTTTTCCGGTGCGGGGCATTATTGAAGGCTTTTATGGCGTGCCCTGGAGCTTCGCCGACCGGATGGATTCGGTCAGATATATGAGCGGGCACCGGATGAACGCCTTCATGTACGCGCCGAAGGATGATCCTTATCACCGGAAGCTGTGGCGTGAGCCCTACCCGGATGAAGTGTTTGCCAAGATTCATGACTTGAAGCGGGAATGCGACAAGCATCTGGTGGATTTCTACTATTGTATCAGCCCGGGCAATGATCTGGAATTCCGCAGCAGTGCGGATTTCTTGAAGCTGGAGGAGAAGCTTGCGGCCATGATTGCGATTGGAGTGCGGCATTTCGCACTATTAATGGATGACATAGATTATGTGCTCCAAGGTGACAACAAGCAGTTCCTGGAGCGCTCCGGGACCGCCCATGCTTATGTGACGAACCGGGTCTATGATTACTTAGCCGAATGTCTGCCGCACTTCACCCTGGCGATGTGTCCTTCGGAATACTGGTCGTATTGGAACACGGAGTACAAGAAGGATATCCTTGAGCAGCTTCATCCCGCTGTCAAGGTGTTCTGGACCGGATATTTCGTCTTCGCCCCGGAGATCGGCCGGCGGCATGCGGAGGATAACCATGGCTTTTACGGGCATGAGCTGTGGCTGTGGGACAATATTCCGGTGAATGACTGTGACAAGGACCGGCTGTTCCTCGATCCGGTGCGCGGGCGCAGCTCCCGGCTCGGCAGGTACGGGCATACAGCGGTCGTCGCCAATCCAATGAATCAGTGGGAATGCTCCAAGATCACGCTTAATACGATGGCCCACTATATGTGGAACAGCGAGCGTTACATGCCGGAGCTGTCCTGGGAGCTGTCCGTGCGTGAATTCGCCGGAGAGCTTGCGGAGGACATGATGTTCTTCTGCCGCCAAAATCTGAACAGCCGCCTGTATTCCGGCAGCTACCCGGACCTGGATGATGCGCTGGCGGAGCGCGATCTGGAGCGGCTGGACGCCTATTTCAGCCGGCTGGAGCAGACTGCCGTGCGGCTTGGCGGCTTAGAGAACGCCAAGTTCATAGAAGAAGCTGGGCCATGGCTGCGCCGGGCGATCGCGGATGCAGTGCTGTGGCGGGCTGTCCGCAGGCAACTGGAGGACCCGCTGAACCCGCAGGCACAGGCGGAAGTTTACCAGCGCCTGGAGACCTGCCGCAGCTACGGTGTACGCCTCGGCAGTGATCCGGCTGTACGTGCGGCTGAGGCGCTGGGGATCGAGCTGCCGGAGATGGAAGAGGAGATCCAGACGGAGTTGAACGAAGAGACAGAGGAGGGGGACAGACATGACTAAGCTTCATACACTGGTCTTAGTTCCGCTGGATGAGCGGCCCTGCAATTATGAATTCCCTTATCTGCTGGCTCAGGGAACAGATTATAGGGTAGAGCGTCCGCCAGCCGGGATTATGGGCCTGAAGAAACGTCCGGGTGATGTTGAACGGCTATGGTCCTGGTTCGAGGCTGCCTGTGAAGGAGCGGACGGTGCGGTGGTTGCGCTGGATACGCTGCTCTACGGAGGCATTATTCCCTCGCGGCTGCACCAGCTGGAGCTTGAAGTGCTGGCTGCGCGTCTGGAGCGGCTGCGGGAGATCCGGCGGCGTTATCCGCAGCTGAAGCTGTATGCATTCCAGCTGATTATGCGTTGTCCGCAGTATTCACTATCGGACGAGGAGCCGGAATATTATGCTGACTGGGGCCGGGAGATCTTCCGCAAGGGCTTTATCGGCCACCGGCTGGAGCTCGGGATTGCCACGGATGAGGAGATCCGTGAGCTGGCCGATATCGATCTCCGGCTCCCGGCAGAGGTGCTGCAGGATTATCTTGGCCGCAGAGCAATGAATATTGAAGCGAACAAGCAGGCGCTGGAGCTGGTGCGGGACGGGGTGATTGACTTCATGATTGTTCCGCAGGATGATTCGGCGCCGTATGGGCATACCGCCAAGGATCAGGAGAAAATGCGGGCACGGATCACGGCACTTGATCTGGAGCTTAAGGTATATATGTATCCGGGAGCAGATGAGGTAGGCTGCACGTTGCTTGCCCGGATGTTGAATATGGCCGAAGGGCGGAGGCGAATGATCTACCCGCGTTTGTCCGCTGTGCAGGGGGCGTTTGTGACGCCGCTGTTCGAGGACCGTTTTTTCTATGAGACACTGAAGTATCAGATTCTGGCCGCAGGCGGATTAATTGCATCCAGCGCTGCGGAGGCGGATCTGGTTCTGTTGGTCAGTACACCGGGCGAGACAATGGCGGAAGCGGTGTCGCAGCATCATGCTTACTTCAGCTATGATATCTACCGGAATCTGATGGAGCTGGTGGAGTATGGGGAGTATCTGCTTCGTGACCGGAAGATACCGGTGGCTGTAGCAGATGTCGGGTATGCCAATGGCGGTGACCAGAAGCTGGTTAAGATGCTGCGGCAAAAGAACCTCTTGTTCGATCTGGCAGGATACGCCGCCTGGAATACCAGCTCCAACTCGCTGGGAACCGTAATTTCGCAGGCGATGATCTATCTGATCTACGGACGTACAACAGGCCATCTGGATTTCCTGGCGCTCCGCTATGCCGAAGATGTATGCTATTGTTCAGTAGTGCGCGGAGAGCTTAGTGATGGCCCTGTGCAGGAGATGGGCTATGGCAAATATGAGCTGGACGGACCGCGCGGGCGCGTAGCTGCCCGAGTACAGGAACGGCTGAGTGAGGAGCTGGCTGTACGGATTGATAGTCCATCGGGGAGCGTGAAGATTACCGATTGCTATATGCCTTGGAACCGGATGTTTGAGGTGGGCTTATCTGCAGAGTATGTCCCCTCGTGAGGGCAAGTTGGCTCTATCCATTTTCAATGGAAGCAAACATTCAGAGATAGGTGTATTCCCAAATGGGCCAAAACACAGGCACTGCAGGCATTTTAAATGTACAAAATAAATTCTGATGTTGTACTTGTTCAATGGATATAGAATACAAGAGAGAGGGTGGGGACCCTGAGCAAAAATATACTGGAAAGCCTTCATCTGGGGCTGATTGTCTCCTGCCAGGCACTGCCGAATGAGCCGCTGCACGGGCCGGAGATTATGGCCCGGATGGCGGTGGCGGCAGCACAGGGCGGGGCCGCAGCCATCCGGGCGAACGGAGCAGCAGATGTGCGGGCGATCAAGCAGGCGGTTGCGCTGCCGGTGATCGGCATCGTGAAGCGCAATTACCCGGATTCGGACGTCTATATTACCCCTACGCTTAGAGAGATTGAGGAGCTCCTGGAAGCAGGGGCGGATATTATAGCTTTTGACGGGACCCGGCAGACCCGGCCGGAGCATTGTACGCTGGAGCAGATCATAGACCTGCTGAAGGCAAGCCCGGCCGCTTCCATGGCGGATATCTCCACACTGGAGGAAGCGTTATATGCCGAGTCGCTTGGGGTCAGCTGTGTCTCGACTACTCTGTCGGGATATACACCGTATTCCCGCCAGCAGGAAGGGCCGAATCTGGAGCTGCTGGAGCAGGCTGCACGGCAGCTGAAGATTCCGGTCATCGCCGAAGGCAGGATCAGCCAGCCCGCCCAAGTGGAGGCAGCGCTGGAGCTCGGAGCCTACGCGGTGGTGGTAGGCTCCGCAATTACCCGGCCGCAGCTGATCACCCGGCCGTTCGCAGAAGCGGCGAGAAAAGTGAGGATGAACCGTAATGGAAATGAATGACCGGATTAACACGTATTATCCTTCAATGACCAAGTCTGAGCAAAAGGTAGCCCGGTGTGTGCTTGAGCATCCTGACAATCTGATCTATCTGTCTGTGACCGAGCTGGCCGATTTTGCCGGAACGGGCGAGACTACGGTGATGCGCTTCTGCCGCAAAATCGGCTTCAAGGGCTACCAGGACTTTAAGCTGATGCTGGCCCAGGGGCTGCCGAAGCGGCAGACTCTGGCGGACGGCGAACAGGGGGCTGGCGAGGGGGATTACGCTGACCATCTGTATGCCCTGATGGTTGGTGTGCTGCAATCCAGCCTGGGCATGCTGGACCGGGAGCAGCTACAGCGGGCAGTTGAGGCTCTGGATCAGGCCCGGTATATCCAGTTCTTCGGCGTAGGATCTTCAGGAATCACGGCGCTGGACGCCAAGAACCGCTTCCTGCGGATCGGGCGGCGGGTCGAGGCCAATTCCGACAGCCACATTCAGTCGATGATGGCGGTGACGATGGGGGCGGGCGATGTGGCTTTTGGCATCAGTGTATCAGGAAGCACACTGGATACGAATGACATGCTGATGAAGGCCAAGCAGAACGGGGCCAAGGTCATTGCCATGACTAACTATGCCAAGTCCCCGATTGCTTCCATTGCCGACATTGTACTGCTGACGGCTGGGAAGGAGTCGCCGCTGGAGGGCGGCTCTGTAGGGGCCAAGGTCTCACAGCTGTTCATTATTGATCTGCTCTGCCAGGGGCTGGAGCAGCTTCATGCCGAAGAGACCAAGCGGATGAAGGAGCTGACCGCCCGGGCGGTCATTGACCGGATTTATTAGGGTGCGGGGGAAATGAAGTGGTAGGGAGAAATGAAACGACTGGGAGAAAAGAAGAAATAGTGAATGATGCATTACATTCCGGTTGAGGGAACAGCGTTGGTAGTATAGGGGGCGTTGAGCTCGTCTGTCGAGGTAGGGTATGACAAAAAGGCGTGTAGACGGAAAATCGAACACATTGGAGCTAGGGGCGACGTGTAGGCCAGATGTAATCGAAAAACCGATTACAATGGAGCCTGGGCGGCGTGTTGCTGGATGTAATCGGAAAACCGATTACAACGCGCTCGCAAGAGGGCAGATGGCCAGATGTAATCGAAAAACCGATTACAATGCGCTTGCGAGAGGGCAGATGGCTGGATGTAATCGGAAAACCGATTACAATGCACTCGTGAGAGGGCGGACGGCGGGATGTAATCGAAAAACCGATTACAATGCGCTCGTGAGAGGGCGGACGGCTTGATGTAATCGGAAAACCGATTACAACGCGCTCGCGAGAGAGCGGATGGCTGGATGTAATCGGAAAACCGATTACAATGCACTCGTGAGAGGGCGGACAGCGGGATGTAATCGAAAAACCGATTACAACGCGCTCGCAAGAGGGCAGATGGCCAGATGTAATCGAAAAACCGATTACAAGTGTATGTTACTCAGGGATCATGCTCTATGCCGTCAGATAGCAGGCCAATGGAGATATATGAGGTTGTCACTTATGAACTGAAACCTAAGCCCTAAAACGGTACCTAACCTACAAGGATGGCAGCGCCGTTTCCGTGTGGTACAGAATCAGTAGTGGAGGTGGTGCGAATGCGGCAAGTCATAGGTGTGGATATCGGGGGGACGGGCATCAAAGGGCTTGTGACCGATGAAGCGGGGGCGGTTCTGGCGGAAGCCAGGCGCGACACGGAGGCCCGGCTAGGCCGTGAGGTTATTCTCGGCCAGGTCCATAGTCTGATAGAGAAACTGCTGGCGGAGCATCCTGCCGTGGAAGCGCTGGGGATTGGTTCTGCGGGCAGGGTGAATGCGGATACGGGCGAGGTGATCTATGCCACCGATAATCTCCCCGGCTGGCAGGGCATGCAGCTTACGCAGTGGGCAGAAGCTGCCTTCGGGCGGCCTGCGGCGGCAGATAATGATGCCAACGCGGCGCTGCTGGGCGAGGCCTGGCTGGGCGCGGGACGCGGCAGGGCGAGCCTGGTCATGCTGACCCTGGGCACCGGGGTCGGCGGGGCGAATCTGGTGGAAGGCCGGCTGCTGCGCGGAGCCGCCTGGAGCGGTGGCGACTGGGGGCACAGCGTGCTGGTGCCGGGAGGTCGCCCCTGTAATTGCGGCAAGCGCGGCTGCGCGGAGCAATTTGTGTCCGGCCAGGCGCTGCTGCGGCTGGCACTGGAGGAGACCGGCCGGACGTATACGCACGGGCGGGAGATTATGGCGGCGGCGGAGCAGGGCGATGCGGCAGTGCTCGCGGTGCTTGGGCGCTTCACAGCGGACCTGGCGCTGGTGACAGCTAACATCGGGGCGGCGGTAGACCCCGAGCTGATTATTATCGGCGGCGGCGTCATCCAGAGCCGTGCCGTCTGGTGGCCGCTGCTTGCCGGGCAGGCGGGCGGCAGTTTGGCCGCCCGGATCGTGCCGGCGGCGCTGGGCAACCGTGCCGGCTGCTTCGGCGCGGCCCGGCTGGCTCTGGAACGGCTGCGCCAGGACGAAGGCGATGGACAGATCTAACTGCTGCGGCAGAGAGGAGATGGAGAGATGACTGGCGAACAGGAGAAGCGTTCGGATGTTGTAATTATTGGCGGCGGCCTTGGAGGAACGGCGGCGGCACTGGCTGCAGCCAAGGCGGGGCTGCGGGTACTTATGACGGAGGAGACGGACTGGCTGGGCGGGCAATTGACCTCGCAGGCGGTACCGCCGGATGAGCACCGCTGGATTGAGCAATCCGGCAGCACTGCCTCGTACTGTGAATTCCGCAGCAGGGTCAGAGACTATTACAGGCGGAATTATCCGCTTACGGAAGCTGCGAAGAGCGACCCGATACTGAATCCCGGCAACGGCTGGGTTAGCCGATTAGCACATGAGCCTAAGGTGGCACTGACTGTTCTTCAGGAGATGCTGGCTCCATATGTGAACACCGGACGGATTGAGGTGCTCTATCATACGGTGCCGGTTGCGGCCGATACTGAAGGGGATTACGTGACTGGAGTGACTGTCCGGCAGGGACCGGGCGGTGACCTTATCAGGCTGAGCGGCGACTATTATCTGGACGCCACGGAATGCGGCGATCTGCTGCCGCTGGCCGGAGTCGAGCATGTCAGCGGCGCTGAAGCCCGCAGCGAGACCGGGGAGCCGCACGCACTAGAACTCGCAGACCCGCTCGACATGCAATCGATTACCCATGTGGCGGCGGTGGACTATGTGCCGGATGGAGACTATACAATACCGCGTCCAAGAGATTATGATTACTGGCGCGAATATGTCCCATCGTTCTCACAGTATCCGATCTTAAGCTGGTACGCTTCAGATGCTGACGATACGACCAAGCTGAAGCAGTTCACGATGTTCCCGAATGAGCAAGGAATTGTCTCCCTGTGGGATTACCGGCGGATCGTAGACCCGGCCATCTGGACGGAGCCCCTGAATGACGGCGAAGTCACTCTGCTAAACTGGGCGCTGAACGATTACTATGCCGGGCCAATTATCGGCGTATCGCCGGAGGAACGGGAGCGGCATCTGGAGGGAGCACGGCAGCTCACCCTCTCACTCGTGTACTGGCTTCAGACCGAAGCGCCCCGCCTGGACGGCGGGAAGGGCTACCCGGGTGTAAGGCTGCGCGGGGATGTGCTCGGCACGGATGACGGGCTGGCCAAGGCCCCGTATATCCGGGAATCCCGGCGCATTCGCGGGCTGTACACTATTGCGGAACAGGATGTAAGCAAGGAGCTGCGCGGGCCGTCCGGGCCTAAGTGCTATGAGGACAGCGTTGGGGTAGGCAGCTATCATCTGGATCTTCATCCCACGACAGTGAGCCAGCGTACCTTTTATATCCCGAATCATCCTTATGAGATTCCTCTTGGATCATTGATCCCGGTAAGGGTTAAGAACCTGATCCCGGCCTGCAAAAACATATCCATGACCCAGATTGCGAACGGCTGCTACCGCCTGCATCCTACAGAATGGAATATCGGCGAGGCGGCAGGCACCCTCGCGGCCTATGCCATCAGACAACAGGTCGAACCATCGGCGGTCAGGGGAAATGCGGAGCATCTGGAGGCCTATCAGCAGCAATTGATTGCGCTCGGCGTCCAGCTGCACTGGACCACAGAGGAGTTGGAGGCCTAAGCGCACATGCTCCTGCAATCCAACCTAACTTAACCGGCTATAGTCACATATCCAAGGTAAGGTGCCCCGTCAGCGGGGTGCCTTTTTGGTATGGTCTACTTAGTAGATGTTACCTGGCAGCAAGCAATTGGAAAAACGTATCTTGTTTTATTGGTTTTAGCAGAAACGGAGGAAGCAAGTGGAAATTGTACAACTAAATAGCTTCAGTCACGCTCCTTAGCAGGAAATATGCAAAATTAAGTGCCTTTTTTCCAACTTCTATCGTACTATGGCCTAATCGTCCATCAGGAAGTGTAGAAATCCAACTAATTCCCTTATCCCAAAAAACAAGTTCTAATCTGGAAAACAAAGTATTAGACTTACATTGCATCTTGGAGCTAAGGGGCAGGTTAATGGATGTTGATCTAGAATTCTTTAATTAAACATACTATTTGCAGTGGGGAATGGATAACATGCAATTACTTATTGATTGGCTAAACCGCAATCGAATATGTAAATGTGAAACCTGTAAAACTGAGCTTAATGTTTATGCATATGTCTCTGATAAATCGCTGATTTTGTACTGTGTTGCATGTAATGAGTTTTTTTTCAGAGCAGATCCTAGCTCACCTGTAAATAAGTATGATGTTCCTGAAGGACTTTTAAAGCTATGGGGAATGGACCCTTATAATATTTATTATAAAGGACTTCCAATTAGCCAAGCATACGAGCCCAAGTGGATTAGATTTCTCCGGAAATTCTTAAGATAACGCTAAACGTTAGTCCAATAACAGCGGCAGTCTGAGACTTTTTGTCAAGTCTTATTCTGCCGTTGTTTTATGTTAAATTTTAAATATAAATTTATATATAAAAGTTCAGGCCTGTTATATACTCAATCTAGCTTTCCCAAGCAGCGTACACCATGAGATGAGGAGAACTGAGAGAACATGCCAATTCTGAACAGATTCAAAGGAAACACACACGCAGGTGCGCCGCCCCAAACAGACCATCAGCTGATCGGCCTATTAAGAAACTATGTGGATCGGGCTGAACGCAAGGAAGAAGAACAAGCCGATACCTATTCTGCCGCAGTCCCTGATGAACTGCAAGCATTGTTAACGCGACTAACGTCCGTGATACATAAACGCGAGGACTACTACAAGGTCAGATTAAATATGATCACCGAAGCGATAGAGATATCCCTCTGGGAAATGGATGTTTACGAGGGAGATCCGGTGAATCCGCTCAACGAGTTCAGGTGGACCGATGAGCTGCGCCGGATGATCGGCTATACGGATGAGCATGATTTCCCGAATGTACTGGAGAGTTGGTCCAACTGCCTTCACCCCGAGGATAAAGAGGGCGTACTGCAGCTGTTCGCGGATCATATGCTGGACCGGACGGGCACGATCAAATACGACATAGAGTATCGGCTGAAGACGAAAGCAGGTGAGTACAAATGGTTCCAGGCGACAGGCACAACCGTACGTGCGGCTGACGGATCGCCTATTATGGTAGCCGGAGCATTGCTGGATATTCATGACAAAAAAATCAAGCAGGATGAGCTGGGCGCACTGGTAGTCCGCTACGATCTGGTGAACCGCGCCTTGGTGGAAGCACCTTGGGATATGGTGGTTATCGCAGGCGATCCGGTCAACCCGGATAATGAGTTCTGGTGGTCAGAGCAGTTCCGCAGAACGATTGGTTTTGAAGGCGAGCATGATTTCCCGAACCTGTTAAGCAGCTGGAGCAACCAGCTACACCCCGAGGACCTTCAGCCCACGCTGGACGCCTTCGCCAATCATCTGAATGATTACACCGGGCAGACAGACTATAAAGTGAACTACCGGCTGCGCTCTAAAAATGGCGAGTACCGCTGGTACCACGCAGGCGGCGAAACTGTTCGCGATGAGCAGGGCATCCCTCTGAGAGTTGCCGGTACGATCCGGGATGTTACCCACGAAGTCACCAAAGAGGAAATTGTACGGCAGGTCAATGTACAGATGGAGGGCTTGCTCGCAGCGATTAATGAGATCGTCCGCGGCATTGTGTCGGTTACCGAGCAGGCTCAGGACATGGCTGAGGTCCAGGAACAATCGCACAAGGCAGCCATGGAAGTCAAGGTCAAGACAGGGGAGACCAAGGAGATCACCCAATTCATCAGCGAGATCTCGAACCAGACAGGCCTGCTTGGGCTGAATGCTGCAATTGAAGCTGCCCATGCGGGCGAATACGGCCGGGGATTCTCCATTGTGGCTGGTGAAGTGAGGAAGCTCGCGGAGCACAGCAAGACGGCATCGGGCAACATTGAAACCACCATGCAGCAGATGAATGAGAAGGTTGATGACATCATTACACGGATTAACAGCATGTCCAGCCTCACCGAAGCCCAGGCTGCTCTGACTCAAGAGGTCAATGCGTCGATTGAAGATGTGAGCCGGATGTCGGAGGAGTTGTTAAATATTCTGCGAACTTTGTAAGGGCTAACTGGAATGAAACACTTTAGTTGAGATCAAAGAGCGAAACGAAGCTTCAAGCGTTTCGCTTTTTTGTGTTGCAAATTTCGGAACGCGATTGGACCTTCAGGGACATTACTATCAGATGTTTAAGGTACAAGCGGATGCTTATTGACAAAGTGTTAGAATCCGGCTATATTGGGTTTCGTTAAATTATATTTCACGCAATTAATAGGAGGAGCATACTGATGTCCGAATCCAATCATGCTTTTGGTCAAGCGCTGGTGAAATCTCTGGTAGGGGAACGCGGACATATTCCGATCGCCCGGGCTTTACCGGATCTGACGCTGGAGCTTGCAGGTTATACAATAGAGGGAATTCCCTACTCCATCTACCAGTTGTTGAAGCATATGGGCTACTGGCAGGATTTCATGCTGACCCACCTGGAGGGCGGCCAGCCTCAGCGGCCTGCAAGCATACAGGAGAGCTGGCCTGCGGAGAAAGCTCCGGCAGATGAGTCCCAGCTTCAAGAGGCGATTATGCATCTGCTGGAAGGGGTAGATAAGGCGGTTGCCATTGCCCAGACCGCCCAGCTTGACGAGCCGTTGGCCCATTTTCCAGGGGAGACCAAGGGCGGGCTTTTGCGCAACATTGCTTCTCATAACTCCTATCATCTGGGGGAGATTGTTCTGCTCCGCCGTCTGCAGGGAGCGTGGCCGCCGCCGGGGGGCGGGTATCCGGCTTAAGGCTCAAAAGACCCGAATCCATTCGACATATTTTGCAAAATAAATGAAATATATGTTTTTCTATGGAAAAGTCTGCGATGTTAGGTTGCAGGCTTTTTAATTATTTCAATTCTGTGAAATTTAGCAGATTTAAGAATAAAACAGCAGGAATTTATTAAAAAAAAGTAACAAATTTAATAGTAACACTATATTATTGGCTATATCCTATTAACAAGTATAAAGTCCTATAAATGTTAATTGCATGAATTAGTATTTTGGGGTGTATGCGGCCGTGCTTTTCTGTTAAATGAGATGGACGAGAGGACGATCTGATGAAAGCTCTAATGATGGGTAATGAGGCAATTGCCAGAGGCGCTTATGAAGCAAATTGTAAAATCATTTCATCGTACCCCGGAACACCGAGCACAGAGATTGTCGAGAGCATAAGTGTCTATGAAGGCGTATATGCCGAGTGGGCACCCAACGAGAAGGTGGCGCTGGAAGTGGCGGCAGGCGCATGTATCGCCGGTATCCGCAGTCTGACTACCATGAAGCACGTAGGGGTCAACGTGGCGGCAGATCCGCTGTTCAATATGACCTATGAGGGTGTGAATGCGGGCCTAGTCATTGTCTCGGCAGATGATCCGGGCATCCATTCCTCCCAGAACGAGCAGGACAACCGTATCTATGCAAGTCATGCCAAGATGCCGTTAATAGAACCCTCCAGCTCCCAGGAATGCAAAGATATGATGCTTGAAGCCTATGAGATCAGTGAGCGCTTCAATACACCGGTCCTGTTCAGGACAACTACCCGGGTCTCCCATTCCAAAGGAATAGTAGAATTCCAGGAAGGGCTGGCGGTGGAAGAGAGGTATAAGACCTATAAGAAGAACAAACTGGACCGGCTGCTGCTTCCGGCCATCTCCAGACGACGTCATCTCGAAATTGAAGCAAATCTCCTGGATATTCAGGCCTATTCCAACTCCTCCCCTCTAAATGTACTGGAATATAGCTCCCCGGATATCGGCATTGTCACCAGCGGTATATCCTATCAATATGTCAAGGAAGTATTCGGAGATACGGTATCTGTGCTGAAGCTGGGTATGAGCTACCCGTTCCCGGATGAGAAGGCCCGCGCATTCGCTGCACAGGTCAACAGGATCTATGTAGTCGAGGAAGGCGAACCATTCATCGAGACCTCGCTAAGGGCCATGGGCATTGCCTGCACCGGCAAGGAGATCATTCCCGTCTGTGGTGAGCTGAATCCGGAGATTATCCGGAAAGCCATCACCCGCGAAGAAATGGACTGTTACGAAGCAGTCCAGGTGCCACCAAGACCACCGAGACTGTGTGCAGGCTGCGGATATCTGGGACTGTACAGCGCGGTCAAGCAGCACAGGGATATTCTAGCCGCCGGGGATATTGGCTGTTACACCTTAGGTGGAACGGAGCCGATCAAAGCCCTGGACACGGTGCTCTGTATGGGAGCATCCATCTCCATGGCCACAGGCATGCAGCGGACCCAGGATTTCAAGCCGCTGGGCAAGAAGGTATTTGCCTTCATCGGGGACTCCACCTTTTTTCACTCAGGCATGACCGGGCTGCTGAACGCCGTCTACAACAAGACCCCTATCGTCGTCTGCATTCTGGACAACCGCTCCACCTCCATGACCGGCAATCAAGAGAATCCGGGCACCGGACGCACGCTGCAAGGCAGCACATCGGAGCCTATACGGATTGAAGATATTGTGCTCGCACTGGGCATCAAACCGGATAACCTCATCATACTTGACCCCACTAACCTCCAAGAAACGCAGCAGTGTGTGGAGACCGCCAAGCTCAGCACTGAACCATTCGTCATCATCTCCAGACATCCTTGCGAACTTCTCAAAAATAAGACCGAAACCAAAAGAAAATATGTTATTGACAACATCAGCTGTGTAAACTGCAAAAAAT
This sequence comes from Paenibacillus sp. FSL H3-0469, assembly GCF_038051945.1. Lineage (NCBI taxonomy): Bacteria > Bacillati > Bacillota > Bacilli > Caryophanales > Paenibacillaceae > Paenibacillus > Paenibacillus sp. FSL H3-0469. The sequence continues at coordinate 626,762 of NZ_CP150302.1, forward strand.
GTACGATGCTGGGCTGCTCAGCGATCAAAATTGTGGACCGCCAAATCATCATTGATCCGCTCGAATGCAAGGGCTGCAGCATCTGCCAGCAGATATGTCCCTATGACAGCATTAAGGAGGCTTAAGCGACCGATGAACGCAGCTACAAGCATTATTTTGGCCGGTGTAGGCGGAAAAGGTGTCATTACTGTAACCAATGTGTTGTCACAGGGACTGGTGGCACTCGGGTATGACGTTAAGGTCTCCGAGGTGCACGGCATGTCGCAAAGAGGCGGAAGCGTGCATGCACAGGTCCGGTTCGGCGACAAAATATATTCCCCGCTGATTGAGATGGGTACTGCGGACTATATCGTCGGCTTCGACCAGATTGAAGCCCTGCGCTGGGGAAGCTTCCTGAAGCAGGACGGACGGATGCTCGTGAATCTTGCGGAGCTGAATGAGGATATTTACAAGGGGAAATACGATGACAGCTTCAGCCGCTACCAGCATGTCTCTTTTGTTGAAGGACGGGCCATCGCCAAGGAAACGGGTAATGTGCGGAATGAGAATTTTGTCATGCTGGGCGCGCTGCTGCAGCTGCTCGGATTCGAATTCGCCGCCTGGAAGAGCACGATGGAGAAGTATATCAAGAAGCAATACCAGGAGGACAGCATTCTCGCTCTGCTGAGAGGGATGAGGGATCAGGCTGCCGTGGAAGTAAAGGAGACTGTGTATGAGCTCTAAGGCTTCGGCAAGCAGGCTTAAGCCCCTCGGAGGGGCAGCGGTACCGGATGTGGCTATCGTCGGCATCGGCTGCAGGTTTCCGGATGCCGATCACTACACCCGTTACTGGGACAACATGGTGAACCATGTGAATTCTATCCGCCCCATCAGTCTTGAACGCTGGGAGAACGGAAGATACGGGTTGAAGAAGGGGGCGGAGCTAGGCTGGGACAATGAGCAATTCGTGAAATTCAGTGCTCCGCTGCAGGGTATAGATAAGTTCGATCATACCTTTTTTAACCTGTCGCCCAGAGAGGTAACCAGCATGGACCCACAGCAGCGCATTCTGCTGGAGGAGACCTGGCACTGCCTTGAAGATTCGGGCATTCCGCTGGAGTCGCTTCAGCAGGAAGGGACCTCGGTCTATGTCGGCGTAACCGGCAATGATTATGCGCTTCTCGCCCTGTCCGGAGGCGAACAGGTGGATCATTACGCAGGTCTGGGCAACTTCGAGTGCATTGCGGCGAACCGCATCTCCCATTATCTGGGTCTAACCGGAGAGAGCCTCTCCCTGGATACCGCCTGCTCCTCCTCATTGGTTGCGGTCCATAAGGCAAGACAGAACCTCCAGTTAGGCGAAGCGAAATACGCCATCGCAGCTGGAGTGTGCCTCGCTTACCATCCTTGGCGTTATGTGAGCTTCTCCAAGTCGAATATGATGAGCCGGGACGGGCAATGCAAGGCTTTTGACGAGAATGCGGACGGATTCGTGCAGGGGGAGGGCGTTGGTGTTCTGCTGCTGCAGAAGCTGGAGGATGCGATCCGGGACGGCAACCATATCTATGGTGTCATCCGGGGCAGTGCCGTGAACCACTGTGGTCCGTCGCAGACGATCGCCGCCCCAAGCATGACCGCACAGAAGCAAGTGATTGAAGCCGCCCTGCGTCAATCCGGAGTCGATGCTTCAACAGTCAATTATATCGAAGCACATGGTACCGGAACCGCTCTTGGCGATCCAATTGAGGTTGAAGCGCTGACACAGGTATTCAGACAGTACACCGAACAGAATCAGTTCTGCACCATCGGCTCTGTCAAGACGAATATCGGCCATCTGGCAAGTGCCGCCGGGATGGCCGGAATCATCCGGGTGCTGCTGATGATGAAGCATAAGACGATTCCGAAGCTGCTTAATCTGACCCGGCTGAATCCGCTGCTGGACTGGGAGCATACTCCGTTTAAGGTGGCCACGGATAATACCGGCTGGGTGCAAGTAGATGCACAGACTCCGCTGCGGGCAGGCATAAGCGGTTTTGGCTTCGGGGGAGTCAATGCCCATGTCATTCTGGAAGCCTATGAGCCGCCGAAGCCCGCCAGGGTAAGCAAGGAACCGGCTCCGGGGCCGCAGATCTTCGCCCTGTCTGCCTTGAATTCCGGCAGTCTGAACGAGGGGATCTCCGCCTGGAAGTCGTACTTGAACGCTGCGGAGATCAACGGGTCTGCCATCGGCGGTCTATGCAGAACGCTGCTGGCAGGCAGACGGCATTGCCGGGAATTCAGAATCGGTGCGGTTGTAAGGAACAAGGAGGAGCTGGCAGAATTCCTTGAGGGGGCTGCAACCAGCGCTGAACGGTTAGAGCCGGGCTGCAAGGCATGGTCGGTTCAATTCACCAATGTGATTTATAAAGGGTACTCGGAGATTAAGAGCATCCTGCAAGAACCGTATATCCGCCGGACTTTTGAAGAGGTTATCGCTGAGATTGCGCTGCCTGAAGGGCAGTCTTCTGTCCCCAGCGGCATCACGGTTGCCAAATGGAGCAAGGAGAAGCTGCCTGCATACTCCTTCATAGTGAATTATACACTCGCTAAGGTGCTGACCGGCCTCGGGGCCGAGATTGCTGCCGTGAGCGGCGAACAGCAAGGAACGCTGCTCGCTATGGCCGTCTGCGGCATGATAACACCCGCTCAGGCATACAGCATTCTTAGCGGCAGGACCACGTTTGAAGAGACTGTCCTGAGAAGCCCGGAACTGACGTTCATTGATCCGGTTCATCATGTGAAGCTTCAGCCCGTGAACATCAGCGCTTCATATATTGCTGACCTGCGCAGTATGCGTATCGGCGAAGCTGATGCGGCAGCGTTCAAGCACTATGTGGAGAAGGCCCGGATTCTGAGCCGGACCCAGTTCACTTACAAGAAGTACTTACGGGATTGGGATCAGGTGCCGGCCCTACAAGAGGCGGGGCTGACTGTAGACTCCATACTCAATCAGGAAGAGCTGCTGGTTGCCGGAAATGATAACCCGGATGCGGGGTGGCAGTGCGTTCTGCTGCTGTTGATCACCTACGGCTCGCTGCTGAAGCTGAATCAGAAATGGGACTTGTCGGAGCGGATCACTCTAAGGGATGAACGTCTGAATGAATGGGTTCAGCTTGTTCTGGGAGAGGTGATTTCCAAGGAAATGGCAGTGCGGCTGTTAGCTTCTCCCGAAGCGGAAGCGGCCGGGGTCATTGAAGCGGTGCGGGAACAACTGAATACACGGAACAGTCAATTAAGCTTGAACAGAGCTTACACACATCTGCATGATGCGAACTCTCTGCTGCCGGAAATTGCTGACATGGCAGGCTGGAAGCATCAGCTGCAGGAACACAGCGCCGGACAGAGTATTCTGCAGACGGAGATGATCCGGCTGTCAGCGTCAGACAAGGACTCCGAAGTATATTCACTGTCGATCCAGAATGACGGAATCCCCGGGTTCCAAGAGATCCTGCTTCAGTTATGGCTGGCCGGGACAGATCTGGACTGGAGCCGGTTGTATCCCGGGGGAAGCTTCAGGAAGCAGCCGTTGCCCGGATATGCTTTTAACCGTTCGAGACACTGGATGCCTGCTCCGCCGCCCGCTGCGGTTCCTGGCCATCCGATGCTTGATCTGGCGAAGTCCAGTCCAAGGCAGCTGCTGTTCGTAAAGACACTTCAGGTGAGCGATTTCTACGTTGGTGAGCATGTTGTCGGTGGACGGGTGATTCTGCCGGGAGTAGCTTATCTGGAGATGGTCAGAGCCGCTGGTGAGCTGGCCTTCGGGGATCAGGTGCATGCCATTAAGGATGTACTGTGGGTGAAACGGCTGGAAGTGGCCGATAAGCGGGATGTCTCCATTCAGCTTACCCGGGATTCAGGGTATTTGAGGTTCCGGGTGTATACCGGGGATATGGACCATCCGGTGATTCATTGTACGGGTAAGCTCTATGCGGGCAAACCAGAGCAGGCGGTACCGCGCAGATTCATGCTTGACGAGATACGGGCAAGAGGCGGAGCCATTGTAGGGAAGGATTTCTGTTACAACGAAGTATTCGCCGGATTCATCGGCTTTCAGTACGGGCCAAGCTTTCAGGCAACGGCTGAAGCGCTGTGCGGTGATGCGGAATCCCTGGAAAAGCTTGAACTGCCGCCGCATCTGCAGCCCGGCTTCAACGATTACCTGCTGCACCCGTCTCTCTTAGATGCCGCGCTGCGGGCCGTAACCTGGATCGGCGGAGCTGAGGCTTACAAACAGCTCAAACTACATATTCCTTTTGCGCTAGGGGAAGTGATCATTCACGGCAGGCTCACACCAAGCTGCTATTCCTATGCAGAGATTGTTCCTGAGACAGCGGATAAGGCAGCAGGCATGAAGCGGTTCAATATCTATATTCTGAATGCGCTGGGGGAAGTGCAGGTGGAAGCCAGAGACTTCACGATCCGGGCTATTCCGGGCAACTCTCCGCTGAATCCGGCAAGCCGCATTCAATTGTATACCGAACGATGGCAGAATGCTGAGTTCCCCGCTCATTCCGGGCATTCTCCTGTGATGACAAATGTGCTCTATCTGACCCGTGACCACGGGAGGAGGCATCTGCTCACAGACGCCTTCAACCGCGGGCAAGCGGTGCCGGACCACATCATCAGCGTGACTCAGGGGACAGATTACAGCACTTCGGACGAGACGTTAGAGTTCACCATCCGGCCCGGATGTGAAGCGGATATTCACAAGCTGCTGGGCGGGCTGCTGTCGAGGGGCATAAGAATTGACGCAGTTATAGATGAATGGAACGGGGCACAGACAGGGCTCCTTACCGGTTACTACACGGTTCTGAACCTGTTCAAGACGGTTACACTGCTCTACAGAGACCATCCGGTCCGCTATCTGCTGGGTGCAGTCTGCGGAGGCCAGCCGGAAGCGGGGATGCTGCAAGGGTTGTCCAAAGCATTACAGTCCATTAACCGCACCTTCATTCCGTCCGTGATGTACTGCAGTACCGTTGAAGAAATTCCATTCTATGCGGCGCAGGAGCTGCTCTATCCGCAGCGGTCTTCTTATATAGAAGTCGCCTATACTGGCGGTGCCCGGACCAGTCTTGCTATTCTGCCGCTGGCATCCTTACCGGAGGCCGCATTCAGCGGGTTCCGCAGACATGGAACTTACCTCATTACCGGCGGCATGGGCAAGCTGGGGCTTGCGGTGGCCGAATATGCCCTCCGGCATTACGAGGCTAATCTGGTGCTGACCGGAAGAGCCGGGCTGGATGCTTCAAGAAGCGCTGAGCTGCAGCGGCTGCAGCAGTGTCCGGGGCAGGTCATCTATCTGCCCGGCGATATCGCGCAGCGGGATACTGCCATACAGATTGTTGCTCAGGCCAAAGAGATGTTTCATTCTATGGATGGCATCGTTCACTGTGCCGGAGTACTTGGCGAACTGCCGCTGATGGACGCCACTCCGGAACAGATGGCGGAGGTACTCCTGCCCAAGATTCAGGGAGCCTTGAATCTGGATGAAGCTACACGACAGGAGAAGCTGGATTTCTTCGTACTGTTCTCCTCTCTTTCATCCATTATCGGTGATTTCGGCAGGGGAACCTATGCCGCAGCCAACAGCTATCTGGACCGGTTCGCCGTGCTGCGGGCGGAGCAGGTTAAGGCAGGATATCGCTCGGGAGCTTCACTGTCGGTCAATTGGCCTGTATGGAATGACGGCGCGATGCAGTTAACCGGAGAAGAAGCTGTGCAGTACAGCCGCCAGACCGGAATGGGTCAGCTGGACACCCGGGCAGGTCTTGAGCTGCTGGAGCAGCTGATCCGCACAGGGGAATCACGCATCATCGTAGCCTGCGGGGAAGCACAGCAATTGAACCGGGTGCTGGGCACAGCGGCTGAGAAGGCATGGAAGGAGCAGGTGCTGAGTGCTTCCGCTAAGGCTGCCGGGAAGCGTCCGCAGCTTCAACCTGGTGCCGCCGGGACTGTGCTGGTGAAGGAAGCGGTTCAGCAATATTTGAAAAAAGTCGTGTCCCAGGCAACCGGAGTTCCGGCAGTGCAGATTGAGGCGGACGGCAATTTCTCCAAGTACGGTATCGATTCCATCATGATTATGGAGCTGAATGGAATTCTCGATAAGGACTTCTCTGATCTGCCCAGCACATTGTTCTTTGAATACAGCTCGATCGCGGGCCTGACCGCCTTCTTCATGGAGCATCATGCCGGATTCTTTCAGCAGTCAGCGGGAGAAGCGGAACGGGAGAAGGCTACGGAAGATCGAGAGCTATTGACTGGGCCAGCACCGCAGATCATTGCAGATCAAGCGGGAAGTGAAGTGTTCCATGCACCCCTGCATGCAGCACATTCCGCTGATCCCCGGTTCCAGGCTGCGGAAGCAGCTGGCGGTGACATTGCGATTATCGGCTTAAGCGGACAGTATCCGATGGCGGAGACGCTGGAGGAATTCTGGGAGGTGCTGTGCCGGGGACAAGACTGTGTCACTGAGATTCCGCCGGAGCGCTGGGATTACCGCAAGGATTACCATCCCGAGAAGGGGAAGCAAGGCAAGGTCTATACCAAATGGGGAGCGTTCATGAAGGATGTGGAAATGTTCGATGCCGGATTCTTCCATATCTCCCCGAGGGAAGCGGAGCTGATGGACCCGCAGGAGCGGCTTATGCTCCAGACCGCGTACCACACGCTGGAGGATGCCGGAGCGGCGCCGGATACACTCTCCGGGAAGAAGGTTGGCGTATTCATTGGCGTGATGAACTCCCATTATCAGCTCCTTGGCGCGGAAGCATACACTAACGGCCGGCTGGTGGATGTACGTTCATCGTTCGCGTCCATTGCCAACCGGATCTCCTATCATTTCAACTTCAAGGGACCGAGTCTGGCGGTGGATACGATGTGCTCCTCAGCACTGGTAGCCCTGCATATGGCCTGCGAGAGTATCCGGCACGGCGAGAGCGAGCTGGCGGTAGCCGGGAGTGTCAATACCATTGTGCATCCGGCAAAATACATCTTCCTGGCCGATCAGCGCTTCGGCTCCACGGAAGGCAAGTGCAGAGCATTCGGCCAGGGTGGAGACGGTTATGTTCCCGGCGAGGGCGTAGGCGCAGTCCTGCTGAAGCCGCTTGCGGCGGCACTCAGGGACGGGGACTCGATCTATGGCCTGATCAAAGGAACGGCGGTCAATCACGGCGGCAAGGTCAGCTCATATACAGTGCCTAACCCGAACGCCCAAGCCGAGCTTATCGAAGAGGCACTGATGAAGTCGGGCGTGCATCCCAGACAGATCAGTTATATTGAAGCCCATGGCACCGGTACGGCGCTGGGAGATCCTATTGAGGTGGCCGGCTTAACGAAGGCCTTCAAGAAATCCACTTCGGATACCCAGTTCTGCGCCCTTGGTTCCGTCAAGAGTAATATCGGCCATCTGGAGTCGGCTGCCGGTATGGCTTCCTTGACCAAGGTACTGCTGCAAATGAAGTATAAACAGTTGGTTCCTTCTATTCTGGCCGAGCAGCTTAACGAGAATATCGATTTCGCAAGAACGCCGTTCTTCGTGCAGCGCTCGCTTGAGCGGTGGGAACCGCTGGCGGAGGAGACGCCGGAAGGAATCAAGATCCAGCCGCTAAGGGCTGGCATCAGCTCCTTCGGGGCAGGCGGCACGAACGCTCATATGATCATCGAGCAATATGTGCCGGAAGTCATTCCTGCTGCGCAGCAGGGAGAGCAGTTAATTCTGCTGTCCGCCAAGAGCAGGGAGAAGCTGCGGGCACAGGCCAGACAGCTTGCGGCATTCATTGCCCGGCAGCGGAAGGGCGGCTGTGTTACTTCGGGCACCGGAGAACACATTGCCGCCAGAGTGCAGGCCGTTCAGGAGCATTGTCTGAATACGGTGGCTGAGGTGCTTGGCATGAATCCCGGGCAGATCGACTTCGATGAAGACTTGGCCGGACTGTGTACAGATGCTGTGCATCAGGTCAGATTAGCCGGTGCAATTAAGGATTTACTTCATGATGCTGCCGCTCAGCCCGCACCGTGGACCAACTGGTCCCTGCGGGAGCTGACGACCGAGATAAGCCGGAGCCTCAGCGGCGAATTATCCGGCGGACGGGCGGATACGGGTGAGTATACACTGCGGCTGGAGGATGTCGCCTATACGCTGCAAGCGGGACGGGAAGCTTTTGACGAGCGGGTGGCTATTGTAGTGCGTAATCTCAGTGAGCTTGAGGGCCTATTGAGCCGCTTCGCTGACGGAGAGCATAATCTGACGGATGTATACACAGCCAGCCTGGACCCTCAGCGTGATATCGCGGCTATCCTGTTCCAGAACGGGCCCGGACACGAGTTCATCCGCAGCGCCATTACCCATAGACAATTGCCGCAGCTTGCCCAGCTCTGGCTGCTGAAGGCGGAAATTGACTGGAAGCTCCTGCATGATGAGCCGAGCTGTGCAAGGATGATTCCGCTGCCTCATTATATTTTTGACAAGCAAAGATACTGGATCGGCAATAGCTTCTCAGCAGCCCAAGCCGCAGGCCATTCCGAAGCCAGCCGCTTCGTCATTGAACCGCCGAAGATCTCTGGTGATCCCCGCCGGATGAACCGCTCCCGTCCAGTGTCACTGGTAGCATCGGCTGAAGCTGAACAGCCCAGTGCCTCTAGTGCTCATGAGGTGAAGCAATGTCTGGAACAGACACTGGAGGAAGTCATTTATAGGGAAGCGGGGACTATCAACCCCGACCTTCCGTTCTCGGAGCTGGGTGTGAACTCTGTGCTGACGCTGGAGCTGGTGGACAAGCTGAATGACAGACTTGGCCTGAGCCTGCACTCCAATGATCTGTTCAACTACAATACGCTGCGGCTGCTGACTGCCCATATTCTTAATATGTCAGGTCACACGGCAGTCCTGTCCGGGGATGCTGAACCGGCGGCGGATGATCCGGTTGATCTGAATGAACTTGAACTTTTACTGGAGGGAAGATAAGCGCCTATGTTGAGCAGAACGTATACAGCTGACCCTTCGCCAAGTCAAGGGAATGTTCGCCGGGAGGACATCGCCATTATCGGAATCTCCGGCAGATTCTCCGGCGCGGAGAATGTAGAGGAGTATTGGAACAACCTGATTGCGGAATCGGACTGCGTGCAGGAAGCGCCTGCTGAACGCAGGGAGCTCTCCAAGCTAAGCCCGGAGCAGAAGACGCATATCCGTTACGGAGGATTCATCCCCGGAGCGGATCAGTTCGATCCGTTGTTCTTCCGCCTCTCGCCGAAGGAGGCAGAGCATATGGACCCCAGGCAGCGGTTATTCCTGGAGGAATCCTGGAAGGCCATTGAAGACGCGGGATATTCGCTGGAGGAGATGTCAGGAAGCAAATGCGGCATATTCGTTGGCCTTCAGCAGGGGGAGTACCTGGAACGGTTCGCCGGTCAGCTGAACGAGTATGTTCCTACCGGCAACAGCCTGTCGGTCATTCCGGCGAGAATATCCTATCTGCTGAATCTGAAGGGGCCAAGCATCGCCCTTGATACCGCCTGCTCTTCTTCTCTGGTGGCATTGTCGCTTGCTTGCGACAGCCTGCACAGCGGCGGGAGCGATCTGGCCATTGCCGGAGGCGTGCAGATTATGCTCGAACCCTGGATCTATATGTCACTGGGCAAGCTGGGGATGCTGAACACCGACGGTATCTGTAAGCCGTTCGCCGAGGAGGCAGACGGCATTGGACTGGGCGAAGGCGCCGGCGCAGTGCTGCTCAAGAAGTATGCAGATGCCAGGCGGGACGGAGACCATATCTATGGCATTATCGCAGGTATCGGAGTGAATCAGGACGGTAAAACCAATGGCATCACCGCTCCGAACGGCCTCGCACAGACAGCCTTGGAACGGGAGATTTACGGGAAATACCAAATCAATCCTGAGCATATCACCTACGTGGAGGCGCATGGTACAGGTACCCGCCTGGGTGATCCGATTGAAGTCGCCGCCCTTACCGAGAGCTTCCGTGCCTTCACGGACCGAAAGCAGTACTGTCATCTGGGTTCAGTCAAAGGCAACATAGGACATACCTTGTCCGCTTCAGGGATCGCAGGGCTGATCAAGGTGCTGCTGAGCCTGAAGCACGGAAGAATCCCTGCCACTCTCCATACTGGCACGGAGAACAAGCTGATCGATTTCCAAAACAGCCCGTTCTACGTAGGCAAGCAGTCAGAGGAGTGGCGCAGGGAAGAAGGGCGCCCGAGGATGGCGGCGGTCAGCTCTTTTGGAATGAGCGGCACCAATGCCCATGTGGTTATTGCCGAGTATATCGAAGACATCCTTAGCGGGCCAGACGGAGAGCAGGACGGCAACATTCTTCTGTTCCCCTTGTCTGCCCAAAGTGACCGTGCGCTGGAGGCCAAGGCCCGGGATCTGCTGGACGCTCTGCGTAACGATCCAGGCTTGACGGAACTGGCCAACGTATCTTATACGCTGCTGGCAGGCAGAGATCATTACGCATACCGCAGCATGTTCGTTGCCTCAAGCAGAGAGGAGCTTGTCCGGGAGCTGGAAACGTACCTGCTCAGGGAACCTGGCTCCGGCTGGTACAGCGGCGGCGGATCGGGCAGCAGCACAGAGGTGAATCCTGCGCTCAAGGCCAAGATGGAGCGGTTGCTGGCACAGTTTCATCAGGACCGGTTCCCTCCGCAGGAGCGGGCAAAGGCAGCTCAATTAATTGCTAATTATTACATTAAAGGCTATGCCATTAGCTTCATTAGCCTGCCCCTGCCAAGGAGCTTCCGCAGAGTATCGCTGCCAGGCTATCCCTTCGACTATATGCGCTGCTGGATTGATGCAGGGGAGGAGAAAGCAAGGACTCTCCAGAGTGGAGGTGCCGCAAGCCCCATTACTGTGGATATGGGACTGCTTCATCCGCTGGTACACCGCAATATATCCACAGTTCAGGGAATCTGCTTCATCAGTGAGCCGGGGGCAGCCAGGCAAGCCATGCCCGGCAAGAAGGTATACGGGATGGCAGTCTTCAGCGAAGCTGTACTGCTCGCTATGGGCGTGCAGGCTGCTGTTCTTGGAGGCGGCGCATCGGGGATTACGGCTCTGGAGCGGGTGCAATTCTCCCATCCGGTTGCCGGCAAGCAGCCGGGGAAGCTGCATATCCGGCTCCAGGACGAAGACGGCTCCCTCAGGTTTGCTGTTCAGTGTGAAGGAGCAGAGCAGAATGTTCTGGCAGCAGGCACAGCCAGAACAGACCTGATCTCTTCGCTGGAGGAACGGGCAGTCGCGGACATCCGCAAGCTCCAGCAGGAAGCGGCGCAGGTGCGGACCGGGGAGGAAGTCTACCGTATATTGGAGAACCAGGGCATGGCTTATGAAGAACATGCCCTGGTCATTACCGGGATGTACAGCAGCTTAAGCGGACAGCTGGTAGAGATCTCCCAAGCGGTGTCCGGGCAGGCGGACGACATGCTGTCAGCCCGGTTGACCGAAGCTGTTCTGCAAAGTCTGAACGCGGACATGATCGCTTGCGGCGGCACGGCCGCAGCCGTCTATGAGATCGGTAAAATCCGGCTGGTGTCACCGGCCGCCTCAGCCAGATTTCTCTATTTTCAATCTGGAAGAATCGGCAACAGTCACAATAACAGCGGGCTTCATTATGACGTTCATGTGCTGAATGAGTGCGGTGAAGAAGTGTTGGTCTATAAGGACATTCACATGGTTCCGCTCCGGACTGACGGGCTTATCTCCGGCGGGCAATATGGACTGCTGAAGAAGGATTGGGTCAAGTCGGAGCAGACACAGCAGCAAAAACGGCTGGACGGTCAATATCTTGTGATCATCAACGAAGAGATGGACGAAGCCGCACTGGCAGCGGTGAAGGCTGCACTTGATCCGCCGCTGATCCTGTGTGACGGAATACGGCAGCAAGCCCGTGATTCTGTACTGGATGTTGATTTCACTGATACCGCAGGCAGTCAGCCATTTATTGATGCTCTGCTTGGCAAGAAGCTGACACTTCACGGAATCATCGATTTCTCAGATCTTCATGTCCAGCCGAAGTCTTGCTCCAAGCAGAGCTACGGCAAAATCATGCTGTTGCAGACCCTAGTCAAGCAGGCGGGCAAGAATTTCCGGATCATTCATTTAACCGGGGGTGTTCAGGGCCCCGGAGGAACGCATACACTGGCGGGTGCTGATGTTGCCGGTCTAATCCGCACCATCGGTGCCGAGTACAGACAGATTACCGCCCGTACGGTGGATATCGGAGCCGGGGCCATGGATATTCAGGCTCAGCTTCAAATGGTGCAGGCAGAATTATGCCAGGAATCTGCAGCAGCGGAGGCAGCTTACAAGGACGGCTGCCGCCATGAGCCGGTACTAACCGTCCTGAAGCAGGAGAATAAATGGAACAACCGAAGACCGGACAACAGGCTATCGCTGGACCCGGAGAAGGTCTATGTCATTACCGGGGGGACACGGGGAATCGGAGCCGAGTTGGCCCGACTGCTGGTCAGAAGAGGGGCGCGGAAGCTGGTGCTAATGGGAATCCAGGCATATCCTGCACGGGCAGAGTGGTCCGGAATCTTGTCTGATGCGGGCCAGAGCCCCGGGAATCAGGCGCGGATCAAGCGGATCATGGAGCTGGAAGCCTACGGTGCCTGCATTGACATCTTCTCCGGATCGTTGACCGATACCGCGCGGCTCCAGTCCTTTATCGGGAATATCCGTCAGCAACGGGGCGAAATAGGCGGCGTGATCCACTGCGCAGGCTCAAGTCTGAATAAGCATCCGGCTTTTGTTCATAAAAGCATCAGCGAGATTAAGCAGGTATTCGAGCCAAAGGTGGAAGCGATGTCTTCCCTCCAGCAGGTGTTCGCTGGGGATGAACTGGAATTCTTCGTTCTATTCTCTTCCATTTCAGCCTTGGCCCCACTGCTGGCTGCGGGTCTTAGTGATTACAGTGCCGCCAACTATTATCTGGACCTGTATGCACAGTGCCAGCACACCCTGGGCAACACGCATTATCAGTCGATTCTCTGGCCGAGCTGGTCGGAGGTAGGGATGCTGGCGGATTCAGGGTTCCTGCTCAGCCCGCTCTATACAGAAACCGGCCTCACCGCGCACAGCCTGGCCGACGGTCTCTCCATGCTGGAGGATATCCTCTGCGGCAAGGAGGAGCCCAGCGTCATTCCGGCCATTCTCAACATGGACCTGTATAGCCCGGAATTATGGCTCAGGACGAGCGCGGAGCGGTCCAGGGCGGGAGCTTCGCCGAAGACATCCCAGCCGGATCAGACGGGCAGCTCCGGCACTGCGGCTCCAGGAATCCCGGATATAGCGGTTCCCTTAGCGGAACTGCAGCAGGCATCCAATCTGATACTTGATCTGTTCTGCACAGAGCTGAAGCTGCCGAGGGAACGTATACGTGAGGATGTTCCTTTTGCCGAGATTGGTGTGGATTCCATTCTGTTGATTGAAGTCATTAAGCAGCTGGACATCGCCTTTAAGACCCGTATAGATCCTGCGCTGTTCTTCGAGCTTAGGGATATACGTGCACTGGCGGAGCATCTCTGTTCGAACCGTGCTGAGCTTGCGGAGAAACCGGAACAGCTTGATCACGGCGAACAACCGGAACGCGAAGAGCAGCACTTACAGACTGGTAATGAGATTAGATTCGCCGGGCAGTACAGCCGGGTGCCGGAATTCCAAACCGCCCGCAGCCATGAAGGCAAGGCGACAATACAGAGCACGCACCAGGTGCCGGACGATATGCACGCTTCCCCGGGTAATGCGGATGAGCGGATTGCCGTCATCGGCATGGGCTGTCATTTTCCGGGAGCGGGCGGCAAGGAGGCCTTCTGGAATAACCTGCGGGAAGGGATAGACAGTATTACCGAGGTTCCGGCCAGCCGCTGGGACAAGGATAAATGGTATGCCCCGCAGCATGCCGCCGGAAAAAGTATCAGCAAATGGGGAGGCTTCCTGGAGGATATCGAGAGCTTTGACGGCGGATATTTCGGGATTACGGAGAATATGGAGCAGATCAGCCCGCTGATGCGGCAGTGTCTGGAGGTTACGGCAGAGACCCTGCTGGATGCAGGGTATGAGCAGGCGGAAATCAGCGGGAAAAAGGTCGGTGTATTCATCGGTGCCCATCCCGGCTCCTATCCCGGCTGGGTGCAGGAGATCAATAAGAATACGATCATCGGCATCGGGCAGAACTTCATCGCGGCCTACGCCTCGCATTTCTTCAATCTCAAAGGTCCCAGCTTCACAGTGGACAGCGCCTGCTCTTCCTCGCTCCTGAGTCTGCATCTGGCCTGCCAGAGCATCCGGTTGGGTGAATCGGAGATGGCGGTAGCGGGAGGGGTGGACCTGCTGCTCGATGAGCGCCCTCACCTCGTGTTCAGTGCCTCCAGAGCGATGTCGCCGGACGGCAAATGCCATACCTTCGATGAGGAGGCGAACGGCATTGTGCCCGGAGAAGGCTGCGGGATGGTACTGCTCAAGCCGCTTACCCGGGCCCTTGCCGACGGGGACAGCATCTATGCGGTAATCGAAGCTTCGGCCGCAGGCAATGACGGACGGACCATGGGCGTAACTACTCCAAGCATGCAGGGACAGGAGGAGGTTATCGCTGAAGCCATCCAGCGTGCCGGGATCGACCCGGGGACGATTGGTTATGTGGAGACCCATGGCACAGGGACGATGATTGGCGATCCGATTGAGCTGAAGGCCCTGACTTCCGTATTTAAAAAATACACCGCCGCCACCGGCTTTTGCGGTGTAGGCAGCGTGAAGACCAATATCGGCCATTGCCTCAGTGCGGCGGGCATAGCCAGCTTCATCAAGACCGTGCTCTGTGTACATCACAAGACGCTTGTACCCACGCTGAATTGCAGCCGGCCGAATCCGCGCTTTGACTTTGCGCATTCGCCTTTTTATCCGGTGCTTGCAGCTTCAGCCTGGGACAATCACGGAGAGCAACGCCGGGCAGCCGTCAGCTCCTTCGGCTTCGGCGGCACCAATGTGCACATGATTATCGGGGAATGCGGGGAGGCTGCACGAAGTGACTATATCCCCCGCAGGCGGCCGCTGCCGGAGGCGGTGTTCAACAAGCATCGGGCTTGGGTGGACCGCAGGCAACAGGCACGGGGGCAGACTCAGGAGGAGCTGGACCAGCTGTCCTTCCTGCAATTCATTGAAGAGTGAGCTTGAATACGGGAGAGCGGAGAGGTGCGGGGATGGACACTTTACACGGCACAAGGTTCAGTACAGTAATCACCAACAGCAATTACATTGTCAGAGATCATCGGGTCCATGGTGTGCGGATGATGCCGGGAGTCACACTGCTGGACATGATCTGCCGGTTCCTGCAGACCAAGGGCGTGAATCTGCGTGACATTGAGCTGCGCAAGGTCCTGTTCAGCGAGCCGGTCACAACCAGTGATCAGTACGATAAGAAGATCCGGATCACTTTCACAAGGGCAGCAGACGGGTACGGGATTGTGGCACAGTCCCGGAAGGTCAAGGGGCACCGCGAGCTGGACAGTGTCTGGGATGAGAATCTGCGCTGCGAGCTGCATTTGTCTCCTCCGCGCAGCGGCGAACGGAAATCGATTGACATCGGGCAGATCAAAAGCCAGAGCCGGCGTGTGGAAGACCTGGACCATGCCTACAGCTATGTACGGCGAATTGATATCCGCCACCTTGAATTCATGAAGGGTCTGGGGAAGCTGTATTATGGCGACCAGCGGATTCTCGCGGAGATTAGTCTGGGAGAACTGGCCAGGGAGTATATGGATCACTTCTGCATGCATCCTTGTTATCTGGATGCGGCCACGCTGGTGCAGGGCTTCGTCGTCCTGCAGGAGCTGGATTTCTCCCGCGGAATTCAAGCCTCCATTCCGATGTTCATCGAATCCTTCCATGCGTATGAACCAATGAAGGAGCAGATCTACGTCTACATTAAGGATGAGGGTTACCCGGATGGCGACATCCGTGACCTGATGTATTTCGATATTGAGGTATATAACGCACAGGGGGAAGAGATAGCCTGCTTCAAGCGCTGGGGCCTCAAAAAGATCCGCTCCAAGGAGCTGATCCGCAATCCCCGGAAGCTCCTGAATCCGGTTGATCCGGCAGCGGAGACGGAGCCGGGGACGGGGACGAATACGGTACAGACTAATCCTAGCGTGCCGCTGAACCTGGCGGGGAATCCGGCTGGAGAACGTGCACGCCAGGACGCGGTTACCTCTTATCTGAAGCATCTGGTAAGCGATTTGTCCGGAAGGGACGAGGCCGGGCTTCAGACAGAGGAGGGCTTTTATAGTCTGGGGCTCAATTCACAGCATCTGCTGGACATCGTGAAGCGGCTGGAGGAGAGGCTGGGATGCCCATTGTATCCGACGCTGCTCTTCGAATATGCCACACTGGATGAGCTGAGCCGCTATATTCTCCGGGAGCACGCAGAGTCGTTCTTTCGTTCCGGTACGGTTGTGCACGCCTATACCCCAGCTTGGACAGAACGTCCGTTAAGACATCCGGGAGGGCTGGGATATCCGAGGCAACAGGAGCAGGTGCTGGTCTTATGCCGGGAACGGGATACGCTGCCGGATCTGACTGAAGCTGCGGCTGGCAACCGGTACACCTTCGTACATCCGGGAGAAGAATTCGCTGTAGAAGGGCCGGGCTTGTACCGCATCAATCTGGCCCGTGAACAGGATTACAAGCAGCTCGCGGATGCATTATCCGCGTCAAGACAGTTGCCAACGGTTCTAATCAACAGCCTGAACTGCAGCGGGGAGAGCCGGATTGATCTGACGGAGCCGTCCGGGCAGCGGGTAATGCCCATGTTCTGCATTCTTAGAGAGCTGCTGCGCAGCAGAATAGAATCGGCTGTAAAAGTATTGTATCTGTACAATCGGACAGGCTCTGCGGCTCATCCGGGTGATTCAGCCATGGAAGGATTTCTGGCCTGTCTTCAATCGGAGACAGATAAAGTAACTTATAAATGCATCGGACTAGACGCGGAGAACACACAACACTTACATACCCTTGTCCGTAACGAGCTTCATGAGGGCTGGGAAGATGGCCGAAGCATCGAATATACACAGGGGACACGTAGAATCCGGACTTACCGCAAGGCCGGTCAAACCGCTGGCGGTGAAGCGGCAGCGATCCGCAGACATCATATTTATTTAATTACCGGCGGGGCCGGCGGGATTGGACAGCAGCTGGCGGCGTATGTTCTGAAGCAAGGCGGGACAGCTCTCCTCTGCGGCAGAGCAGCGAAGCTGCTGGAACAAAACCTGGCTGCGTTAGGCGCGCATCCGCAGCTGGACTATATGGCTTGCGATGTAACCGACAGGTCATCGGTGGAGCGGCTGCATGCTTATGTGAAGGAGAAGTACGGCAGGCTGGACGGGATTTTTCACGGTGCGGGAATGACCCGGGATTCGCTGCTGGTTCATAAGGACAGTGCAGATTTCCTTGACGTACTGCGGGCGAAGACAGAAGGGACGGCGAATCTGGATGAAGTATTTCAGGAGGAGCCGCTGGCGTTCTTCGCCGGGTTCTCTTCTGTCGCGGGGGTCCTGGGCAATCCGGCTCAAAGCGATTATGCGTATGCGAACTTGTACATGGACGGCTATATGCAGCATAGGGAAATATGGAGAACGCAGGGACGGAGGAGCGGTAAATCCCTGTCTGTTAACTGGCCGCTCTGGCGCGACGGGGGGATGAAGGGCGGCGAGCACACAGAGCTTGCGCTAAAAAATAAATTCGGCATTGCGGTGTTGGATACCTCCGCAGCAATCGCGGCGCTGGAGTGGGCCTTGCAGCGCGAAGAAGCCGTACTGCTCATGGCTCCGGGGGAAGAACTCCGAATCGATGAATTCCTGATTAGAGAAGGAAGTCCAGCAAGTGAGCCTGCGGTTGCTCCGCAGCCCGAGTTCATCCAGAGCCCGTCCAGAGCCGCCGGAAGCGAAGACGGGGATCTCGCAATTATCGGCATCAGCGGAAGATTCCCGGGGGCGGACAATCTGGAAGAATATTGGGAGCTGCTCAAGTCAGGCCGGGATGCGGTAACTGAGATCGATCCGCAGCGGTGGAACCATGAAGAACAGCAGCTTACGGCACAGGAGAGCTGGGGCAAGGATAGCTCCAGATGGGGCGGCTTCCTGCGCGATGTGGACAAGTTCGATTCCCTCCTGTTCAATGTCGCCCCTTATCAAGCCGCGCTGATGGACCCGCATGAGCGGATATTCCTGGAGCTGGCCTGGGAGACATTCGAGGATGGGGGATATAACCGCTCAGCACTAAAAGGCAAGAAGGTGGGCGTATTCACTGGAGCGATGTGGATGCAATACCAGCTTTACAATACCGGCCGGCAGGTTTCCACTTCTACGATCTCCTCCATTGCTAACCGGGTATCCTACTATTTTGGACTGACCGGACCTTCTCTGGGCATTGACACGATGTGCTCTTCCTCCATGACGGCACTGCATCTGGCCTGCCAGAGCGTGAAGAATCAGGATTGTGCCATGGCGCTGGTCGGAGGCGTTAACCTCTCCGTACACCCGGATAAATATCTTCTGTTGTCCCAGGGCAACTTCGCTTCTTCAGACGGCAGATGCCGCAGCTTCGGTGAAGGCGGGGATGGGTATGTACCGGCAGAGGCGGCGGGGGCCATCCTGATTAAGCCGCTGCGGCAGGCAGAGCGGGATCATGACCGCATTTATGCAATCATCAAAGGCAGCGCCATCAACCATGGCGGCGAAGCCAGCGGATTCACCGTACCTAATCAGCGTGCACAGGAAGAAGCGGTAACGGAAGCGATCACCAGAAGCGGTGTGGATGCAGGCACGATCAATTATATTGAAGCACACGGGACAGGTACCCCACTTGGTGATCCTGTTGAGATGCAGGCGCTAATGAATGCTTTTGCCCCCTATAGGAATGCTGGCTTCAGCTGTGCCATAGGCTCGGTCAAATCCAATATCGGCCATGCTGAAGCGGCAGCCGGAATATCAGCCATCGCGAAGGTCATCCTTCAGATGCAGCATGGGCAGCTCGTACCTTCATTACATTCGGAGCCCCTTAACCCGCATCTGCGGCTTGAGGATTCGGGCTTCTATATTCAGCGGAAGCTTGAGACATGGTTACCTGTCACACGTAGGGGCCAGGAACGGACAACCGTATACCCTAGACGCGCTGGCATCAGTGCCTTCGGTGCAGGCGGTTCCAACGCTCATGTCATTCTGGAGCAATATACAGGCAGTCTAGAGGACAGCAATCAGGAACAGGAAGAGACGGATACACACGGACCTTATGTCTTTGTGTTGTCCGCCCAGACTCCTGAGCGGCTGCAAGCCTATGTCCGGCGGATGAGGGACTTCATCGGACATGAGCAGGCTGAGGACTGGGGCCATATGAAGGAAGTGCTCTCATATCTGAAGCAGCAGATGGCTCAGATGCTGGATCTTAAGATTACCGGGATTACGGAGGATCACACCCTCTCTGAGCTGGGCCTTGGTCCTGTCGAAACGATCCGGTTAAAGGAGATGCTCGCGGCAGAATTCGGCCTTGCGGCTGATGCTATCGCTGTTAGCGGTGACTTGACGCTGCTGGAGCTGGGCAATCGGCTTATACCCGGAAGAGCAAGTACGGAATTACGCGGGGCTGGCGATGAAGCGAAGACTGGTGCTGTACACGAGCTATCTCTAATGGGGCTAAGCTATACCCTTCAGGTTGCCAGAGAACCTATGAAGCACCGGGTAGCCATCGTATACAGCACTCGAAACGAGCTTCTAGCTTTGCTTACGGATTACTTGGATGAGCGGGCTTCTGGCCAGTGCTTCGCTTCACAGGTACATGGCCAATCATTACCGGAGGTCCCGGCATACAAGCTGCATGAAGCCGGAAGCCTGGCCCGGGCCTGGGCGCAAGGCGCTGCGATAGACTGGCGGGCGCTGTACGGGAATTCAACACCTGAGCTTGTATCGCTGCCGCATTACCCTTTTGCCCGCAAAAGCTATTGGATAGAGGCTGCGAATTCATTACATCCAACGACAAGTACACAAGAGCCTGTAAAAACGGCACAGGCTTCGGAACCCGCAGTGCCCATTGCAGCCGGGACGGCGTATACCGGAGACGAAGTTGTGCTTGAACGGCTGGAAGGCGGCGTAGCATTGATCCGCATGCAGGATATCAGACATAACAACACATTCACCCATGAGGTCATACAGGGACTAACCCATTGCTTCAACCTTGCACAGCAGGACGAACAGATCAAGGCAATTGTCGTTGCCGGGGATGAGCGGATCTTCTCCATGGGCGGCACCCAGGAGCAGCTGTTGGATATTTCCGACTCGATGCTGAGCTTCACGGACGCCCCGATCCTCTATAGGGGGATGCTGGAATGCCCTATTCCGGTAATCTCCGCGATGGAAGGCCATGCTTCCGGAGGCGGTATGCTGTTCGGATTGTACGCGGATATCGTGGTGATGGCTGAAGAGAGCGTTTATTCTGCTGCTTTTGCCAAATATGGCTTCACCCCGGGAATGGGCGCCACCTTCATCCTGGAGGACAAGCTGGGCAAAAACCTCGCCATGGAAATGATGTTCACGGCCAGCATGTACACAGGAGAACAGCTCAAAGACAGAGCTGCACCGGTTCT